>NZ_AP013072.1:771666-1440833 GCF_000478925.1 Streptococcus anginosus subsp. whileyi MAS624 | reverse complement strand
TTCACAATCTGCTACCTTTAGTTTGCTTTCAAGCCCTTTTTGCTATAAAATAAAAAGGCTAAGTATTAGAATATGGAAAAGAGCGAGAATATGACAAAAACTTTGAAAAGACCAGAAGTTCTGGCGCCTGCTGGAACGTTGGAAAAATTAAAAGTCGCCATTCGCTATGGAGCGGATGCTGTCTACATTGGCGGACAAGCCTATGGTTTGCGCAGTCGTGCTGGAAATTTTACGTTTGAAGAAATGGAAGAGGGCGTTCAATTTGCTCGTGAACATGGCGCAAAAGTCTATGTGGCTGCGAACATGGTAACCCACGAAGGAAATGAAGAAGGAGCTGGGGAATGGTTCCGCACTTTGCGAGATATTGGCATTTCTGCCGTTATCGTATCTGACCCAGCATTGATTGCCATTGCTTGTACAGAAGCGCCAGGTTTGGAAGTACACTTGTCAACACAAGCTAGCGCAACAAACTATGAAACCTTAGAATTTTGGAAAGATTTGGGGTTGACACGTGTCGTTTTGGCGCGTGAGGTTTCTATGGAAGAACTAGCAGAAATCCGCAAACATACCGATGTGGAGATTGAAGCTTTTGTTCATGGTGCTATGTGTATTTCCTACTCAGGACGTTGTACTTTGTCCAATCATATGAGCATGCGGGATGCCAATCGGGGGGGCTGCTCTCAATCTTGCCGCTGGAAATATGATCTCTACGATATGCCCTTTGGACAAGAGCACAAGAGCTTAAAAGGCGAAATTCCAGAAGAATTTTCTATGTCGGCTGTGGATATGTCCATGATTGACCATATTCCAGATATGATTGAAAATGGAGTAGACAGCTTGAAAATTGAAGGACGTATGAAGTCTATTCACTATGTATCTACTGTTTCAAATTGTTACAAGGCGGCAGTAGATGCTTATCTTGAAAGTCCTAAAAAGTTTGAAGCAATCAAGCAAGATTTAGTAGATGAAATGTGGAAAGTTGCGCAACGTGAGTTGGCGACAGGATTTTATTATCATACACCGACTGAAAATGAGCAGCTTTTTGGAGCACGCCGCAAAATTCCGCAATATAAATTTGTGGCAGAAGTGGTGGCTTATGACCCTGATACGCAAACAGCGACTATTCGGCAACGAAATGTCATTAACGAGGGCGACCCAGTTGAGTTTTATGGTCCTGGTTTCCGTCATTTTGATGCAGTCATTACAGATTTACACGATTCAGATGGAAATAAAATTGATCGGGCTCCAAATCCGATGGAACTATTGACGATTTCCTTGCCACATCCGGTTTATCCAGGTGATATGGTACGTAGTCGTAAAGAAGGTTTGATAAATCTTTATAAAGAAGACGGCATAAGTGTCACAGTACGGGCATAAAAATCCACATTGAGAAGAGGTTTGAATGGTTAATTCTACCTCTTTTCATTTGCAAAAAATATTTTAAAAATTTTGATGTAAACGCTTGCTTTTTTAAAAAAGAAGGTGTACAATATAATTAAAGAAAGATAAGAAAGGGCTGATTCCAATGGGTATCGGAACGTTCATATTTTAAATCGTTTATGATGTATTAGTTTCTATTTGCTAATTGTTTTTCTTAATTGGAGGTATTTGATAAATATTTCTGAAGATGTCATGTAGTGGTTTGTAGAATTGCATCGCGTATAAAGAACGCAAAGTAAGAATAAATAAGAATGTTATTTGATGCAGTCGGTAGAAGCTTTTTAATGATTTTCACGCTTTGGTATAAAACCGCTATTGTTTTAGATGAAAAAACTTGTTTTTGATATATTGTGGACAAGAAAATCATTCTTTAATAAAATAACGATGGAATCATCATAAGAATCTCTTTTCAGATAATTACTTTCTGAAAGTCTATCTATCACTTATTAGCAAATAGAGACGGCTCCTAGCTTTCTGTAGATATACAGTAACTAGGAGTTTTTTGTATGCTCTGTTCTTTGAAAAAAATCATGAAAAGTAGTATAATAAATTGGATATGCAAAAGATTTGCAAAACTGTAATTCGACTTGGGATTCCAAGGACCGTTAGTAAAAAAATTTGAAAAGGAGAATCAATGAGCAATATTAAATTGATTGCTTTAGGTGGCGTACGTGAGAATGGAAAAAATCTTTACATCGCTGAAGTGGATGAATCTATTTTCGTCCTGGATGTCGGATTAAAGTATCCGGAAAATGAACAGCTTGGTGTGGATTTTGTCATTCCAAATATGGACTATTTGTTTGAAAATAAGGACCGTATTGCAGGGGTATTTTTGACACACGGGCATGCGGATGCAATTGGTGCCTTGCCTTATTTATTAGCTGAAACGAAAGTCCCTGTATTTGGCTCAGAATTGACGATTGAGTTGGCTAAGTTATTTGTCAAAGGAAATGATACGGTCAAAAAGTTCAATGATTTTCATGTGATTGATGAAGACACAGAGATTGATTTTGGAGGTACAGTTGTATCTTTCTTTAAAACAACGCATTCCATTCCAGAGAGTTTAGGGATTGTTTTGAAAACGTCTGAGGGAAATATTGTTTATACGGGTGATTTTAAGTTTGACCAAACGGCTAGTCAGTCTTATGCAACAGATTTTACGCGTTTAGCAGAAATTGGTCGAGAAGGTGTTCTAGCTCTTCTTAGTGATTCTGCAAATGCAGATAGTAGTATTCAAGTGGCGAGTGAAAGTGAAGTCGGCAAAGAAATCACCGATACGATTGGTGATTGGAATGGACGCGTCATAGTTGCAGCGGTTGCAAGCAATCTTTCTCGTATTCAACAGGTTTTTGAAGCTGCTGCTAGGACAGGTCGTCGTGTTGTGCTGACGGGGTTTGACATTGAAAATATCGTTCGTACTGCTATTCGCTTGAAGAAATTATCACTCGTGGACGAACGTTTGCTAATCAAGGCAAAAGAAATGTCCAAGTTTGAAGATCATGAGTTGATTATTTTGGAAACTGGGCGTATGGGTGAGCCAATCAATGGCTTGCGCAAGATGTCTATCGGACGTCACCGTTATGTAGAAATCAAAGAAGGCGATTTGGTTTATATTGTTACAACACCGTCTATCGCAAAAGAAGCTTTGGTGGCGCGTGTGGAAAACATGATCTACCAAGCAGGTGGTGTTGTCAAACTAATTACGCAAGATTTACGAGTGTCTGGACATGGAAATGAGCGCGATTTGCAATTGATGTTAAACCTCTTGCAGCCGAAATTCTTGTTCCCAATTCAAGGAGAATATCGTGAATTGGCAGCACATGCTAAAGCTGCAATGGCAATTGGTATGTTGCCAGAGAACATTTTTATTCCAAAACGTGGTAGCATTATGGAATATGAAAAGGGTGATTTTGTACCTTCTGGTGCGGTATCTTCTGGTGATGTCATGATTGATGGAAATGCGATTGGTGATGTCGGAAATATCGTTCTTCGTGACCGTAAAGTTCTGTCTGAAGACGGTATCTTTATCGTCGCCATTACGGTGAACCGTCGTGACAAGAAGATTATTTCCAAAGCCAAGGTTCATACACGTGGATTTGTTTATGTCAAGAAAAGCCGTGATATTTTGCGTGAGAGTGCTGACTTAATCAATAAAACAGTTGAAGATTACCTTGCAAAAGATAATTTTGACTGGAGTGAGTTGAAAGGCTCGGTGCGTGACAATCTTGCGAAATATCTCTTTGAGCAAACCAAACGTCGTCCGGCAATTTTACCTGTTGTAATGGAAGTGCGTTAAGTAGGTTAAATTAGCACATTTTATATAGTTACAAAAATCGTGGGGTCAGGACGTTTGTTCCAACCCCTTTCTTACACTTATATTAAAAGGAGAAAAAATGGCATTTTTTGAAATAGAATATCATTCAGCAGTACTAGAAATGGAGCGTCGTGTCAATGTCATCTATCCTGATGCGGATGCAGTAGCCCCCAGTCAGATAGCAGATATGGATATTCCCGTTCTTTACCTTTTGCACGGCATGGGAGGCAATGAAAATTCGTGGCGAAAACGGACGAATATTGAGCGTTTACTGCGCCATACAAATTTAATTGTCATTATGCCGTCAACAGATCTTGCTTGGTACACCAATACTGCTTATGGATTGAATTATTATGATGCCATAGCAAAAGAATTGCCTGAGGTTATGCAGCGATTCTTCCCCAATATGAGTCGGAAACGGGAGAAAACATTTATTGCAGGTCTGTCAATGGGAGGTTATGGGGCTTATAAAATAGCCTTGACGACAGATCGATTCTCTTATGCAGGGTCATTTTCAGGCGCTATTGGGCTCGGTCTAGATGATGTGGACATAGAAGAACTTCCAGGTGGGACGCTCAACTATTGGCAAGGTGTGTTTGGCGATTTGAAAGCAGCTGATGTCAAGCGGCATTTTTTGACGACAATGGCAAAGAAGTCAGATAAAAAGACTAAATTTTACGCTTGGTGTGGGGAGCAGGATTTTCTTTATCAAGCAAATGAAGTAGCTGTTAAACAATTGCGCGAATGTGGCTTAGATATCACCTATCATCATAATCCGGGAAAGCATGAGTGGTATTATTGGGAAAATCAACTAGAAGAATTTCTGAAATGGTTGCCGATTGATTTTGAAGTGGAGGAGCGCTTATCCTAAAGTTGCTTGAGAGATGACTTTTTTGACAGCAATTTACATTTTTTTGTCAATATTTTATTCTTTCTTTTACAGTTCTCTATGTTAAGAAATTTTTAAGCGAATCTCATTATACTTACTCTTTACATTTGAGATTAGGAGGGAAGTATGAGGTTTATATTTCGAATATTTTCAGCGCTGTTGCGCTTGATATGGCGTTTAGTTTATAGTCTTGCATTAACAGCACTCTTTTTAGTCGGAATCTTGTATATCATGAGTCCTTCTAAAAGCAGTTTTTCGACAACACTTCAGCAAGATGTCAGTCAAATTTATCGATATGTAAGTGGACAGGATAGTCAGCTAGGCGTCGGGCAAAATGTGAAAGACCTGACCAAACAGCTATCGGACAATCATGTTCATCAAGCGTCTGGTGTCCGATGGGACACAGCAAGCGCTACGGTTTATATAGATACACAAGATGAGACATTTCGCTCAGCTTATCAAGAAGCCATTCGTGCTTGGAATCAAACAGGTGCTTTTACTTTTCAGATTGTAAATGATAAAAATCAAGCCAATATTGTGGCGACAGAGATGAATGATGGTACGGTGAGTGCGGCAGGTGAGGCAGAATCACAAACTAATTTATTGACGAAACGCTTCACAAATGTAACGGTTCGACTAAATCGTTACTATCTATTGAATAGTCAATATGGCTACTCTTATGAGCGAATCGTAAACACAGCAGAACACGAACTGGGACATGCGATTGGATTGGAGCATAATGAAGAAAAATCCGTCATGCAATCTTCTGGCTCGTTTTACGGGATTCAAGCAGTAGATGTTCAAGCAGTAAAGGAGTTGTATCAAGCATAGCATGATAAGAAGTATCTTTAAAATCATTAGACGTTTCCCAGAGCAAGTTTTCTTGTTTGTCTTTAATTCTAGCATTTTTGCCTGGCTATGGCAAAGTGGTTCTGATATTGCCAATCATATCGGTGTTACAGCTGCATGGCAGGAACATGTTCCTGTGTCCATTCAGAATTTCTTTGGTCAAAATAGTCAAGCTATTCAAGGATTTTTCAATCATTCAGCTGTGATGTGGTTGATTGGTTCGATGATAATTCTTTGGGTCATTCGTTTTGTAAAAGGAATCATCAAATTAGGGCTTTTTGCTTTGATTATTCTATTAGGTGTTTACCTTGTGATGCAAAATCAAGAAATTTTAAGTAGCTTTAAATGAAAATGCGGTCGAAATGAACCGTATTTTTGTTTTCTAAGATAGCAGTTGAGATAGGAATCTGCTATAATAGGTTTATGATTATTTTACAAGCAAATAAGATTGAACGCTCTTTTGCAGGGGAGGTTCTTTTTGATAATATTAACCTGCAGGTGGATGAGGCTGACCGGATTGCCCTAGTCGGTAAAAATGGAGCTGGAAAGTCAACCCTGCTCAAGATTTTAGTAGGTGAGGAAGAGCCTACTTCTGGTCAAATCAATAAAAAACGAGATCTTTCCCTGTCCTATCTGGCTCAGGACAGCCACTTTGAGTCGGAGAATACCATCTATGACGAGATGCTGCTGGTCTTTGATGGCTTGCGTCAGCAGGAGAAGAGGTTGCGTCAGATGGAGCTGCAAATAGGAGAATTGGCAGGAGAAGAGCTGACTGCTCTCATGACTCAGTACGATCAGCTGTCAGAGGATTTCCGTCAGGCAGGTGGCTTTACCTATGAGGCAGATATTCGTGCAATTCTCAATGGTTTTAAGTTTGATGAGTCTATGTGGCAGATGAAGATAGAAGAGCTTTCGGGCGGGCAGAATACTCGATTGGCTTTAGCGAAAATGCTGTTGGAAAAGCCAGATTTATTGGTACTGGATGAGCCTACCAACCATTTAGATATAGAGACGATTGCTTGGCTGGAGAACTATTTGAGCAACTATAGCGGAACTCTCATCATCGTCAGTCACGACCGTTATTTCCTAGACAAAGTAGCCACTGTGACGCTGGACTTGACCCAGCATTCGTTGGACCGCTATGTGGGAAATTACTCTAGTTTTGTTCAGCAAAAGGAGCAGAAGCTCTTGACAGAGGCCAAGAATTATGAAAAGCAGCAGAAGGAAATTGCTGCTTTGGAGGATTTTGTTAATCGCAATCTGGTTCGGGCATCTACAACCAAGCGCGCTCAATCCAGACGCAAACAGCTAGAAAAAATGGAGCGTCTTGACAAGCCAGACAGAGGCAGCCGTTCTGCTAATATGACCTTTCGCTCGGCTAAACCTTCTGGAAATGTCGTTCTGATTGTAGAAGATGCGGCTATCGGTTATGATAACCAAGTGTTGTCCGAGCCTATCAATCTGGATATTCGTAAATTTAACGCAGTAGCTATTGTCGGACCAAATGGTATTGGCAAAACAACTCTTATCAAGTCCATTGTGGGACAAATTCCTTTTATCCGTGGGCAGGAGCATCTGGGGGCAAATGTGGAACTGGGCTACTATGACCAGACCCAAAGCCGATTGACACCGAGCAATTCAGTCTTGGACGAACTTTGGAATGATTTTAAACTAACACCAGAAGTGGAAATCCGCAATCGTCTAGGTGCCTTTCTCTTCTCAGGAGATGATGTCAAAAAGTCTGTCAGTATGCTGTCAGGTGGGGAACGGGCGCGGCTTTTACTGGCTAAGCTGTCTATGGAAAATAAAAATTTCTTGGTGCTGGATGAGCCAACCAACCACCTAGATATTGATAGCAAAGAGGTGTTGGAGAATGCCTTGATTGACTTTGACGGCACTCTGCTCTTTGTTAGCCATGACCGCTACTTTATTAACCGCGTTGCCACGCAGATTATCGAGCTTTCTGATACTGGCTCTACTCTTTATCTGGGCGATTATGACTATTATCTGGAGAAAAAAGCAGAGCTGGAAGCTTTGAGAGAGGAGAAAGCTACTGCATCAGAGCCCACTCAGCCTCAGCCAGTCACCAACTACCAACTCCAGAAAGAAACGCAGAAAGAAGCGCGAAAATTAGCTCGCCGTTTGGAGCAGCTGGAAGCTGAAATCGAAGAGCTGGAGATGCAAACGACCGAGTTGACTACAGCTATGCAGGAGACCAATGACGCGAGTGAGCTCATGGAGTTTCAGCAGAAGCTAGACCAGCTGACTGAACGACAGGAAGCAGCCATGACAGAGTGGGAAGAAGTGGCAGAACAGGTGTGAGCGCGCTATTTTTAAGTCAAGAAAGTTCATCCGAAGAGGAGAAATTCCTCCCTGAGAGTAAATCTCGAACGTTTCAAACGGGAATGAGAGTTTTTTGAGCAAAAAACTTTGTCCTTCATGAAGGACGAGGCAACTTTTAAATAATTTGCCATTTTCCACATTCGGACGAGAAGTTTTAGGGGAGAGATTGCTTTGACCAGTTTTCGGAAGGAAGTTTTTGGAGAAAATTCCGAACATTCTTGTTTCGGACAAAGCTTTTTTGAAAAAATAATGTCGTCCGATTTTCGGACAAGAGGATTTTGACAAAAAAAGACGTGTCCGAAAGTAAAATCCGAATTTTTTAAGAATATCTTCAAAAAACTAGGTTGGATTTCCAACCTAGTTTTTTGTTTTGAGTTCTTTTTTGGCTTTGGCTAATTCATTTTTGAGAGAAAAATTCTTTGGCATGCTGATGAGGATAGTAGTGATAGCTCCAAGTAAGACAGAGAGTAAAATTAAGAGAATCAGTGGAATTTTAAAACGAAAGAGAATAAAGCTAACGGTGACGCTTTGCATATTTGCCAAAGACAGTCCAGCGATTAGGAGGATTGCAAGTAGCAGTAAAATGTAGTACATTCTTTCTTTCATCATTGGTCTCCTTTTGTGTTTCATATCCCTATTCAAACTCTGCCTTGCTCTTGACGTCTCCGTATTCTTCTGGGACTTCTTGAGCTAGAATGTCCTCGTAGTTGGCGAGGGGAATATCTTGACCATATTTATTCTTCAGAGCAGTTGTCACTAGGCGGTAAGCTAGATTGGCATTGCGGGATAGGATAGGACCGTGGAAATAAGAGCCAAAGACATTCTTGTAGTGTACGCCTTCGCTTTGGTCTTCCTTGTTGTTTCCATTCCCATAAATAATTCTGCCGAGCGGTTTTTCATCGTCAGATAGAAAGGTCCGTCCTTGGTGATTTTCAAAACCATAATAGGTTTCGTCAAATTCATCGTTATAAATCTTGATGTCGCCGATGTAGCGGTTATTTTTTTGATTGAGAGTATAGTGTCTCATAATTCCAAGTCCCTCAATCCGCCGACCAGAAGCTTCGATATAGTATTGACCTAGAAGCTGAAAGCCACCACAAATAGCTAGCACCACGCCGTCATGATTGATAAATTCTTCCAAGCTATCTTTTTTTGCAGGCAGATCTCGTGCCACAATGGTCTGCTCGTAGTCTTGCCCTCCGCCAAAAAACGCCAAATCATAGTAATCTTTGTCAAACTCATCTTCAAGTGAGACAATATCAATCTGAACGCGAGCGCCTAGCTTTTCAGCTACATATTTGAGCATGAGAATATTGCCATTGTCACCGTAGGTATTCATGAGATTGCCATAGAGATGAGCAATCTTTAAATCATAAGTATAATCCCGATTTTCAGGAGAAGTTAGTGATGTATAAACCATTAGTTCATCTCCTTTCTGACGACTTGATGAGAAGCAAGCAATTCACGGAATTCTAGCATGGCGGTATAAGTAGCTAGGATATAGGCATGCTTGGTTTCTTGGTTTTTAATTTCTTCAAAGACTTGGCTCAAATCAGCTACTTCACTGATTTGTTCAGCATTATAACCAGTAACTCGCAAGCGGCGAGCAATCTCAGAATGACGAACCCCGCCAGCAATCATATGCGGGATATCCATGTTCAAAACCTGCTCAAAATCCGCGTCCCAGATCCAACTCGTGTCAATACCGTCCGCGTAGTTAGCATTGAGCAAAACGGACAAGCTAAATGGGTAAGGAGTGAGCTTGATCATCTCCAGAGCTTGCGTGGCTCCGACAGGGTTTTTAATGAGAACCAGCGTGCACTCTTTGTCGCCAATCTTGAAAGTTTCCTGACGTCCGAAAACGGCTCTGCTCTTGTCAAAACCAGTCTTGATAGTGGTTGGGTCAACTCCAAAGAACTGAGCAACGGAAACGGCAGCTAAAGCATTATAGATATTATACAGACCACCGATGTTGATGTGATAGCTTTGACCGTCAATGACAAATTCTGAACTGTTGTGATGAAGGCTGGTCAATTGGGTCAGTTTGTAGTCTAATTCAGGACGTTTAAAATCACAGTGCTCACAAATATAATCGCCTAGATTAGCATAAGTATTGAGCTTGTATTTTAAAATGTGCTGACATTTAGGACAGAGAATACCCTCCGTATTGTAATGAGCTAGCTGTGGTTCTCCTTTTTCGGTATCAAAACCATAATATTGGACCGGATTTTTGAGAGTAACAGAGTTAAACAGCGGACTGTCTCCATTTAGTAAGACAGTTGCCGTAGGAACCTTTTGAGCAGCATCCAAAATCATTTGGTAGGTCGTGTAAATCTCCCCGTAACGATCCATTTGGTCGCGGAAAATATTAGTAAAGACGAAGAGGCTCGGTTTAATGTAGTCGCAAATGCGTGAGAGACTGGCTTCATCGATTTCTAGTACGGCGATATTCTTGCCGGATTTTCCTTTTTTAGCGGTCAGAAAAGTCGTCGCAATCCCGCTAATCATATTGGCTCCGCTGGGATTGGTCACAACTTCGCCAAAAGCCTCTTTGAGGATTCCAACTGTAAGAGCAGTAGTCAGAGTTTTACCGTTGGTTCCTGTGATTACCACCACTTCGTAGTCACGCGCTAGTGTGTTTAAAATGTTGTTGTCAAATTTCAGAGCAAGCTTTCCGGGCAAGGTCGATCCGCGTCCCAATTTGCTTAACACAAAATGGGAGGATTTTCCTACAAGTTTGCCAAATAATGTATTTATCTTCATAAGAAATATTTTATCATAAAAAAGTAAAGAAGGTTACAGAAAAATATTTTGAAAAGTGATATAATAGTCAAGAACGTTTTTAGGTTGAGAAAGAGAGGACACTGAAAATGAATTTTCAGCAATTGTCCAATCTCCAATATTGGTCTAGTTTATTTTCTAGCCCTTGGAGTATTGTTACCAATATTATAGATATTGCACTGGTTGCTTGGATTTTATTTTATTTTACAAAGGCAATCGCTGGCACTAAAATTATGATTCTCGTTCGAGGGGTTTTAATGTTTGTGCTGGCTCAGATTCTTGCCAATGCCATTGGTTTAACAACGGTCTCTTGGTTGATTAACCAAGTTATCACCTATGGGGTCATTGCGGCGGTTGTGATTTTTACACCTGAGATTCGTACAGGTCTGGAGAGGCTGGGGCGTGCTACCGATTTGTTTTCGACAGCACCCATTAGCTCAGAAGAAAGAATGGTGCAGGCATTTGTCAAAGCAGTGGATTATATGAGTCCGCGGAAAATTGGAGCTCTCGTTGCTATCCAAGGAAGCAGAACCTTGCAAGAATACATTGCAACAGGGATTCCGTTGGACGCTGATGTATCTGGTGAGTTGTTAATCAATATCTTCATTCCCAATACACCGCTACATGACGGTGCTGTCATTGTAAGAGACAATAAAATAGCCGTTTCTTGCGCTTATCTTCCGCTCACAGAAAACACAGGGATTTCTAAGGAATTTGGGACACGTCACCGCGCGGCAATCGGTCTGTCAGAAGTATCCGATGCCCTTACTTTTGTAGTATCGGAGGAAACTGGAGGTATCTCTATCACACATAATGGAGTTTTCAAGCATAATTTGACATTAGAGGAATTTGAAGCAGAATTGCGGAAAATACTGATTTCAGATGAACCACCAAAATCACCATTTAGAAATCGTGTGCTAGGAGGTTGGAAACATGAAAAATCGTAAACAGATTTGGTACATCATTTCTTCAATCTTTTTTGCGGGTGTTTTATTTATTTACGCCACCACGACAAATTACCAAAATAATTCAAATGCTAGACAAACAACTTCTGAAACCTATACCAACACCTTGCCTAGTGTACCAATCGATATTAAATACAATAGTGAAAAATATTTTATTAGTGGATTTTCATCTGAAGTGTCGGTGGTGCTGACAGGCTCTAATCGTGTAACCCTTGCCAGTGAAATGCAAGAAAGTACACGAAAATTCAAGGTTGTGGCGGATTTGACAAAAGCTACGGAAGGAACAAGAGAGGTACCTTTAGCTATTAAAAATTTACCAAGTGGGTTGACTGCGACTGTTACACCGGCTAAGATTACGGTGAAAGTTGGCAAGAAAGCAAGTAAGACAGTTGAAGTGAAAACAACTATCAGTTCAGCACAGTTAGCAGATGGGTTGATGGTTGATCGCGTGACGGTTGGTGACAATAAGGTAACTGTTACAAGTGACGAAGATACGCTGGCTAAGGTAGATCATGTGGAAGCGGTAGTGCCAACTAGTGAAAAAATATCCGCTAACTATTCAGGAAATGCCCCACTACAGGCAGTTGATGCAAATGGTACAGTTTTGCCAAGTGTGATTACTCCTTATGAGACAACCATAAAAATTACTGTTAAATCATCAAGTTCGTCTTCAAGTTCGACGAGCTCATCGAAATAAAAGTATTGAAAGGATTTAAAAAAATGGGAAAATATTTCGGAACGGACGGAGTTCGTGGAGAAGCAAATGTGGAATTAACACCAGAGTTAGCGTTTAAATTAGGGCGATTTGGTGGCTATGTATTGAGCCAACATGAGAAAGATGTGCCGCGCGTCTTTGTAGGACGTGACACACGTATTTCAGGAGAAATGCTGGAAAGTGCATTAATAGCAGGACTTTTATCGGTTGGAATCCGTGTTTACAAGCTTGGGGTTATCGCAACACCAGGTGTGGCTTATCTGGTGAAATCTGAGAAAGCAAGTGCTGGTGTCATGATTTCAGCTAGCCACAATCCAGCGCTTGACAACGGTATTAAATTCTTTGGTGGCGACGGCTATAAATTGGACGATGAGCGTGAATTGGAAATTGAAGCTCTTCTTGATGCCAAAGAAGACGATTTACCGCGTCCAAGTGCGGAAGGTTTAGGAACTCTTATGGATTATCCAGAAGGATTGCGCAAATATCAACAATATCTCGTGTCCACTGGTCTTGATTTAGAGGGAATGAAAGTTGCCCTTGATACAGCAAATGGTGCTGCTTCAACGAGTGCTCGTCAGGTATTTGCGGATTTGGGAGCTAGATTGACGGTCATCGGGGAAAATCCAGATGGGCTAAATATCAACTTGAATGTTGGCTCTACACATCCTGAAAAATTGCAAGAAACAGTCCGTGAATCAGGTTCGGAACTTGGTCTGGCATTTGACGGCGATAGCGATCGCTTGATTGCAGTTGATGAGAACGGTGAGATTGTCGATGGCGATAAAATCATGTATATCATTGGGAAATACCTCTCTGAAAAAGGTTTGCTTGCTCAAAATACAATTGTAACAACTGTTATGTCAAATCTTGGTTTCCATAAAGCTTTGGATCGTGAAGGCATTAACAAGGTGATTACAGCTGTTGGTGACCGCTATGCTGTAGAAGAAATGCGCAAATCTGGTTACAATTTGGGCGGTGAGCAATCTGGTCACGTAATCATCATGGATTATAATACGACGGGTGACGGTCAGCTGACAGCCGTTCAATTGACAAAAGTGATGAAAGAAACAGGTAAACCTTTGTCTGAATTAGCGTCAGAAGTAACGATTTATCCACAAAAATTGGTCAATATCCGTGTTGAAAACAGCATGAAGCACAAGGCCATGGAAGTACCTGCTATTAAAGCGGTGATTGAAAAAATGGAAGCGGAAATGGCTGGCAATGGTCGTATTCTTGTTCGTCCAAGCGGAACAGAACCACTTTTACGGGTCATGGCAGAAGCACCAAGCCACGAAGAAGTAGACTATTACGTTGATACAATTGCAGATATTGTGCGCGCTGAAATTGGTATTGAATAAAGCAAAGAAGCTCTTGTTTGTATAACAAACAGGGCTTTTCTTTGTCTTTATATTGCAACTTGTTTTGTCAATCAATTTTTTATATAATACAAGCAATATATGAGGTGATGACGTGAAAACAAGAGGATTATTGGTACTGGATGTAGACAGTACCTTGATTAGAGAAGAAGGAATCGATTTGCTAGGTGCTGCAGCAGGAGTTGGTGAGCAAGTCGCAGCCATTACAGAACGGGCTATGCAAGGGGAATATGATTTTGAAACGGCTCTGATAGAACGTGTGACTTTGCTCAAAGGACTTCCTGAAACAATTTTTAAACGAGTTTCTAAGAAAATTCATTTTACCAAAGGTGCTCAAGAGTTGATAGAAGACATGCACTGGCGTGGTTACAAGGTTGGCATTGTATCAGGTGGATTTCATGAAATGGTAGACGAATTAGCCGCGAAGTTGAACGTAGATTACATAAAAGCTAATCGTTTGGAAGTGAAAGACGGTAAGCTAACAGGTAGAGTTTTAGGAACAATTGTCACAAAAGAAGTCAAAAAAGCAATGCTAAAGCAATGGGCAAAGGAAAACAACTTGACTCTTGCTCAAACCATTGCTGTAGGAGATGGTGCTAATGACCTTCCAATGATATTAACAGCAGGAATTGGGATTGCTTTTAATGCCAAGCCTATTGTGAGAGCGCAAGCACCTTATCAAATTCATCAGAATGACTTGTATCAGGTCGTAAAACTTTTGGAAGAGATAGAAAGCGAGGATTAGAGTATGCATATTTTAATTGTACCTGACTCTTTTAAAGAAAGTTTATCGGCTAAAAGTGTTGCAGAGGCCATAAAAGAAGGTTTTTCTAAGGCAATCCCGGAAGCAACATTTGACTTGCTACCTATTGGAGATGGTGGCGAAGGAACAGTTGCTGCTTTAGTCGCCTCAATGAAATTATCCGAATATGAAAGGACAGTAACCGGACCATTCGGCGAGGCAGTTACGATGAAATATGCTCGTAAAGGCGATGTGGCTCTCTTTGAAATGGCTGACTTGGTTGGGTTGGCGAGTATCTCATCAGAAAAAAGAAACCCTTTGACTCTTGATACCAGAGGATTAGGAGAGTTAATTTTGTATCTCGCCAAAGAAGATGTGAGGCAAATTTATATTGGCGTAGGTGGTTCGGCTACCAATGATGGTGGAATTGGAATGGCAGCTGGATTGGGTTATGAATTTTTTGATAAGGATAATCACTTGCTCCAAGCAAAGGGTTCGTCTTTAGACCATGTGGCTCGCATTTCAGCAGATAAAGTTCCTGCAATTTTAGAAAATTTGGATATTCAGATTCTGACAGATGTTATGAATCCTCTCTGTGGTGAAAACGGAGCTACATACATTTTTGGGGGTCAAAAAGGCTTGCCTGATTTGCTATTTTCTCAAGTAGATCAAGCCATGGCAACGTTTTATAAACAGGCGAATCCAACAATCTTTTCACTGGCTGGTGCCGTTGCTGGAGGAGGTATGGCAGCAGGGCTGGTGACATTTGCGCATGGAAAAATTGTATCAGGGATTGATACTTGTCTCAACTTGCTCGATTTTGATAATCGTGTCAAAAAGGCTGATTTAGTGATTGTGGGTGAAGGTCGAATGGATCAGCAAAGTCTGTCAGGTAAAGCCCCTATTGGAGTAGCAAGGAGAACGCCAATCAATATTCCTGTAATTGCTATTTGTGGTAGTCTAAGGAATGATTTACCGGATTTTCCAGTAGAGAACATTCAGGCTGCTTTTCCAATCATTTCTCAAGTCGAACCTTTAATTATTACTTTAGATAGGGCAGAAGAAAACCTCGTCCGAACAGCACAAAATATCGGAAATTTATTGAGAATGAAAATATGACCATCCATTCTGTCGGTTGAATATTAGGAAAATAAAATGTCAAGTTACTTGTGAGTCAGTTGAGGTATTCTTCTCTAACATCGCTATCATTTTCGACTACTGTGATAAGGGATGAGAGGGATAGTATCTTGCATCCTTAATTTTTTTCTTTGTTGTTTAATCTCACTCCCATTTTTCTTTTTTTTATGATAAACTATATAAGAGGAGGTGTAGATATGATAAAGATTTTTGGGCAATTGCGTTACCATTGGCAGCCAGATCTTTCTCTTCTAATTATTTATTGGTCTTTATCGGTTATTCCGATTTTTATAGGTTTTGCATTTTTGTTTGAAAGTTCAGAAGTTCCGTTTTTAGTCCTGTTCTCTTTCTTTTTATTCATGGTATTATTGGGAATTGGCGTGCATAGATATTTTACGATATATGACGATGGGATTTTAAGAATCATAACGGCAAACCCATTTACACCTTCAAAGATTGAAATTTCAACGATTCGTAAGGTAGAGGTAACAAAGACCTCTATTACTCTCTTCTTTGATGGCAAAGAAAAAGGCCGTACGTTTTGTATGCGCAAGTGGCCTAAGAAGTATTTTGTAAATGCTTTGGCTTTGAATGACCATTTTAAAGGGGAAGTTGAATTAGTGGATAATTTAACCCATGTAGACTATTTTGAACTATATTATGCTCATCCTAAAAAAACTACTCTTTCATAAGAGCTTTTGTAGGACAGTTTTTGATCGCTTCAATAATATCAGGTGTTTCGGGAACTTCCTTTTCCAGAAGCTCATTATCTTTATAAAATTTGACAATACCATTATCATGGTAATCAAATAGGTCAGAATAGGTTTGACAAAGACCACAAGCAATGCATCGTTCAGGAATGAGTGTAACTTTCATACTCATATTGTAATCGGAATTTGGAAAAAATACAAGGAGGAAGTCATGGCAAAGGAACCATGGGAAGAAGATATTTACGACAAGGGAGAAAATGAATTGGCGAGAAGCAAAAGAACGAACGGTGTAGTAGCTAATCGTGTGTTGACGATTTTAGCTGTTATTTTTTTCGTTATAGTGATTGTAATGGTAGGAATGATGATTTATTTATCTACTGGTGGAAGTAGTAAGAAAGCAGCAACGGAGGGCTTTTATAATGCTGCAAAAACTACTAGTAAATCAAGTGAAAGTTCTAGTGCTCCCACTTCTTCTAAAGCAGCAAGTGATAGCAGTCAGCCGCAATCATCTGAAGGAACGATTACCGTTCAGGCTGGAGAAGGAGAAGCTGCCATTGCTGCGCGTGCGGGGATTTCAATTGCGGAATTAGAGCGTTTAAATCCGTCTCACATGACAACAGGTGCGTGGTACGCTAATCCAGGTGATGTAGTAAAAATTCGATAGGAGTGCCGAATGAAACAGATTCAAATTGCTATTGATGGTCCAGCTTCAAGTGGAAAGTCAACAGTTGCAAAAATTATTGCAAAAGATTTTGATTACACTTACTTGGATACAGGTGCGATGTATCGTGCAGCGACTTACTTAGCTTTAAAAAATGATTTATCAGCGGAAAAATGGTCTGAAATTGTTGCGCTATTAGATACTTATCCTGTTAGTTTTGGACGTGGTAAAAATGGAGAGCAACTCGTTTTTGTTGGAGATGTAGATGTGACGCATCCGATTCGAGAAAATGAAGTCACTAACAATGTTTCTTGGGTGTCTGCAATTCCAGAAGTACGAGAAAAGTTGGTTGATTTACAACGAGAAATTGCCACTCAAGGCGGTATTGTTATGGATGGGCGTGATATTGGAACAGTTGTTTTGCCTCATGCAGAGTTAAAAATTTTTCTTGTAGCCTCAGTTGAGGAAAGAGCTCAACGCCGCTATAAAGAAAATCTTGAAAAAGGTATTCCAACTGATTTGGAAACCCTCAAAAAAGAAATTTCAGATCGTGATTATAAGGACAGCCACCGTTCAGTTTCTCCTTTAAAACCAGCAGATGATGCTATTCATTTTGATACGACTGGTGTCGGAATTGTGGAAGTTGTGAATTTTATCGAAGAAAAAGCTAAAAAAATCCTTGACAAATAATCCGAAACTTGTTATCATATAAAAGTTGAGAAAAGCAGAAGTGAGAACTTCTCGCCTTGCGACTAACGTTGTCTGGCTCTACGGATTAAGTTTCAGGAATGAAATACTATCATGTAGTGCGGACTTGCGTTAGCAAGTCCGCTCTTGTTTTTCTCTAAAAATAAAAAAGAGGTGAAAACCATAGCAAAACAAGACTTATTCATCAATGATGAAATTCGTGTGCGTGAAGTTCGTTTGATCGGTCTTGATGGTGAGCAATTAGGCATTAAACCACTTAGCGAAGCGCAAGCAATTGCTGACGATGCAAATGTGGACCTTGTTCTAATTCAACCACAAGCTAAACCGCCTGTTGCGAAAATTATGGACTACGGAAAGTTCAAATTTGAGTATCAGAAAAAACAAAAAGAACAACGCAAAAAGCAAAGTGTTGTTACCGTGAAAGAAGTTCGTCTCAGTCCAACGATTGACAAAGGTGACTTTGATACAAAACTTCGCAACGCACGCAAGTTCCTTGAAAAAGGAAATAAAGTGAAGGTTTCTATTCGCTTTAAAGGGCGGATGATTACTCACAAAGAAATCGGAGCTAAAGTATTAGCCGACTTTGCTCAAGCAACGCAAGACATTGCGATTATTGAACAAAGAGCTAAAATGGATGGACGTCAAATGTTCATGCAATTAGCACCAATCCCTGACAAAAAGTAATTTGTCAGAAGTTAGAAAAAGGAGAAAAATATCATGCCAAAACAAAAAACACACCGCGCATCAGCTAAACGTTTCAAACGTACAGGTTCTGGTGGCTTGAAACGTTTCCGTGCTTACACTTCTCACCGTTTCCACGGAAAAACTAAAAAACAACGTCGTCATCTTCGTAAAGCAGCAATGGTATCTGCAGGAGATTTCAAACGTATCAAAGCAATGCTGACAGGTCTTAAATAAGAGATATTGTAGCAGATTATTCTAGGAAATATTGGAGGAAATATAAATGGCACGTGTTAAAGGTGGCGTTGTATCACGCAAACGTCGTAAACGTATTTTAAAATTAGCTAAAGGTTACTATGGTGCAAAACATATCTTGTTCCGTACTGCAAAAGAACAAGTAATGAACTCTTACTACTATGCATACCGTGACCGTCGTCAAAAGAAACGTGATTTCCGCAAATTGTGGATTACGCGTATCAATGCGGCAGCTCGTATGAATGGTTTGTCATACTCACAATTGATGCACGGTTTGAAATTGGCTGAAATTGAAGTCAACCGTAAAATGCTTGCTGACCTAGCTGTCAACGATGCAGCAGCTTTCACAGCTCTTGCAGATGCAGCTAAAGCAAAGTTAGGTAAATAATGAAAAATAGGCTGGGAGAATGTTTCCAGCCTTAAATTATACTGTGTCATAGACCAACGATGCAATAGTTGATTATTCAAAGGAGAGCCTTGTGATTGCAAGATAGAATGTGCGAAACAAATATCAAGGCTATTCGTTTTTTTAACTCAGCAACTTTATAGGAATGGAATGGGACTAAATTTTTGTTTAGTTCGATCCCACTCCTTATTTTTTTCATAGCTGAAGCTGGAGAAAAATTGTGATTTAGGATATAATGGAAAAAAGCAAAGGAGGATGTTATGGCTTCGAAAATGTTGCATACGTGCTTGCGAGTGGAAAATCTAGAAAAATCTATTGCATTTTATGCAGATGCATTTGGATTTAAAGAATTACGGCGCAAGGATTTCCCAGAACATCAATTTACAATTGTTTATTTGGGGCTTGACGGTGATGAGTATGAGTTGGAATTAACTTATAATTATGGACACAGACCTTATGTGATTGGCGATGGATTTGCTCATGTGGCTTTGAGTACGCCTGATTTGTTGCAGCTTCACGCTGAACACACTGCTAAAGGATATGAGGTTACACAGCCAAATGGACTTCCTGGAACAAAGCCGAATTATTACTTTATTAAGGATCCGGATGGTTATAAAGTTGAAGTGATTCAAGAAAAAACTTTATAAGTTTGTAAATAATTGAAAATGAAAGGCTTGAAATTATTTTAGCCTTTTTTAGTAGGTAAAGTCTTTTTTAAACGAAAGAGACGAGGTAGAAAGGTAGTGTAGTGAAAAAAATACTTCTCATTGTCCTAAATGTCGCTTTTTTAATGATTATTATTTTTGGGAGTTTTCGGATTAGAAAATTGCTACAAGAAAGAAAATTAAATCGACAAATTTCACAAGTTCTGAAAAGGGCAGATACAAAATATCATTATGGTTCAGTACGAAAGCAGACAGGACGTGTAGGAAGTCAGCTCATTACGTCTTACTATCCATTAACAGAGAGCAAGCAAGATATTGGTGTTATTAAAGAGAAAATCAATGCCGATATTCAGAAATTTTCAGATAAACAAAGTCAAGTATCGCAATACGATAACCTTATTTTTTATGTGGGTCATTTTACAGAGACAAATTTTTCTGGAGTAAAGCAAGTTGAAATCAAGCGAATCTCTTATCCAGTGTTGACTACGAAAGTTGGAAAGGCTAGAGAAGAGGTTTTGGACTCGCTTTACATGTCGTCTGACAATAAATTGTTTAGCTTAAATCGACTTTTTAAAAATACTGAGCAAGCCAAAAAGTTATTGCTAGAAGAAATGCAGCAGCAAATCACCGCTCTCCATAAAACAGAAGGACAGAAGATTCTACAAGCATTTCAAACAAGAGATATCTCCCAATGGACATTCAGTTATGAAAAAGGAAAACTCAATCTATTTTATAAAAACAATGATCGAGTTTCAAAGGTGGAAATCGCCTTACCAGCCTTATATGAGGTAATTGATGATCATTATTTAAAGGAAGAGGATTTGGCAGCATATCAGTCCTATCAGGCTAAAAAACAGCAAAAATTAGTAGCTTTGACGTTTGACGATGGTCCCAATGCAGCAACGACACCGCAGGCTTTGGATATTTTAGCCAAATACCATGTCAAAGGAACTTTTTTCATGTTGGGGAAAAATATAGCTGGAAATGAGCAACTTGTCAAACGTGTTCATGATGAGGGGCATGAGATTGGCAATCATAGTTGGAGTCATCCACAATTACCAACTCTTGCTCTTGAGCAAGCAAAAAAACAGATTGAGGATACACAAGCAGCACTTCGGGCTGTTATCGGAGAGAGTCCAAAAATGATGCGTCCGCCCTATGGAGCTATCAACAATACACTCCGAAATGCTGTTGATATGTCTTTCATTATGTGGAATGTGGATAGCTTGGATTGGAAAAATCGCAATACTGGGTCTATCATGGAGCAAGTGAAAAAGCAGACTTGTCCAGGATCAATCATTTTAATGCATGATATTCATCAAACAACCATTAATGCCTTGCCGAGTGTGATTGAATATTTGCAAAAGAATGGGTACACTTTGGTTACAGTTAGTGAACTTCTGAATCATCGATTGGAAGGACATCGGCTGTATTACGGTGCAAATTAGATAGAAAAAAAGGATAGAAATGATTGCGTCCTATCCTTTTTATATACTCTTTTTATTTTACATAGAGCTCACGATCTTTTAAGATAATTTCTTGAACATGAGCATATTTTTTAAGCGTTTTTAATTCTTCTGGGTGGCTGATGAATGTAATGACATAGCCCTCTTTGCCCATACGACCAGTCCGTCCGGCGCGGTGGGTATAGGTTTCAAGATCGCGAGGCAGGTCATAGTTGATGACACATTCGAGAGAATCAATGTCAATTCCTCTAGCTACCAAGTCAGTAGCAAGTAAGAGTGTGAGTTCGTCGTTTTTAAATTGCTCCAAGATGACTTTGCGGAATTTGACATTGACATCACTAGCTAAGGACACAGCTTGAATCTGGCGATATTGTAGCTTTTCTTCAGCATTTCCTAAGTCTGATAGAGCATTGAAAAATACAAGGGCACGAAATTCTGAGACATGAGCGAGCTTTCGCAAATATTCAACTTTGTCGCGCTGTTTGACCTGCATATAAAAATGTCGAATATTGTCAAGCTGTTGCTCTTCTAGTTTGATGAGCAAAGTATTTTCAGCAAGCTTGTCTTGGTCAAACTTAGCAGTCGCACTCATGTAAATCAATTGATGTTCACGTGGTACATAGTGAAGGATCTGCTGAACAAAATGATATTGCGAATTGCTAAGCAGTTGATCAAATTCATCCAGAATGATTGTATCGACAGTCATTATTTTGATTTTTTTTAGTTTAATCAATTCAAAAATGCGTCCTGGCGTCCCGATGAGAATTTCAGGGCCTTTTTTTAACCGTTCAATTTGTCGTTTTTGGCTGGAGCCAGATAGAAAGAGCTGAGCTGTTAAGCCAAGTAGTTCAGCCCATGTTTTGGTGACGTCAAAAATCTGTCCAGCTAGCTCAGTATTGGGAGCCAAGATAAGTAATTGCTGGGATTTCTTAGGTTTTAGTTTTAGAAGAGCTGGGAAAAGATAGGCAAGTGTTTTTCCAGTTCCGGTAGGGCTTATCCCAAGGACATTCTCTCCTTCCGTAATGGGAGAAAAGAGTTGTTCTTGAATGGGAGTTAAATGCTCAAAGCCAAGTTTAGTGAGTTGGTCTTGCCAACTTTTGGGAAATTTAGTTGTTATCATCATCAGCCTCAAATCTAATACCAGCATCTTGTCGCATGCTAAACAGAGTTTTATGCACGGCAGCAGCAGCGTCTAGCCAGTTTTGGTAGGTTTCTTGTTTTATTTCACCACTTAATGCTTTAGCGAATTGTTTGGCTTCTTCAGCCATGGTGTGAGAAGAGCACGCAATTTCAAGAGTTGTTTTCTCCTTGTTTAGATTTTGGAAAACAGCAGAAGTGATGAATTCGATTGAATTCAAGGTTAGTGTACCGTCTGTTGTGTAAATTTCAGCAGGGAAAAAGCTATTGATATTTTTTCCGGTTTGGATAGTCACTTGAAATTCTGGATAGATTAAGCTTCCTACTCCATTTAGATCGACAGTATTTGGTAATTGCTGAGCGGTGTAACAGGCATTTTCTGGTGCTCCAAAAAGTCGTATGGCTGCATAGACAGGATAAATGCCTAAGTCCATTAGAGCACCGCCTGAAAATTTCGCCGAAAAGACATTTGGTTCTTTTCCAGCTAGCAAGTCTGGCATTTTGGAAGAATACTTCGCATAGGTGAAATGTGCCCCAAGAATCCTTTTGTTTTTGAGAAAATCTGAAATGACATCAAATGATTGCTCATGATAGTTACGAGCTGCTTCAAAAATGTATACATGCTGTTCTTGAGCTAATGTTACCAATTCAGCCCATTCTTCTGGGCGTGAGACAGCAGGTTTTTCTACAATTACATGTTTGCTTGCTAAAACGGCAGCTTTTGCTTGTGGGAAATGCAGAGAGTTGGGGCTGGCAATATAAATAATGTCTATATCACTAGTTAAAAAATCAGCCATATCTGTGTAGCAATCTACATTTTCATAATGACTGGCAAATGCTTGAGCAGCTTGTATCGTCCGTGAATACACCGTAGTCAATTGGTACTCTTTTGTCGCATGAGCAGCCTTGACAAATTGGTGAACAATGTCTCCTGTTCCAATCGTTCCAAGTTTTAACATCGTTTTCTCCTTATTTTTTGTCTTGTTACTTATTTTAATTTACCTCTTTCATTATATCATGATTTGGTGTAAAATAGATAAGATGATAAAAAATGGAGTGAATAATGCAAAATAGACCGATTATTATTGGCGTTACTGGTGGTTCTGGCGGCGGTAAGACGAGTGTTTCAAGAGCCATTCTGTCAAATTTTCCAAATGAAAAGATTTCTATGATTGAGCATGATTCTTATTATAAGGATCAGTCACATTTGACGTTTGAAGAGCGAATCAAGACCAATTATGACCATCCTTTTGCTTTTGATACAGATTTGATGATTGAGCAAATCAAGGAATTGTTGGCAGGACGTCCAGTAGATATTCCGACGTATGACTATACAGCTCATACACGCAGTGATAGAACGTATCGTCAAGATCCTCAAGATGTCTTCATTGTAGAAGGGATTCTGGTTTTAGAGGACAAACGCTTACGTGATTTAATGGACATTAAGATTTTTGTGGATACAGATGATGATGTTCGAATCATTCGTCGGATTAAGCGAGATATGGATGAGCGTGGACGTAGTTTAGACAGTGTCATTGAGCAATATCTAGGTGTGGTAAAACCTATGTATCATCAGTTTATCGAGCCTACGAAGCGCTATGCGGATGTGATTATTCCAGAAGGAGCTTCTAATACAGTAGCGATTGATTTGATTACAACGAAAATTGAAAAAATCTTGCAGGAAGCAAGAGAGCAATAGAAAGGAAGTCTAGTGAGGGAGTGCTAGACTTTTTAGGTGATGATGATAAATAATGTAAAAAGAAAAAGAGAATTTCATTCACGCTCGAAATTTTTTGCCGGTCTGCTGACTTTTTGTGCGGGATTTATTGATGCTTATACATTTATTGAAAGAGGCGGGACATTGGTTGCGGGTCAAACAGGAAACGTTGTGTTCTTGTCAGTTGAATTGATTCATCATGAGACAGGAGAAATAGAAGTGAAGTTGGCAACGATGCTGGCTTTTATGCTAGGCATTTTTGTGCTAACTATTTTCAAAAATAACTTTGAAAATTCTTTATGGCGCTTATCCAGCATTCTTCCACTGATTTTGGTTTGTGGACTTACAGGATTTCTACCAGCAACCGTGTCCAATCTTTTCATTGTTCCGCCGATTGGTTTTTGTATGGGGTTGGTGGCAACAGCTTTTGGTGAAGTGGGCGGCATTGTCTACAATAATTCCTTTATGACGGGCAATATCAAAAAAACAATGGTTGCTTTTGGTACTTATGTGCGGACAAAAGAAAAAACTTACTTAGCAGAAGGCATTTTCTTCGTTGCTTTATTAGGAAGTTTTGTGACAGGAGCGATTGTTTCCACTTATTTGATACAATTTTATTTGTTGAAAACAATCTGGCTTGTAGCTATTATTTTACTAGTATTTTTAACTTTTAGAATGGTGCAATACATTCGCAGAAGATAAATTAAAACTGCAACTCAGCTTTGATGAGAGTTGCAGTTTTTTGATAGAGTTGTGGAATGTTAGTCTTTGTAAGAAACAATACCAATAATAGTATCAACGGCGCGTTCCATTGTTTGCAGACTGACATATTCAAAGCGTCCATGCATATTTTCACCGCCGGCAAAGATATTTGGTGTCGGAATGCCCATAAAGGAAATCTTTGAGCCGTCTGTTCCGCCACGAATAGGTTCGATAATCGGTTTGATGTCCAATTTTTCCATAACAGCCTTTGCAAGATTGATAGGTGTCATGTCTTTTTCAATGACTTGACGCATATTGTAGTATTGATCTTTAAGCTCTAACTGAACACGTTCGCCTCCAAGCGTTGCATTCATCTTATCGACAATAGAGCGCATGAGTTCTTTGCGTTGCTCAAAAGTTGCTGTATCGAAGTCACGAATGATATAACTTGCTTTTGCTTCTTCGACAGTTCCTTCTACATTCATAAGGTGGTAGAAGCCCTCGTAGCCGTCTGTCAGCTCTGGGCGAGCACCTTCTGGCAATTGATTATGAAAGTCAATGGCTAATTGCAGAGCGTTAATCATTTGTCCTTTGGCAGTGCCTGGGTGGACATTGCGTCCTTGGAAAGTGATTTCTGCACTAGCTGCAGAGAAAGTTTCAAATTGAAGTTCTCCGAGAGGTCCACCGTCAACCGTATAAGCGAAATCTACATCGAAATCTATCGTATCAAACTTGTCAGCTCCGACACCAATTTCTTCATCCGGCCCAAAACCAACTCGAATTTCGCCGTGTTTGATTTCTGGGTGAGCTGTTAGATACTCAATCGCTGTCATGATTTCAGCAATACCTGATTTATCATCAGAGCCGAGAAGGGTTGTTCCATCAGTTGTAATCAAGGTTTGTCCTTTGTATTTTTTCAAACTAGCAAAATCAGCAGGGTCAAGATTAAAACCAGACTGCCCAAGCGGAATCGCTTCGCCATCATAATTTTCAATAATTTGTGGATTGACACCTTCTGCGTTGAAATCTGCGGTGTCCATGTGAGAAATAAGACCGATTTTGCGCGTGAAACTTGGGTCATTTGCAGGAAGAGTACCGATGGCGTAGCCGTTAGGTAAGTAGTAGACATTTTCCAAGCCGACCCGCTTCATCTCAGGGATAAGGATATTAGTTGCAAAGTCCACTTGACTCTGGGTGCTGGGAGTAGTAGTGGAGGTCTCGTCTGAGCGTGTATTGACTTTAACATAAGTCAGAAAACGGTTTAAAAGATTAGGGTATTTCATAAGTTCTCCTTTTTGCATAGATGTAACTAGTGTATCATATTTTGGGAGGGAAGGCTATTTACAAATAGTGAAAGAATGACAATATTCTCAATAAAAATCATGAACTTGAAAAGAAGCTCATGATTCATCCTATTAGTTATTTAAAATGAGTTTTTCAATAGCTGTAGCGACACCGTTCTCATCATTGCTATCTGTAACGTAATCAGCGAGTTTTTTTACATAATCACTGGAATTTCCCATAGCCACACCAAGACCTGCAAACTCTAGCATTTCGATGTCATTATTGGCGTCACCAATTGCCATAATTTCTTGAGGCTTGATATCTAATCGTTGAGCTAATTCCTTAAGAGCAGTCGCTTTAGTAGTGCCTTTGGGCATAGCTTCGTAAATGACTGGTTGGGAACGAACACCGCTGAGATGCTGGCAAATCTGGCTTGCAAATTGCTTTTCAAAGGTATCTAATTCATCAGGCTGTGCTAGAAACATAGCTTGGAACATGATATTCTTGCCGCTGATAGCTTCTTCGAGACTGATTTCTGTTGGGGTTGTAAAGACAAGGCTAGCGTCATAGGTGACTAGGTCGCTTGGTTTTTCGTCAACTACTAAATAGCGTTCTTCGTCAAAAAGAGTTAGTTGGGCAGGAGTCTGCTTGGTGATTCTATCCAGATAAAGCATATCCTCCGCACTTAGCTCTTTCCAAGCAACAAGATTCCAATCTTTCGTTTGATAAGTGGAGCAACCGTTGTTAATAATGACATATTCATTTTCGCCACTCAATCCTAATTGTTCATAGTAAGGTTTCACTCCGACCAAGGGACGACCTGTACAAAGAACGAGCTTCACTCCGTTTTCGATAGCTTGATGAATAGCCTGAATATGTGTTTGGGGAATTTCTTTTTGACTATTTAAAAGCGTACCATCCATATCTAATGCAATTAATTTAATCATAGCCCCCTCATTTCTGTAAATGTATTTACTTTTATTATAGCACAAATGAAACGGAATATGGCATGCCTTTTCAGGACTGGTAAAAGTCACCTTTCTTATGTTATAATAAATAGAATACCCGAAAAGGAAGAGAAAAATGAATGTAGATGAATTAAAAAAGCGGCAGGAGCGGATTCGGAATTTCTCCATCATTGCTCACATTGACCACGGTAAGTCAACTTTGGCAGATCGAATTTTGGAAGCGACGGATACTGTATCCAGCCGGGAAATGCAAGCTCAACTTTTAGATAGTATGGATTTGGAAAGGGAGCGGGGCATTACTATTAAGCTCAATGCGATTGAACTTAATTATAGAGCTAAGAACGGTGAAACTTATATTTTTCATTTGATTGATACACCAGGGCATGTGGACTTTACTTATGAAGTATCCCGATCATTGGCAGCCTGTGAAGGGGCTGTTTTGGTGGTTGATGCAGCACAAGGCATTGAAGCACAAACTTTAGCCAATGTCTACCTCGCCTTGGATAATGATTTAGAAATTTTGCCGGTTATCAATAAAATTGACTTGCCTGCTGCTGATCCAGAGCGAGTACGGACTGAGATTGAAGATGTCATTGGTTTGGACGCAAGCGAAGCTGTGTTGGCTTCGGCTAAAGCTGGTATCGGGATTGAAGAGATTCTAGAGCAAATCGTGGAGAAAGTTCCTGCGCCGACAGGAGATGTGACCGCTCCACTCAAAGCCCTTATTTTTGACTCGGTTTATGATGCTTATCGTGGAGTTATTCTGCAAGTGCGCGTGATGGACGGAGTTGTGAAGCCAGGTGATACCATTCAGCTCATGAGTAATGGCAAGACTTTTGATGTAACTGAAGTGGGTATTTTTACTCCAAAAGCTGTTGGACGAGATTTTCTTGCAACAGGGGATGTTGGCTATATCGCAGCCTCTATCAAGACGGTGCAGGATACTCGGGTCGGAGACACGGTGACCTTGGCGAATAATCCCGCAGATGAACCACTTCATGGCTACAAGCAAATGAATCCGATGGTTTTTGCCGGACTTTATCCAATTGAATCAAATAAATATAATGATCTGCGAGAAGCTCTAGAAAAACTCCAACTTAATGATGCCAGTCTGCAATTTGAACCAGAAACGTCTCAGGCACTAGGTTTTGGTTTCCGTTGTGGGTTCCTCGGTTTGCTCCACATGGATGTGATTCAGGAACGTTTGGAGAGAGAGTTTAATATTGACTTGATTATGACGGCACCGTCGGTTATCTACAAGGTTAATATGACAGACGGCGAATCCCTTGATGTTTCCAATCCGAGCGAATTTCCAGAACCGACCAAGATTGATTCCATTGAAGAGCCTTATGTCAAAGCACAGATTATGGTGCCGCAGGAATTTGTCGGAGCAGTCATGGAATTGGCTCAACGTAAACGCGGTGACTTTGTGACTATGGACTATATCGATGAAAATCGGGTCAATGTCATCTATCAAATTCCGTTGGCAGAAATTGTCTTTGATTTCTTTGACAAACTAAAATCCTCAACTCGTGGTTATGCTAGCTTTGACTATGAAATCTCAGAATACCGCAAGTCGAGTCTCGTTAAAATGGATATTCTCCTTAATGGTGACAAAGTAGATGCTCTTAGCTTCATTGTTCACAAGGAATTTGCCTATGAACGCGGAAAATTGATTGTTGAAAAATTAAAGAAAATTATTCCGCGTCAGCAATTTGAAGTGCCGATTCAGGCAGCAATTGGTCAGAAAATTGTGGCACGGACAGACATCAAAGCTCTACGGAAAAATGTACTTGCCAAATGTTATGGTGGAGATGTTTCCCGTAAACGTAAGCTCTTGGAAAAACAAAAGGCTGGTAAGAAGCGGATGAAGGCCATCGGATCTGTTGAAGTGCCACAAGAAGCGTTCCTCAGCGTCCTCAGCATGGATGACGAGTGATATGTACAAAAGTTATAAAGAGAGTGGAATGCTCTCTTTTCTTGTGTCGTGAAATAATTGTGAACTCTAAATAAATATGCTAAAATAAAAAGATAGGAGGAATTGGTTATGAAGAAGAAAAAGAGCTGGCTGATTTTATTTTTAGCAGTACTCCTTATCTTTACACTAGAGGCATGTAGTTCAGGCGGAGGGAATAAACCAAAATCATCACAACAGTCATCTTCGTCAAGTAGAGTCTCTGCAAAAGAAAGCAGTAGCTCAAGTTCATCAAATGCTACGAAAAAAGATGTGAAGATGGAAGAAATGCAACGTGTTGGTTCGGATGATTACGGTTATATTGATATTCCTAAAAAGTGGGTGAAGTTTACTGATGTAAATGGTGGCGATAGTATTCAATATACAGATGGTTCTGCCTATAATATTGTGACCATGAATGCCTATACGAAAGAAAAAGCTAAGATTCAAGAAAGAGAAGAGTTTACAGCTCAGACAATTGCCAATCGTATTTATTATAATTGGCAAAACAATAAAAATGTAAATAGGGTTTGGGGCTCAAAAGGAGCGGTTGCAGGTAACGAAGCCTATCAAGTCAATGTTATAATGAAATCAGGTCAATACTTGATTAGTTGGATTTTCAAAAAAGACGAGAAAGTTTATCTTATTGCACTTGAAGGCAATCGAGAAACCCTAATAAAGCTTCCTCCTTATATTGAAAAGACATGGAGTTTGAGTAAAGAAAAAACAAAAATTTAAAAGGAAAGTGGAGTTCAAATTGTGATTTTACAAGCATCGCGATTTCAATCCACTTTTTAAATAGTCTGGAAAGCTATAAGAAAGGGTTCTGTCATTATTTGGGGCTTTTTTGAAAGAATATTTTTCTTCAATTTATCGTAAATATTTGCTAAATTTGGTATAATAGATTGAGTTTTGTTTAAGAGAGAGAGAAAATGTCAACTTTAGAAATGTTAAAATCAGAATTAAACGGAATTGATATCCGTTTTGATGAACCTTTGAAACAATACACTTATACCAAAGTAGGTGGAGCTGCGGATTATTTGGTTTTTCCGCGAAATCGTTATGAATTGGCACGAGTGGTAAAATTTGCTAATCGGGAGCAGATTCCTTGGATGGTACTAGGGAATGCTAGCAATATCATCGTTCGCGACGGTGGTATTCGTGGTTTTGTGATTATGTTTGACAAATTAAACGGAGTGGCAGTAGATGGCTACACCATTGAAGCAGAGGCAGGTGCTAATCTCATTGAAACGACTCATATTGCACTTCATCATAGCCTGACAGGTTTTGAATTTGCTTGCGGGATTCCAGGGAGTATTGGCGGAGCTGTCTTTATGAATGCTGGTGCTTATGGTGGTGAAATTTCGCATATTTTACTTTCTTGTAAGGTGCTGACACGAGATGGAGAAATAAAAAATATTAGTGCTCAAGACATGAAATTTGGCTATCGCCGTTCTTACGTTCAACAGACAGGCGATGTGGTAATCTCTGCCAAGTTTTCCTTAGCACCAGGAATGCACCGTGTGATTCGTCAAGAAATGGAACGTTTGACCCACCTTCGTCAATTGAAGCAGCCTTTAGAGTATCCTTCTTGTGGCTCTGTTTTTAAACGTCCGGTGGGGCATTTCGCAGGGCAATTGATTAGTGAAGCAAATTTAAAAGGGCACCGCATTGGTGGGGTAGAAGTTTCGACAAAGCATGCAGGTTTTATGGTCAATGTTGATAATGGAACAGCAGCTGATTATGAAAATTTGATTGCACATGTGATTGAGACTGTCAAAGCTCATTCAGGTGTGACTTTGGAAAGAGAAGTCCGAATTATTGGCGAGAAGTGATAATATCTTGGTATTTTTCGATGACATTCTCCAAGAAAATCAGTCAGGACAAGACTTTAATTTGTCAATCTATGAAAAAGAAGGAATTTATGGCAATTGAACAAACCAATCATTGAATTTAAAAACGTATCAAAAGTTTTTGAGGATAATAATACAGTCGTCTTAAAAGACATCAATTTTGAATTAGAAGAAGGGAAGTTTTATACTCTTTTAGGTGCTTCTGGATCAGGAAAATCAACCATTCTAAATATCATCGCTGGCTTGTTGGATGCGTCCAGCGGTGATGTTTTTCTTGACGGCGTCCGAATCAACGATATTCCGACCAACAAACGTGATGTGCATACGGTGTTTCAGTCCTATGCCCTTTTTCCGCACATGACTGTTTTTGAAAATGTGGCATTTCCGTTGCGTTTGCGTAAAGTTGAAAAACAAGAAATAGAGCGACGGGTTGCAGAAGTCCTGAAAATGGTGCGTTTGGATGGTTTTGAGAAACGCTCTATTCGCAAATTGTCCGGTGGACAACGCCAACGAGTGGCTATTGCGCGTGCTATTGTCAATGAACCGCGGGTTGTTTTGCTGGATGAGCCTTTGTCTGCACTAGATTTGAAGTTGCGGAAAGACATGCAGTATGAATTGCGGGAATTACAGCAGCGTTTGGGAATTACCTTTGTCTTTGTCACCCATGACCAAGAAGAAGCACTGGCCATGAGCGACTGGATTTTTGTGATGAATGACGGGGAGATTGTGCAGTCAGGGACACCTGTTGATATATATGATGAACCTATCAATCACTTTGTAGCGACCTTTATCGGCGAATCCAATATTCTTCCAGGAAAGATGATTGAAGACTATCTGGTTGAATTTAATGGCAAACGATTTGAAGCCGTTGACGGAGGAATGCGTCCTAATGAGCAGGTGGAAGTCGTCATTCGTCCAGAAGATTTGCGGATTACACTTCCGGAAGAAGGAAAACTGCAAGTTAAGGTTGATACGCAGCTTTTCCGTGGCGTGCATTATGAGATTATCGCTTATGATGAATTGGGCAATGAGTGGATGATTCATTCGACTCGCAAGGCCATTGTCGGAGAAGAGATTGGGCTGGACTTTGAACCAGAAGACATTCATATCATGCGGCTTAATGAAACAGAGGAAGAGTTCGATGCTCGGATTGAAGAATATGTGGAAATGGAAGAGCAAGAGGCTGGCTTAATCAATGCCATTGAGGAGGAGCGCGATGAAGAAAACAACCTCTAATCTTTTTGTTGCTCCTTATATTCTTTGGATTTTATTATTTGTATTGGCACCTGTTGCCATGATTGTTTGGCAGTCGTTTTTCAATATCGAAGGTCATTTCACCCTTGAAAACTACAAGACTTACTTCACTTCGCAAAATCTGACTTATCTCAAAATGAGTTTGAACTCTGTTTTATATGCGGGGATTATCACAGTTGTCACTTTAGTAATCAGTTACCCAACTGCATTTTTATTGACGCAACTAAAGCACAGACAGCTTTGGTTGATGCTCATCATCTTGCCGACATGGGTCAATCTACTTCTCAAAGCTTACGCTTTTATCGGGATTTTTGGACAAAATGGTTCAGTCAATCAGTTTTTAAGTTTTATCGGGATTGGTCCTCAGCAAATTTTGTTCACAGACTTTTCTTTTATTTTTGTAGCCAGTTATATTGAGCTGCCCTTTATGATATTGCCGATTTTTAATGTTTTAGAGGATATGGATCAAAATCTGATCAATGCTAGCTATGATCTTGGTGCCAACCGTTGGGAAACCTTTTGTCGTGTCGTTTTTCCTTTATCCATGAATGGAGTGAGAAGTGGAGTTCAGTCTGTCTTTATTCCTAGCCTCAGTCTTTTTATGTTGACGCGTTTGATTGGTGGCAATCGCGTTATTACGCTAGGTACAGCTATTGAGCAGCATTTTTTGACTACACAAAATTGGGGAATGGGCTCAACCATTGGTGTTGTCTTGATTGTAGCCATGCTTATCATCATGTGGGCAACAAAAGAAAGGAGAGAACGATGAAAAAAACTGCTAGTATTTATTTAACAGTCATCTTCTTAATTCTTTATTTGCCGATTTTTTATTTGATTGGCTATGCCTTTAATGCTGGTGACGATATGAACAAGTTCACAGGCTTTAGTCTGACGCATTTTCAAAATATGTTCAGTGATACTCGCTTGATGCTCATTTTAGCGCAGACCTTTTTCTTAGCATTTCTATCTTCTTTGATTGCAACAGCAATCGGAACGTTTGGTGCCATTTATATTTATCAAGCTAAAAAGAAATACCAAGATGCCTTTTTATCGGTTAATAATATCCTCATGGTGGCGCCAGATGTCATGATTGGGGCAAGTTTCTTAATTCTTTTTACAACTATCAAATTTCAATTAGGTTTTCTATCCGTTTTGGCGAGTCATATTGCCTTTTCAATTCCTATCGTCGTCTTGATGATATTGCCACGGCTAAAAGAGATGAATGATGACATGATTAAGGCAGCCTATGATTTAGGGGCAAGCCAAGTTCAGATGTTAAAAGAAATCATGTTGCCCTATTTGACACCAGCCATTATTGCAGGGTATTTTATGGCTTTTACCTATTCCTTGGATGATTTTGCAGTGACTTTCTTTGTGACAGGAAATGGCTTCTCAACCTTGTCTGTTGAAATTTACTCGCGGGCTCGGCAAGGAATTTCGCTAGAAATCAATGCTCTTTCTGCTTTGGTATTTCTGTTTAGTATTCTTTTAGTGATTGGCTATTACTTTATTTCTCGTGAGAAGGAGGATGCGGTATGAAAAAGCTCTATTCATTTTTAATGGGCATTGTTGCCATTATCCTTGTTCTCTGGGGAATGAGTTATCACATTGAAAGTCGGACAAAAAGCGGCTCTGGTGACAAACTGGTTATCTACAATTGGGGAGACTATATTGATCCAGAGTTACTGACGAAGTTCACCAAAGAAACCGGTATCCAAGTCCAATATGAAACCTTTGATTCTAACGAATCCATGTACACCAAGATTAAGCAAGGCGGGACAACCTACGATATTGCCATTCCCAGTGAATATATGATTTCTAAAATGATGTCGGAATACTTACTAGAAAAGTTGGATCATTCAAAAATTAAAGGGTTGGAAAATATCGGAAAACGGTTTTTAAATCAATCATTTGATCCTAAAAATCAATACTCTATTCCTTACTTTTGGGGAACGCTTGGGATTGTCTACAACACAGAATTAGTCAAAACAGTTCCTAAGCATTGGAGTGATTTGTGGCGACCTGAATATAAAAACTCTATCATGATGATTGATGGAGCGCGCGAGGTAATGGGTGTTGGGTTAAATGCTTTAGGTTATAGCCTAAATTCCAAAAATACTAAGCAATTACAAGAAGCAGTTGATAAGCTTTATACGTTGACACCGAATATCAAAGCAATTGTAGCAGACGAAATGAAAGGCTATATGATTCAAAACAATGCGGCGATTGGCGTTAGTTTTTCAGGTGAAGCACGGCAAATGTTGGAAAAGAATGACAAGCTTCGCTATGTTGTCCCAACAGAAGCCAGCAATATTTGGTTTGACAATATCGTTATTCCAAAAACCGTCAAAAATAAAAAAGCTGCTTATCAATTTATTAACTTTATGTTAAGACCTGAAAATGCCTATAAAAATGCTTTGTATGTTGGCTACTCAACGCCTAACATGCCTGCTAAGGCGATGCTGCCAAAAGAAATCCAAGAAGACAAAGCCTTTTACCCAGATGAGGAAACTCTGAAGCACTTAGAAGTTTATCAACAACTCGGTGCTAAGTGGCTAGGAATTTATAATGACTTGTATCTTCAAGTGAAAATGTATCGGAAATAATGTTCCGTGAAAATTGTTTCGAGCCTTGTTAGCCACCGGACTGTTAAAGTCTGCGGATAAAGAAACTGAGGTTTCCATCAAAAACCTTCTGGAAGCCAGTTAGAGTTGTAGGACAGGATTCACGCAGTGAATCTTATTCAGACTTTTTGATTTTCATTGAGAGTATAAAATTAAATATAAAAAATAACGGAAGTTGAGCAACTCCTAGACCTTGGTCTGATTGGTTGTCTCGCTTCCGCTTTTTTAATTGCTAGAGCTTGAAGTAGTTGTATTTGTGTCGTTGTCAGTCGTTGTGCTGCTTGTCTGACTAGAGCTAGTATCGCTTGATGTATTACTAGACTGCGTGGTGTCAGAACTAGCGCTACTCGTTTCTGTCTCGCCTTGACTTGCAGCTGTTGTGTCGCTAGACTTAGCCCCGTCTGTTGTTGTTTCTTTCTGAATTTCTTTGATAATAGTTGTTTGTGTCGTCTGGCTACTTTTTGTCTTGGTATCAGATTTATTATTGTTCATGAAAGTCAAGATTGTAATTGTTGCAGTGATAATCCCAAGAATACTCCCAATCGTAGCAAGGGTCTTCTGAAAAGCAGAAAGTCCTTTTTTGATATGATGACGAGTAGGCGTTTTTTCTTCTTTTGTATTTGAAGTTTTGTTTTTTCGAGAATAATTTTCCATTGTGAGTTGCTAATCTCCTTTCTCATCTCCATTATACCCTCTTTATTTAAAATTGTCTTAAAAAAATTCAAAATGTTGAAAATTTAATGTAAAGCGATTGAAAATTGATTGAAAAAAATTACCTTTTACAAAAAATCAGCTCCATCCTTGTCTGTCCTGTTAGCAGATAGAAAGAGCTGATTCACTTATAAGGAAGGAACTAGGAAAGATGTGCTTGCGCAACAGCTAATCGTGCAGCAGGAACGCGATAAGGTGAGCAAGAAACATAAGTAATGCCAATCTCTTGGAAGAAAGGAATAGAAGCTGGATCTCCTCCGACTTCACCGCAAATGCCGATTGGAAGTTCTGGCTTCACTTGACGAGCTTTAGAAATAGCTATTTTCATGAGCTCGCCCACTCCAGCTCGGTCAATGGTTTGGAATGGATCGAATGACATGATTTCTTCCTCTTTGTAATGCTGGATAAATTTTCCAATATCATCACGAGAAAAACCATAGGTCATTTGTGTCAAGTCATTGGTACCAAAACTAAAGAAGTCTGCTTCCTCGGCTAATTGATCTGCGATGAAACAAGCGCGTGGCAGTTCAATCATTGTACCGATTTCATAAGGGAATGGCTGCATGTGATGTTTTTTGAAAATGTTATCAATATGCTGACAAAGAGATGTTTTGATTGAAACCAACTCCGCCTTTTCTGCGATTAAAGGAATCATGATTTCTGGTTTAATGACCATGCCTTCTTTTGCTAGTCTTATAGCGCTATTAAAAACGGCTTCTACCTGCATTTTATAAATTTCAGGCTGTGTAATTCCCAAGCGGCAACCACGATGTCCCAGCATTGGATTCGTTTCTTGTAGAGAAGTGATTTTCCGCGTTAGTGTATCAAGAGGTACTTGCAATTTCCCGGCTAATTGCTCAATTTCCTGTTGTGTTTTTGGCAAAAATTCGTGCATAGGCGGATCTAGTAAACGGACAATCATCGGTTTATCTTGAATGGTTTGATACATCTGATAGAAATCTTCTTCTTGGAAAGCTAAAAGTGTCATTAAAGCAGACTTAGTTTCGATTTCATTCGTTGATAAAATCAATCTGCGCATTTCTAAAATCCGTTCCTCACCAAAGAACATGTGCTCTGTACGAGCCAGACCAATTCCCTTGGCACCAAATTGAACAGCTGTTTTCAAATCTTGAATGGTTTCAGCATTCGCTCGAACGGTTAGCTGTGCAATTTCATCTGCCCAAGAAAGGAACATCTGTAATTCGTCATTATTATCAATCATAGTGGTTGGAATGCTTCCAATGTAGAGTTTGCCGGAAGTGCCGTCTACAGAAAGGATGTCTCCCTCTTTTAAGGTTACCTTACCGCATACAAGTGTTTTTCCGTCTTCATTGATAGATAATTCTCCGCATCCTGCGACACAACAAGTGCCCATGCCACGAGCTACAACAGCTGCATGAGAAGTCATGCCACCGTGACTGGTCACGATTGCTTGACTAACTACCATTCCTTCAATGTCTTCGGGAGAAGTTTCTTGGCGAACCAAAATCACTTTCTTTCCAAGTGCATGAAATTCTTTGGCGCGCTCGGCAGTAAAGACAATTTCTCCTGTTGCGGCACCTGGACTAGCAGGAAGTCCCTGAGTTAAGTGATGAGCTGATGTTAAAGCTTTTTCTTCAAAAACAGGGTGAATCAGTTGGTCAATGGTAGAAGGACTGACTCGTAGGAGAGCTTCTTGCTTTGAAATCATTTTTTCATCTACTAAATCCAAAGCAATTTTTAAACTTGCTTTAGCCGTCCGTTTTCCGTTTCGCGTTTGCAGAATATAAAGCTTTTCTTTTTCAATGGTAAATTCAATATCCTGCATATCTTTGTAGTGTTTTTCAAGAATCTTGGCGTAGTTGCAGAAATCCTCATAGGCTTGCGGTAAGATTCGTTTAAGAGCGTCAATGGGCTCTGGAGTCCGAATACCAGCTACGACATCTTCTCCTTGAGCATTAATCAGAAATTCACCAAATAAGTGATGCTCACCAGTGGCAGGATTTCTTGTGAAAACGACACCCGTTCCACTATTCTGATCGCTGTTTCCAAAAACCATACTCTGCACGTTGACAGCCGTTCCTAAGTCGTGGGGAATTTGGTTCAATTCGCGGTAAACTTTAGCGCGTGGATTGTTCCATGATTTGAACACAGCCTTGATAGCAGCGTAGAGTTGCTCTTTGGGGCTTTGCGGGAAATTTTGATAGTGCTCCTGATAGACTTCTTTATATTGTTGAATAAGTGATTGGTGTTCTTCTTTTGAAAAGTCATTGACCTTCTTATTCAATTGTTTTTCGGTTTTTTCTAAACATTGGTCGAATTCTTCTTTGGGAATGCTGTAAACGACATCAGCAAACATCTGCAATAAACGCCGATAACAATTGTAAGCGAAATTGGCATTTGTCGCATCTGCTAAAGTTTGAACACGCAAGTCATTTAGCCCAAGATTGAGAATCGTGTCCATCATACCAGGCATAGAAATTTTAGCTCCGCTACGGACAGAAACCAGTAGTAGTGAGGGTTCATTCCCCATGAAAAATTTATTCGTTTTGGTTTCTAGTTTAGTAATCGCTTTCAAAATTTCCTCTTTTAAAATAGATTCAAAAAAGGAAGGAGTTTCTAAATAACGCAGACAACTTTGAGTTGTAATCGTAAATCCCTCAGGTACAGGTAGTCCCAAATGGGTCATTTCTGCCAAATTGGCACCCTTACCACCTAGTAGCGCCTTGTCTTCAGCGCGTCCTTCTTCAAAAGAATAAATCCATTTATCCATTTTTGCCTCCAATTTATTAAATATGTGTCATAATAAAAGACAAATACATTGTAATATACGTCATATATGTTTGTCAACTGAAAAAACCAATCATAAATCGTTGACAAACAAGTTTTATTTGTTATAATATGACACATAATAATGATTTGAAATTGATATTGGAAAAGGAGTAAAATTTGAAATTAACAAAACGACAAAAAGAGATCGTTGAAATTGTAAAGAAAGATCAACCGGTTAGCGGTGAAAAAATCTCAGAACTGCTAGATGTGTCTAGGGCAACTTTGCGCTCAGATTTATCCTTTCTAACCTTAGTGGGGATTTTAAAAGCAAGTCCGAAAGTTGGCTACACTTATGCTGGTTCGGATTTGGAAATGCTCTTTTTCTTTGATACTTTTCAGAAGAAAGTTGAAGATGTCATGACATCACCAGTATTGGTGGCGCACGATTCGTTTATTCAAGATGCCATTATTACTTTATTTATGTATGATGCAGATGTTCTCTATGTGATAGATGAAAAAAAGCAGCTACTAGGTATTTTGTCGCGAAAGGATTTGTTAAGAGCGGCGCTCAATGCCAATATTGATGTGACACCGGTAGCTGTTTGCATGACCAGAATGCCGCATATAAAAACCTGCCATAAAGATTTGAATATCCTTGAAGCTGCGGCACTTTTGCAGGATTTTGCCATTGATTCCTTGCCTGTTGTGGAGGAGCAAAATGAAGGTCATATTATCGGAACAATTACTAAATCAGCCTTGTTGGACTTTATTATCCAAGAAGCTAGAAATGCAGAAGTGAATAGATAAAAAAGGAGTTTTCATGAAACAAGAGATTACCATTTACGCCATTTCTGATTCTTTGGGAGGAACATCCCAAAAATTACTGTCAGCCGTTATGGCTCAATACCCAGATTTGATTTTTAATAATAGCTATCGGTTTCCTTTTATAAATAAGGAGTCTGAATTGTTGGATATTTTGCAGGACGCTATCAAAGATGACGCAGTTGTGATTAGTACCTTAGTAGACAGTCATTTGGCAGCAACTGCGAGGGAATTTAGCAGAGTCAATCATTTGTCTTATCTGGATTTGATGAATCCATTTTTTGAAATCATCAAAGAAAAAACAGGCACGCAACCGATTGAAGTTCCGGGAGTTCTGCACCGTTTGGACACGGAATATTTCAATAAAATTTCAGCTATTGAATTTGCTGTTAAATATGATGATGGCAAGAACCCGCAAGGATTTTTGGAGTCAGATCTTGTGATTCTAGGAGTTTCTCGAACTTCCAAGACTCCGCTCAGTATCTATTTAGCCAATAAAGGTTACAAAGTGTCCAATCTTCCCTTGATTCCAGAGGTTCCGCTACCGCAAATCTTGGATAAAGTAGATAGAAGAAGAATGATTGGCTTGGTGTGTGACCCAGATAAATTGGCAAAAGTGAGAAGTAATCGCTTGGATGCGCTTGGTTTGACACAAACTACAAGCTATACAGATATTGAAAAAATTTATGAAGAATTGGACTATTCTAAAAAAGTATTTCAAAAATATCAAGCACATGTTATCAATATGACAGATAAATCTATTGAAGAAACGGCTTGCATCATTGAAGGACATTTAAAATCTCTGACTTCAAAATAAGAATTAAAGCCCTAAGGTGCTGTATTTAAACGAGGTGAACGAATGGAGCAATACAAACGAATTTTATTAAAAGAGTTTGATTCCAAGCAAAAGGTCATCACAGAGTTAATCAATCTGGAAGCTATTTTAAACTTGCCGAAAGGAACCGAGTTGTACCTTAGTGATATTCATGGTGAGTTTGAGGCTTTTGACTATATCCTAAGGACCTGTGCGGGGAATCTGAACGAAAAAATCAACGACTGCTTTGGAGAGAAATTATCAAAAGAGGAAAAAGACAAGCTGACCTTACTAATTGCGTATCCTCAGGAAGTTTTGAGCGATGGGTTCCTTTATCCTTTGAAAGATAAAAGTTGGTATGGAGAAATCATTCAAAATCTGTTGACTTTGCTAGCTTTTGTAGCAGCCAAATACACACGCTCTAAAGTAAGGAAAGCCTTGCCGCCACAATATGCTTACATTATTGAGGAATTGCTTTACACTGATAGAAATCTGCCGGATAGCAATATTTATTTTGAAACGATTCAGAACTATTTGATTGATTTAGGTGAAGCAAGTCAGTTTATTTCGACATTATCAACGGTCATTCGGCAATTAATCATTGATCATCTTCACATAGTTGGTGATATTTTTGATCGCGGAGCAGCAGCGGATAAAGTAATGAATGAACTCATGGCTTATCATTCTGTTGATATTCAGTGGGGCAACCACGACATTATCTGGATGGGGGCTTTCTTCGGCTCAAAAGAATGTTTACTCATTCTCTTACGAATAGCTGCTAGGTACGGGTATCTTTACGATATTGAGCGAGCTTATGGTCTTAATCTAAGACCACTCGTCCTCTTTGCTGAAAAGACTTATTCGGAAAATGCAAAATTCAAACCTAAGTTAGGAAAAAGAAGTGACGATTATTCTCCTGAGGAAATTCTTCAGTTGGAGAAGATTCACCAAGCTTTAGCGATTATCCAGTTTAAATTGGAAAATCAGCTCATCAAAAGACGACCAGAATTTAATATGTCTCAACACCTTACTCTGGATAAGATTGATTACTGGGAAGAGAGTGTCATGATAGAAGAGAAGAAGCATTTCTTAGCTAATACTTGTTTTCAAACGATTAATCCCCAAAAGCCAGAGGAATTAACGGATGAAGAAGAAGAAGTGGTTGCTACTTTGCTGGATTCATTCCAGCATTCTATTCAGCTCAAGAACCAGATTTCTTTTTTGATGAACAAGGGTTCCATGTATAAGATTTATAACAACCATCTCCTGTTTCATGGCTGTATCCCTCTAGAGACATCAGGAGACTTTCAACCTTTGCAAATCAATCAAATCCGCTATGCTGGTAAAGAATTGCTCGACTTTTTTGAATACCATATTCGGAAAAGTTCTAAAAATCCAGAAATTCAGAACGATTTCTCAACGGATCTTATCTGGTACTGTTGGAATGGAAAACTATCTCCCTTGTTTGGCAAGGACAAGATGACCACCTTAGAGCGTTATTTTATTGAGGACAAGGAAACGCACGTTGAAAAGGAAAATCCCTATTTCTCCTATCGGAATTCTGCTAAGATTTGCAAGTTGATTTTGGAAGAATTCGGTCTCTTTTCTGAAGATTCTAGGATTGTAAATGGGCATACACCTGTAAAAACATTGAAAGGCGAATCTCCAATCCGAGGAGAAGGCATGCTATTTGTCATTGACGGTGGGTTGTGTGAAGCCTATCAAAAGAAAACGGGTATTGCTGGTTATTCCTTGCTCAATAATTCATATGGTTTTCAAATTGTCACACACCAACCTTTTCAAAATGTGCAAAAAATGATTGAGAAGGCTGTGGATCTCTCATCCTTGAAGAAAGTGATTGAGCATGTCCGTGAGCGAACTTTGATAAAATCAACGACAATCGGTCAAAGTCTCATCGAACAACAACAGGAACTATCTGCTCTCTTGCATGAATTTTATGATTAACCTTTACGGCTCTCCAAGCCAAAACTTGGAGAGCCTTTTCATTTCAAGTTTTGCTGTTGTCCCCATTTCTTTTTCGTGTTACAATAGGAGTATTGAAATGGAGAGGTTTAAGATGATTTATTTAGACAATTCAGCAACAACCAAGCCTTACCCAGAGGCTTTGGCTACCTATACAGAAGTTGCTTCTAAAATTTGGGGAAATCCTTCTAGTCTCCACAGTTTGGGCAATCAGGCGACCCGCTTGTTAGATGCATCTCGCAGGCAAATTGCGGAGATTCTCGGTAAATCCTCTCAAGAGATTTTCTTTACGTCTGGAGGGACGGAAGGCGATAATTGGGTTATCAAGGGTGTGGCTTTTGAAAAAGCGCGCTATGGCAAGCATATCATTGTATCTGCTATTGAACATCCAGCAGTGAAAGAATCCGCTCTCTGGCTGACGCAGCAAGGTTTTGAAGTGGATTTTGCACCTGTCGATAACAAAGGTTTTGTAGATGTTGAAAAATTAGCTACCCTTATCCGACCGGATACGACTTTAATTTCAGTCATGGCGGTCAACAATGAAATCGGCTCTGTTCAGCCGATTAAGGCTATTTCAGAACTCTTAGCGGACAAGCCTACTATTTCTTTTCATGTAGATGCAGTGCAAGCTGTAGCTAAGATCCTGACGGAAGATTATTTAACTGAGCGCGTGGACTTTGCGACATTTTCCAGCCATAAGTTTCATGGCTTACGGGGTGTTGGTTTTGTCTATATCAAGTCTGGTAAGAAAATCAGTCCGCTGTTGAATGGTGGCGGTCAAGAATCAGACAAGCGTTCTACGACTGAAAATTTGGCGGGTATTGCAGCAACTGCAAAAGCCTTGCGCTTGTCTATGGGAAATCTGAAAACTTTCACCACACGAACCGCAAAAATGAAAGAGATTATCCTAGAAGAGCTAGCTAAGTATCCTGATGTGACGATTTTTTCAGGAATAGAAGAGTTTGCGCCCCATATTTTGACTTTCGGAATTAAAGGCGTACGAGGTGAAGTGGTAGTTCATGCTTTTGAAGAGTATGACATTTATATCTCTACTACGAGTGCTTGTTCCTCTAAAGCTGGCAAACCAGCTGGAACTTTGATAGCCATGGGTGTTGACAAATCCTTAGCTCAAACGGCTGTGCGAATTAGTCTGGATGCAGATAATGACATGAGTCAGATTGAGCAATTTCTGACAACGTTTAAACTCATTTATGAAAAAACTAGAAAAGTAAGGTAAACAATGCAATATTCAGAAATTATGGTTCGTTACGGCGAGCTTTCAACCAAAGGAAAAAATCGCATGCGTTTTATTAACAAATTGAAACGCAATATGCAAGCAGTCCTCTCTGTTTACCCAGATGTGCATGTGAAAGCAGACCGAGATCGTGCACATGTCTATCTTCACGGAACGGACTATCAACCTGTTGCAGAATCGCTTAAACAAATTTTTGGGATTCAAAATTTCTCTCCGTCTTATAAGATTGAAAAATCAGTTCCTGCTTTGGTTGAAGCGGTGCAGACAATTATGAAAGAAATTTATAAAGAGGGGATGACTTTCAAGATTGCCAGCAAACGTAGCGACCACAATTTTGAATTGGATAGCCGTGAGCTGAATCAAACTCTTGGAAATGCCGTGTTTGATGCCATCCCACATGTTCAAGTCAAGATGAAAGCGCCGGATATTATCCTACAAGTGGAAATACGTGAGGAAGCAGCTTATCTGTCTTATGAAACAATCCGTGGAGCAGGTGGGCTTCCTGTTGGGACATCTGGAAAAGGGATGTTGATGCTGTCAGGCGGAATTGACTCCCCGGTTGCGGGCTATCTAGCCCTTAAACGTGGAGTGGATATTGAAGCGGTTCACTTTGCGAGCCCGCCTTATACAAGTCCAGGTGCTCTTAAAAAGGCGCAGAACTTGACACGCAAGTTAACCAAATTTGGTGGTAATATCCAATTTATTGAAGTGCCATTTACGGAAATTCAAGAAGAAATCAAAGCGAAAGCACCAGAAGCTTATCTGATGACCTTAACTCGTCGTTTTATGATGCGGATCACGGATCGGATTCGTGAAGAACGCGGTGGGCTCGTTATCATCAACGGAGAAAGTCTTGGTCAAGTTGCTAGCCAAACGCTAGAGAGTATGCAAGCGATTAATGCTGTCACTAACACTCCCATTATTCGCCCAGTTGTGACCATGGATAAGCTGGAAATCATAGACATTGCTGAAAAGATTGATACCTTTAATATCTCAATTCAGCCCTTTGAAGACTGTTGTACCATTTTTGCCCCAGACCGTCCGAAAACCAATCCAAAGATAAAAAATGCAGAGCAATACGAAGCGCGTATGGATGTGGATGCTTTAGTGGAACGTGCTGTTGCTGGTATCATCATGACTGAAATCACACCAGAAGCAGAAACAGACGAGGTGGATGAAATGATTGAGGGATTGTTGTAATAAGAACGGATTTTGAGATTGGAAGTTATTCTGGGAAATTATTAAAAATTACTAAAAGCTACTGAGTTAGTCTTTTGATAAAAAATACTTGCCAAGGGCTATCAGAAATGCTATACTTATAGAGTTGACTATGCACAGCCTGTGCAACCGCTCGAACGTCGTCATAAGTGGTTCGTCCCACGATGCTAGGCGAGTCTTCACAAAATTAGGGGAAACCCGTAAAATTCATAGGAGGTGCATAATGAGCACATACGCAATCATTAAAACTGGCGGCAAACAAGTTAAAGTTGAAGTTGGTCAAGCAATTTACGTTGAAAAATTAGACGTTGAAGCTGGTCAAGATGTAACATTTGACGAAGTTGTTCTTGTTGGTGGTGAGAACACTGTTGTCGGAACTCCGCTTGTTTCTGGAGCTACTGTTGTTGGAACTGTTGAAAAACAAGGAAAACAAAAGAAAGTCGTTACTTACAAGTACAAACCTAAAAAAGGTAGCCATCGTAAACAAGGTCACCGTCAACCATATACTAAGGTTGTCATCAATGCAATCAACGCTTAATTTTTAAGGAGAGCACATGATACAAGCAGTCTTTGAACGAGCCGAGGATGGTGAGCTGAGGAGTGCAGAAATTATTGGACACGCCGAAAGTGGCGAATACGGCTTTGATGTCGTGTGTGCGTCGGTTTCTACGCTTGCCATAAATTTCATCAATTCGATTGAAAAATTCGCAGGCTATGAACCAATCTTAGAATTAAACGAAGAAGAAGGTGGATTCTTACGGGTAGAGATTCCTACAGATATTCCATCTCACCAAAGAGAAATGACTCAACTTTTCTTTGAATCATTCTTCTTGGGTATGGCAAACTTATCGGAGGACTCAGCTGAGTTCGTCCAGACAAGAGTTATCACAGAAAACTAACACGGAGGAAAAACATTATGTTGAAAATGAATCTTGCGAACCTGCAACTTTTTGCTCATAAAAAAGGTGGAGGTTCTACATCTAACGGACGTGATTCACAAGCAAAACGTCTTGGAGCTAAAGCAGCTGACGGACAAACTGTAACTGGTGGATCTATTCTTTACCGTCAACGCGGTACTCACATCTATCCAGGTGTCAACGTTGGACGCGGTGGAGATGACACTTTGTTTGCAAAAGTTGAAGGCGTTGTACGCTTTGAACGCAAAGGTCGCGATAAAAAACAAGTTTCTGTTTACCCAATTGCGAAATAAAACTGAATTCCTTGCCAAAAGGCAGGGATTTTTTGTTACAAATTAATTCAGAACTTTCTAGAAACAACATTCTTGACAAAAATAAAGCTTCATGGTTTAATATACCCCACAAGGGTATAAATGGAGGTGCTTATGTTTCACTTATTTACAAGAGAATTAGATAAAAAATAAAAAGAGAAGATTCAATTAGTAGATGTACGAATGCCCTTTGAAGATTGGAATGGTCATATAAAGAACGAAAAGAATGCTCTGCACAATGAAATCACGAGGTGTGTATAGAAAACAAATGAGACAATATATGTCATTTGTCACTCAAAGCGGCAGCAAAAAAGTTAAAGAAAAAAGGCTACGATGTTGTCCATATTCAAGGCGGTATGAGTGCTTGGACTGGAAAAATTGTTTAAAAGCTATAAAGGAGGAAGTTGAATGAAAATTATCATTGTTGGTGGAGTTGCAGGTGGAATGTCTGCAGCGACGCGTTTAAGAAGGCTAATGGAAGACGCTGAGATTATTATTTTTGAAAAGGGACCATTCGTTTCCTTTGCGAACTGTGGTCTGCCTTACTATGTTTCTGGAGAAATTGCTAATCGGGAAGATTTGTTAGTGCAAACGCCTGAGAGTTTAAAGGCACGCTTTCATCTAGATGTTCGTCCTTTTCATGAAGTGACGGCTATCTCGCCAGATCAACATACAGTGACGGTTCGGCATGACGGAAAAGAGTTTACAGAGAGTTACGACAGGCTGATTTTGTCTCCGGGAGCAAAGCCTTTTGTGCCTCCGATTGACGGTTTGGAAACAGCTGAAAATACCTATACTTTACGTAATGTTCCTGACCTAGATGAGATTATGTTGGCTTTGGAGAAAGAGCCAAAAGAAGCTGTGGTGATTGGGGCTGGATTCATTGGGCTTGAAATGGCAGAAAATCTTCGGAAGCGCGGTTTGAAGGTGACGATTGTTGAGAAAGCACCGCATGTTTTGCCGCCGCTGGATAAAGAAATGGCTGCTTTTGTTCAAGCTGAATTGTTGAAAAACGGTATTCAAGTAATGACTTCTCAGTCTGCTACGCGGTTTGAGGACAAGGGAAAGGTCATTGTACTGGAGAATGGGCAAAAAATTGTTTCTGATGTGACCATTTTATCTGTCGGGGTGCAACCGGAGAATGCTTTGGCACAGGCGGCAGGTATTGAACTGGGAATGCGTGGCGGTATCTTAGTCAATGAGCGTTATGAAACCAGTCAACCTGATATTTATGCAGTCGGTGATGCGATTGTGGTTAAGCAAGAGATTACAGGAGAAGACGCGCTGATTTCATTGGCTTCGCCTGCCAATCGTCAAGGTCGCCAAGTGGCGGACGTGATTGCTGGGGTAGCTCGCAAGAATAAAGGTAGCATTGGTACAGCTATCGTTCGGGCATTTGACATGACGGCAGCTTCGACAGGGTTGAGCGAGCGCATTCTTCGTATGAATGGCCTGCCTTATCAAGTTATTCATGTCAGTGGTAAGGATCATGCTGGCTACTATCCGGGTGCGACTGATGTGACCTTGAAACTCCTCTTTGAGCCAACAAGTGGCAAAATTTATGGTGCACAAGGTGTTGGGAAAAAAGGCGTTGATAAGCGGATTGATATTTTGGCAACGGCTATCAAAGGTAATCTAACCATTTTTGACTTGCCAGAGTTGGAATTTACCTATGCGCCACCGTTTGGCTCTGCTAAAGATCCGGTCAATATGCTGGGATATGCAGCCTTAAACTTAGTAGAAGGTTTGAGCGACAATATCCAGTGGTATGAATTGGAAGATGAACTAGCTGCTGGTAAGAAGTTCCTAGATGTGCGGACGGCCAGTGAGCTTCAACAAGGTCGTTTGAAAGTGGATACGGTTCACATTCCTTTAAATGAATTGCGTGAGCGTTTAGGAGAGTTAGACAAGTCGCAGGATTATATCGTGAGCTGTCATAGTGGACTTCGTAGCTATATTGCCGAGCGCATTCTCAAACAAGCAGGATTTTCTGTTCAAAATCTAGACGGCGCCTTTGCCTTGTACAAAATGGTAAAACCAGAGGGGGTAGAATATGGAAACTAATATCACTATGTCTGAATTTTATAAGAAATACCAAGCAGAAAAGCTGTCCATTATTGATGTGCGAGAAGTTTATGAGTTCGTGTCAGGGCACGTTCCGACGGCACAAAACCTGCCTTTGAGTAGTTTGGAGGCAGGCTACAAACTACTCAGCCAGCAGGAGAAATACTATGTCATCTGCCAATCTGGCGCACGTTCTGCGGCTGCGTGTCAGTTTTTAAGTGCGCAAGGATTTGATGTAACCAATGTGGCTGGGGGCATGAATATCTGGCCCGGAGAGGTGGAGTAAAATAAAAGAAAATCCGATTAAGTGCTGTCTTAATCGGGTTTATTCGTATTACAATTCAACAATATGAGCTTCGTAGCCAATGGCTTCTAGGAATTTGAGTAAGTCCGTTGTGTCTAAAAAGAGTGTTTTTTCATTGGTATTGGGGTGAAAACTCATTCGTTTTTCCGACATGATTTCTTTGTCAAAATAAACTTGAATGTCTTTATCGGCATTGTTTAACAATCCAAATGGAGAAACAACACCTGCTGGCAACATCATTTTTTCAAATAAACTGTCAGCGGATGCCATGCGAATTCTATTAGCTTTTACCAGTTCTTTAAATAAGTCCATGTCCAAGCGCTTTTTGTCGTCCATGATGAGCAAGTAGTAGGCGGTTTTCTTCTTGTTAGTGAGAAACATCGTTTTGGTGCGGACGCCTTCAATGCCTTCGATAAAGCTGTCTGCCTGCTCGGTCGTAAGTGCCGGTTCGTGTTCCACGATTTCAAATGGAATGTTTAACTTGTTCAAGGTTTCTTCTACTTTTGCGTATAAGTCCATTTTACTTGCCTCCTTTGATTTGTTTTATTACTCTTATTATACCATATTGAGGAGGACTTTTCTTTCAATGGTTGGCAACCTGCCCCCAAAAGCAGTCCATTCCGTCGATCGGGTCACTAGTCTGTCCTAAAAGCAGTTCACCTCGTTGACCGGGTTCGACCGCTTGTCCTAAAAGTAGTTCACTCCGTCGACTGGGTCGCTAGTCTGTCCCAAAAGCAGTTCACTCCGTCGACTGGGTCGCTAGTCTGTCCCAAAAGCAGTTCACTCCGTCGACTGGGTCGCTAGTCTGTCCCAAAAGCAGTCCACTCCGTCGACCGGGTCGCTAGTCTGTCCTAAAAGCAGTTCACCTCGTCGACCGGGTCGATAATCTGTCCTAAAAGCAGTTCACCTCGTCGACCGGGTCGATAATCTGTCCTAAAAGCAGTTCACTCCGTCGATCGGGTCACTAGTCTGTCCTAAAAGCAGTTCACTTCATCCGTCGGGCTGACAGCTAGCCTAGAAACAAGTTTGCTCTGTCCGCCGGACTGACGGCTTGCCCAGAAACAAGTTCACTTCATCCGCCGAGCGGACGGCTTGCCTAGAAACAAGTTTGCTCTGTCCGCCGGGCTGACGGCTTGCCCTGAAAGTAGTTCATTTCGTCCGCCGGGCGGACACACTCCTTTAAGAACTACTTTTGCCCATTGTACAGTTCTATTTTTCTAAAAAAGTGATAGTTGGAATCATCCCTTATATTGTGTACCGTAAATAAACAAACCTCAGCAGTTTTCGTCGCCTGCTGAGGTTATTTTCGCTTGATAAGGTATTGGACGGCTTTTTCTAGTCGCTCTTTTTGAGCTTCGGGATCGTCTAAAGGATGGTTGAGACATTCAGTGAGATTTTCGGTAATCATCAACTCAATGACCCGCTCGACACTAGAGCGCACAGCGGTTAATTGAGTGATAATGTCCGCACAGTCGCGCTCTTCTTCTATCATTTTTTGAATGCCACGCAATTGTCCTTCAGAGCGTTTCAGCCGCGTAATAAGCTTTGAATTTGCCATGTCCTTGTCCTCTGTTTATTTTTTTACATTATATCTTGAATAGACCTCTTTGTCAAAGTTCTCGCTCTTTCTTTATGATATAATGAGGGAGGTATGATGTGAATGGTTTGTGTCAAACTTGGATGTTCACCATGACAGAAGCCGTCTATGTCGGTCAGTAACAGGAGGGAAACATGTGTCAAGAATGTTATTCTAGGGAAAGTAGAAGAACGACTTTACTGAATCCTTTGGATTGTTTGCAACACCACAGGCAGTATATTTGCGGAACATGTGGGCGGTGTATCTGCATTGAAAAAGACCCAAAGAGAGGATTGCAAAGGTGGCATTTTCCGTTTAAATCATTAGAAATCGCAAAGCTATACTTGCGAACCGCTGATTATACGATGAAAAAGCCATGCGGTATTTATGAAATAAAAAATAGCAAGGGAAGGCTGTCTTATAAAATATTTGTAGCAAAAGAAGATTTACAAGTATTTTTAAAAAAGAATAAGGATAAAACATGCCCATTGCTGGCACCTGTTTTTACCGTTCATGAATACAAAGAGTATCCAAATACAGAAGTGCGAAAATTGACAGCTGATGAGATAAGCCGCTACATGAGTGAAAGAAGTTGAATGTCACTTGCAGCAGCCAAAAACAACTTGTTTTATCTGCTTTATTAGGAAGATATGAAAGAAGCGACGACTGGATTTCATGGGTGTATGACGGTTTAGTTATGCCTTGATTTATGGTATAATGATAAAACACTTGAAAGAGGATAAAAAGGATAAAAGGATGAATATTCAACAACTGCGCTATGTTGTAGCCATTGCCAATAGTGGCACCTTTCGTGAAGCCGCTGAGAAAATGTATGTCAGCCAGCCTAGTTTGTCCATTGCGGTTCGAGAATTAGAAAAAGAACTGGGTTTTAAAGTATTTCGCAGAACGAGTAGCGGTACATTTCTGACACGTCGAGGGATGGAATTTTACGAAAAAGCTCAAGAATTGGTTAAAGGATTTGATGTCTTTCAAAATCAGTATGCCAATCCAGAGGAAGAAAAAGCAGAATTTTCCATTGCCAGCCAGCACTATGATTTCTTGCCGCCTCTGATAACGGAATTTGCCAAACGCTATCCAAAAAATAAGAATTTCCGAATTTTTGAATCTACAACGGTGCAGATTTTAAACGAAGTCGCACAAGGACACAGCGAGATTGGCATTATCTATCTGAATAACCAAAATACCAAGGGAATGATGCAGCGGATGGATAAATTGGGGCTGGAAGTGGTAGATTTGATTCCTTTTCAGACACATATCTATCTGCGAGCAGATCACCCTTTAGCTGAAAAAGATGAGCTGGTTATGGACGATTTGGCAGATTTGCCGACGGTTCGTTTTACACAGGAAAAGGACGAATATCTCTATTATTCAGAGAATTTCGTGGACACTAGTGCTAGTTCGCAGATGTTTAATGTGACGGACCGTGCCACTTTAAATGGTATTTTAGAGCGGACAGATGCTTATGCGACAGGCTCTGGATTTTTGGATAGCAATAGTGTAAACGGCATTACGGTAATTCGGTTAAAAGACAATTTGGAAAACCGTATGGTTTATGTCAAACGCGAAGAAGTAGAGCTTTCACCAGTCGGTGCAGCTTTTGTTGCTGTTATGGAAGAATATTTTGCAAAAAGAGGTAAAAAATGAAACGAAAAGTGATCGTGCCGATTGTGATTGTGGCTTTGATTGCGCTGGATCAATGGGTCAAGTTTGAAATTGTCAAAAACATTCAATTAGGCGGAGTGAAGCCTTTCATTCCAAAGATTTTGAGTTTGACTTATTTGCGAAATACAGGAGCGGCATTTTCAATTCTGGAGAACCAGCAATGGTTGTTTGCGGTGATTACTTTAGTGGTGATTGGAGCTGCTATTTGGTATTTGAGCAAGCACATCAAAGGTTCTGTCTGGCTGCTATCTGCTTTGAGCTTGATTATTGCAGGTGGAATTGGAAATTTTATTGACCGCATGCGCCAAGGTTTTGTTGTGGATATGTTTCAGCTTGATTTTATCAATTTTGCAATTTTTAATGTTGCGGATAGTTATCTGACGATTGGTGTGCTTGTACTGATAGTGATGATGTTAAAGGAAGAGGGCAATGCAAGTTAAAGTAGAGATTGGTGGTGTACGGTTGGACAAGGCGGTTGCTGATTTGACACCATTATCCCGCAGCCATGCCAATGAACAAATCAAAAATGGGCAAATCTTAGTCAACGGGCAAGTCAAGAAAGCAAAGTATGCTGTCAAGGCAGGTGATGTGATTACTTATGAATTGTCCGAACCAGAAGCGCTGGAGTATGTTGCAGAAAATCTGCCACTAGATATTGTTTATCAGGATGAAGATGTCGCAGTGGTGAACAAGGCTCAAGGTATGGTGGTGCATCCAAGTGCGGGGCATACGAGTGGAACACTGGTCAATGCGCTGATGTACCACATCAAGGATTTGTCCGGTATCAATGGTGTTTTGCGCCCCGGAATTGTCCATCGGATTGACAAAGATACATCAGGATTGTTGATGATTGCCAAGAACGATGATGCGCATATCAAGCTTGCTGAGGAATTAAAAGATAAAAAATCCCTGCGGAAGTATTGGGCTATTGTGCATGGTAATCTACCGAATGACAGAGGCGTTATTGAAGCACCGATTGGACGCAGTGAAAAAGATAGAAAAAAACAAGCTGTAACGGCAAAAGGAAAGCCAGCTGTTACACGTTTCCATGTTTTAGAACGTTTTGGCAATTATACGCTGGTGGAGTTGCAACTGGAAACAGGTCGTACACATCAAATTCGTGTGCACATGGCTTATATTGGTCACCCAGTGGCAGGTGATGAAGTATATGGACCACGTAAAACGCTAAAAGGGCACGGTCAATTTTTACATGCCAGAACGCTTGGATTTACTCATCCTAAGACAGGAGAAGTCATGGAATTTACAGCAGAAGTGCCGATCGTTTTCCAAGAAACGCTAGAACAATTGCGAAAAGGAAAGAAGTGAAACATAAAGGAATCGTATTTCATTTCTTTTTATTTTGCTTAAAATTTTGGTGTAATAACGCAGTATATCAGGCTTGGTAGAGAATAAAAATGATTTTATGGATAAGTGACGCTATAAAAATGCATACCCAAGTAATTAATCTTTATCTTGTTCAATCGGAGAGATGTTCCCCTCATCAATGAAAATGATATGGTTTTTCTTGTTGAGTTAAAAGTTAGTAATAATGATGATACATTGAGCACGCAGATTGCATTCATGGTGCAGGTAGAGTTGTTGGTTCTATTGATTGATGTTGATAGTTTTTATACGGCAAATCCTATTCATTATCTAGATGCAAAGGGCTTGAATTTAATAGAAAAGGTTATATCAGATTCGTTTGAGATGGTAGAGGTGGCTAGCCATGAAGCGGATGTTTTCAGAGGCAAAATTATCAAAGCCGTTGCTGTGTTTTATAAGCGTACTCAGGAACTCGAGGAAACTGAACCATAGAACTTTGTGGTATACTTTAGTGTGAAAGTTTGGAGGAGTGGGAAATGTTTTTTCAACCATTTCAAAATGAAATATTAATTAAAAACTTACTTCGAGATTTATATGGTGAAGATATATCATTACGTCCATTATCAGGCGGGACTGAAAATTTAAATTATGTAATGAATGAACGAGTTGTCGTGCGTATTCTTTATCTTCCCCAGACTTCCCCACTTTTTTATGAGGCAAAATCTTATTTGAAAAGAGAAATTCAATTTGTAAATGCGTTGTATGAGGAAGAACTAAATGATTTTGCTTACCTTCCTTTTCAGGACGGAGAGTGGATCTTCTCATTAAATGTTAATAAAGGTATTCTATATGTGATGCAATCTGTCTATTTAAAAGGAAAAACCATTTCCTTTGAGAAGAATATAATTCCTCAGATAGCCCAAAAGATCGTCCATTTTCATGATTTCTCAAAGGAAAGTTGTATAGAATATCAGAGAATTCCAGTCTATGATGATTTGGTTTCTAGTTTGCATATCAGGTTATTCTCTTACGAAAAGGAATTAGAAAAGGATATTTCAAATTATAAAAATTATTGGGAATTGTTTCAAATAAACACAAGTATTTTGGAGAAAGCGAAACAAGCACAGCCTGCCCTTTTTATTCATAACGATTTGCACGCTGACAATATTCTTTTTCACAAGGGTAAATTAACTATTCTAGACTTTGGTGATGCACGTTATTCCCTTCCAGAGGAAGATATTGGAACATTTTTATGGGGATTATCTTTGAAAACTGATGTTTCATCATTTCCTGAATTGGCTAACTTATTTTTTTCAAATTATATTAGGGATATTAATCCAGAGCTTTGTTATCGTTTTGCTTTGCAACGTTTTTTAGAGATTCATTTATTTTACTTGGTAGAAAATCAAAAGAATAGTGCCTTAATGAAGTATCAAAAGGTAAAATTTACAAAAGAAAAAGTAATGATAGATTATTTAAACCATCATATTTCTTTTAAAAATTAGTCAATTTCTCTCATTTGTCAAATTTTTTATTTTATAGTAAAATGGGAAGGCGTCATAAATTCTAAGTATTAGCAAGGAGAGAAGATGAATCAATTACCAAATTGTCCAAAATGCCAGTCAGAATATGTTTACGAAGATGGGTTACTATTCGTTTGCCCTGAGTGTGCTTATGAGTGGAATCCGGCTGAAGTCAATGAAGAAGATGATGATGGTATCAAAGCGATTGATGCAAATGGCAATCAACTTGTGGATGGCGATACTGTTACTCTAATTAAGGATTTAAAAGTAAAGGGTGCTCCAAAAGATTTAAAACAAGGGACGCGTGTTAAAAATATTCGGATTGTAGAAGGTGACCATAATATTGATTGCAAGATTGATGGTTTTGGTGCGATGAAACTTAAGTCAGAATTTGTTAAGAAAATCTGAGGTCAAAATGAAGCGAAATGTAATTTTTTATAGCCGTATGGTGCTCTTTCTCTTAGGGTTTGTGGGAGTTTATCTTGAAATTACAAAGCATGGTGGTTTTGGCATGCTCATGTATTATACTGTTTTGTCTAACATTATCGTAACAGCTTTCACAGCATATTTATTATACTTAATGGCGCGTTCTGAAAATCATTGGCAAACGCAATCACTCTTTCGGATAAAGGGTGGTGTGACCATGTGTATCATGATTACTTGTGTCATTTATCATTTTATGCTTGCTCCTTTAGCAACTGATTTTTATCGCTTGGAAAATTTTCTATGCCATTACATTGTCCCATTGTGGTTTTTAGCAGATACCTTGCTTTTTGATAAACGTTTACAATATCGATGGTATGACCCTATTGCTTGGACGAGTGTTCCCTTACTTTACATGGTTTTTGCTCTGTTTAATGGCTTGCTTATCAAGTGGCCTATTCCAGGTGCTAAGGACAGTCCTTTTGCTTACTTTTTTTTAAATATTCCAAAATATGGTTGGCCTTATGTTTTACAGTGGTCACTTAAAATCTTTATCGGCTATCTATTGGCGAGCTTTTTGCTTTTTGGATTTATGTCTGTTTTCTCACGTAGAAAATCATTATCCTAATACACAAAAAGCAGATTGTGTCTGAAGAAACACTTTTTAGTTATTTTCTTCAGGCTTTTTTGTTGAAAAATAAAATTGTTTGAAGCTAGTCAAAACTTCTATCATTATCTATAATTATAGAACCATTTATGACTGATAGGTGTATAATTAATAGAATAAGCATAAATCTGAAAAATGATGAAAAAGGTATTATATGTATGAAAGTAAAAATTTGTAAAAATGATTTTAGTCTTCAATGGAATGGCACTTACAATTTTGCCTTAGTAGATTATCCTGAGATTAACAGCTGGGAATTGGAAAAAATTGCCAAGTTCGTGGCGTATGAAAAAAAGTACAATAGGAAGACTCAAATAGAGTGTGAAAATCCTGTTCTACAAAGCCTAGTCTGTCAGTATCTGGATAATAGTAAAGTAATATATCCGTTTACCCCGCGTGACAGAAAAGAAGCTAGAACCTTTAATGTATATGGTGAATGTGTGATGTCAGATTATCTCAGTCATACTTGCACTGTGGAAACTGCTAAGGAGATTTTGAAAAGTGGGAAATTATTGTCTACCACGAAGGCTTTTGGTTTGGCTGGCAAACAGCTTGTGAACGATAAACGAAATGCAGCAGGTGATCCAGCGGATTATTTTGACTATGTCATGTTTGAGTGGTCTAATACGACATCTGGTTATAGGTTAGCAATGGAACGATTGCTAGAAAGAAATCCCACGGAAGTCGATCTGGAAGAAGCTTTCATACCTGGTGTTAGTTTTCATTTCCGGTATGAAACTATTGTGAATCAAAAGGGCTATGTATTTGATGGTTATCATGCAGCAAAAGTGAAAGATGAGGTATTGTTAGATCTCAGTCTTTGTGTCTGCATTATTGCAAGTCAAAATAAAAAGGAATTTGAAGGTATTATTCCAAATTATTTAAAAAACAGGATTCATTATTTAGATTATCAAAACGATGGACTGGTAAAATGGAATGATAAGGTATATGAAAAAGTGCTTGAGCTAGATGGTAGAGATAGGATGACCACTAGCATATTGTAAAAGATTTTGATAAGATAGAAAGTAATTAGGAGGCAGCTATGGATTTAGCAGAAATTAGAAAAGAAATTGATCAAATAGATGTAGACTTGATTACCTTGTTAGAAAAAAGAATGGCGTTAGTGAGCCAGGTAGCTCTCTACAAACGTCAGACCGGGAAAGCAGTATTGGATACTCAGCGTGAGCATATTATTTTAGAGAAAGTTGCAAATAGTGTGCAGGAAAAACAGTATGAAGACACCCTTGTGCAGACTTTTTCAGATCTTTTAAAACATTCACGTGCTTATCAAGAGCGGCATATCTAATATAGGAATGATAAAATGAAAAAAATTCATAGGTTAAAGTGGGTCAATATCGGAAATCAAGTGATAGCTATTACGGTATTGTCCATTCTTATGGGGCTAGTAATTGGAACTATTGATACGATATTTGGGCGAACGCTTATATTTTTAAGTGAAGTCCGCACTTTGCATTCCCTTTATTTGATTTCTTTTTTAGCTTTTGCAGGATTAGTGAATGTATTTCTCTATCAGAAATATGGTGGGAAAAGTAGCAAAGGAATGACCTTGATTTTTGAAGTTGGGCATGGTGTAGAAAATCACATTCCCAAGCGCTTAATCCCTCTTGTTATAGTGACGACTTGGTTGACGCATCTTTTTGGTGGATCGGCCGGTCGAGAAGGAGTAGCAGTACAATTGGGTGCCACAGTCTCACACTGGTTTTGCAAGAACTTTTCTATTCCTAATACTTCAAAAGTATTTTTAGTTACAGGAATGGCTGCTGGTTTTGCTGGGCTATTTCAAACGCCACTGGCTGCAGTTTTGTTTGCGATGGAAGTCTTGGTTGTAGGAAACTTGCAGCTGACTGCTTTGTATCCTGCCATGATAGCCTCTCTCGTTGCTGCTTGGACATCGCATGCGTTAGGGCTTGAGAAGTTTGTACAGCCAATTTCTGTTCATCTGGCATTGTCAGCAACGCTCCTTATTAAATTAGTGTTTCTTGGAGTTCTATTTGGACTTTGCGGCAATGTATTTGCTTATGCTCTCTCATGGAGCAAAAAGAAAGCAGCAATTATTTTTCCAAATCCCTACAAACGAATCGTGGTGATGGGAATTGTCTTAAGTATTGTCTTTTTATTGTTGGATAAAGGTCGATACTCAGGGCTTGGAACAAATTTAATTACGGCTAGTTTTGCTGGACAATCTATTTATTTATATGATTGGTTCTTCAAATTACTTCTAACAGTTTTGACTTTATCAGCAGGTTTTCAAGGTGGAGAAGTAACACCGCTTTTTGCAATTGGGGCAAGTCTAGGCGTTCTACTGGCAGGTTTATTTGGTCTTCCAGTTAGCTTGGTTGCGGCGCTAGGCTATGCTGCAGTTTTCGGAAGTGCGACCTCTACTTTCTTGGGACCGATTCTGATTGGTTGTGAGGTGTTTGGTTTTACTAATTTCCCCTATTTTTTCATAGTGTGTGCGGTGGCGTTTTCTCTACATCGTCAGCATTCGATTTATGGAGCTCAGAAAATTCGATATTGAAGAATGTTCTCCTGCAAAGTTTTGACTTGTAGGAGATTTTTGTTTTGTGTTATACTAGAAAAAGCAATATTAGAAAAGGGAAATCATGACAAAAGCAGATACTATTTTTAAAGAAAATATTCGAAAAATCTTGACTGAAGGTGTTTTTTCTGAAAATGCTCGCCCTCGTTATAAAAACGGTAAAGTGGCTAACTCTAAGTATATCACCGGTTCTTTTACTGAATACGACTTGAGCAAGGGAGAATTTCCTATTACAACGCTTCGCCCAATTGCTATCAAGTCAGCAATCAAAGAGGTGCTCTGGATTTACCAAGACCAATCCAATAGCTTAGATATTTTAGAAGAAAAGTACAATGTTCATTATTGGAATGATTGGGAAGTGGGAGATACTCGCACGATTGGCTTACGCTATGGCGCTGTTGTTAAGAAACATGATATTATCAATAAAATCTTGAAACAGCTAGAAATCAATCCTTGGAATCGACGAAATATTATCTCGCTTTGGGATTACGAAGCATTTGAGGAAACAGAAGGTCTATTGCCTTGTGCTTTTCAGACCATGTTTGACGTACGCCGTGTAGACGGTGACATTTATCTGGATGCAACTCTGACACAACGCTCAAATGATATGCTGGTAGCTCATCACATCAATGCCATGCAGTATGTAGCATTGCAAATGATGATTGCCAAGCATTTTGGCTGGAAAGTTGGTAAATTCTTTTATTTTGTCAACAACTTGCATATTTATGATAATCAATTTGAACAAGCTGAAGAATTACTTCGACGTGAACCGACGGATTGCCTGCCACGATTAGTATTGAATGTCCCAGACGGAACCAACTTTTTTGACATTAAAGCAGAAAATTTTGAATTAGTTGATTATATCCCTGTTAAGCCACAGTTGAAATTTGATTTAGCCATTTGAGAATGAAGTGGTTTTCAGATTTTCAAAATCTAAAAAATAAAGGGCTGTATCTAACTATTTTCACAAGACATCATAAAAGAACGGATTTCTTGTGCAATATAAATTGGCGCTTTGATTTGATAGTTAAAGTCAGCCTTTTTTTGTGAAATTTGATAAAATAGAAATATCAATTCAAAGGATGAGGAAATGACAAAGAAAATTGTAGCTATTTGGGCGCAAGATGAGAATGGCTTGATTGGGCGAAACAACACATTGCCTTGGCATTTACCAGCTGACCTCAAGCATTTTAAAGAAATGACAACTGGGCAGGCTATTTTAATGGGGCGAGTGACATTTGATGGGATGAACCGCAGAGTATTGCCCAATCGCACGACAATTATTTTGACGAGAGACAAATCATATCAAGCAGAGAATGAGCAAGTTCTGGTGTTTTATGATGTTGATTCTGTCATGAAATGGTATAAGAATCAAGAAAGAACTCTTTATATTATCGGTGGCGGTCAGATCTTTTCTGCATTCGAACCCTTAATAGATGAATTAGTTATTACCCGTATTCATGCTCGTTTACAAGGTGATACTTATTTCCCAAAAGAATTTGATATGACGAAATTTCAGGAGCTGTCTCATCAGTTTCATGCCAAAGATGAAAAGAATGAGTATGACTTTACTGTCACAACCTTTCAGAGAAGGGAGTCGTAATGGAACGTAGTATTTTCGGATTTTTTACGGCTCTTTTGTGTGCCGTTTGTGTTATGGCGGCAACGCAAGCTTTTCGTAAAAAACGGTATGGATTGTCAGTGCTCTTTTGGCTGAATGCTTTTACAAATTTGGTGAATAGTATTCATGCTTTTTATATGACCTTATTTAAATAAGAAAAAGAATAAACAACGAATAGAATTGGAGTGAAAAATGCCTACAAATCGTACGAACGAAATGATGGTTTATTGTTCTTTTTGTGGTAAAAGCCAAGAAGAAGTTCAAAAAATTATCGCAGGAAATAATGCCTTTATTTGTAATGAATGTGTGGAATTAGCACAAGAAATTATTAGAGAAGAATTAGCAGAAGAAGTGCTGGCAGACTTGTCAGAAGTACCAAAACCGCAAGAACTACTCAATATTTTGAATCATTATGTGATTGGACAAGACCGTGCTAAGCGAGCATTGGCCGTTGCTGTTTACAATCACTATAAACGCATCAATTTTCATGATAATCGTGAAGATGAGGAAGATGTCGAATTGCAGAAATCCAATATCCTCATGATTGGACCAACTGGTTCTGGCAAGACCTTTCTCGCTCAAACCTTGGCGAAAAGTCTGAATGTTCCTTTTGCGATTGCAGACGCGACAGCTTTGACAGAAGCTGGGTATGTCGGAGAAGATGTTGAAAATATTCTCTTGAAACTCTTGCAAGCAGCAGATTTCAATATTGAGCGTGCAGAACGTGGTATCATCTATGTAGATGAGATTGACAAAATTGCGAAGAAAAGCGAAAATGTCTCTATTACTCGCGATGTGTCTGGTGAAGGCGTTCAGCAAGCGCTTCTAAAAATCATTGAAGGAACTGTTGCCAGCGTACCTCCGCAAGGCGGCCGCAAGCACCCTCAACAAGAAATGATTCAAGTAGATACGAAAAATATCCTCTTTATCGTTGGAGGAGCTTTCGACGGTATCGAAGAAATTGTTAAACAACGTCTAGGCGAAAAAATTATCGGTTTTGGTCAAAATAATAAAGCCATTGATGAAACTGGTTCTTATATGCAAGAAATCATCTCTGAAGATATTCAAAAATTTGGCTTGATTCCGGAATTGATTGGTCGTTTGCCTGTGTTTGCAGCGCTTGAGCCTTTGACAGTTGATGATTTGGTGCGAATCCTGCGCGAACCAAAGAATGCTTTAGTGAAGCAATATCAGACTCTCCTTTCTTATGATGATGTTAAACTAGAGTTTGATGATGATGCTCTTCAGGAAATTGCTAACAAGGCCATTGAACGCAAGACAGGTGCGCGTGGATTGCGGTCGATTATCGAGGAAACTATGATGGATGTCATGTTTGAAGTTCCAAGTCAAGAAAATGTGAAGTTAGTGCGGATTACCAAGGAAGCAGTTGACGGAACGGATAAGCCGATTTTAGAAACAGCATAAAGAGGTGTGCAATGGAAATTAACACACACAATGCAGAAATTTTGCTAAGTGCAGCAAATAAATCTCATTATCCGCAAGATGAGATTCCTGAAATTGCCCTTGCTGGACGATCAAATGTTGGTAAATCTTCCTTTATCAATACATTGTTAAATCGAAAAAATCTAGCTCGAACTTCTGGCAAGCCAGGAAAAACGCAATTGCTGAATTTCTTCAATATTGATGACAAACTTCGTTTTGTGGATGTCCCAGGATATGGCTATGCTAAAGTTTCTAAGACAGAACGAGCGAAGTGGGGCAAGATGATCGAGGAATATCTTACGAGCAGGGAAAATCTCAGAGCAGTTGTCAGTCTAGTGGATTTTCGGCATGAGCCAAGTGCAGACGATGTACAAATGTACGAATTTCTCAAATATTATGAAATACCAGTCATTGTCGTAGCCACGAAAGCTGATAAAATTCCACGCGGCAAATGGAACAAGCACGAATCAGTCATTAAGAAAAAGTTAGATTTTGATAAAGATGATGATTTTATTGTTTTTTCATCTGTCAATAAAGATGGTTTAGAAGCAGCTTGGGATGCGATTTTGGAAAAAATTTAGAGTTGAAGAAAGACTGAGAATCATTTTCTCGGTTTTTTATAATGAATCTGTCACCAAATTGTAACTAAGGGCTGGGAATTTTATGTTATAATCAAAATATATTATACTGGAGAATAAGCTATGAGAAAGAAAAAATTGAAAAAAAGAATTTTAACAGTTCTAGCTTTGGCGGTCGCCGCTTTATTGGTTAGTGCAGTTTTGTCCAAGCAAGTTCACCCAGCTAGTGCCAATGATGAGACTTACCAACGTCCGTTAACTCAAACAGAGGTGTTCATTTCACAAATTGGTGAAACGGCTCGTCAATTAGGACAAGAGAATGATTTGTATGCTTCGGTTATGATTGCACAAGCCATTCTGGAAAGCAATTCTGGACGTTCTGCTTTATCAGCCGCTCCTCATCATAATTTATTTGGCATCAAAGGACAGTATGCTGGGCAATCAGCAACAATGGCTACACTAGAAGATGATGGGCAAGGAAATACTTATAATGTCAATGCAGAATTTAGATCCTATCCAAGTTATGTTGAATCTTTACAAGACTATGTGGCGATTTTAAAACATAGCCGCTACACTTCTGCTTGGAAGAGTAATACGACCAGCTATATGAATGCGACTGCTGCTTTAACAGGTGTCTATGCAACGGATACAAGCTATAATGTTAAGTTGAATAATTTGATTCAACAGTATAATTTGACACAATACGATGTACCAAATGTGCAAGCAACCAATGTTGCAACAACTAACAAAGTCTACAATCCTTATCGTCAACAATACACAACACAAGAAGTGTTAGATTTGGATGTTGCTTGGGCAAATCGTCATCAATAATATTTTATTTGAAAGAAATTTAGTAGGAGAGAACGACATCGTTCTTCTCCTTTTTATCTGGAATTCATTTAACAAAAATTCTCCTATAAAAATAATTGTATCCGCTAACAAATCACAGAGAAGGCTAGATTATGATAAAATAGAACTAACCCGTGGTGCTAGTTAACCTCAAAACACCATAAAAAGCCCAAAAGGACTATACTGTAAGTGACGAAACATACAGGAGGTTAGTCCAAATGAGCCACTTACAGTATACCGCTAAATCCCATCATTTACAATGGAATATGAAGCAATTATCAAAAATTTGTCATCAGCTTTATCGGGATTATTGCCCTGATTCATTGAAACATCGTCATAATGTCAGCCTGTCAAAAGTTTCGGATGAATCTCTATTAGTCTTACTGCTCTTGCAAGCTGAACTAGGAATCAAATCCCAACGTCATTTTCACCGAATCTGCCAACTATTTCCCTGTGGCCGACTGCTGGAAAGAAGTCGCTTCAATCGTCGTTCAAGGCAGTTGATTTGGTTGCTACAACTCATTCGTCAGGCGATGAATGACCAAATCTCCCCCAATACGATTGCCATCGTAGACAGTTTTCCCCTACCACTTTGTCAGTCTGTTCGTAACCATAGAGCAAGTATTTTCGAAGGATTGGTAGACATTGGCTACAATGCGTCAAAACACTTATGGTTCTATAGTTTTAAAGTTCACATGCTCGTTACCTTATCTGGTTATATTCTGAACTATATTGTCACGTCAGCTTCTGTTCATGATATCAAAGTGGTGGAGGATTTATTGGAAGGCTGCCAACAATCTGTGATTTTAGCAGATTTAGGGTATCTCAGTCAGGCTCTTAAAGATCGGTTGAAACAGAGAGGGTATCATTTATGGACGCCCTTACGTCAGAATATGGGAAGCGCGAGCCAGCATAACAACTGGAGATTACTAGTTATGAGGAGAACCATTGAAACGCGCTTTTCTGAGTTATGTGCTCTCTTTGATATGGAACACACCTTTGCCAGAGGAGTAGCTGGACTACAACTGAGGATTGAACAAATCCTATTGACTTATAATTTGAGCTATTTTGAACTTAACTAGCACCACGGGTATGAATTATATTTTATTTGGTTTCTTTTTTTCTCCTTTTTTTGTGGTTGTATTATTTTATATGTATTTACATATAAAAGATTATCAAGCTCTTGATTATGTTCAAATTGGTTTAACAGTAGGTTTCTTTTTATTATCTGTTTTTTTCTCAATTTATTTAACTTGGTTTTTGCAAGAAGTCACACCATTTTTTAAGAAAATGGAACGATTGGGTAAATTGTCTTTTTATTCATTTGAACATGGTTATGTTTATGAAAAGACAAAGCAGGGGAGTAAGCAGAAGTCTATTAAATTTCCGCCTGTTTATATGCAACAAGGTAAATATGACTTATCTATCTCATTTAAAATGGCTGGAAATAAGTTTCAGGAAAAATTTAAAAAAATGGGTGGAGAACTAGAAGATACGTTTTTTATGGATTTCATGGAAACGTTAGATGAACCAAAGTTTAAAACTTATAAATTGGCTTATTCTGCTTATTTGAATCGGATTTCAATACCAGAAGTTATTTGGGATAAGGAAAAAGGGGTTCGCTTAATGAAAAATCTTTATTGGGATTTTATTGATGATCCTCATTTACTTGTTGCAGGTGGTGCTGGTGGAGGTAAGACTGTTTTACTACGTTTGTTGATTGATTGCTTGGCAAAGATTGGTGTAGTAGATATTTGTGATCCAAAACGTGCAGATTTTGTCACGATGGCGGATATGCCTGCTTTTCAAGGTCGTGTTGTTTTTGAAATTCAGGATATTGTTCAGCGTTTTCAAAATGCTGTTGTTATAATGATGGCTAGATACGATTTTATGCGTAGTGAAATGCAACGTTTGGGACATAAGGATTTGAAGAAATATTATGAGTATGGGTTAGAGCCATACTTTTTTGTTTGTGATGAGTACAATGCTTTAATGTCTATGCTGGATTTTAAACAAAGGAATTTAGTAGATGATGCAATTGGTCAATTTCTGTTGTTAGGACGCCAAGCTGGATGTTTTGGGATTATAGCTATGCAAAAGCCATCTCGTGATGATTTAGGTTCAAAATTACAAGCAAATATTAACTTTCGGATTTCTGTAGGTCGATTGGATGAGTATGGTTATGATTCTTTATTTGGTGCTGAAAATCGTAATAAGGAATTTAAGTATGTGAAATACGTTTCTGGTCGTCGTGTCTATGGGCGAGGCTATGCAGCTGTTTTTGGAGAAGTAGCACGAGAATTTTATTCACCATTGTTGACAAAAGGTTTTTCATTTTATGATGAGTTTGTGAAAATTGAACGTCATGAAAATCAATTTGATCCAATGGAGAATACACAATTACAAGCAGATTTGCTGATGAGTGATGATTTGTTAGAGTTTGCGAAGAAGGCGACGGAAGGTCAATCTATTGTTCAAGAGAAATTAGAGCCATTTGATGTAGAAGAAATGGAGGAAATGCCATTGGAAGATGTAGTATTGTTTAGTGTAATGGACGTGGCTAAAGAAGCGAAAAAAACTTTTAGTCAAGTTACAAAATTGGTAGCTCTCCTGGAAGAGGAAGACTATCATCAGTTTACACGTGAGGAAGGAAATATTATTTTTTCAGATGATGAATTGCAGTTGGTAAGTCGTCTTTTTGAAAAGAAAGAGAATTATACAGGCACGTGGAAACAGCTATTATCTCAGTATTTTACGGGAGAATAGTAGAAGAAGGGCTATTGAGCTCCTTCTGATGAGAGATAGGATAGGTGTAGGGATAGGTCTGACCGTAGGGCAGCCGTTTATCCCGATACACCGGTTATCCTATCTCTCATCAGAGGGATTTTCAATTTTCAACCCCTGATTTCTAATAGGGGGGTAATATTTGAAAAAATACAAATTACAACCCGCCTTATCCCAAGTGTATCAAGGGTTTACGAGTTTTTGATACTGTAAACTTTTGGGCGGAAAACTGTAAACTTTATGAAGAAAAAGGAGAAAATTTGCATGAATCCAATGTACTTAAAGGATTTTAGAAAGAAACGAAAATTAACTCAAAAAGAATTTGCTTTATCTGCAGGAATTAGTTTGCAGAGTTTAAAATTCTATGAAACAGGTCGTCGTGAATTGACACTAGATAAGTTTCGTGAAATAAAGTCTAAGTTTGGTTGTTTAGAGCATGATCCGTCTCGATTACGTGTGATGGTGGACTATGTGAGAATTACGTTAATGAGCATACGAGACTTAGAATTTTTTTGTAAAAAATTTTTGCATGTTGCTTTTAAAGACTTTCAGTCGTATGAATCTAAGCTGATGAATTATAACCACTTGTGGAAACGGGGTGATATTTGGATTTTTGATTATTTTGATAAATTTGAAGCAGGTAATTATCAAATCACAATGCAGCTGTCTGGGAAAGGTTGTCGCCAAATGGAACTCATTTTTGAAAATGAGGGAATTACTTGGCTTGATTTTTTTCGAGAATTAAAGATAGCTTACGGAGAAGATATGCGTGTTACTCGCTTAGATTTGGCAATTGATGAATTGTATCAAGGATATGAAAAGGAAACAGAACAATTTTTGTTATCAGATATGATTACAAAGTATTATCATAAAGAATTGGATTTCAATAGTATGCGGACATGGAATTACATTGGTGGTGGTTCTTTAAATTTTGAAGATGAACAGGAAATTGAGGAAAATCGTCAAGGTATTTCTCTTTATTTTGGCAGTCGTCAATCTGAAATGTATTTTAACTTTTATGAAAAACGATATGAGTTAGCGAAACAAGAAAATCTAAGTATAGAAGAGTCCTTGGAAGTATTTGGAATTTGGAATCGGTATGAAATTCGTTTATCTCATGGAAAGGCTCAAGGAGTGGTGGAAGAATACTTGTTAGGTGTAGACCTAGCAGAAATTGCACGAGCTTTAATCAATAGTAAAATCAATGTTTATGACGGCTTGAATGATTATGGTGCTTATCTTATGGATAAAAAATGGCAATTGTTATTTGGCGGAGTTGAACCGTTGAAATTATCAACTCAGCCTGAAGCATATAACATTGAACGCACTATCCGCTGGTTAATGCACCAGGTATCTGATTCACTTGCTTTGGTAGAAGAATATGACAAATTAGTTTGTGAAGAAAATTTGCGAATGATTATCAATTCAGGAGAACTAAACGATCGAGGTGAGAAAATTTTAAATTCAGTAAGGAGCAGTCTTTCATGTATGCAGAAAAGCAGTTGAAGTTATTTTTGGAAAGCAGAGAGGACTTAGAACCAATTGTAAAAAGTTGTGTTTTGATGATTCCAGATAGAGTGTTTTATCATCCTGAAATAGAACAAGGGACAATGAATACTTATCAAATGGATATTCAAGAATTGGTTCGTCAAGCTCGTTCTTCTTGTGATAAAGATACTTTTGCAGGTTTATTTGTTTTACAACAAGATTATGAACGGGATTTAAGACAGTTAGTTACTTTGAAAAGAAGGTTATTGATTTTTGGAATTTTAATGCAATCTGAAAAGAAACAAAGGGAAGTTATATTAAAACTTTGTGCGGAACATCGTTTGTATAAGCGTTTGTTAGCACGAAGGGAATCTTTTAGAAAGTAGAGTTAAAAAGATGAGGATGATTCGTTCACCTACAAAGAAGTAGGTTAGTTATAAAAGTAAAGCTATAAATAATATAATAAAAAGGAGAAACAAAAATGGCTGAAACAACAAAAACGTTTATTAAACAAGTAAAAGGCACTTCTTCTGAATTGGGCGAACTTTTACAGACAAATAAATTCGAGGAAGCATTTGACGCTTCCCAACGATTAAATAATCTTTTGAAAAATGAACAGTTTGAGGAATTGACTGGTAAACAGATAAAAGAATCAGGACTTGAAGATATTCAAAGCGAACTGAAAAAATATTGGTGGGCTAATAAAGAAATGCGACATTTCCAAGGCATTCTTCGTGGATGTGGAAAAGCATTGTCTGAGTTGGCAAATTAGTTAAAAACTTGAGAGGTGAAAGCCTCTCTTTTTTTATTGATAAATTGTAAAATATAGTGCAACAAAAAAACTCATAGCGTTTCATTGGTGTAAACTGTAAGTAACCACACAAACAGAATCCCGAGGAAAAACTATGAGCTACTTCCATCTTACCATAACCGACCGAATAAAGATAGAAACCTACTTGGAATTAGGTTTGAAACCTTGCCAAATTGCAAGTAAACTTGGCGTCCATAAGTCTACCATTTCAAGAGAGTTAAGACGATGCCAAAATGGTTACTCCGCAGCCCTAGCACAGGAACAGTATGACCACAGGGCTAAGCAAAAAGGTCGGAAGTCTCGTTTGACACCAACGTTGAAAAAGGAAATTGAGGACGGTTTAAAATCCTCCTGGTCGCCTGAACAGATTTGTGGCCGCTATCAGCTTGAACAAAGGCCGATGGTAGCTTTTAAAACAATCTATAACTGGCTCTATGCTGGTTTGATTGCTCTGGATTTGAGTGTCCTTCGTCGTAAAGGAAAAACTCGACAACCTAAAGAAACACGTGGAAGATTTAGGATTGGCACATCGATTGCCAAACGTCCTAAAGAGGTCAGGAATCGTGAGACCTTTGGTCACTGGGAGCTCGATACTGTGGTGTCTTCCAGAGGCAAAAGCAAGGGCTGTTTAGCGACCTTTCTGGAGCGAAAAACGCGCTTTTACTTAGCTTTCAAGATACCAGACAGAACAGCCAAATCCATGTTTTCAGCCATCGAACAACTTTATAAGCTATTTCCAAAAGAGGCTCTTAAAACCTTCACTTCAGATAGGGGAAAAGAGTTTGCCTGCTATCCTCTGGTAGAGAATTTAGGAATTTCCTTTTTCTTTGCGGACGCCTATTCATCCTGGCAGAGAGGAAGCAATGAAAACGCCAATGGCTTACTAAGAGAATATTTTCCAAAGAAAACAGATTTAGCCGCTATCTCTGATGAGGCTTTGAACAAGGCCTTATATGATATCAATCACCGACCACGAAAATGTTTAGCTTACAGAACTGCTTGTGAAGCTCTAGTGGATGAGTACGAGTAAATGTTGCACTTATTCTTGCAATTTATCATGTATTTAATAAAACGGTTAGAAAAGAGGTAGCCTGTGGAAGCTACACAAACAACAATACAAGGTCGTCTTATCGGCGCATCGGAAGTAAAAGATTTTACTTCTGGTCTCAGCACTGGTCAAACCCAATTAACTATCGGTGTACGAACTCCAGACGGTCGGTTCAATCAAACAAATATCAAGGCTGATATGGTTAATGTATCTGACTTTGCAACTTTGTTTGATGAAAAAGTCGAAATTGTTCTAGAGAATGTTTCTATCACTGCATATACCAATGGGAATCGTGCTGCACTCTCAGTAAAAGCTAAGTCTGCTTTTATTGAACTTGTTTAATGGATAGTGGGGAGTATTTCCCCTTATCCATAGAAAGGAATTGTTATATGTCGTTTATATCATGGCTAATTATCTTATTTACTGGATTTCTTTATTTAGCTCTTAGGATTAGTGAAACTATCGAAAAGCAGAGACAGGCTCAGATGCTTCAGTTAAACCTCCCAGCAATCACAGCAGATATTGAGCAGGTAATTGAAGAAAGCGCCACTGTTTCAGGTCAAAAACTTCTTTTTGATAGTCGCTACATTCGATTTTTGCAAAGTAGCAATGACAATCGTTCTTACCTTGTTAGTTTTCCTATTATGCTATCTAAGAAGCCTGTTGATGAAGAAGAAGAAAGCTATATCCAACAAGTCTTTTTAACACAGTTTAGCAAATACCTAGCTGAATCTACAACCTATGAAAGCTGGTCCGACAAAGGACACAGACTGCAATTTGACACTCAATTTGGAAAAATTTTACGGTATAACAATCAATATTACCTTAATCTCCAAATGTCTTTTTCCTACATTTAGAAAGGCACTATACATGAAATGTTTTCTTGATGCAAGCCTATATGACTACGGGGCTCCATTCTTTTGGGATATACCCGTGGAGCGTGTGCCCCATGCTCTATTGGTAGGTTCCAGTGGTTCTGGAAAAACTTATGCGACAAAAATTTTCTTAGCTCGTTTTGCTCATAGTTACCCAAAATCCCCATTCCTTATTGCGGACTATAAGGCTGATTCTGACTTTGCCTTTTTAAATGACTGCAAAACTTTTAAGCGTTTTGATTCTGTATCAGACATATTAAAAATTGGCTTGAACATTTTAGAAAATCGTCAAAAAGGAATTGATAAATCACGAGAATTTGTTGTTATCTGTTTTGATGAGTTTAATGCGTGGCAAAATAGCCTTGACAAAAAGGAGCGTGAGCAGGCAATTAAAGACTATACTCGCTTAATTCAGCTAGGACGTTCCTTTAGAATCTATGTAATTATTTCGCAGCAAGATGCTCATAAAAGTTCACTTGGTCTATCAAGGGATTCGATAGGTACAGTGATTGCACTAGGCAAACTCTCGAAGGAAACTGTCTCAATGCTCTTCTCAGATGAAAAAGAAAATATTGTGAGAAACAACCCTCGAGGTGTAGGATACATGAAGGTAGATGGGCAAGATAGTCGTCACATCATTGTACCAAGTTATAACATGCTTCCTTTAGAAAACCTGATTCGAGAAGCTGTTAATCGTTCAGACCGCTATTTCTATTCTGATGAGACAGTTGCCGAGGGGTAGCCTTGCGGCGGAAACGCTGGCTTACTGTCTCGCCAGCTTTAGCTGGCTGTTATACGGGGGACATGTAAAGACCCCCGTTCCATTTGACCTTGTTTTTTAAAGCTTTGCAAATTCCACTTTAGGGAAACTATACTCTATTGCCTTAAAGAGTTGTTATATCAACGTTATTCTACAACATTTTATTTAGGGTGACTACCTCCTAAAACTGTGGAATAATAAAAGCATAGGAATTTTGCTACATTACAATAAATAGTTAACCAAAACAATATTTACCGCCCAGTTAACTTTCACTCTTTAGGCGGATAGAAAGAAGATAAAATGATTTGTAGAAATGAAATTGAAAAATATCTTCAAAAAGATAACGACCGTAACCCAGTCATTATGACCAGTGTCGATGAAGCTACATTTGTCATCAAACCGACAGAAGATACTGTGGGAGAATACCCAGATAATTGGTATCAATTTGCTTTATCGCTGTCTGAAACAGTAGCAGAAAAGCTATCCCTCCCAGTTCTCTTTGGAAATTATGTTCCACTGGAAACCCCGCCAGCAGGCTATACAAATGGCTTTACCTTTCAACATTTGCCCTATTATTTTGCCATTGCATGGCATGAGATGGATTTCACGATGGGCATTATCCTGAAATTTTCTGCATCGGCTTTGTCTCACTATAAAGCCTCCTATCAAGACTATTATAGTGAAGCAGTTGACATCCACAATATAGCACAATTGCTATATACTGACTATTATGATTTGCGCCTTTCTCGTATTGACCTTGCTGTTGATTACTTTAATTATTCAATGTCTGTCAATGACCTGTATCAAGGGCTGAAAAACAAGCGATATATCATTACTAATCATAAGGGACGTAAAAATATTTCTAACATCAGCGCTCAAGAAGTAAATGGTCAAGCGCAAACGATGTATATCGGTAGCAAAAAAAGAATGTAAATGCTCTGCTGCGTATCTATAACAAGTATCAGGAACAATTAGACAATCAAGGTCGCTATATGCACTTAACTAAGTATTGCAATTCTTGGGTACGTATGGAAGCTTCTTACAAAGGAACTTATAGCAATCAAATACTAACCTTACTTCTTGATATTGATAACCCTCAAGATTTGAGTAAACTCATTGTCAACAAAATGATTGATAAATATTGTTTCCATGATGCAGAGACTGGTCAACCGTTGCAATTCACTAGTGATTTACTTAAAGGGGCTGGCATCTTCCCAGATCTTGAATCTTTAAACTCTCGTAACAATGACCTTTTATCAACCATTTCATATTTAATGAAGGGTAGTGGACTCTTTCCTCTTCTAACGAAAATTGAAAAAGTCTGGGGCACTCAAGCCCGCAATCACTTCATCATCAGGCTCATTCAAGAGTATGAGACCAACTACACCCCCAACCCAGACGTAGGGTTATGGTTAAATAAATTTAGTAGGGAACTTGAGAAATTTAATTTTGAAGATTTTCTTGAAGATGCCTTTCAAATTTTTTACCAAAAAAACAACATCACTCCTAAAGATTCCGCCAAGAAGCCTAAAAGTGATGTTGCGGATTAGCGAGAGATAAGCAGTAGCTTACCCCTACTGCTATTATCTCATATTTCAATTATATTTACCAAAGAAAGTGAGAATAGTATGTCTAGCAATAATTTTGATTTAAAGCAAATTGAACTCATGCTTCTTACTGTTATTGACCTACTAAAACATTTAAATAGTGAAAAGAATAGAACTGGTATTATTTATACTCAAAAAGAGTTATTAGATTTACTGAGTATATCTCCAAATACATTGAAGTCATGGGAAAATAGAGGTCTTAAACGTTTAGAACCACCTATTGAGGGTACTAGAACCGTTTACTATCATATTGATACTGTTTTAGAGTTTTTAAGCCACAACTAGAAGTGAAATGTGCTAAAATAGGAGTATCAAAAAAGAAAGTGAGATACTATCTATTTTAGCTTTTTTCAATTCTTCGATTGATTGAAGAGAGCAGCAATGAATATAGAAAAAATTATCCATAAAGGAAAAACCGTCCTCAAGAAAGTAAAGGACAATGGCGAGATTAGTTATTCAGCAAAGAGCATCTATCTAGGCTTAGATATAAAGACTGGAAAACCTGTAAAAACAACCGTAACAGCTAAAACCCTACGCTCCTTAGACCGTAAAATTATTCAAGCTAAAATTGATTTTGAAGAAAGTGGTTCAACAAGGAAAGAAACTTTTAGCATTGCTACCTTGTCAGATTTAGCTGAACTGTGGTTCTCCAACTACGAGACTTGGGTCAGCTCAGATAACACTCTAAACCGAGTGAGGAACTATCTAGATACCTATATCCTCCCCCAATTTGGGCAATATCAGCCTGATAAAGTTACTTCGTCTGATATTCAAAACTGGGTTAATGAGCTTGCAACAAAATCAAAAGAATCTGTAGATTCTGGAATAAAAAGAGCTGAAAAAGGCTGTGCTAAAGATTTTGGAGCTATTGCCCATAAATTAAGTGATATTTTTGATTTTGGAATAACACACTTTGAATTAAAGCATAATCCTGCTCAATCTATCAAAATTCCCCCAAAACCTAAAAGCAATCAAAAACGCATTATGGTTCTTCATGATGAAGATTTAACTATCTGGCTAAATTTCGTTGATACTTTACCTAATACTAGGGCTAATCGGCGATTTAAAGTTATCTGCGACAGTCTACTTGCTTCAGGAATGAGAATCAATGAGCTATTAGCTTTGACTATCTATGACCTTGATTTTGAAAGTTCTGAAATATTAGTCACTAAAACTCTTGTTTGGAAAAATGCGAAACCTAAGTTAGGATTAAAAGGAAAGGTTGTTTGTAAAAATACTCCTAAATCTGATTCGGGCAATAGAAAAATAGCTGTTCCGTACCAAATTATTGAGCAACTTCAAAACTTCCATGATGAAATGAATCTTTATTTCAAGAAGAACGGTCTTTCAAAAAGTAAGTTGATTTTCCCAACTATTTACGGAAACTATATGTGCGATAGGAATGAACGTGCGACACTCAAAAGACGATTACAGGAAGTTGGTCTACCTGACTATGGTTTTCACTTATTCCGTCATACACACGCTTCTATGATGTTAAATGCTGGTATGAATTGGAAAGAGTTACAGGTTCGTATGGGACATAAGTCTATCAAGACTACTATGGACATATATGCCGAGCTTGCCCCTAAAAATCAAACACAAGCGGTAGATATTTATTTAAATAAAATTGCGGAGCTAACCTCATGAAATTCATGGCAACCTTTTTGGCAACCTCTGACAGTTTTATCCAAATCAATAGCTTATAAACCTTGATTTAATAAGGTTTGTCACAACTAAAATAGATTTTAAGTATTCCTTACAGAGATTAAGTAATTAGATAATGTTTAGGTAGAAAGAGGATTATTATGCCGATACTAGAATGTTTTTTTTAGAGCAACGGCTCAAAGGGGTAAACAGGGGCTGGAATCACTGTATTTTGATAAATTTAAGGAGTGATATTATGGGGTGGACTAGTATTCCGAATTTTGGAGATAAATATGCCAAAGTTAGAGAAAGAACTCATTCATCTGGTGCAAAACTAATAGAAGTTTTATACGGTGCTCGTGACAACAGGGGAAGACCCACGTCTCCAGAAAGTAATTCTGATGGACACGGTCATTGGCTTGCAATAGAAATAGATGGAATATACCAGATGTTATCATGGAGACATCCTATTCATGAAGGTGGTCAGCAAGAATATGGTCGTGGTCGAAGAAGCAATGCCCTCTCTGATTTGGAATCTGATATAATAGCAAAAGAAAAAATCTGTTCGCAGGCTAAGAGTTTATCATTGTCAAGTGAATGGAAAACTGCTGCACCTAAATTTAAGCAGTTATCTAATGAATGGAAAAAGGTTTACAATTGGGGAACGCCAAAAGAAAAACAACTATGGGAAGATTTTCAGGCCGCTAAAAAAGGTTCTATGAACGACGAGAGAATAATCGTTCAAAAAACAAAGTTATCAAGCAGAGTATAATTTCGGAAGCTCAAATTTTATCAGCATCAACCGATTGGAAATCCACTGGTCAACGGTTTAAGAAACTTTTTGATAGATGGAAAGGCATAGGTTCTGCTGGAAAAGATGATGAAATTCTATGGATCGAGTTTAATTCTGCTCAACAAACATTTTATGATCGTCGTTCAAAATACTTCAGTGATTTAAATAAACAACGTGTCAAAAACAGACAAATGAAACAAGCACTGATTTCAGAAGCAAGGAGCGTTTCTCAGTTTTCAACAGATTGGAAACGAACTGGGGATAAACTCCATGAATTAATGGATAGGTGGAAAGAGGTTGGAAGTGTTGACAAGGAATATAATGATAGTCTTTGGAATGAATTTAATGGAATTCGACAGGATTTCTTTAATCGTAGACGTATTTATTATGAGGAACGGGACAGACTCTTCCAAGAAAATGCTAGCCGAAAAGGCCAGATTGTACAAGAGGCTGCTAATATTGCCAGCAGAAGTGACTATTCTGTGCAGACTACGGAGCGCATGAAAGAACTTGATCGTGAATGGAGAAACATAGGCTCCGCTGGAAAGATAAATGAGCACCAGCTTTGGAATTTATTCCAAAGTGCTAAAGATAGCTTTTGGTCCGGCAAACGCTCGTATAATGAGCGAAACCAACAGGAATGGCGAAGAAAATTGTTTGATGCTATCAACCGCAAAAGAGAACAGATTTCAAATCTTGAACGGCAAATCAGTGATCTTCAATATAAAATGAGTAGCATGAGAAATCAAGAGTACATCAATAATATGTACCAGTGGATAGATGAAAAAAAACCAAGATTCGAGAACTTGAAATAGCAATTCAAGACATGGAAAGCAAATTATAGATTGTGTTGTCAATATAACTGATGGTTACCACGTCCCTGAGCTGTTCTCGATTTTAATACATCCAGAATTTTTCATTCAACGAGTAGTTACAAATAGCTACTTTGATGACGGTGTTTTAGGTATTTTCGAGTAAGTTTTGGAACGTTATCCATTAGCTATGAAATGTTTTAATAAGATTTCTGATTATGTTCAAAAAACTATTAATGATACGATAGGAAAGTTTAGGATTTTTAAAACGCCATGGCATAATATAACTGTATATTGTCGGAACGTATTGAGTGTATGAGTTTCCTAGAAAAAATGAAACCTCAAGCTTAAAATAGAATCCGAAATGGATCAATCAATATTACATCGAAGGCCACAATGAAGCCATCATTGAAAAGGAATCGTGTGAGTTAGCTCAGCTTGAGATAGAATGGAGAAATCAGTTTCGGCAGGACAATCACATCAATTTTTACATTATCCAATGCGAACATACTCCATTCACCTGTGAAGTTTTTTGTAAATAATGTGGAGGTCTGTTTGGCTGAAAGAACTGGACCACAAGCAGAGGGAGACGGCTAGTCTGGCAGTGTGTCAACCGGTATAAGGTGAAAAGTGTTCAAGGCTGTGCTAATCGACATATTGATAAGGAAACGCTTCAGTAAGCTTTCCTCAGAGCTGTAGAGATTCTTCGTGAAAACAAGGGAAAGCTAGAAAAGTGGGTAAACTTTATGAATGGATTTTAAATGGAGGTATCATTTTGAATTTTGAGTTTAGAACAGTCGATAAGTTTATGAATGATTTTATTCAGAACAAAGATAAGCAGAAAAGCAATATATTTCTAAAGCTTAACGAAACTGATTACTATGAAGAAAATAAATCTGGAACGTTATGTCATTATCCAGGTTGTTGTGAGAAAGCTATAGAATCTCATACTTATCCAAAATCTTTTTTGAGAAGAATCGCCGATCGAAATAAGGTCTTTGCAACTAATATAAAACATATTGTAGGTAATATCTATGATAAAGGTGTCTCAGATTTGGTAATGGATACTTATATTAAACATTCTGGTGTTCAACCTTTATTCTGTAAAAAACATGATGTTGACCTATTTAAAGCAATCGAAGTAAAAGGTTTTAACACAGACCTTGAGACTTATCTTTGTTTGTTTCTCTATCGTTCTTATATATATGACTATCAATTGGAATCTGAAGTTCACAATCCAAGCGTCAATAGAAAAATAAATATTGAAAGAGATTACTCTAAAAAAATATCAAAAGAAGACGAAAGTCGGTATTTATTTGAACAGGAACTCTCGTCCAAGATTATAAGCGAAAATGCAAGTTTTCATAATTCTGATGTTTTAAAAAATAGATTTGATAATATATTTCTTGAAAAGAAATCACCAAATTATACTGATTTTTGCCAATATTTTGAATTGAAGTATTATGATTTAGGGTTCCTTCCTAACTTTTTTGCAAGTGGAACTATGTTTTTCTCAGCCAATCCTACTAGGAGTGAGAATCCCCTTCAGTCTATCTATGCAATAATTCCTGAAAAGAGTTTAAAGACAGCATATTTCTGTATTTTAATTCCAAACGAGTCAAAGGATTCAATGAAAATTGTAATTGAGAATATAGAAGCAGAATATAGTAAGAGCGATAAGAGTGACTTTTTAAAAATCATTGAATTTTTTTTGTTAGATGCATCTCAAAATATTATAATGACTGAATCTCTTTACAAAAAATTACAAAAAAACAATGAGTATCAGAAGCTACTTAAAGTGTATATGTCTTTAGCATTTGCGAGACTAAACATTTTTCTTATACCAAGTGAATCATTTAGAAACTACTCTTACACATTACTGCAAACTTTCAAATTAATAAATAAAAACTAGATTTGATACCAAAATTCTCAAATGAAGATTTTGATAAATTTATGGCTTGGAAGGGTAGAAATATTGACAAAGTTAATTTATACCTATTTAAATAATCCAAGCGCTGAATTACAATGTCCTATAGATTATGGCACGGTAATTATTGATAATCCCAATCGACTGGAAGGTAATTACTATACTGGTAGAAAAACCAGAGGGTCAATGAGATTTGAGACAAATAATCCTTCTGAGTAGTTGATTTTGTAAGCTTGTAAATTGTGTATGTACATATCTTTTATAGAAAACTAAGGAGCAATTAGTCATGAGTTTTTCCAAGACTGCTATTATGGACCTGATTAGTCTAAAAAGAGAAGGCGAGTATTGGGATTTCAAAGAAAAATACCATCAAAATAAGGCTAAATTTATCCATGATATTCTATGCCTTTCTAACATACCTTCTAGGAATGGTTCCTATTTAATTTTTGGAGTATCAGATCATGGGGAAATAAAGGGAGTCAGCAATGATGAAGGCAGAAAAACTCAAGCCATGATTGTAGATATGCTTAGGAACGCTAGTTTTGCTGGTGGAAATGTACCGTTTATAACAATTGAAACCCTAACTCTTAATTCAAAAGAAATTGATGTTTTAATCATAAAGCATTCCGACAATACACCTTTCTATTTAGAAAAGAAGTATAAAGATGGTAAAACATGTATTCCAGCCGGGACAATATATACACGAAGGCAGGATACTAATACCCCAATTGATAGCGTTGCGAGTCAACAAGAAGTTGAATATCTATGGAGGAAGCGTTTTGGGATTGATTTATCACCGTTTGATAGGTTACTCCATTATATAGAAGACAAGGATGGATGGGAGAGTAATTCTGTTGGTAGATATTATAAGCAATTTCCAGAATTTGTTTTTGTAGAGGATAAAGATTCTGAAGATAGAAGTAGAGATGTGTACTACGCTCATAATATGATGAACAGTAAGCACTATTTCATGTCGTATCAATTCAAATACCATCAGACAATTCTTTATGAAGATGAGTTAATTGTAATGGACACAGGCATATATACGACTTCAACGCCTAGATGGGAAATTCTTCCTATCAACAAGGACTTAGATATTGATGTTTCTTACAATTATTTTATAGATGGAAGTCCAGAATGGCTAATTCACAAATTTCTTCTTGACGAAAACAACAAGGAGGCATGTTCGGCTCAAAGAAGGTTTCTTGAGTTGATACTTGTTTTTGAATCAGTGCAAGAGAAAGAAGAGTTTGATAAACTCATAATTAAAAACCTAATATACGAAAATTTGGATATTTTTCGTAAACCTATATTGAGTGGAGATACTGCGAATCGTACTAAAATTATTAATACTCACGATATTCAAGTGGCTGAGCTTTTGAATGAGAAATTAAGAGATTTTAGGTTTCATAATAACGTTTAAAAGTATATCTGGGAAGTACTGAGTGCAGTTATTTCGTTTTATAGTATAGGAAGATAACGTCAGCACACGTTGAGTGTGTTGCTCTGCTAGTCAAGGAAGATATAAAATAGTTAGGAGAAAGGGTATAAAAAAGGCTATCTAGAATAAATTGCTACCATGATATCAAGTTTTAGCAGGAACCAGACTATGAATTCGAGAAAGTTCATCCTGCAGTCTTGTTTTTACATGCGCATTACGTTAAGTCTGTTGATCTATTATCTAAGCTAGATGTTGCTTATCAGGATATTCTTGCATTAGATGAGAATGATATTCAATTTATTGATTAAAATTTACCTAATCAACAATCACCCACAGAGAGATAAAATCTGTGAGGTTTACATATAAATAACTGTTTTAAACAAAAAACTGCAAGCGTTTTAAAGAAAAATTGGGAAAAGGATTGATAAAAACGAAAAGGTAGTATAGAATGGAATTATTGAGAAATAATATATTAAAAGGAGTCGTTATATGAACTACAAAGAAGTTTATGAACAATGGCTAAACAATGATTTCTTCGATGAAGAAACAAAAGCTGATTTGCTGTCTATTCAGGATGATGAAGCTGAAATCGAAGATCGATTCTACAAGGGTCTTGAGTTTGGGACCGCTGGTCTTCGTGGGAAATTGGGTGCTGGTACCAACCGTATGAATAAATACATGGTGGGAAAAGCAGCCCAAGCATTGGCTGAAACCTTGAAAGACCATGGTGAAGAAGCGATTAAAAGAGGCGTTGCAATCAGCTATGATGTCAGATATAAATCAAAAGAATTTGCTGAGTTGACCTGCTCTATCATGGCTGCTCACGGCATCAAAACCTATATTTACAATGGGATTCATCCTACGCCAATGTGCTCGTATGCAATTAGAAAATTGCACTGTAAAGCAGGAGTTATGGTAACGGCTAGCCATAATCCACAAGAATACAATGGCTATAAAGCGTATTGGGAAGAAGGTTCACAGATTTTAGATGATATTGCAGGACAAATTGCAGGTCATATGGATGAAATTGTGAATTTTGAAGACATTAAGTCCATTCCTTTTGAAGAAGCCTTGGAAAGCGGTCTTGCAAATTATATTGATGCATCTGTTGAAGAAGATTACTACCAAGAAGTTCTCAATTTAACAATCAATGAAGATGTTGATAAATCTATCAAAGTTGGCTATACGCCTTTGAATGGTACAGGAAATATTCCTGTCAGAGAAATTCTGAAAAGAAGAGGATTTGAAAATATCTATGTCGTAAAGGAACAAGAATTTCCTGATCCAGATTTTACAACAGTTGGTTATCCCAATCCAGAATTTCCAAAAGCATTTGCCTATTCTGAAAAACTTGGAAAAGAAAATGATTGTGATATTTTGATTGCTAATGACCCAGACTGCGATCGTGTTGCGCTGGAAGTAAGAAATGCAAACGGTGATTATGTCTTTTTAAACGGAAATAAGATCGGTGCTTTGCTTTCTTATTATATTTTCTCACAACGTTCTGCTCTCAATAATTTACCTGAAAATCCTGTCATGGTGAAATCTATTGTTACAGGTGATTTATCTAGAGCGATTGCGAAGAAATATGGTATTGAAACAGTAGAAACCCTGACTGGATTTAAAAATATTTGTGGCAAAGCCAACGAATATGATCGTACTAAAGAAAAAACGTATGTGTTCGGTTACGAAGAAAGTATCGGTTTCTGTTATGGAACATTTGTTAGAGATAAAGATGCTGTCAGTGCTTCTATGATGATCGTGGAGATGGCTGCTTACTTTAAGAAACAGGGTAAGACTTTGTTAGATGTTTTAAATGATATTTATGCAGAGTTTGGCTTCTATAATGAAAGACAAGTTTCGCTTGAGCTAGAAGGTGTAGAAGGTCAGGAGCGAATTGGTCGCATGATGGAAGAATTTAGAGAACATCCTTTGACAACAATTGGAGCAATGGAACTTGAAAAAGTGATTGACTTTAAAGATGGCTACCTTGATTTTCCAAAACAAAACTGTTTGAAATATTACTTTAAAGATGGTTCATGGTATGCACTCAGACCGTCAGGGACCGAACCTAAAATCAAACTATACATCTATTCAATTGGTAAAGATGAAAAGGAAAGTGTTGAAAAACTTGACCTCATCGAAAAGGCTTGCCGAGAAAAAATGGATAGTGTGAAATAAGCACATATAAAAGAGTTTGGGACAAAAAGATTTCAATTTTTAAAAATCTTAATTATTAAGCCCTTCAAATCTATAATTAAATGCGAAAAGCGAACAAAGCAGAATTCTGATTACCAGAAAACTAGTTTTGTTCGCTTTTTATATTTGAGGTCGGACTTTTGTCCCAGCTTCTTTTTGCTTTTTAAAGACTGGTCGAATGTTTTGGCTGTATTTTTTGGTCGGGATAGATATAATTCATGGCGTTGTTGATAGCTGTAGGAGCTTCGCCTAGTCCTGTGGCTATCAAATCAATCTTTCCGTCATAGCTACAGCAATCGCCAGCAGCATAGATACCTGCGACAGAAGTTTCTTGTTTGCTATTGACGATAATCTTGTGGCGATTGAGTTCTATTCCCCATTTTTTTAAGTTTCCAACAGATGATTTGAAGCCATAATTGACAAAAAGCTGATCAAGCGGCAAGAGCTCTGTTTCATTGCTTTTCACTTTAGTAATCTCAAGATGAGTGAGTTTGTTTCCTTCACCTATAAGTTGACTTGGGATAAATGGTGTTTTAATCGTGACAGTAGAAGCTTTTAGTTCATTGACACTGTGTTCTAAAGCACGGAAGGTGTCTCGACGATGGATGATATGTGTCGGAGCGATTTTATCAAAAGCAAGTGCCCAATCCACTGCAGAATCACCACCTCCTAGAACCACAATGTTTTGTCCAGCGTATTGATTGATATTTGACACGTGATAGTGAATGTTTTCAAATTGGTCTACATTTTCTAGCTCCAGCGGGCGTGGTTTAAAAGCACCACCTCCCATAGCAATCAAAATGGCTCTTGAAATGTGCTTCCCATTGCTAGTTGTTAAGGTAAATAATTCATCATTTTTTTCAATATCTAATACAGTCTCATTGAGATGTATGCTTGTTTCAAATGTTTTTACTTGATCAATCAAACGCTCAATCAATTCCTCACCTGTTAGATTAGTAAAACCAGGAACATCCAGAATTTTCTTTTCAGGATAGAGAATAGCTGGCTGTCCACCGAGCTGAGGTAGCGAATCAATCAAATTCACTTTTGCTTGACGCATGTGAGCATAAAAAGCAGCAAAAAGACCCACAGGCCCCCCGCCAACAATCGTAATATCAAAAATTTCAGACATGATTTCTCCTTAAAATAGTAACGTATTTCTATTTTATCACAAAATGAGGAAAACGATAGAGAAATTGTGTTAGGACACGTGAATTATGTTACAATAGTTACAGATTATATTATTAAGGAGACATACATGCAAGCAGTTGCACATTTTATTGAAACATTTGTTCCAGAACATTATGATATTTTTTTAGATTTGAATCGGGAGCAAAAAACGTTCACAGGTAAGGTCAGCATTAGCGGAGAAGCAAAAGGTGAAAAAATTTCTCTTCATCAGAAGGATTTGACAATCCAGTCCGTTGAGGTAGCTGGCGAAGCTCGTCCTTTCTCTGTAGATAATGAAAATGAAGCAGTTTACGTTGAGCTTGGTCAAGCAGGGGTTGTTGAAGTAACGCTGACTTATACAGGTAAAATTACAGATAATATGACGGGGATTTATCCTTCTTACTATACTGTTGATGGAGTCAAAAAAGAAGTTCTTTCTACTCAATTTGAAAGTCATTTTGCACGTGAAGCCTTTCCAAGTGTAGATGAGCCAGAAGCAAAAGCTACATTTGACCTTTCTTTGAAATTTGACCAAGAAGCAGGAGAAATCGCACTTTCAAACATGCCAGAAGTTGATGTAGAAAATCGAAAAGCAACTGGCATCTGGAAGTTTGCAACGACTCCTCGCATGTCGTCTTATCTTTTGGCGTTCGCGGCTGGTGATTTACAGGGTGTTACAGCAAAAACGAAGAATGGTACCTTGGTCGGCGTGTACTCTACCAAAGCTCACCCTGTTTCAAATTTGGAATTTGCTTTAGATATTGCAGTTCGCTCTATTGATTTTTATGAAGAATACTACGGAGTAAAATATCCGATTCCTCAATCTCTGCATGTAGCTTTGCCAGACTTTTCTGCAGGAGCTATGGAAAATTGGGGCTTGGTCACTTATCGTGAAGTTTATCTTTTAGTAGATGAAAATTCAACTGTTACAAGCCGTCAGCAAGTAGCTCTTGTGATTGCTCACGAATTGGCTCACCAATGGTTTGGTAATTTGGTTACAATGAAATGGTGGGATGACCTTTGGCTCAATGAAAGTTTTGCCAATATGATGGAATATGTCTGTGTGAACGCTATTGAGCCGACTTGGAACATTTTTGAGGACTTCCAAACAAGTGGCGTTCCTCTGGCTCTAAAACGGGATGCGACTGACGGTGTTCAATCTGTCCATGTGGAAGTAAAACATCCAGACGAAATCAATACCTTATTTGATCCTGCGATTGTTTACGCTAAAGGAAGTCGTCTCATGCACATGCTTCGTCGTTGGTTAGGAGATAAAGCCTTTGCAAAAGGTTTGAATGCTTATTTTGCTAAACACCAATACAGTAATACGATTGGTCGTGACTTATGGAATGCTCTTGGTGCGGCTTCAGGACGTGACGTAGCAGCCTTTATGGATTCGTGGCTAGAACAACCAGGCTATCCTGTTTTGACAGCGATTGTGGAAAATGACACTCTCAAAATTTCTCAAAAACAATTCTTTATTGGTGAAAAAGAAGAAAAAGGTCGTCTATGGGTTGTACCATTGAATAGTAATTGGACTGGTATTCCAGATACTTTAGAAACCGAAACGCTTGAAATTCCAAATTATGCAGCTCTGGCAGCGCAAAATGAAGGAGCACTTCGTTTCAATACAGAAAATACGGCGCATTACATTACTGATTATCAAGGGGAATTGTTGGATAATATTTTAGCAACTATTACGGACTTGGATAATACAAGTAAGTTGCAAGTGGTGCAAGAACGTCGTTTGTTGGCGGAAGCTGGTTTTGTTTCATTTGCAGATTTGATTCCAGTGGTTGAAAAGTTAACCAATGAAACATCTTATCTTGTAGTATCTGCTGTGAAGGCTGTTCTAAATGGTTTGAAGACTTTTGTGGACGAAGGGACAGAAACAGAGGCAGCCTTTAAAAAATTACTCGTTAAGCTGAATGAAGATAACTTTGACCGACTTGGCTTTGAAGCGAAAGACGGTGAAACAGATGAAGATGAATTGGTACGTCAAATTGTTGTGGCAAATATGATTGCGGCTGATGATGAACAAGCGAGCCAAAAAGCGAGCCAAATCTTTGAAGCATACAAAGAAAACTTGGAAAAACTTCCAGCAGCTACTCGTTTGCAAATTTTGATTAACCAAATCAAACACCATGAGACAAAAGAATTGACTGATCAATATCTAGCAACCTACATTGCAACGGTTGATGGCAACTTCCAACGTCAATTGGCTTCTGCTCTATCTTATACGAAGAACGAAGCAACTCTAGCGCATCTTTTAGAAGAATGGAAAAATAAAGATGTTGTGAAACCACAGGATTTAGCAATGAGTTGGTATTTTACTTTCTTACAACATGATTTTACACAAGGAACTGTCTGGACTTGGGCACGTGACAATTGGGATTGGATTGAAGCAGCTCTTGGTGGAGATATGAGTTTTGATAAATTTGTCATTTATCCAGCAAGTACTTTCAAGACGCGTGAACGCTTGGCAGAATACAAAGCCTTTTTTGAACCACAATTGTCTGACTTGGCTATCAGCCGTAACATCAGCATGGGAATCAAAGAAATTTCCGCTCGTATTGATTTGATTGACAAAGAAAAAGCAGCTGTTGAAGCAGCAATCAAAGCAGCAGTATAACACTATAGAAGAGAAAAGGTTGAATGAAAATTTCAGCCTTTTCTTATTGCATTTTGCTGTTTTATTAAAAAAGTGATAGTTTTTGAAAGAAAATGCTTGACTTTGAAATGGAATGGTGTATAATAAGTCTGTAAACGATTGCAGGAAGGGGTGGAATTATCTTAAAATCAGAGCGAAAACAGGTAATTTTAGAGGAAATCAATCATCATCAAGTTGTTTCTCTGGATAGCTTAGTTCGTTTGTTAAATACGTCTGAATCAACAGTTCGTAGAGATTTAGACGAATTGGAAGATGAAAGAAAACTGCGCCGGATTCACGGTGGAGCAGAAAGCATTCATTTCCTTCAAGAGGAAGAAAGCAATCAAGAAAAATCTATCAAAAACGTTCAAGATAAATTACGAATTGCTCAAAAAGCGGCGGAATTGATGCAAGAACAGGATGTTATTTTTATTGATGCTGGAACGACAAATGAATTGTTAATCAATGAGCTTTCAAGCAAACATATGACGGTTGTAACCAACTCCATTCACCATGCTACAAAGTTAGTTGAGAAAAACATTCCAACGGTTATTATCGGAGGAGTTGTCAAAAGCTCAACAGATGCTAGTATTGGTGGTGTTGCTTTGAATCAAATTGGTCAGTTGAATTTCAACAAAGCCTTTATTGGTATGAATGGAATTGATGAAAATTTCTATACAACGCCTGATATGGAAGAAGGAGCAGTCAAGCGAGCGATTCTTGAAAACGCCAAGCAGACTTATGTCTTAGCTGACGCCTCAAAAATCGGTCAGACCTCTTTCGTGAAAGTCGCACCTATCAAACGCGCAAGCATTATTACTAGTGCTTGTACCAATGAGCAATTGGAGAAGATAAAAGAAAAAACGGAGGTTATTGAAGTATGATTTATACTGTTACGCTTAACCCTTCTATTGACTATATTGTCCGTTTGGACAAGGTCAATGTTGGAAGCGTGAATCGTATGGAGAGCGATGATAAATTTGCTGGTGGAAAAGGCATCAACGTCAGTCGTGTGCTCAAACGTTTGGGAATTGACAATACAGCGACTGGCTTTATCGGTGGCTTTACTGGAAAATTTATTACTGATACCTTGGAAAATGAAGCGATTGCGACTAAATTTGTCCAAGTGTCAGAGGATACGCGTATCAACGTTAAGATTAAAGCAGACGCTGAGACAGAAATCAATGGAACGGGTCCGACTGTCTCACCAGAGCAATTGGCAGCCTTAAAAGATATTCTTTCAGGGCTTTCAGAGAAAGATACAGTTGTCTTTGCAGGGTCAAGCAATAAAAATCTAGGCAATGTCGTCTATAAAGAGTTAATTAGTCTGACGAGGCAAACTGGAGCACAAGTCGTTTGTGATTTCGAGGGACAAACACTTATTGATTCACTAGAGTTTCAGCCATTATTGGTAAAACCCAACAATCACGAGTTAGGTGATATTTTTGGAGTGAAGCTGGAAAAATTGGATGAGATTGAAAAATACGCTCGTGAAATTCTAGCTAAAGGTGCGCAACATGTCATTATTTCTATGGCAGGAGACGGTGCACTTTTGGTAACAAAGGACGGAGCTTATTTTGCAAAACCAATCAAGGGAATCGTAAAAAATTCTGTCGGAGCTGGTGACTCAATGGTTGCAGGCTTTACTGGGGAATTTGTTCGTTCAGGAAATGCTGTTGAAGCCTTCAAATGGGGAGTAGCTTGCGGGACGGCAACAACTTTCTCTGATGACTTGGCAACAGCCGCTTTTATTAACGAAATGTATGAAAAAGTAGAGGTAGAAAAAATATGAAAATTCAGGATTTGCTGAGAAAAGATGTGATGTTGCTTGATTTACAAGCAACTGAAAAAACAGCTGCTATTGATGAAATGATTCGCAGTTTAGTTGACCACGGTTATGTGACAGATTTTGAAACATTCAAAGAAGGAATCTTGGCTCGTGAAGCTTTAACGTCAACAGGCTTGGGCGACGGGATTGCCATGCCACACAGTAAAAATGCGGCAGTCAAAGAAGCAACCGTTCTTTTTGCAAAATCAAACAAAGGTGTGGATTATGAAAGTTTAGACGGGCAACCGACAGATTTGTTCTTCATGATTGCTGCACCAGAAGGAGCGAACGATACTCACTTGGCTGCACTTGCAGAATTGTCACAGTACCTGATGAAAGATGGATTTGCAGACAAACTTCGTCAAGTAACTTCACCAGATGAAGTGATTGCATTATTTGACCAAGCATCTGAAAAAGCAGCAGAACCTACAACGGTAGTACCGGCAACCAAAGATGGTGATTTCCTTGTTGCGGTAACAGCATGTACAACGGGAATTGCACATACTTATATGGCGCAAGAAGCTCTTCAAAAGGTAGCAGCTGAAATGGGAGTTGGTATCAAGGTTGAAACCAACGGTGCTAGTGGTATCGGAAACAAACTGACAGCAGAAGATATTCAAAAAGCAAAAGCAGTTATTATTGCAGCTGATAAAGCTGTAGAAATGGATCGATTTGATGGGAAACCACTGATTAATCGTCCGGTTGCTGATGGTATTCGTAAAACAGAAGAATTGATTAACTTGGCATTGTCAGGAAAAGCAGAAGTATATCATGCAGCCAATAAAGCAGCTGCGTCCTCTTCAGCGAATGCAGCAGGCGGTTTCTACAAACACTTAATGAGTGGTGTTAGCCAAATGCTTCCATTTGTTATTGGTGGTGGTATTATGATTGCTATTGCCTTCTTGATTGACCAAGCGATGGGAGTTCCAAAAGATCAATTGGCAAATCTTGGAACTTACCATGATCTTGCAGCTATGTTTAAGAATATTGGTGGTTTGGCTTTTGGCTTTATGCTTCCTGTTCTTGCTGGTTATATCGCTTATTCTATTGCTGAAAAGCCAGGTTTGGCACCAGGGTTTGTAGCAGGTAGCATGGCTTCGGCAGGTCTTGCTTTTGGAAAAATTCCATTTGCAGCAGGCGGGAAAGCAACCCTTGCTCTTGCTGGCGTCCCTTCTGGTTTCCTTGGAGCCCTAGTGGGTGGTTTCCTTGCAGGTTACGTTGTAAACTTTCTTAAAAAAGCCTTGAGTGGTCTTCCAAAATCACTAGAGGGCATCAAGTCTATTCTACTTTACCCGCTGTTGGGAATCTTGCTAACTGGCTTCTTGATGTTATTGGTGAATATTCCAATGGCAGCTATCAATACTGGATTGAATAGTTTCCTAGAAGGTTTATCTGGTAGTTCAGCTGTCCTTCTTGGACTCGTTGTAGGTGGTATGATGGCTATTGATATGGGTGGTCCTTTCAATAAGGCGGCCTATATCTTTGGTACAGGAACTCTTGCAGCAACTGTTTCAACAGGTGGTTCAGTTGTGATGGCAGCAGTTATGGCTGGTGGTATGGTTCCTCCTCTAGCAGTCTTTGTTGCAACGCTTTTATTCAAAGACAAATTCACCGAAGAAGAACGTAATTCAGGTTTGACAAACATTGTTATGGGGCTATCATTCATCACTGAAGGTGCCATTCCATTTGGTGCTGCTGACCCTGCTCGCGCTATTCCAAGCTTTATGGTTGGCTCTGCCTTAGCAGGTGCCCTTGTCGGCATGGCTGGTATTAAACTAATCGCACCGCACGGAGGTATCTTTGTTATTGCACTTACTTCAAATGCTCTTCTCTATATCATCTTTATCTTGATTGGCGCAATTGTAAGTGGTGTGCTATTCGGAGCACTTCGTAAACCATTGAATAAATAATGATGAGTTTCATCATTCTAGGAGTTGGAGAAAAAATTCTCTGACTCCTTTTTAATCCTAAAAGAAACATTGGCAGAAGATGATTTTCATACTGATTAAAATAGTCAGGTGCTGGAAAATATGATATAATTTTACTAACGCATATTTTGAGGAGAAACGAAATGGAATTACAACGTGAAAAAGAATTTGTTAGTCAATATCATTATGATGCTCGTAATTTAGAATGGGAAAAAGAAAATGGAACTCCAGAAACAAAAGTGGACGTCAATTTTCAATTGTTAAATCAAGATCAGGAAGGGCAAGTGACCTCTATTGTTGTAATTGTGAGCTTTATGATTGTCTTTGATTCTTTTGTCATTAGTGGAACAATCTCGCAAGTCAATCATATTCTTGGGCGAATTGTGAACGAACCGAGTGAATTTGAGCAGGATGAGGTGGAGCAATTAGCTCAGCCAAGTTTGGCTGTATTAAATCGTTTGACCTATGAAGTAACAGAAATCGCCTTAGATTTGCCAGGTATCAATTTGGAGTTTTAATGCATGAAATTAGCCGTAATTACTGATTCGTCTGCATATTTAGATAATAAAGTAGTCGAAAATGAGCATTTATTTGTCCTAGATATTCCCGTTAGTATAGACGGGGTTGAGTATATTGAAGGAAAAAATTTTTCTGCTAGTGAATTTTATCAAAAAATGGCAGCTTCTAGTGAATTGCCAAAGACGAGCCAACCGAGTATTGCTAGCTTAGTAAATATCCTTTCTTTAGTAGAAGGACAAGGTTATACTCATGTCATTGGTTTGTTTTTATCGAGTGGAATTTCTGGTTTTTATCAAAATATCCAGTATTTGAAAGATGAATTTCCAAGTTTAGAAATTGCTTTTCCGGATTCAAAAATCACAAGTGCGCCACTTGGAATGATGGTGGAGCATATTTTGAACTGGACTAAACAGGGATTATTGTTTGAACAAATTTTAAACAATCTTGAAGTTCAAATTAAGGGAATTGGTGCTTTCATCATGGTAGATGACTTAAATCACTTGGTGAAGGGTGGTCGTTTGTCTAACGGTGCTGCAATTCTTGGAAACTTGCTCAGTATCAAACCAATTCTTTACTTTAACGACGAGGGAGTTATTGAGGTTTATGAAAAGATTCGTACCGAGAAAAAAGCTACGAAACGCCTGATTGAGATTGTCAAAGAGCAAACTGCACAAGGAAATTACCAAGTGATGATTATTCATGGAAATGCACTGGAAAAAGCAGAACATTTACATCAATTATTGTTAGAAGATGGTGTTTCCGGAGAGATTTCGATTGCGACATTTGGTAGTGTGATTGGAACTCATTTGGGTGCTGGAAGTATTGCCTTAGCCTATATTCCGATTATTTAAGGAGAATTCCATGAGTATAAAGGTCATTATTGCTGGTTTCAAAGGAAAAATGGGACAAGCTGCTTATAACATGGTGACAGAAGATCCTGCATTAGAGCTCGTTGGATTGCTTGACCCACTTACTCCAGAAAAAGAAGTAGCTGGTGTTCCCGTTTTTAATCAGAAAGAAGATTTGAGTGGTGTAGAAGCGGATGTGTGGGTTGATTTTACAACTCCTAAAGTGGCGTATGAAAATACTCGTTTTGCATTAGAGCAGGGCTTTGCGCCTGTGGTCGGAACGACTGGATTTACATCGGATGAAATCAAAGGGTTAGTTGAGTTTTCTCGGCAAAAAGAGCTAGGAGGCTTGATTGCTCCTAATTTTGCTGTGGGAGCGGTTCTTTTGATGCAATTTGCAACGCAAGCAGCTAAATATTTTCCAGATGTGGAAATCATTGAATTACATCATGATCAGAAAAAGGATGCGCCGAGCGGCACAGCGATTAAAACAGCTGAATTGATTAGCAAGGTTCGCCCCCAAAAACATCAGGGGGCAATGGACGAAAAAGAGTTATTAAAAGGAGCACGTGGCGCAGAAATGGACGGCATGCGCATTCATTCGGTTCGTTTACCAGGCTTGGTGGCTCACCAAGAAGTCATCTTTGGTGGTCAAGGTGAGGGACTGACACTTCGTCATGATTCGTACGACCGTAAGTCTTTCATGACGGGGGTGAATTTAGGTATTAAGGAAGTGGTCAAGAAAAAAGAGCTTGTCTACGGATTGGAATATTTATTATGAGATTAGAAAATCTGCCTTCTGAATTTCAGGAGGCTTTACCAGTATTAAAGAAGATTAAGAATGCCGGTTTTGAGGCGTATTTTGTTGGCGGTTCAGTTCGCGATGCTTTATTGAATCGACCGATTCATGATGTGGATATTGCAAGTTCCAGTTATCCAGAAGAAACCAAACGTATTTTTGAGCGAACGATTGATGTCGGAATTGAGCATGGGACGGTTTTAGTCTTAGAAGACAATCATGAATATGAAGTGACGACTTTTCGGACAGAGGATATCTATGTAGACTATCGCAGACCTAGCCATGTCACGTTTGTTCGTTCTCTAAAAGAAGATTTAAAACGGCGCGATTTCACGATCAATGCTTTGGCTTTGGATGAAGCAGGGAATGTGATTGATTTATTTGAAGGGTTGGATGATCTGAAACAGCAGATCTTACGTGCTGTAGGAACACCTTCGGAACGCTTCAACGAAGACGCCTTGCGCATTATGCGAGGATTTCGTTTTCAGGCATCCTTAGGCTTTTCATTAGATACAGACACATTTCAGGCTATGAAAATGTGTGCGCCACTATTAAAAAAAATTTCTGTGGAGCGAACTTTCATTGAATTTGACAAACTACTGACAGCGTCTTATTGGCGTAAAGGATTGAAAAGTCTGCTTGCCAGTGGTGCAACGGACTATTTACCTGACATGCGCAGCAGCCAATCACAATTGAAAACGATGTTTGATATTAAAGCAGATTTTCAATTTACGAGTTCAGAACAAGCTTGGGCTGCTCTTTTAATGGCTCTTCAAGTAAAAAATGTTAAAAAATTCCTCAAGCATTGGAAAACTTCAAATGAATTTCAGAAGCGCGTAGAGCAAATTGTCACGATTTATAATATTCGCCAAACGCATTTTCTGGATAAAGAAGAATGCTATCGTTTTGAATTGGACCTGATGATACAAGCAGAAGAAATTCGTCAAGCACAGGGATTAGCTGTTAATTTTGAAAAGATTCATTCTACTTATGATTCACTAACGATTCATGATAAACATGAAATTGTCGTCAATGGTGGTCTGTTAATCAAAGAATTTGGCTTTAAGCCGAGTCCTGCTTTAGGACATCTCTTGACTGAGATTGAGACAGCTATTGTGAATGGTACCTTGGACAACTGCCTTGAAGCTATTTTAGCTTTTGTAGAGGAGAGAAGATGAGTGACTTTATTGTTGAAAAGTTGACTAAAACGGTGGGAGATAAGACTGTTTTTAAAAATATTTCCTTTATTATTCATAGTTTGGATCGGATTGGCTTGATTGGGGTTAATGGAACTGGAAAAACGACCCTTTTGAATGTTCTGTCTGGAAAATCTGGATTTGATGGGGACATTAATCCTTTTTCAGCTAAATCGGGCTATAAGATTGGCTACTTAACCCAAGAACCGCACTTTGATGACGACAAAACGGTACTAGATACGGTTTTATCAAGCAATCTGCGAGAAATGCAGCTTATTCGTGAGTATGAGTTATTGCTGTCTAACTATGATGAAAGCAATCAATCTCGTTTAGAGAAGATTATGGCTGAAATGGATGCTCTTCAAGCATGGGAAATTGAAAGTCAAGTTAAGACTGTTTTGTCGAAGCTAGGTTTGAACGACTTATCTGCTAAGGTCGGCGACCTGTCAGGTGGTTTGCGACGCCGCGTGCAATTGGCACAAGTCTTGTTAGGAGACGATGACTTATTGCTCCTTGATGAGCCGACCAACCATTTGGATATTGATAGCATCGAATGGCTGACAAATTTTTTGAAGAATTCCAAAAAAACGGTTCTCTTTATTACCCATGACCGCTATTTTCTAGATCATGTTTCGACACGGATTTTTGAATTGGACAGCGGAGATTTGCTTGAATATCAAGGAAATTATCAAGATTACGTCCGTTTGAAAGCAGAACAAGACGAGCGAGATGCTGCCTTTCTCCATAAAAAACAACAGCTTTATAAGCAGGAATTGTCCTGGATGCGTCGCCAGCCACAGGCTAGAGCAACCAAGCAGCAAGCTCGAATCAATCGTTTTCAAGATTTGAAAAAGGATTTGTCTGATCAAGCGACTCAGAAAGACTTAGAAATGAATTTCGAGACCAGTCGGATTGGGAAGAAAGTGATTGAATTTAAAGATATGGGCTTTGCTTATGGTGACAAGAAGATTCTTTCTCATTTCAATTTGTTAGTTCAAAATAAAGATCGGATTGGGATTGTGGGGGATAATGGAGTTGGGAAATCCACCTTGCTCAATCTGATTGCTGGGAAATTAGCACCTCAATCTGGTCAACTGATCATTGGTGAGACGGTTCGTGTGGCTTATTTCTCACAGCAAATTGAAGGGTTGGATGAGTCCAAACGCGTTATCAATTTCTTGCAGGAAGTCGCAGAAGAAGTTAAGACATCTGCGGGGACGACATCAATTGCCGAACTCTTGGAACAATTTCTCTTTCCTCGTTCCACTCATGGAACTTTGATTGAAAAATTATCCGGAGGAGAGAAAAAGCGGCTCTATCTTCTCAAGTTATTGTTGGAAAAGCCGAATGTTTTGCTGTTGGATGAGCCAACTAATGACTTAGATATCGCGACATTAACGGTGCTGGAAAATTTTTTGCAAAGCTTTGCCGGCCCAGTTATGACTGTTAGTCACGATCGGTATTTCCTTGATAAAGTAGCAGATAAGATTTTAGCTTTTGAAGAGGGAACTATCAGAGAATATTTCGGTAATTATACTGATTATCTGGATGAAAAGGCGTTTGAGCTAGAGAGCTCTGCCATTTCCCAACAACTTGAAAAGGAAAAAGTAGCTAAAGTGCGAGAGGAAAAGAAGCGCTTAAGCTACTTTGAAAAACAGGAGTGGGAGTCTATTGAGGGAGATATAGAGAAGCTTGAGGAGGACATTGCAGCTATTGAGCGGGAAATGCAGGAATATGCTTCGGACTTCGGTCGGCTCGCTGAACTCCAAAAAGAGTTGGATGGCAAAAACGATTTACTTTTGGAGAAATATGAGCGCTATGAATACTTGAGCGAGTTAGTATAGACTTGACTACTGCATGTAATGTGTGTCGAGTGTGATTGCATTTTTAAACAAGGTCTATTTACAAGTCCTATAAAATTTGGTATAATATCAACTAATTAAATAAGAATCCGCAAGACTAGTAGCTTAGGGGAAGTTTGACAGGGAGAAGAGCTAGAGACTGAGAGCTCTTTAGATGAAAACTAGGTGAATTCACTTGCAATAGGATTGAGAATTAAGGTCTGGGAAACCAGATAAAAACGGATGGTACCGCGTGTCAACGCTCCGCTTATGGAGTTTGGCATGCGGTTTTTATATTTGGAGGAATTATGTCAACCATTGAGGAACAATTAAATAAGCTTAGAGAAGAAACTCTGGCGTCGCTGAAAAAAATTTCAACTGAAAATGAAAAAGAAATGCAGAATCTGCGTGTTTCTGTCCTTGGAAAGAAAGGCTCTTTAACAGAGATTTTAAAAGGAATGAAAGACGTCTCTGCCGATATGCGTCCGATTATTGGGAAGCATGTCAATGAAGCACGGGATATTTTGACCGCTGCTTTTGAAGAATCTGCAAAGCTACTAGAAGAACAAAAAGTTGCCAATCAGTTGGCTAAGGAGTCAATAGATGTAACGCTTCCGGGTCGGAAAATTCTTGCTGGGAATCGTCATGTTCTTAGCCAGACAAGTGAAGAAATTGAAGATATTTTTATTGGGATGGGTTATCAAGTTGTAGATGGTTTTGAAGTCGAAACAGACTATTACAACTTTGAGCGGATGAATTTACCAAAAGACCACCCAGCGCGTGACATGCAGGATACTTTTTACATTACAGAAGAAATTTTGCTGCGTACTCACACCAGCCCAGTTCAAGCTCGTGCTATGGACGCTCATGATTTTTCTAAAGGTCCTCTGAAAATGATCTCGCCAGGGCGTGTGTTCCGACGGGATACGGACGATGCGACGCATTCTCATCAATTTCATCAAATTGAAGGTTTGGTTGTCGGGAAAAATATTTCTATGGCAGACCTTCAAGGAACATTGCAGCTCATTGTGCAAAAAATGTTTGGAGAAGACCGCAGTATTCGTCTGCGTCCGTCTTATTTCCCATTTACAGAGCCGTCTGTTGAGGTGGATGTTTCTTGCTTTAAATGCGGTGGGCAAGGATGCAATGTTTGCAAAAAGACTGGCTGGATTGAAATTATGGGAGCTGGAATGGTACACCCACGCGTCCTTGAAATGAGTGGCATTGATCCGGATGTTTATTCTGGTTTTGCTTTTGGGCTGGGTCAAGAACGGGTGGCTATGCTGCGCTACGGTATCAATGACATTCGTGGCTTCTATCAAGGTGATGTTCGTTTTTCAGAACAATTTAAATAAATGCTATGTTAGTAAAAGTAAAAGAAGAACAGGCTGAAGTTCTACGAGAACTGGAAGTGCAAACTTATCAAGAAACTTTCGGCCCTTATATCAAAGCGGAAGATATGCAAGATTATTTTACCCATGAACTCTCCCTTGAGCAGATTCAGAAGGATTTGGCGCAAGCAGAGTCGGAGACCTATTTTGCACTGGATGAGAAAGAAAAGATAGTTGGTTTTCTCAAATTTAACTGGGGGCAAGCACAGACTGAGCCCGTAGAGGTAGAACACTCAATGGAGAATGCTTTTGAGGTTCATCGGATTTATGTTTTGAAATCTCATCAAGGACAGGGTTTTGGCAAGGAAATGTTTGATTTTGCCATGCAAGAAGCTACTAAACGAAAGTTTTCGTGGGTTTGGTTAGGTGTTTGGGAAAAGAATTTTAAGGCACAAAACTTTTACTTTAAATATAGTTTTAAGCGTTTTAGTGAGCATGAATATGCGACTGGTGAAACGGTTGATATTGACTGGCTCATTCGGAAAGAATTAAATTAAGCGAAAAAGCACTTGGCTTGGGAACTTGTCCCAGCCTCAAAAAGAAAGGAAATAATATGAGGCAAAATTTTTGAGCAGAAACAGTAGTTCTCAAAGATTTCTATGCACTCATATAGATGAATTATGCTAGTAAGTTATAAATGGTTAAAAGAACTAGTTGACGTAACTGTTCTGAGTGAAGAATTAGCTGAAAAAATGTCAACGACAGGGATTGAAGTAGAAGGGGTCAGTTCTCCTGCTGAGGGATTGTCAAAAATTGTAGTTGGTGAAGTGATTAGCTGTGAAGATGTACCTGAGACGCACTTACATGTCTGTCAAGTGAATGTTGGCGAAGAAGCGCTTCGACAAATCGTTTGCGGCGCTCCAAATGTACGAACGGGAATCAAGGTTATGGTAGCTCTTCCAGGAGCTCGTATTGCAGATAATTACAAGATTAAAAAAGGAAAAATTCGTGGGTTAGAATCCCTTGGAATGATTTGTTCCCTTGGAGAATTAGGCATTTCGGACTCGGTTGTTCCAAAAGAATTTTCCGACGGCATTCAAATCCTACCAAAAGAAGCTGTGCCAGGGGATTCCGTTTTTCCTTACCTTGACTTAGATGATGAAATTATTGAGCTTTCTATCACACCGAACCGTGCAGATGCGCTTTCAATGCGTGGAGTAGCGTATGAGGTAGCAGCTATCTACGACAAGTCAGTTCATTTTAAAGATTTTCCGTTGTTGGAAACACAAGATCAAGCTGGAGAACAGCTCTCTGTTGCGATTGAAACGGACAAGGCGCCTTTTTATGCAGCACGTATTTTGGAAAATGTAACCATTGCTCCAAGTCCGCAATGGCTTCAAAATCTGCTTATGAATGCAGGGATTCGTCCTATCAACAATGTGGTAGATGTGACAAATTATATTCTACTTTACTTTGGACAACCAATGCACGCCTTTGATTTAGATACTTTTGAGGGCAATCAAATTGTGGTGCGTGAAGCGTGTACGGGCGAAAAATTAGTAACTCTTGATGACGAAGAGCGCGAATTAGAAACGAGCGATCTTGTGATTGCGGTAGCAGATAAGCCAGTCGCTCTTGCTGGTGTCATGGGTGGAGCTGCAACGGAAATTTCTTCTCAATCAAGCCGTGTAGTGCTTGAAGCAGCAGTTTTTGACGGAACTTCCATTCGTAAGACGAGCGGACGTCTCAATCTTCGTTCAGAATCATCCTCTCGCTTTGAAAAAGGAATTAACCTAGCGACAGTAACAGAAGCTCTAGATGCTGCAGCTAGTATGATTGCAGATCTTGCAGGTGCAACGGTACAAGCCGGTATCGTCTCAGCGGGTCAAGTGGACACATCAGATGTTGAAGTTGTTTCAACATTGGCAGATGTCAATCGTGTACTTGGAACGGAATTAACTTATACAGATATTGAAGATGTTTTCCGCCGTCTTGGTTTTGGTCTTACTGGCAATGCAGAGGAATTCACAGTCAGCGTACCACGCCGTCGTTGGGACATTCATATTGAAGCAGACCTTTATGAGGAGATTGCGCGTATCTATGGTTATGATAAATTACCAGCAACCTTGCCTAAAGATGACGGAACAGCTGGTGAATTGACAGAAACCCAAAAACTCCGCCGCAAGGTTCGTACAGTAGCAGAAGGTGCTGGTCTGACAGAAGTTATCACCTATGCTTTGACCACTCCTGAAAAAGCTGTGCAATTCAGCACCAACCCAAGTAACTTGACAGAGTTAATGTGGCCTATGACAGTAGATCGCAGTGTCCTTCGTCAAAATATGGTAGCTGGCATTGTGGATACCGTTGCCTATAATGTAGCACGTAAAAATAAGGACTTGGCTCTGTATGAAATCGGAAAAGTCTTCGAGCAAAAGGGGAATCCACAGGAAGAATTGCCGACTGAAATTAACAGCTTTGCCTTTGCTTTGACAGGTTTGGTTACTGAAAAGGATTTTCAAACATCTGCTATACCAGTTGATTTCTTTTATGCAAAAGGAATTCTGGAAGCACTTTTTGACCGTCTGGGTCTAAAAGTAGAGTACACAACGACGCAAGCATTAACTAGTATGCATCCAGGTCGTACAGCGACTATTTCACTAGACGGACAAGTCATTGGTTTTGTCGGTCAAGTTCATCCAGTAACTGCTAAGGATTATAATATCCCAGAAACGTATGTAGCAGAAATCAACCTAACAGCTATTGAAAAAGCGATTCAACCAGCAAAACCATTTGTAGAAATTACCAAATTCCCAGCTGTAACACGTGATATAGCACTGCTTCTGAAAGCAGAAATCAGTCACAAAGAAGTCGTTGAAGCTATTGAGGCTGCTGGTGTGAAACGCTTGACAGATATCAAATTATTTGACGTCTTCTCAGGTGAAAAACTGGGACTCGGCATGAAATCAATGGCTTACACCTTAACTTTCCAAAATCCAGAGGATACGCTAGAAGATGAGGAAGTAGCTCGTTATATGGAAAAAATCCAAAAGTCTCTTGAAGAAACGATTGGTGCAGAAGTGCGGTAAGACATGAAAAGCTCCTAAATTGAAGTTTAGGAGTCTTTTCTTGTAGTAATATAATGTATAATAAGGAAAAGTTTTATATCGGAGGAGAAAATGACAGTTTTTACACAACTTTGGAAAGCATTTTCCAATTTACCAGAAGTGACAGCGATTGCCTTAGGCGGATCTCGTAGCGGAGAAACTTATGATGAGACCTCGGACTATGATTTATATATTTACTGCACGAGCATTCCAGATGAAGACAGTCGGAAGTTGATTTTGACCCAATATTGTTCTTATATGGAAATAAGCAATCAATTTTGGGAATTGGAAGACGACTGTACCTTAAATAATGGCATTGATATTGATATTCTTTATCGGGACATTCGTGATTTTGCGCAAGATATTGAAAATGTTGTCGAAAAACATCAAGCAGGAAATGGCTACACCACCTGCTTTTGGCACAATTTAAAAACCTGTAAGATTCTTTATGATGCTAACGGAGAGTTCGGAAAACTGAAAAAACGGTTTGACGTTCCTTTTCCTCCAAAATTAAAAGACAACATTATTTCACGAAATTTTAGTTTGTTAACCGGACATTTGCCGTCCTACGATACGCAGATTTTAAAAGCAGCAAAACGAAAAGACTTTGTCAGTGTCAATCATCGTGTAGCAGCCTGTTTAGAATCCTATTTTGACATCATTTTCGCAGTTAATGAATTGACTCACCCCGGTGAGAAGAGAATGATGTCATATGCAGCAGCGCATGCGAGCCTTCTTCCTAATCAATTTGAGCAATCTTTAAATACTTTACTAATGAGCACTACTGCTAGCCCTGAAATTCTTGAAAAACAATTAAGGGAAATTATTGCAAATTTAGAAGAAATTCTATCATAGAATTTTCTGCCAATTGAGTTGTTAAGTACTAAAAAAACGGCTTGGGTCGTTTTTAAATGTTTTTGATTTACAACTGTAAAAGTGGTATAATGTCACATATTTTAAAGAACTATTTAAAAGGAGAGAAAAATGAATCGTCAAGTAATGGATAAAGAGCGTTTAGGGCTTTTATTGATGCGGTGATTGCTATTATTATGACCATTTTGGTATTGAAACTGGAAAAGCCGAGAACCTTTGATTTACAAGGCCTATGGGAGCTCAGAACTAATTTTTTTGCCTATGGATTGTCCTTTTTCTGGCTCGGTGCCATGTGGGTAAATTTTCACTCTTCATCGCAGGTAGTGGAGAAGATTAGTCAAAAAACAGTCTGGGCTGCTATAGTCATGCTTTTCTTTTCATCATTTTTCCCTTATATGACAAAATTAGTTGCTTCAAATTTTAACAATGCTACTATGCGAGTATTTTATGGAGTCATTGTTCTGTTGATTTCATTCTCAGTCCTTTGGTATTATCACACATTGGTCGAAGTCAATCAAACAGCAGAAATTGAACAATTGAATATCAGTCGTTTGCATTGGATGAAGTGGGACATTGCAATTAAGATTTTAGGAATCATTCTTTCGTTGACGATTTTCCCAGCTGCAGAAATATTTTCAGTGCTCATTACACTTTGTGTACTTGTCATTCCAAATCAATTTAGATTATAAATGAAGAGAGTGTTGTTCCAGCTTTTTTCTAATAAGCCCAAAATTTGAAGATGAAGTAGCTGATTATGAAAAACACTGTTTGTTAATACTGTATGATATAATAAGTCTAGCAAATTATAACTAGGAATAGTGTGGAAGTTCAAGATAACAATGGAATAAAAAGAAACAATTATTGAGCTCTTGAAAAGTAGGTCAATGAAACAACGTGAACTTGCTGAATCTATCTACGGAGAGGAAAATCACACATTGAATATCTTAGATGAATTAAAAAAACTAGAGACAGAAGAAATTATTATTCGTCATGACGATAGACATACCTATGATTCTTTAACAGATTCTGTTCTTTCTGTTTTACAGACTTCTCGAAGTACCATGCTTGTGCCTAGACCAACTGTCATGGAAGTTGAAAAGTATTTGCAAGAGTGGGCTAACCTTGAAAGCTATAAATTACAAGAAACTGCATTAGATCGCTTGTTTTTTGAACTATCACCGAAAAATACAGATATTTCAGATATTCTGTTAAAGGTTGCAACACTAAATGACTTTTATAGTACTAATATTTTTTCAATATTTCCTGTAGCAAAACATATTTTATCACTTGATATTGATGAGAGGTTGAAGCGTGGTGATATTTTTCTAGTAAATGAAATTCAAAATATAACCATAAAAGAAGGTGTGCAGCGAAAATTCTATTCTTTTGCAACTAAGTATTGCTCGCATCACAATCCTTTAGCCTATCCCATATACGATAGTTATGTTGAAAAGGTGTTGAAGTACTTTAGAAAAACAGATCATTTTGCAAAGTTTAAGAATGCTGATTTAAAGGATTACCAGCAATTCAAGAACCTAATTCTGACCTTTAGAAGTTATTACGGACTAGAGCAATTCAATCTTAAACAAATAGACCAATATTTATGGCAGCTGGGAAAAGAATATTTTCCAAATAATTATAAATAGTTTGTATCCCCTAGAAAGGAAAACGACAAAATTGCATTACAAATTTCTACTATTCGATCTTGACCATACCTTGTTAGATTTTGATTTGGCGGAGGATTTGGCTTTGACTGCTTTTCTAAAAGAGCAGGGTGTGGCTGATATTCAGGCTTATAAAGACTACTATATTCCTATGAATAAAGCTCTTTGGCGGGACTTGGAACAGGAAAAACTGACCAAATCTGAACTGATTAATACGCGCTTTTCTCGTCTCTTTAACCACTTTGGTATGGATAAGGACGGTGCCGAGTTGGCTCTCCATTACCAGCAGCATATTGCCCAGCATGGTCAGACCTATACTGGAGCTAGTGAGCTCTTGGATGTTTTGACAGAGGCAGATTATGAACTTTACGCTGCTACCAATGGTATCGGTTTCATTCAGACTGGTCGACTGGCTCACTCGGATATCTCCCCCTATTTTAATCAGATTTTCATCTCTGAGCAACTCCACACGCAAAAACCCGATGCTCTATTTTTTGAAAAAATAGCAGAGCTAATACCAAATTTTGACAAAAATCGAACTCTAATGATTGGAGATTCTTTGACAGCAGACATAGCGGGCGGGAACAATGCAGGCATTGATACGGCTTGGTATAATCCTAAAAGTTTGAGTAATCATACGCAAGCGAAACCGACTTATAATTTTCAGTCCTATCAAGATTTGTTGGATTTGCTGATAAAATAATAAGACAGAGATCATATCACCTCTGTCTTATTATTTTATAGTTTATTTTCGTGCTATCCAAGCCATTAGAGTAGAAGCTAGAATGGCTAGAAAAATAATGACTACCATGGCTTTAGGAGTGGCCATCTGAAAAAAGAGCGAGGAGCTAGGAAGAAAGGATCCCACTTCCGTATTGGAGAGAGCCAAGGAGAGCGGCTGCTGAACCTGTCATCGAATCCTCTGCGCTATTGAGAGCTGCGGCATTTGAACATGCTGCAACGATACCATTGGTACTAAAAATGAGAAGCATAGGAAAGACGACTGCCCAAAGACTACGAAAATTTCCAATATTAAACAGTAGTAGTAAAAGAGCAAAAACAAGAGCACAGCTAGTGGCAGTGCGCAAGAGATTTCGTAGAGAAAAACGATCAACTAACCGACGATTAAGCATACTGATGATTGAAACTCCGATAATATTGATACCGAAGAAAAAAACGTAATGTTCTGCTTTGTCGCCGTTTTCTTCTCTTCTCTCTTACTCATGAACTTTTCCTATTTTTTAAAAACTTTTTCCATGATGGTTTCTTGTGGTTCAAAACCTTGATGTTCATAAAACCGTAAGGCACCAGCGTTATCATTCCATACATTAAGGGTTAAGTTGTAACAGTCCATTTCTTGGGCAAATTCTTCTGCAAAACGGCAAAGCTGCTCACCAATTTTTTGACCACGAGCACTTTCATCAACGCAAAGGTCTTCAATGAAAAGTGTTTTGATAGGTGTCAATACGAGACTGTGTGGTTCTTTAATGATGCAAAAGAGGTGACCCAAGATTTTACCTTCTTCATTTTCATAGACAAAGATTGGTGTATGTTCTTGAGACATCAGTGTTTTCAATTGTTCATCGTTGAATTTGCGACCACTCTCTTTGAAAATGTCTGGTCGGACGTTGTGATGAACAAGCAAGACTTGCTCTAAGAGATTATTGAGTGCTGGAATATCGCTTGGGACTGCTTTTCTAATAGGCATGGTGAGCTCCTTTTGGTGACCGTCGGTTATTTTTTTTAAAAATATAATAGGACTGTTGGTCATTTTTGTCAAGAAGAAAATGAAAAAATCTTTTTGAGCAATGTAAAAAGAACCCACAGCACGTGAGTTCTAATAATGGGAGTGAGACAACTTTATCAATTTTTAAAGTAGGGATGATCTTTTAAGCTTTTAAAAATAGGTATACTGATAAAGCTAATTGCAATCAGTTTTATGAAATCTGGTAAAATGAAGGGGATGACTCCGACTGTAATAGCTTTATCAAGTTGAAAACCTGCTAGAAACATTAAACCAAGTACACCACCGACAAAAACCAAAGCATCTCCGAGTAGATTTGATACGAATATCGTTAAAAAGCTGCTATTTTTGGAAGTTAGACTAGCTGTTATTAGGGCGTAGAACAAATAAAACCAGAGATAACCTGCATTTGGACCGACAAGTGCTTGAAATCCACCGCTTCCTCCTGCAAAGACAGGAAGACCGATAGCGCCTAAGAGAAGATAAAGAGCGACTGCTAATAGAGCTTCTTTTCGATGAAAAATAGTAGCCACTAAGCCAATTGCCATATTTTGCAAAGCAAAAGGAACTGGACCGATAGGAATGGTAATTTGAGCAAAAACGGCTATCAAAGCTGCGCTAATAGCAGAAAGGACGAGAGTAAATGATTTTTTCATAATTGTAACCCTTTGTTTTATAATATGGTAACTATTATAAAACAAATAAGGAAAATGTCAAGGGTTAAATAAAAAGGCAAAAGCATAGACTGAATTCACCTTTTTGTCAAAATGTTTACTTTTTCTGAGATATTGCTTTCCTTTTATTTTTACTGCGAAGGAATAATATCAAAAATGCAATTAGTCCAAAGACATTTAAAAAGATAAGTAAGACAGTTGTCAGAATTGTTTTTGTCTTTTGCATAAAAGCACCTCCTCGTATAATCGCTTTGATATTATCATAACAAACTGTACCTCTTTATTAACTAAAAAATCACAGGAAAAAGGAATCTTACAAAAATGTAAGATTAGCGGATAAAATGAAAGAATAAGTTATGGAATGAGAAGAAGTTATCGTGTAAACTAAAATAGTCAGAAGCGCTGGTTGCAATTCTGACTATTGAGATAAAGTTGGAAAATTTCGGGGAGGAAGATATTTATGAGAAGCGTCTCTACGATTAACGCATGGTGACAAACTCTTCTGAACCGGTTGGGTGAATGGCGACAGTCGCATCAAAATCTGCTTTGGTAGCTCCCATTTTGATAGCAACTGCAAAGCCTTGAATCATCTCATCAACTCCATAGCCAATTCCGTGGAGACCAATGATTTTCTCATCTATCCCCATTGTAATGAGCTTGAACTTGGCTTGTTGTCGGTGTTGGGTGACAGCTGAATACATGGAAGCAAAGTTAGAAGTGTAAATATGGATACTTTCTGCTCCGTATTGTTGAATCGCCTGCTCTTCGGTCAAGCCAACTGTACCAATCGCTGGGTGAGAGAAGACAACAGTTGGAATGTTAGAATAATCCATTTTAGCTTCAGTTTTTCCATTAAATAAGCGTTCGGCTAAGGTACGACCTGCTTTGATAGCAACAGGGGTTAATTCTTTTTCGCCTGTAACATCTCCTAGAGCATAAATACCCGATGTTGCTGTATTTTGAAATTCGTCAACTGCTATAAAGCCACGAGAATTTAGGGTAACACCAGCCGCCTCTAAATTCAACCCTTTGGTGTTTGCAGTCCGCCCAGTTGCCCAGATGACGTGTTGAGCGGTGTGGCTCGTTCCGTCCTCGAAGGTAATGCGAATCGCTCCGTTTTCAAGTTTTTCAAGCCTTTCTGGTATTTTGTGCGTATGTAGAGTAGGACCTGATTTCTTCATTTCTTCCACAAGACCATCGATGATATAAGAATCAAAATTGCGGAGAGGACGATCTCGACGAACGAAAAGGTCTGTTTTTACACCCAGAGCATGAAGAAGTCCAGCTAGTTCAACTGCGATATAGCCGGCACCAAGAATGGCAACGGATTGAGGGAGTTTTTCCCATGCAAAAACATCGTCAGAGGTTTCACCGAATTCTGCTCCGGATACTGCTGGAATATGAGGGTGAGCACCAGTTGCGATGACAATGTGCTTGGCTTGGATAAGCTCGCCGTTGACTTCAACCGTATGACGGTCTATGAATTTAGCGCGACCTTCAATCAGCTCGACGCCATTTCGATTGAAACTATTATTGTAAGAATTGCGGGCACGATCAATATAGGCTTCGCGATTCTTCCGAAGCGTCTTAAAGTCAAACTGCTGATTATCCGAAGTAAAACCATAGTCTGGTCCATAATCGCGAATGGCTTCGGCAATCTGGGCGCCATACCACATGATTTTTTTAGGAACACAGCCGACGTTGACACAGGTGCCCCCTAATTTCTTTTCTTCAATAACGGCAGCTTTTGCACCGTGTTCTCCAGCACGGTTCATGGTCGCAATTCCTCCACTACCGCCCCCAATAGCAATGATGTCAAATGTTCTCATACGAGTCTCCTTTTATCTGTAATATGAAATTATTGTAACGTTTTTGGAAAATGATTGCAAAAATCTGCTACAAAAATTGATGAAAGGCTTGATTATTCAACTGTATTATTGTGTTATATATTTAATACAATACAAAATAACTAGAAAGAAGGTAGATGAATGTTAAAAGAGTAAAGGATTTCTTATAGATGTTATCTTATTTTTAATCGTATGTGTTATAATATAAAAAATAGACCGTTTTCATCAGGAGGAGAAAGAGATGAAAAAATTGAAAAAGTGGCAGTTGTACAGCTTGATTGGTGTAACTGTGGTTGTCGTTTTAGGAGCGATAGGTACGATGTTATTGTTTAATGGTAATAGTACTGCTGATAAAGATAAAGAAGAAACGATTCAAGTGCAGAAAGCAAAAGAAGGGTCAGTTGCTTCATCTGTTTTGCTGTCAGGAAATGTTGCGGCTAACAATGAGCAATATGTCTATTATGACGGGACAAAGGGCGATTTGGATAATGTTCTTGTAAATGTTGGAGATCAAGTTACAGCCGGACAAGCTTTAGTTCAATACAAGAGTGTTGAAGCACAAGCTACATATGATGCTGCTGTTCGTGCTTTAAACAAGATTGATCGCCAAATTTATGATTTGAAAACGTATGGAACAACTGTTGATGTGACGGGTGATGAAGCGGCAGATAATAAAACAACTGCGTCTGCACAACGTTCGGTGGATTCTCAATTAAAGGATTTGCAGGACAATCGCGCAGATGCTGTGGACAATATCAATAAAGCACAGGCATTACTAGATGCAACGACTGTCATCAGTACAAATAATGGAACTGTAGTAGAAGTCAATCGTGATGTTTCTAAATCTACGACAGGTACTAATCAAACACTCGTTCATATTGTCAATAACGGAAACCTGCAAGTGAAGGGAGAGCTATCAGAGTATAATCTGGCAAATCTTTCAGTTGGACAAGAAGTGACGATTACGTCCAAGGTCTATCCAGATAAGAAATGGACTGGGAAAATCAGCTATATCTCAAATTATCCAAAAGACAATCAAAATACAGCAGCAGCTGGTGCAGGTACTGCAAATTCAGGAGCAAAATACCCCTATACAGTAGATATTACAAGCGAAATTGGTGATTTGAAGCAAGGATTTTCCGTCAATGTTGAAGTAAAAAACAATACAAGAGGGATTCTAGTGCCGGTCAGCAGCGTTGTTTCTGAAAACAATAAAAACTATGTTTGGACACTAGAAAAAGGAACTACAAAAAAAGTGCAAGTGACACTAGGAAATGCAGATGCTAAAAATCAAGAAATCTCATCTGGTTTGACAAAAGATAGTAAAGTTATCACCAATCCAACAGATAGCTTGAAAGACGGTCAAGAGGTGAAATCGTATGAAGAAACTCATTGATTTAAAAAATGTTAGCAAAAGTTATCGCAATGGAGATCAGGAGCTTCAAGTTTTGAAAGATGTTCATTTAGAAGTTGAAGAAGGTGAATTTGTTGCGATTATGGGGCCTTCTGGCTCAGGAAAGTCAACCTTGATGAATATCATTGGTATGTTGGATCGCCCAACGAGTGGTGAATATTACTTGGAAGGTGAAGAAGTTGCCAAGCTCAGTGAGAAAAAGCTAGCCAAAGTGCGTAATCAGCAGATTGGCTTCGTTTTCCAACAATTCTTCCTCTTGTCAAAATTAAATGCTCTTCAAAATGTAGAACTTCCTTTGATTTATGCAGGGGTTTCTCAATCCAAACGGAAAGCTTTAGCAGAGCAATATCTTAAAAAAGTTGAGTTAGAAACGCGGATGCACCATTTACCATCAGAACTTTCTGGTGGGCAAAAGCAACGGGTGGCTATTGCGCGTGCCTTGGTCAATCATCCCTCCATTATCTTAGCAGATGAGCCGACGGGAGCCTTGGATACCAAGACGGGTGAGCAAATTATGGAATTGCTGACGGAGCTAAATCGTGAAGGAAAAACCATTATCATGGTCACTCATGAGCCTGAGATTGCAGCCTTTGCAAAACGACAAATCGTTATTCGAGACGGTGTCATCTCATCAGACAGTAAGAAAGGAGAAGCATGATGCAGAATTGGAAATTTGCAATCAACTCCATTATAGGGCATAAAATGCGCTCTTTCTTAACGATGTTGGGCACTATCATTGGTGTTATGTCTGTTGTGGTTATTGTGGCTCTAGGAAGTGGTATGTCAAATGCTTTCACAGATGTTCTGGGTGGTGCACAGCAAGATGTTTCCTTATTTTACTCACACAAGAGAAGTAAAAACGGTGATGGTGTTATGACGTATCAAGAGATGCGTGACGATGCTGAAAGTGGAAATGGTGATGAGACAGTTTCGACAGAAGAAGAGCCTCAAATCCAAGAAGTTTGGGTCAAGCAAGCGGTTAATGATATTAGCGGAATTGACAATTATTATGTTACAAATAACACAACCGCTACAGTAAATTATGGTAAGAAAAAGGCGGATAATATTCCTATAACAGGTATCAATTCCACTTACTTTACGGTAAAGAAATACCAAATCGTTGCAGGACGGACATTGAAATCAAATGATTATCAAACATTTGCAAGAGTTGTATTACTGGATACGAAACTAGCTGATATTCTTTTTGGAGGTGCAGATAAGGCGCTCAATCAGATTGTCCAGCTGGGATCTAATAATTACCGTGTGATTGGGGTTTATAAAGATCCAAATGAAACGCGAAATCGCTTAGCCAATATGAACAACGGAAATTTACTAATGGCTAACACTCAGTTGGCAGCTGAATACAATGTTGCTGAGATTATGAATGTCGTGGTACATGTTAAAAAATTAGATGATGTGCTGAAAGACGGAAGCGCAGCTGCGCGCTTGATGACAAAATTGTCTGGTGTGAGAGAAGGCGAGTACCAGATGTTTGATCAAGCCAGTCAATTGGCTGCGATTCAAAGTCAGGTTGCCATTGTGCAAGTGGTTTTTGGAGCGATTGCCGGGATAGCACTTCTCGTTGGTGGTATCGGTGTTATGAATATTATGCTTGTATCGGTAACAGAACGAACCCGTGAAATCGGTCTTCGGAAAGCCCTTGGAGCCACACGTGGGAATATCTTGATGCAATTTGTCATTGAGTCAATGGTGTTGACAGCGATTGGCGGTTTGATTGGGCTTGCTTTAGCAGCTCTTATCGTGGCATCTATCGGTCATAGTTTGGATGCATTTTTCGGAGCTCCACCTACCATTACGACAGTATCTGCTGTCGGAAGTGTGCTCTTTTCTGCAACTATCGGGATTGTTTTCGGTATTTTGCCGGCTAATAAGGCTTCTAAATTAGATCCGATTGAATCCTTGCGTTATGAATAAAAAACTGACCGTTGCAGTATGAGAAAAATATTTTACAAAAAAACTCCAACAGATACTCATTTTTCTAGTGAGTTATCCATTGGAGTTTTTATAATATATAAGCTATTAATGTGATACACGTTTGCGAGCTGCTTTTTTACGGTTTTCTTCGATGAAAGCTGCTTTCTTTTCTTCAGGTTCAATCACTTTTTTCTTGAATGTATAAACTGCACCTGCAACAGCAGCAACAGTACCAGCTACGCCAGTTACAACACCTTTAACAAATCCTTTAGCCATGAGATTTCTCCTTTTCTGAACTTTATTTATGTTATAATATATAGTAACGAAAAATTAAATTTTTTTCAAGGGAAAATATGAAAACCAAGATAATTGTAATTGTAGGACCAACTGCTGTCGGAAAAACAGCTCTCAGCATAGACCTCGCAAAACGTTTCAATGGTGAGATTATTAGTGGTGATAGTCAGCAAGTTTATAGAAAACTGGACATCGGAACGGCTAAAGTCAGTCCAGATGAGCAGGAGGGGATTCCTCATTATTTGATAGATGTCCGGGAAGTGACCGAGTCTTATTCAGCCTTTGACTTTGTAAAGGAAGCCGAGGCTGCTGTTGAGATGATTGTAGCAAAAGGGAAACTGCCGATTATTGCAGGCGGAACGGGGCTTTACATTCAAAGTTTGCTGGAGGGCTATCATCTGGGGGGGGCAGCTTCTCATGAGGAGATTTTAGCTTATCGAGCCGAGCTAGATACTTTGACTGATGAGGAACTATTTAGCAAAATAGCAGAGCTGGGATTGGAAATTCCTCAGATTAACCGTAGGAGAGCTATGCGAGCGCTGGAAATTGCTCATTTTGGAAATGAGCTTGAAAACAAACAGCCTGATTATGAAACAATGCTGATTTGTCTGGACGCTGATCGAGAGATTCTCTATGAGCGTATCAATCAGCGAGTGGATCTAATGCTAAAGGCTGGACTTTTAGAAGAGGCGAAGTGGCTCTATGACAACTATCCACATGTCCAAGCCAGCAAAGGAATTGGCTACAAGGAACTTTTCCCCTATTTTGCTGGAGAGTTGACCTTAGAGGAAGCTATCAATAAACTTAAACAAAATACTCGCCGCTTTGCTAAACGTCAGCTAACTTGGTTCAGAAATCGCATGAATGCTACTTTTTATCAGGTTTCAGAGCCGAATGTCAAAGAGCGGATTATGCAAGATATAGAGGAATTTTTGAATGATTGAAACAGAAAAACAGCAGGAACGAGTGATCCTTATTGGAGTGGAATTGCAGGGAATAGAAAATTTCTCCATGTCTATGGAAGAATTAGCCAGTTTAGCCAAGACTGCTGGTGCTCAGGTGGTTTCCTCTTACATTCAGAAACGAGAGAAGTATGATAGCAAGACTTTTGTTGGTACTGGAAAATTAGAAGAAATCAAGCGTATGGTAGAAGCAGATGAGATTTCCACCGTCATTGTCAACAATCGTCTGACACCTCGCCAGAATATCAATTTGGAAGAAATTCTAGGGGTTAAGGTTATTGATCGCATGCAATTAATTTTGGATATTTTTGCTATGCGGGCTAGAAGCCACGAAGGAAAACTTCAAGTTCACTTGGCTCAACTTAAATATCTTTTGCCTCGCTTGGTCGGACAGGGGATTATGCTTAGCCGTCAGGCTGGGGGAATTGGTTCCCGCGGTCCTGGTGAAAGTCAGTTGGAACTCAATCGTCGTAGTGTTCGCAATCAGATCCACGATATCGAGCGCCAACTCAAAATTGTAGAGAAAAACCGCGCAACTGTACGGGGAAAACGTTTGGATTCTAGTGTTTTTAAAATCGGTCTGATTGGTTACACTAATGCTGGAAAGTCTACCATTATGAATGCCTTGACCAACAAGAGTCAATATGAGGCGGACGAACTTTTTGCTACTTTGGATGCGACAACTAAAAGCGTCAATCTGACAGGCAGATTCAATGTGACCGTGACGGATACAGTCGGATTTATTCAAGACTTACCAACCGAGTTAATATCTAGCTTCAAATCCACTTTGGAAGAGAGTAAAAATGTGGACCTTTTAGTTCATGTGATTGACGCTAGCGACCCTAACCACGAAGAGCATGAAAAAACAGTCTTGGCTATTATGAAGGACTTGGATATGCTAGATATTCCTCGCTTGCCCCTCTATAATAAAGCAGACAAAGCAGAGAACTTCACTCCAACCTTAACTCCCTATGTCCTGATTTCGGCGAAAAATGAAAATAGCAGAACAGTTTTGCAGAATGCTCTGTTGAATAAGATGAGAGAACTTTTTGTCCCTTTTCGTATCAAGGTTAGTCCTAGCAAGGCTTATAAGTTACATGAATTGGAAAGTCTGGCAATCATCGATAAGAGAGAGTATCTGGAAGAAAGTGAAATGATTTCTGGCTATATAGCAGAAAAAAATAAATGGAGACTATAAGAATTTTATGACTGATTATATCAATTTAGCGCTTAAATACGGTGGCTTTACGAGTTTAGACCGTATTTACCTAGAAAAGGTTCTGGACAAGCTGTCCGATTCGCAAAAAATGACTTTTATCACGCCACCGCCAAGTGTTATCAATGCGTATTTTTCGGAACTCTATCAAAAAAAGAGTCCGAAAGCTGCAACAACTTATTTTCTAGAACTAAGTAAAGAATTGGCTCTTTTTAACGACCATCCTAGCTTTGAGGAGGAAAAACCTTTTATTCGCCTGAATCTTTCAGGTAAGTCTTATGGTTTTTGCTTTGAAAATGAGGATGAAATTGGCTTGATTTTCTCGGAACGTCCAGAGGAAATTGAGTCCAATTTGCTTTTTGAAATTGCCCAGATTTTTCCTCACTATCTGGTTTATGAAGAGGAAAATGTCATTCGGATGATGCCAGCAATTCCTGAAGAAGTAGTCCAAAAGCAGCCGCTCTCTGCTCTGACAGATCTTTATAAGCTAGCAGATGGTCGCCTGAAACTGGAAGGGTACAATCAGGAAGAGCTGATTCAGTTGGCTCGAGACTATGCTGGTCAGCTTTATTATCGTTCTCAGAATCGCTCTGCGATAATTTATATTAAGAAAAAATAGAAAGAAAAAGATGCAACTACAATTTTTAGGTACAGGAGCAGGTCAGCCGTCTAAGGCTCGCAACGTATCCAGTCTGGTTTTGAAACTGTTGGATGAAATCAATGAAATCTGGATGTTTGATTGTGGTGAAGGAACCCAGAATCGCATTTTAGAGACGACGATTCGTCCCAGAAAGATTAGAAAGATTTTTATCACTCATTTGCATGGGGATCATATTTTTGGTCTACCGGGCTTTTTATCCACTCGATCATTTCAAGCTAATGAAGAGCAAACAGATATTGAAATATATGGACCGATTGGCATTAAAAATTTTGTCATGACGAGTCTGCGAGTGTCGGGTTCGCGCCTGCCTTATCGGATTCATTTTCATGAATTTGACGAAAAACACTTAGGAAAAATTTTGGAAACTGACAAATTTACGGTTTATGCAGAAAAGCTAGACCACAGCATTTTTTGTGTAGGTTATCGCGTTATGCAGAAAGATTTAGAAGGAACGTTAGATGCTGAGAAATTGAAAGCTGCTGGTCTTCCTTTTGGACCTCTCTTTGGTAAGGTGAAAAATGGAAAAGATGTAGTACTGGAAGACGGGACGAAGATTATAGCAGCGGATTACATTTCAGCTCCACGACCTGGCAAGATCATTACTATTCTGGGAGATACGCGTAAAACGCATGCCAGTGTGCGGCTTGCTGTTAATGCAGACGTCTTGGTACATGAGTCCACTTATGGCAAAGGAGATGAGAAAATCGCTCGCAATCACGGTCACTCTACCAATATGCAAGCAGCAGAAGTCGCTAGAGAGGCTGGTGTTAAGCGTCTCCTGCTCAACCATATCAGCGCGCGTTTTCTATCAAAGGATATTGGGCAAATGCGTAGTGATGCCAGTTCTATTTTTGAAAACGTCCACTTGGTCAAGGATTTAGAGGAAGTAGAGATATAAATCTAAATAGAAGAGCAAAATGAAAGGAACGCATGAAAATACTATTTGTAAGACATGGAAAAGATTCTGCTCAACATAGAGGTGGCTGGAGTCAGCTTGATCTTCTTTCTGAGGGAAAAAGGGAAGCAGAAACATTGGCAAATTACTTAGCTCAGCACAAAGAAAACTATCACTTTACGAAAGTGATTACGAGTGATTTGAAAAGAGCTGAGACGACTGCAATGATTTTAGCAGAGAAGCTTCAGCTGCCATTGGAGAAAGTAAGCACCTTACGAGAAACGAATAATGGCGATTTGGCAGGAATGTTAAATAGCGAGGCTGATCAAAAATTTCCTCATCTTTATTTTAGAAGTCTTGCAATGGACGAGCATTATCCAAATGGAGAAAGTCCGAGAGAATTTTATCAACGGATAAAAACTTGGTTTCAACGCTTCTTGCAGGAAAATAATAATTCAGATGAGACACAAATTGTGGTCACACATGGTGGAGTGATTAACATTATCTATCATTTAGTGAACCAGATAGAATGGACGAATAAAAGCAATCTATTCCACGTCAAACATTGCAGCATTAGTCTATTGAATACAAAAACGCTTGCTTTTGAAGTTGAAAACCAAACGGATTTTTTAGAAGAAAAATAAGGAGAACACATGCGAACAGTCGTTATTACAGGAGCTAGTGGCGGTGTGGCACAGGAAATGGTGAAGTTATTGCCAAATGACCAGCTGATTTTAGTGGGACGCAGCCTAGAAAAATTAACAAAACTTTATTCAAATCATGCGCATTGTGAATTAGTTGAGTTAGATATTACAGATTACAAAGCTTTAGAAGCTTTTACTGAAGAAATTTACCAGAAGTATGCTCAGGTGGATGTTCTAGTCAACAATGCTGGTTACGGTATTTTTGAGGAATTTGACAAGATTAGCAACGAGGATATTCATGCCATGTTTGAAGTCAATACGTTTGCTCTCATGAACCTGTCTCGTCTATTTGGAGAGCAGATGAAGCAAGCGGGGCATGGGCATATTGTCAATCTTGTTAGCACAGCTGGGCTGATTGCCAGTGCCAAATCCAGTCTTTACTCGGCTACCAAGTTTGCTGGGATTGGCTTTTCCAATGCTTTGCGTTTAGAGTTGATGCCTTACAATGTCTATGTGACGACGGTTAATTCAGGACCGATTAAAACGGCTTTCTTCGACAAAGCTGACCCTGATGGCAGTTATGTTAAGGCAGTTGATAAGTATATTTTAGAAGCAGATGTAGTCGCTAAGCAAATTGTGGACAATTTTGGGAAAAAGAAGCGGGAGCTGACGATGCCTTTTGCCCTGAAAGCAGCCCACAAACTTTACACACTTTTTCCAAATATTGGTGACAAACTAGCTAGTAAAATGTTTAATTATAAATAGGAGAAATTTATGGATGTGACAGCTTACAAGGCATTTGTAAATCAACCATGGGGCAAGCTTTATTATGATATTCTCTTTGCTCAGCTAGCCCATATAAAAAATAAGGAAGTACTGGATTTCGGTAGTGGTTTTGGTCTGGTGGCGAATTTTTTAGCACAAAACAATCAGGTAACAGCCATAGAACCAAATGACGAGATGGTTGCAGAGCGGAAGCAGAATTTTCATTATCATCAACTACAAGGCAGTCTGGAATTGTTGAAGGAAATTCCAAGTGCTCGTTTTGACCTGATTATTTGCCACAATGTTCTGGAGTATGTGGATGAACCAGCCCTTTATTTAGCTGAATTTAGCAGATTGCTGAAAAAAGGCGGACAGATTTCTCTCATCAAGCACAATGAAGTGGGGCGGATTATGCAGACGGTTGTGTTTGCAAATGATACAAATTTAGCATTGGATTTATTATCAGGTAAGTCCTATCAATCACATACAATGGGGCAAGCAACCTATTATGAAATAGCAGACTTATTACAAAAAGCTGACATTGAACTGAATGTTCAGGACTATCAAGGAATCCGAATTTTCTATGGTCTGCAAGACAATGCAGTGAAGACTGCTAATGACTGGCGGGAAAAGATGCTGGAGGTAGAGCTTGTAGTTTGCCAACAGTCTCCTTATCGAGATATTGCCGCTTTTCAGCATATCTGGCTACAAAAAGGAGACAAGAATGATTCATTATTTTGCAAATAGACAAATTGCTATTGAAGACTTGCTTCCGCTTTACCAATCTGTTAGCTGGACTAACTATTCAGAACGAGCAGATATGTTAAAGCAAGCGTTTCAGCATTCACTGTTTACTGTATCAGCCTATGATGGGGAACGGTTAGTTGGTCTCCTTCGAGCAGTCGGAGACGGATTTTCTAGTGTTTTCATTCAGGACTTGTTAGTTTTTCCGTCTTATCAGCGCCAAGGTATCGGTCGAGAATTGGTTCGACAAACGCTGGAGACATTTGCAGATGTTTATCAGATTCAGCTAGTAACAGAGCAGTCAGACAAAAATTTAGCCTTTTATCGCTCTTTAGGATTTCGAGAATTGTCAGATTTGAATTGCACAGGTTTGATTTATGTAGGTTAAAAGGCTATTAGGTAAATGTATGTGTATAAAATTGGAGGTTTGGGCTAGTGAAAGCTAGTCTTTTCGTGTTATAATAGACTTTATATTGCAACAGAAAGATAAAAGCATGATTACATCAAAATATGATTGGCAGATTGCCACAAATTTTTCAGATGAGAGCTTTATTAAAAAAGCTAAAAAACTTGGCTTGGAGGCTTCGGTAGCTAATCTGGTTTACCAGAGAGGAATCCAGACAGAAGAAGCGCTGCGAGATTTTCTAGAGCCTAGTTTGGACCAGCTGCATGATCCTTATGAATTACATGATATGGATAAGGCAGTGACGCGCATTCGTCAAGCAATTGAAAATTATGAGCAGATCTTGATTTATGGCGATTATGATGCGGATGGCATGACTTCGGCTTCTATTGTTAAAGAAGCACTAGAACAACTTGGAGCAGAGTGTCAGGTCTATTTGCCCAATCGATTTACAGACGGTTATGGTCCTAACGCGAGTGTTTACAAGTATTTTATTGAAAATCAGGGAATTTCACTCATCGTTACAGTGGATAATGGAGTTGCAGGACATGAAGCAATCGAACTAGCTCAGTCTATGGGAGTGGATGTCATTGTGACGGATCACCATTCTATGCCAGAGGTACTTCCTGATGCTTATGCAATTGTCCACCCAGAACATCCGGAAGCTGAATATCCTTTTAAACATTTAGCTGGCTGCGGTGTGGCTTTTAAGCTAGCAACCGCGCTTTTAGAAGAAGTGCAAGTAGAGTTGCTAGATTTAGTCGCTATTGGGACTATTGCAGATATGGTCAGTCTAACGGATGAAAATCGCATTCTGGTTAAATATGGGTTAAGCGTCCTCAAAAACACTCAACGAATCGGCTTGCAGGAGCTTTTTAAGATTGCAGGTATTCAGGAAAATGAAGTGGATGAAGAAACAGTTGGTTTTCAGATAGCCCCTAGACTCAATGCTCTAGGTCGATTGGATGATCCAAATCCTGCTATTGAACTTCTGACAGGCTTTGATGAGGAAGAAGCACGTGATATTGCTCTGATGATCAACCAGAAAAATGAAGAGCGCAAAGAGATTGTTCAGAAGATCTATGATGAAGCAAAAACCATGATTGATCTCAATAAACCTATTCAGGTTCTAGCCGGTGAAGGTTGGAATCTAGGTGTTTTGGGAATTGTGGCAGGTCGGCTTTTGGAAGAATTACACCAGCCGGTCATCGTCTTGAATATTGAAAATGATTTGGCAAAAGGCAGCGCCCGCAGCATTGAAGCAGTTGATATTTTTGAAGCGTTAGACCCTCATCGAGATTTATTTGTGGCTTTTGGTGGGCATGCAGGGGCAGCTGGGATGACTCTAGAGGCCAGCAAGTTAGAAGCACTCAGTCAGGTTTTGGTAGCATATATTGAAGATAATCAAGTGGATTTGTCCACTAAGAATGAGCTCTTTTTGGATGAGGAATTATCCTTGCCAGATTTGACACTAGAGACCCTCAAAAACTTTGAAAAGTTAGCTCCTTTTGGCATGGACAATAAAAAGCCTGTTTTTTATTTGAAAGATTTTAAAATTGAAAATGCCCGCACCATGGGAGCAGGGAATACTCACCTTAAGCTGAAAATTTCTCAGGCTGACGCAGTTTTTGAGGTCGTAGCTTTTGGTCTAGGTAATCTTGCAACAGAATTTTCCCAAACTAAAAACTTAGAGCTGGCGGTTACTCTGTCGGTCAATAAATGGAATGGTCAAACTAGTCTCCAGCTTATGCTGGTGGATGCTAGGGTCAATGGGATTCAGCTCTTTAATATCCGAGGTAAAAATGCTCCTTTGCCTGAAAATGTGCCCGTCCTGCGTTTTTCAGAAGAAATGCCTAATTTGGAAAAGAGCAGGGCAGTTGTGGTGTATGACTTGCCTGAACGCCTAAATCAGCTCAAAGTAATCATTCAGCAAGGACATTTTGAAGCAATTTACTTTAAAAATGAGATTGCTCAGCCCTATTATCTGACAGGTTTCGGAACGAGAGACCAGTTTGCAAAACTCTATAAAACAATTTATCAATTTCCAGAGTTTGACATTCGTTATAAGCTCAAAGAACTAGCTGCTTATCTCAAGATTGACCCAATTCTACTCATCAAGATGATTCAGATATTTGAAGAGCTGGACTTTGTGACAATTCAAGATGGAGTGATGCAAGTAAACAAAAAAGCAGAAAAAAAGGCTATTGAAAACAGCCATATTTATCAAGAACTGAAGAAAACAGTCAAGGAGCAGGAGCTTATGGCTCTAGGAACGGTGCAGGAAATTTATGATTATCTGATAGAAAAAGATGAATTTTCAAACTAAATTTTAGATGAACTATTTATTTGTCTCGCACCGAAGGCCGCGAGACGGACTGAAAGTCACATAATAAAAAAGTCATGAGTAAGATGAATCTCATGACTTTATTGTTTATCTAAGTATTGCTACAGCTTGTGTTATCTACTGCAAATTCACTTTATTTTTGAGGATGTAATACGTTCCGGCATAGTAGATAAGTCCCAAAAGAAGAGAGGTTATGACTCCGCTCAAACTACCTAAAGAAGTTGAAAGTGATGGGAAGGCTGAAACATATAGATTAGCAGCAATAATCAGAGCAAATTGAATTCCAAAATAAGCTAGAAAGGCTATAGCGGCGCGGTGGTCTTGGAAGAGTTGACCAATAGAGATAGAAAGATAAATCAATAGGATATTTGGAATAAGGGCTACAAGATAGTATCCAAGTGATTTCAATAGTTCACTAGCAATTTCCCAAAAGTGCTTGCCGAATAATTGTAGAACTGTTCCCATTTCAAATTGTGTATGAGAAGCTACCCCTATGATAAGAACAATGATTCCAAAGCTAAGAAACAATGCAAGTGTGCTAAGAATCGTCCATATAACAGCACCGAGTAATTTTGAGAGGATAATTTGATGTTCGTTAACTGGTAAAGTGAGCGTTAGATATCCTTCTCTTTCATAAACACTATTTTTAAAGCGACGAATAATCAGAAAGAGTGTTGAAATGGCAAGTGCTACAAGGAGACCTGAGAAAATCAGCATTGTAAAACCGAAGAAAGTACTTGTCATACTCCCTGCTTCATTAGTAGAAGACTGCAAACGGTCGAAAAAGTTCCTTCCATTTGCCAACTGTCCAAGCCAAAGCCCGATACTAACGGATAAAAATAGCACGATTCCGTATAAACCTAAATACCACTTGTTCACATTTTTAAATTCGTATTTTAATAAATTCCAAAACATAGTCAATCTCCTTTGTTCTAAGCCTTAAATTCTTGGCGGAAGAGCTGGTCAATAGATTCACCAGACTCATGGCGAATATCATCTACATTCCCTTGTCGAACAATCTTGCCATTATCAATAAAGATAATTTCATCTAGGATTGGTTCAATATCTGAAATCAAATGTGTTGAAATGAGAACAGAAGCGCTAGGTGAGTAATTGTTGATAATCGTCTTTAGAATGTAGTCCCGCGCTGCTGGGTCAACCCCTCCAATAGGTTCATCCAGAACATACAGTTTGGCTTGGCGGCTCATGACTAAAATCAACTGAACTTTTTCTTTATTTCCTTTGGATAATTTTTTGAATGCCAGATTTTCGTCAATATGAAGATCTTGCAAGAGTGCCTGTGCACGCTCTATCTCAAAGTCTGCATAGAAGGCTTGAAAGTATTGCAAAGCATCTTTGACTTTCATATTTTCATTCAGGTAAGTCGTATCTGGCAAATAAGATACGATTTTCTTGGTTTCTGAAGACGGTTGAAGCCCATTGATGAGGATTTTTCCGTCATTTGGCTGAAGCAAACCGTTGATAAGTTTAATCATTGTTGTTTTTCCAGAGCCGTTTGGACCAAGTAAGCCGATAATTTTTCCAGCTTCAATTTCAAAATTGATGTGCTCTAAAGCAGGTGTGCTGCCATATGATTTTGAGACGTTTTCAAATGCAAGTAATACCATTTCCTAAACTCCTTTTATATAATCTGCAATGATAGTTGGTAATTCGTCTTTGTGATAACCGAAGCGAGTCATATTTTCTACAAATTTTCTTACTTCCTCCTCAGAAAGTTTTTGTCTTGCTTGTAAAATCAAGTCGCGGTTATCTGTGACGAAACGTCCTGATGTTCGTTGAGAATAGACAAACCCTTTCTTTTCCAAGTCAGATAAAGCACGCTGGATTGTATTTGGATTGACCCCCGCTTCAGCAGTCAATTCTCTAACAGCAGGTAGCTTTTCGCCAGCATGCAGTTGATTGGAGATGATTTGTAGTTTTATCCTGTCCATGATTTGCAAATAAATGGGAAGATTATTATCAAAAGTCCAACTCATAATTTCTCCTTTCTTCTGTATCTTTGTTCTAATTAAATAATACAATATTTTTTAAAAAATAGCAAGCCTTTAGAAAAAACTTCTATTATTTTTTCTTTAGCAAGCAAGCCGGAAATTTAGTATAATAGAAAAAAGAAGGATCAAAGGAGGATGCCGTGGTTGCTCAATTAGATACCAAAACTGTTTATACATTTATGGATAGTTTGATTTCTATAAAAAAATATGTAGAAACAGCTAAAAATTTAGGCTATCAAACTCTAGGGATAATGGATATTGACAATCTCTATGGGGCTTATCATTTCATGGAAACGGCGACCGAGCAAGGGATTCAGCCGCTTTTAGGTGTGGAAATGACCTTGGATTATGTTGGACTTCCTCTTAATCTTCGCTTTCTAGCTCTTGACAGTCAAGGTTATCGCAATTTAATGAAACTTTCTACTTTAAAGATGATAGGAAAAAGCAAGTGGGAAGAATTTCAGCACTTATTGGAAGGGATAGCGATTATTGTGCCTGTGTTTGAGGGCATTGAAGCCTTAGATTTGGGACGAGAGTTTTATATTGGCGTATTTCCTGACACTCCTAAGCAGGCGTTTTCTCATGCAACCTTACCTTTGCAGACAGTTCGCTATTTTGATGCAGGCGATTTAGAAACCTTGCAAATGCTATGTGCCATTCGTGAAAATAGCAGCTTGCGGGAAGTTAGAAATTTACCCACTCACGAGTATTTCTTATCATTAGAGCAATTCACACAAGCCTTTCAAGAAAATTTTCCGGAAAGTCTGGACAATTTGGAGCAGCTAGTTGCAGGCATTCATTATGAAATCAGTACAGAGTTAAAATTACCGCGCTTTAATCCAGAACGATCAGCGGTAGAAGAATTACGAAAACGGGCAGAAATAGGATTAGAGAAAAAAGGTTTAGTGACTTCTGCTTATAAAGAACGATTGCAGCAAGAGCTGTCTGTCATCCACCAAATGGGTTTTGACGACTACTTTTTGATTGTCTGGGATTTATTGCGTTTTGGTCGTAGTCAGGGCTATTATATGGGTATGGGGCGTGGGTCTGCAGTTGGAAGTCTGGTTGCCTATGCGCTAGAGATTACAGGGATTGATCCTGTTGAGAAAAATCTTCTTTTTGAGCGTTTTTTAAATGTAGAACGTTATACTATGCCCGATATTGATATTGACATTCCTGATGTCTATCGTCCAGAATTTATTCGCTATGTCCGCGATCGTTATGGAACCATGCATGCAGCTCAAATCGTGACCTATTCTACTTTTGGGGCTAAGCAAGCAATTCGTGACGTTTTTAAACGCTACGGGGTGCCAGAATATGAATTGACCAACATTACTCGTAAAATCAGTTTTCGTGACACATTGACTTCAGCTTATGAAAAAAATATGTCTTTTCGTCAGATTATTAACAGTAAGCTGGAATATCAAAAAGCTTTTGAAATTGCGAAAAAAATTGAAGGGAACCCTCGTCAAACCTCTATCCATGCAGCGGGTGTGGTGATGAGTGACAATGATTTGACAGATCACATTCCACTTAAATATGGGGAAGATATGTACATCACGCAATACGATGCGCATGGTGTTGAGAGTAATGGTCTGCTCAAGATGGATTTCCTTGGCTTGCGCAATCTGACTTTTGTTCAACGAATGAAAGAAGCAGCTTTGGAGAAATACGGTGTCGCTATTGATATTTCAAAGATTAACTTAGAAGACACAGCAACCTTACAGCTCTTTGCTGCTGGTAGAACCAAAGGGATTTTTCAATTTGAGCAAGCAGGTGCCATTAACCTTTTGAAACGGGTGCAGCCAGCTCAATTTGAAGAAGTGGTTGCAACAACTTCACTCAATCGTCCAGGAGCTAGTGACTATATAGATAATTTTGTCAGAAGAAAGCATGGACAAGAAAAAGTAGAAATGCTGGATCCAAGTTTGGAAGACATCTTGGCGCCAACTTACGGTATTATGCTCTATCAAGAGCAAGTAATGCAAGTGGCGCAACGATTTGGAGGATTTTCACTGGGGAAGGCTGACATTTTACGTCGTGCTATGGGGAAGAAAAATGTTGCCGAAATGCACAAAATGGAAGCAGAATTTGTCACAGGAGCTCTCGAACTTGGGCATTCTGAAACTAAAGCAAAAGAAGTGTTTGCAGTTATGGAAAAGTTTGCAGGTTACGGATTTAACCGCAGCCACGCCTATGCTTACTCTGCGCTTGCCTTTCAGTTAGCCTACTTTAAGGCGCATTATCCTGACATTTTCTTTGATATTATGTTGAATTATTCAAGCAGTGATTACATCACAGATGCGCTAGAATTCGACTTCCAAGTTGCTTCTTTAAATATTAATAACATTCCTTATAGAGATAGGTTTCAAGATAAGCAGATTTATTTAGGACTGAAAAATATCAAAGGTTTGCCACGAGATTTTGCTTATTGGATTATTGAAAACCGCCCATTTACAAATGTGGAAGATTTTATTATGAAGTTGCCAACGCAATATCATAAGATTCAGTTGATAACCCCTTTGGTACAAGTCGGTTTGTTTGATGTATTTGAAAAGAATCGCCAAAAAATCCTACAAAATCTTCCGAACTTATTTGTCTTTGCGGATGAGCTGGGCAGTCTTTTTGCAGATACAAATTACAGCTGGACAGAAGCAGAGGATTATACAGAAGCAGAGAAATTCGAGTTGGAAAAAGAAATTATCGGTGTCGGTTTGAGCGAACATCCCTTGCTAAAGTTTGCAAAATCTGCTACACAAGCTTTCACACCTATTCAAGACTTGGTTGAAAACAATCATGCAACGATTTTAGGAGAGATTTTGTCCATTCGTGTCATCCGTACCAAAACTGGGGAAAATATGGCCTTCTTGCAAGTAAGTGATGCTAAAAGAAAAATGGAGGTAACAGTCTTTCCAGACGCTTTCAAACAGTTCGGCAAAGGTTTGCATGAAAAAGGCTTCTATTATCTGACTGGTCGCGTTCAAAAACGAGAGGAGCGTTTGCAGTTGATTTTAAATGATTTGCAGGAAGCTGTTACAGAACGTTTTTGGATACAAGTAGAAGATCACGAAAGCGATGCAGCAATATCCGCTATTTTACGGCAATTTCGAGGAGATATTCCAGTCGTTATCCGTTATGAAAATGAAAGAAAGACAGTAGCAATCACTCAATATCGTGTTCAAAAATCAGAGAAATTACAAGAAGAATTGAAAAAAATAACCATGAAAACGATTTATCAATAAAAAGTTAGGAAAAAAGAGGAATTTTGATTTTGATTGTGGTATAATCAAGGGTGAATGTAAAAAGAAAAAGGAGCACAAACGAATGAAACGTATTGCTGTCTTAACTAGTGGTGGAGACGCCCCTGGTATGAATGCTGCTATCCGTGCAGTTGTTCGTAAAGCAATTTCAGAAGGAATGGAAGTTTACGGTATCTATGACGGTTATGCCGGCATGGTTGCTGGTGAAATTTATCCGCTTGATGCCGCATCAGTTGGAGATATTATTTCACGTGGTGGTACTTTCCTTCACTCAGCTCGTTATCCAGAATTTGCCCAATTAGAAGGACAATTAAAAGGAATTGAGCAACTTAAAAAACATGGTATTGAAGGAGTTGTGGTTATCGGTGGAGACGGTTCTTATCATGGCGCTATGCGATTGACAGAACATGGCTTCCCAGCTGTCGGACTTCCTGGCACGATTGACAATGATATCGTTGGTACAGATTTTACAATCGGTTTTGACACAGCTGTTACAACTGCAATGGACGCCATTGATAAGATTCGTGACACATCATCTAGTCACCGTCGTACTTTTGTTGTTGAAGTCATGGGACGCAATGCTGGAGACATCGCTCTCTGGGCTGGTATTGCTACAGGAGCTGATGAAATCATCGTTCCCGAAGAAGACTTTAAGATTGAGGATATCGTCGCTAGCATTAAACGTGGCTATGAAGAAGGAAAGAAGCATAACATTATCGTTCTGGCAGAGGGTGTTATGTCGGCCGATGAATTTGGTAAGAAGTTGAAAGAAGCTGGTGATGTGAGCGATCTTCGTGTGACGGAACTTGGACATATTCAACGTGGTGGCTCACCAACTGCTCGTGACCGTGTTCTTGCTTCACGTATGGGGGCGCATGCTGTTAGCCTTCTTAAAAAAGGTATTGGTGGTGTTGCAGTTGGTATTCGCAACGAACAAATGGTTGAAAATCCAATTCTCGGTACAGCAGAAGAAGGTGCTTTGTTTAGTTTAACAGAAGACGGTAAGATTATTGTTAATAATCCACATAAAGCTGACCTTGATCTCGCTAAATTAAACCGTAGCATTTCAATGTAATTTTAATTTGTTATTCTGGTCATAAAGACCATTTAAATAAAAAGGAGTTTTCATATATCATGAATAAACGTGTAAAAATCGTTGCAACTTTAGGTCCTGCGGTAGAAATCCGTGGTGGTAAAAGATTCGGTGAAGACGGATATTGGGGTGAAAAGCTTGACGTTGAAGCATCAGCGCAAAATATCGCTAAATTGATCGAAGCTGGAGCTAACACTTTCCGTTTCAACTTCTCACATGGTGACCACGCAGAGCAAGGTGACCGTATGGCTACTGTTCATCGTGCTGAAGAAATTGCTGGTCAAAAAGTTGGTTACCTTCTTGACACTAAAGGTCCTGAAATCCGTACAGAATTATTTGAAGGCGATGCTAAAGAATATTCTTACAAAACAGGTGAAAAAATCCGTGTTGCAACTAAACAAGGTATCAAATCAACTCGTGAAGTTATCGCATTGAATGTTGCTGGTGCACTTGATATCTATGACGATGTTGAAGTTGGAAAACAAGTTCTTGTTGATGACGGTAAACTTGGTCTTCGCGTGATTGCAAAAGATCCTGCTACACGTGAATTTGAAGTAGAAGTTGAAAACGACGGTATTATCGCTAAACAAAAAGGTGTTAATATTCCAAATACAAAAATTCCTTTCCCAGCACTTGCTGAACGTGACAATGACGATATTCGTTTTGGTCTTGAACAAGGAATCAACTTTATCGCTATTTCATTCGTACGTACTGCAAAAGACGTCAACGAAGTTCGTGCAATCTGTGAAGAAACCGGTAATGGACATGTGAAATTGTTCGCTAAAATCGAAAACCAACAAGGTATCGAAAACTTGGATGAAATCCTTGAAGTAGCGGACGGTATCATGATTGCTCGTGGTGATATGGGTATTGAAGTACCATTTGAAATGGTTCCAGTTTACCAAAAAATGATTATCACAAAAGTCAATGCAGTTGGTAAAATTGCGATCACAGCAACAAACATGCTTGAAACAATGACTGAAAAACCACGTGCGACTCGTTCAGAAGTATCAGACGTATTTAACGCTGTTATTGACGGAACAGATGCAACAATGCTTTCAGGTGAATCTGCAAATGGTAAATACCCACTTGAATCTGTAACAACAATGGCTACAATTGATAAAAACGCTCAAACTCTATTGAACGAGTATGGACGCTTGTCATCAGTTGATTACGCACGTAGTTCTAAGACAGAAGTTGTGGCTTCAGCTGTTAAAGATGCTACAAACTCAATGGACATCAAATTGGTTGTAACAATGACTGAATCAGGAAATACAGCTCGTTTGATTTCTAAATATCGTCCAGATGCTGACATCTTGGCAATTACATTTGATGAATTGACACAACGTTCATTGATGTTGAACTGGGGTGTTATTCCAGTAGTAACTGAAAAACCTGCATCTACTGATGATATGTTTGAAGTTGCTGAAAAAGTTGCTCTTGAAAGTGGTCTTGTGAAATCTGGCGACAATATTGTGATTGTAGCTGGTGTTCCGGTCGGAACTGGTGGAACAAACACAATGCGTATCCGTACAGTCCGTTAATCTATTTTATTCAGAAAACTAGCCTATCAATCCAACGATTATCTGATTGATAGGCTTTTTAGTTGTAAATGGGAGCAGAGATAAGAGTTGACTTTCCTACCTTTGTTTATTTTCTGAAAACATGATATAATGAGTAGAAGAAGAGGAGAGACTATGGTTAAAAGAGATTTAATTAGGAATGTTATTTTTTTATCTATTGTTGTGATAATCATTGCTTGTTTGCGAATTTTTATTTTTACACCATACAGGATTACTGCAAAAGATGCGAATCATTTTTTGCAAGATAAAGATGTTGTTATTGCCAATAAAAATGAAGCAATCAAAAGAGATGATTTTGTCTTGTACGAGGTGAAGGGAAGAGAGCATGTCGGACGTGTCATTGGTCTAGGAAATGACTCCGTTGTTTATATGGATGATGTTCTTTACTTAAATAATAAAATCAAGTCAGAAGATTATTTAACGAAGGCTAAGGAAGGATACTTAGCAAAAGCTACTAGTACAGGTTATTTCACTCATGATTTCACCATTCAGACATTAACTAAATCGAATGCAAATAAAATTCCAGCGCAGTCATATCTGATTCTGAATGATAATCGACAAGATATGGAAGATAGTCGGAAGTTCGGCTTGATTACAGAGAAACAAATTAAAGGAGTCATCTCATTTAGAGTACTCCCGCTTAATCAATTTGGATTTATTAAAACAAAGTAGTTCAACTATTTTGTTTTTTTATTCTCTAAAAAATAAAGTTTTTGCGATATTTAGTAAAAATTCATGGATATATTTGCAAAAAGATGTTGAAAATATAAAAATTTTTGATATAATGATAAATATTTATTTAGGAGGTGTACGCATGAACTATATTTTTGAAGTTTTGCCAAGCTTATTAAATGGCGCATTGGTGACTTTGCAAGTATTTGTTTTAGTCTTAGTTTTATCCATACCACTTGGAATTGTGATTTCCTTTTTAATGCAAATCCACTTTAAGCTGCTTCATTGGCTTATAAATATTTATATTTGGATTATGCGCGGTACACCTCTCTTGTTACAACTAATTTTTATTTATTATGTTTTGCCAAACATTGGTGTGCGTTTGGATCGGCTTCCAGCGGCTATCATAGCATTCACGCTAAATTATGCTGCTTATTTCGCCGAAATTTTCCGTGGTGGGATTTTGTCCATTCCTGCAGGACAATATGAGGCGGCTAAGGTTTTGAAGTTTACGCCATTTCAAACGATACGGTTTGTTATTTTACCTCAAGTTATCAAGGTGGTGCTTCCGAGTGTCTTTAATGAAGTGATGACGTTGGTAAAAGATACATCTCTTGTTTATGCGCTTGGTGTTTCCGACTTAATCTTGGCTAGTCGGACTGCAGCCAATCGTGATGCGAGTTTAGCACCGATGTTTATAGCAGGGGCTATTTACCTTGTCTTGATTGGTCTTGTGACGATTGTATCGAAGCAAGTTGAAAAGAGATATAGTTACTATAAGTAGGAGGCGCTTATGTTAGAATTAAAGAATATTAGCAAACATTTTGGCGAAAAGCAAATTATTTCCGACTTGAATTTAAAGGTGCCAGAAAAGCAAATCCTTGCCATTGTAGGACCGTCTGGCGGCGGGAAAACGACATTATTGCGGATGTTAGCTGGCTTGGAAACAATTGATTCGGGTGACATTATTTACAATGGCGAAGAGCTTCCCTTGGATGAACTTGAAAAACGTAATTTATTGGGATTTGTGTTTCAAGATTTTCAGCTATTTCCACATTTAACAGTTCTTGAAAATCTAACCTTGTCACCCATTAAAACAAAAAATGTCGCAAAAGAGGATGCAGAAAAGAAAGCAATTAACTTGTTGACCCGATTGGGGTTAGCAGAACATGTAAACGCTTATCCTTATTCTTTATCAGGTGGTCAAAAACAACGTGTAGCATTAGCTCGTGCGATGATGATTGATCCAGAAATTATCGGTTATGATGAGCCAACTTCCGCATTGGATCCAGAATTGCGTCTTGAAGTTGAAAAGTTGATTCTTCAGAATCGTGAGCTAGGAATGACGCAAATTGTGGTGACCCATGATTTGCAGTTTGCAGAAAATATTGCAGATACGATTCTCAAAGTGCAGCCTAAGTAGGAGGAAAATATGAAGATAAAACGTTATGTTCTTATGCTCTGTGGTTTGATTCTTTTTTTGCTCCTTACAGCTTGTAGCAATGTTAGCAACCCTAAAGTAGATAATTGGTCAAAATACCAACAAAAAAAGAGCATTACTATTGGTTTTGACAATACATTTGTTCCTATGGGATTTGAACAAAAAAATGGTCAATATGTTGGTTTTGATATTGACTTGGCAAATGCTGTTTTTAAAGAATATGGGATAAAAGTGAATTGGCAGCCGATTGATTGGGATATGAAAGAAACGGAGCTCACAAATGGAACGATTGATCTTATCTGGAATGGGTATTCGGCAACCAATGAGCGGCGGAAGAAAGTACAGTTCACCATTCCTTATATGAAAAATGAGCAGGTATTAGTTGCTAAAAAGTCATCTAATATTGCAAAAACAGCTGACATGAAGGATAAAATTCTTGGCGCTCAGACAGGTTCTTCGGGTTACGATGAGTTTGAGGCTCATCCGGAGCTTTTGAAGAATCTGGTTAAAAATCATAAAGCTGCTCAATATCAAAGTTTTACAGAGGCGTTGATTGATTTGCAAAATAATCGGATTGATGGGTTGTTGATTGACCGAGTTTATGCTAATTATTATTTAAAAGAAGAGGGGATTTTGCAGGATTATTATGTTTTCCCAGCTGGATTTGATAGCGAATCATTTGCGGTTGGTGCTAGAAAAACGGATAAGCAGCTCGTTGAAAACATAAACCAAGCATTCAAAAAATTATATCAAACAGGTCAATTTCAAAAAATAGCAAACAAATGGTTTGGTGAGGATATTGCGACAGATGAAGTCAAAAAATGAGAGAAGATCTGATTGTTTCACCAATCACCCACAGAAGAAGTAAAGATAAAACCCAAAGTTTTCACTAGGAGTATCATCTTAGTGAGGGCTTTGGGTTTGATGATTTATTGATTGTGAGAAACGGGGGACAAATTAGTTTGCTTTACTGATAAATTCCTAAAAAAATAGGCTGAGAATATTTTTATCTCAGCCTTTTTTATAGCAAAACTACTTGTTAGCCTTGTGGGAGTGAGATAGGAAAGTCAATTTCTATGGGATTACGACTGTTGTTCACTCTCGTTTTTTCGTGTTTCTTGGTGGAAAATATTTTGCCACGTTTCGTGACGACGCCAAAGGCTGGTATGAACAATCCCGTCTTCTTCATAGCAAATTAGTTTGGTTTTTTGGCTGATAGAAGTTAATTGGAAATTTTTGATAGGAGATTGTTTTCCTTTTTCGATTTGAAATTCTTCTTTGTTCATTTGGCAACCGTCTTGGGAAATGTACACAAATTCAGGCGCTAGTAAGTCCTCTAATTGGCTTCCCTGCTCAACCAATTGTTCTCTCATAAATAGCTTTCGGTAAACATTGTCCAATATTTCATCTTCAGGGATAGGAGCAGGCTCAATGTGGATGTCAATATCAAAGACACCAAAGCGTTCTTTGAGCATATTTTCAACTTGATCGGCAATTTCGTGACTTTCATAGACAGATAAGTCAGGATTCATTTCTAAAATGAGGTCAAGATAGATGTTGCTACCGTAAGTCCGCCCTCTTTGAGATTTAACACGGGAAATTTTGGGAATTTCTAAAATGGCTTCTTTGTATTCTTTTAAAAGATTTTCATCAAAACCGTCTGATAAACTAAAAGAAGATTCCATGAAAATTTCGTAAGCTGTTTTAAGGATGAAAAAGGTAATAACGATAGCGACCAATTTATCTACAATCGGGAAATTTAAAGCGCTTGCGATGATTGCAATGGTTGTGCCAAGCGAAGTAATAGCATCAGATAAATTGTCTTTGGCAGCAGCATCAAGCGCTTTAGACTGCGCTTTTTTTGCTAAAGCTTTATTGTAAAAATACACTCCTGTCATGACTAAGGCGGAAATAATCCCGACGATGGCGCCTAAGGGATCGATAGTCGTTTCTTGGCGAGAAATAATTTTTTGAACGGTATCAATCAAAACATCAAATCCGACAAAAAACATGATAAGAGAAGTGATAAGGCTGGCTAAATCTTCAATTTTCCAGTGACCAAATTTGTGGTCCGTGTCAGCTGGCCTGCGTGCCATACGAAGTCCTATCAAAACGGCAATATTAGCAACAATATCCGAAACATTATTAAAACCATCGGCTGTCAAACTGGAGGATTGTAAGACAGATCCGGCAATGATTTTAGCAATGGATAAAACGATATAGGCTAGAATGGCTAAGATAGCGCCACGCTCTGCGAGTTTAAGATTCTTTGCTGGATTATTCATGCGTTTTCCTTTCAGAATGTTTATTATAACGCTTTTTTATTGATTTTTCAAACGTTTATATAGTAAGAAAATAAAACAAAGATTTTCTTTTCTAGTTTAGCTTATGAGTGATTTTTGTTATAATAGAGTCATTGACTTTGAAAGAGGAAAAAAGATGAATCCTTTATTAACTAGTATGAATGACCGTCAGGCGGAGGCGGTTCAAACAACGGAAGGTCCTTTGCTGATTATGGCAGGAGCTGGGTCTGGAAAAACACGTGTTTTAACCCACCGTATTGCCTATTTGATTGATGAAAAGTTAGTCAATCCTTGGAATATCTTGGCGATCACCTTTACGAATAAGGCTGCTCGAGAAATGAAGGAGCGGGCATTTTCCTTAAATCCAGCAACAGAAGATTGCTTGATTGCGACTTTTCACTCGATGTGCGTGCGGATTTTGCGTAGGGAAGCTGACCATATCGGCTATAACCGAAATTTTACGATTATCGATCCTAGTGAGCAGCGGACTTTGATGAAGCGTATTCTCAAAACACTCAATTTAGATCCTAAAAAGTGGAATGAACGAGCTATTTTAGGCACGATTTCCAATGCGAAAAATGATTTGATTGATGAAGCGGCCTATGTAGCTTTAGCAGGAGATATGTACACAGAGATTGTGGCGAAGTGCTATGAGATGTACCAAAAAGAACTCCGTCAGTCAGAAGCGATGGACTTTGATGACTTAATCATGCTGACCTTGCGCCTTTTTGATAAAAATCCAGATGTGTTGACTTATTACCAGCAGCGCTATCAATACATCCATGTGGACGAGTATCAAGATACGAACCACGCTCAGTACCAACTGGTCAAATTGTTGGCTTCACGCTTTAAAAATATCTGTGTGGTTGGTGATGCAGATCAGTCTATTTATGGCTGGCGAGGTGCTGATATGCAGAATATCTTGGACTTTGAAAAGGATTATCCTGAAGCTAAAGTTGTTCTTCTGGAGGAAAATTATCGCTCAACCAAGACTATTCTGCAAGCTGCCAATGATGTTATCAAAAACAACCGCAACCGCCGTCCGAAGAATCTCTGGACACAAAATGCTGACGGTGAAGATATTGTTTATTATCGGGCTAATGATGAGCAAGATGAAGCTCTCTTTGTAGCCAAAACCATTGATGAATTATCTAGCACATCTGACTATGTCTATCGGGATTTTGCTGTTCTTTACCGAACCAACGCCCAATCTCGGAATATTGAAGAATCTCTCCTCAAAGCTAATATTCCTTACACTATGGTGGGGGGGACTAAGTTTTATAGCCGCAAGGAAATTCGAGATGTCATCAGCTATCTCAATCTCATCGCTAATACTAGCGACAACATCAGTTTTGAACGTGTTGTCAATGAGCCCAAGCGGGGTGTTGGACCAGGTACGGTAGAGAAAATTCGTAATTTTGCAGCTAGTCAAGAGATGTCTCTTTTAGGTGCTTCTTCGCAGATTATGCTCTCACCTGTCAAGGGGAAAGCTGCTCAGGCTGTTTTTGACTTTGCCAATCTCATTTTGAATCTGCGCGAACGATTGGACGAATTGACCGTGACAGAACTGGTAGAGCTGGTGCTTGAAAGGACTGGTTACACCGAGCAATTAGCAGCTCAAGCTACGTTGGAAAGTCAGGCTAGGATTGAAAATATCGAAGAATTCCTTTCTGTTACTAAGAATTTTGACGAAAATCCAGAAAATGATACTGAGGAGACTGGTTTAGATAGACTTAGCCGTTTCCTCAATGATTTGGCTTTGATTGCAGATACAGATGATGGCAATCAGGAAAGCTCGGAAGTGACACTTATGACGCTACATGCTGCCAAGGGATTAGAGTTTCCAGTGGTTTTCATCATTGGTATGGAAGAGAATGTCTTTCCACTTAGTCGTGCGGCTGAAGATGAAGACGAGCTAGAGGAAGAGCGCCGATTAGCCTATGTTGGAATTACTCGTGCTGAAAAAGTCTTGTTCCTAACCAATGCAAACTCGCGCCTGCTATACGGAAAAACCAATTACAATCGTCCAACTCGTTTTCTCAATGAAATTAGCTCAAGCTTGCTAGATTATCAAGGCTTGGCTCGACCTGCTAATACATCCTTTAAAGCTTCCTATGTGAATGGCAAAGCTGTTCAGTTTGGTCAAGGAATGAGTCTCGCTCAAGCATTGCAGGAACGCAAGCGGCAAGCTGCACCGAGCAGCATTTCCTCAAGCCAGTTGCCATTTGGTAAAAATGTAGCTGCTAATCAGCCGACTATTGATTGGGCTATCGGTGATATTGCTCACCATAAAAAATGGGGAGACGGAACGGTATTGGAAGTGTCAGGCAGCGGTAGTAGCCAAGAATTGAAAATCAATTTCCCAGAGGTTGGATTAAAGAAACTGTTGGCAAGTGTTGCACCAATTGAGAAAAAGTGAAATCTAAGGGACTACTGCGATGAAATATTCCATTGAAGCCTGGATTTATAACCCGATTGCTAAGGGAATTTTGCTCTTAAAAGTTAAAACTGAACAACTTTCTTTCTGGCAACCGATTACTGGTGGCATTGAAAATGGTGAAAGTTCTGAAATAGCTTGTATTCGTGAGATTTTTGAAGAAACGGGACTGGAAATCGAGCTAACAAAGCTCTTGAAAATCGGTTATCACACAGTTGTTGTTGATGAAGACTTGACTATTTTAAAAACACTTTTTCTTGTGAAAACAAAGCAAAAAGATATTCATATTTCTGATGAGCACATTGATTTTATGTGGACAGAAGTTAAAAATGTGCCTGATATATTGTACTGGCAGAGCAATCAAGAGACTTTTCAAAAGGTTTTAGAGAAATTGAGATAAGGTGTTCATGGAAAGGCACGGTCTATGACAGAGAGTAGATTATTTAGAATAGTGTATGTTCTTTTAGAAAGGGATAACGTTACAGCGAGGGAACTGGCAGAACAATTTGAAGTATCTGTTAGAACGATTTATCGAGATGTTGACCGACTTAGCAGCGCAGGTATTCCAATTTACACGACACAAGGCAGAGACGGAGGCATTCGACTGACGGAGGATTTTGTACTAAATAGTTCTTTGCTTAATCAATCGGAAAAAGAGCAACTGTTGGTTGCTTTACAAGGATTAGGGGTTACGGGTCTTCTGCATGAAAACGAGCTTTTGACCAAACTATCGGCTTTATTTAAATTGAACCAACCAAACTGGATAGAAGTAGATTTTACCAGCTGGTTCAATAGCAAGAAATATGAAGAGCTATTTCAGAATCTGAAAAATGCAATCATCAGTAAGCAAGTGATTTCCTTTTCTTATGTTAGCAACAAAGAGGAATTCACCCAGCGTCAAGCAAAACCAGTCCGCCTGCTTTTTAAAGGACAATCCTGGTATCTTCATGCATTTTGCTTAGTCCGAAATGATTTTCGTTATTTTAAACTTTCTCGCATAAGCCAGCTAAAGCTTTTACCACAACATTTTGCAGATAACTTTGACAATGTTAGCTTGGAAAAAGAAGCGCGATTAGAAGAGGTCGTACGAGTCAAGCTGAAATTTAATAAAAAAGTTGCTTTTAGAGTATATGATGAACTGGATTGTCCAGTCAAAGAAGATGAGCAAGGAAACTTGTATGCAGAGATAGAAATTCCGAATGATTATAGTCTGTACTGCTATATTCTCTCTTTTGGAGACAATGTGGAAGTGCTGGAGCCAACAAAGATTCGTGTGCAAATAACAGAAATGATTGAACGTATGGCACAAAAATATAAAAACTGATAGCAGTGTCTACTTTTTCAAGCTTCATTTGACTTTATTTCCAACCTCGAAAGGTTCCCCAAACCTTTCGAGCTGTGTGGAGGTGGGATAGAAATCAGGTTTCTACGAAACTACTGATTTCTGTCTCACTTTTTTATTTTTGTTTGACATTAGAATTGTCAGAATTTATAATATAAGTATAAATTAAATGACAGCATATCATGAATTGTTTGACTAGGGTTCTTTATTTGTTTTTTAGGAGAAAGAAGGGATTTGTATGAAGAAAAAGTCGGTTGTATCTTGGATACTGGAATTTGTCTCTCTTCACAAATTTTATTTTATTGTTAGTCTTGTTTTTGCCTTTTTATCTGTTTTATGCGGATTTTTGCCTTATTTTTTTGTAGGAAATATCATCAATCAGCTCTTACAAGGCAATCGAGATTGGAATTTTTATGTCCTTCAGTCCATTTGGATAGGACTGGCATGGATAGCACATTGGGGATTTCACGGGATTTCGACGCTCTTGTCTCATACAGCAACCTTTAAGATTTTAGCAGAAATGCGCTATCGTCTGACAGAGAAATTGGCCAAATTGCCTCTGGGAACGGTTTTAAGTCAATCTTCTGGAACTTACAAAAATATCATTGTTGAGCGAGTGGATGCCACAGAAGTAACTTTGGCACACTTAATTCCTGAGTTTACATCCGGGCTATTTGGTCCCTTTATTATCTTAATTGCCATGTTGGTGATTGATTGGCGCCTAACCATGCTTTCGCTTCTGACAATCCCGATTGTTATCTTAGCTTATGGGAATATGCTACGCAAGAGCGAAGGTGATTTTGAAAATACAGTTGAGAAAACGAAGAAACTCAACGATACAGCAGTAGAATACATCAATGGGATTGAAGTCATCAAGGTTTTTGGAAAAGAGAAATTTTCTTACGATAAATTTGTCAAGGCTGCCAAAGAAGGAGCTGATTGCTTTATTGAATGGATGCGCAAGTGCGTAGTTGAAATGGGCATTGTTACAGCTTTCTTACCGTCCGGTTTGCTTTTCTTACTCCCTTTTGGAACTCTCTTTTACCTTCAAGGTAGCCTAACAGCTAGTAACTTTATTTTACTAATCATTCTGTCTCTTAGCCTTTTGACGCCGTTTATTTTAGTGGCTTCCTATATGGATGATTTACGGAAAATTGCGACAATCTTTGGTGAAGTGATTGCTATTTTGGAAAAACCTGATTTACCTCGTCCGACAGAATTAACGGACATTCCAAAGGGAACAGAACTTCAAATGATAGATGTTAGTTTTGGTTATTCAGATGAGGAAGAAGTATTGCATAGTATTTCCTTAACGATTGAGCCTGATACAGTGACTGCTCTTGTCGGCCCTTCTGGCTCAGGGAAATCTACGATTGCTAAACTTCTAGCTTCTTTCTGGGATGTCAATTCTGGTAATATTACCTTTGGTGGCGTGGACATTCGAAACCTACCTCTTGATTATTACAGTCGTCAGATTGCCTATGTCACACAGGATAATTACCTTTTTGATGAAACGATTATGGAAAATATTCGTATGGGTAATTCCGCTGCTTCGGATGAAGAAGTGATTGACATTGCTCGCAAGTGCGGCTGCTATGATTTTATTAGTAATTTAGAAAATGGTTTTGAGACCCGTGTTGGAACTGGCGGCGGTCATTTATCTGGTGGAGAACGACAACGGATTGCAATTGCACGAGCTATGCTGAAAAACGCACCAGTCATTATTTTGGATGAGGCAACCGCTTATACCGATCCTGAAAATGAAGCTCTCATTCAGTCTAGTTTAGCTCGTTTGATAGAAGGTCGTACGCTTCTGGTCATTGCTCACCGTCTTTCAACGATTGCAAGTGCAGATCAGATTGTCGTAGTTAATGACGGACGTATTGAGGCAAAAGGAAAACATGCAGATTTGCAGAAGACTTGTCCGCTTTATGCTTCTATGTGGCAGGCTCATCTTGCAGTAAAAGATAGCGATCAAATGACGGAAGGAGGATTGGCAGATGCTTAGTACATTGAAAAAATTCTTTGATTTTTGTACGGAAGAAGATCGTGAAAAATTCTATACTTCTGTTTGTTTAGGGGTTTTAAAAGCCTTTATCGTTGCTTTTCGGATTCCAGCTATTGGATTGGTTGTTATGGCTATCATTAACAATGATGTTTCTATGCAGACTGTATGGCTCTCTCTTGGAATGATGCTCTTGTCTGTTATTCTTAATATTTTGATTAGCCTGAAAGTTACAATGTTGCAGACAGAAGCAGGTTATCATACTTGTACCCATAAGCGGATTGAAATTGCTGAACACATGCGCTACCTGCCAATGGGGTATTTTAATCAAAATAGTCTGGGACAAATTACCAGCGTTACAACCAATACACTTGAAAGTCTAGCAGATGTTGCTACTCGGGTTGTTATGATGACGTTGGAAGGATTCCTAACGGCAGGAATTATTACGGTTTTTGTATTTATCTACGATTGGCGAATTGGTTTGATCTTGTTGGCAGGATTGATACTGTTTCTCTTGCCAAATGGATTGATGCGTTGGCAAGCTGGGAATGTATCAGAAGCTAAACAACAAGCTGATACAGATTTGGTAGCAATTGTACTGGAATACAGTCAAGGGATTGCGGAAGTAAAGAACTATAATATTGTTCAATCATCAGCTAAAAAGCTATCATGTGCTATTGATAATAAAAGGCGCTTAGATACAAAGTTGACTTGGGTTACCTCGCCTTATATCGCCCTGCAAGGGATAATTACCAAGCTGACTGGAACGGTTATGGGAGCGTTCTCTATTTACTTTTACCTAAAAGGCAGTATGAACCTTTTGATTTGTATCATGATGCTCATCAGTGCTTTTATGATTTACGAAAGTCTGGATGGAGTTGGCAGTTTTTCTTCTCTTCTTCGCATTGTTGATTTATCAGTTGATATGGTCAACAAAGTTTTGTCGATTAAACCAATGGATATTAGCGGAAAAGATTTGCAGCCAAAAACCAGCAATATCAAGCTGAATCATGTCAATTTTTCCTATGAGAGTAAGAAAATTATTGATGATGTATCGTTGGATATTCCAGAAAAGACGACGACAGCTCTTGTGGGACCCTCTGGCTCTGGAAAGACAACTCTTTGCAATCTCATTGCTCGTTTCTGGGATATAGAGAGTGGCAGTATTAGCTTAGACGGTCATGATGTGAAAGAATACAGTTATGACAGCCTTATTCGTAATTTTAGTTTTGTTTTTCAAACGGTCTATTTGTTTGAAGATACCATTGAAAATAATATTAAATTTGGAAATCCAGACGCTAGTCATGAAGAAGTTGTCGCTGCTGCAAAAAAAGCTGCTTGTCATGACTTTATCCTGTCTTTGCCAGAGGGGTATCAGACCAAGATTGGTGAGGGCGGAGCCAGTCTCTCCGGTGGGGAACGGCAGCGGATTTCCATTGCTCGTGCCATTATCAAGGACGCTCCAATTATCATTTTGGACGAAGCAACAGCTAATGTCGACCCTGAAAATGAAGAAGCACTCATGCAGGCTATTCATTCTTTGACAAAGGATAAGACTATTATTATGATTGCTCATCGACTAAAAACGGTAGAACGTGCCGATCAAATTGTTGTTCTTGATCAAGGACGCATTGTTGAGCAAGGAAAACACCGAGAGCTGCTTGCCAAACAAGGCTTGTACAGTAGATTTATTCAGGAAAGACGCAGTGCTGTCAGCTGGCGAATACAGGCTTAATTTACAAGCAAAAGGATTGTTGTTCATGTGCAACGGTCTTTTTTATATTTAAGCTGTTGATTTAAAATAACCATAAGAAATGGTATAATAAGATGTTATAAAGAACGATCAATGAAGAGGTGACTATGAACGAAATCAAATGTCCCAACTGCGGGGAAGTCTTTACAGTCAACGAAAGTCAATACAGCGAGCTCTTGGCTCAGGTACGGACGACAGAATTCGACAAGGAAATTCATACTCGAATTGAGCAGGCATTAGCTTTAGAAAAACAAAAGGCACAGAATGAGCAACAGCAGGCCTTAAGTCAGAAAGAATCTGAAATCCAGGAACTCAAGGCGACTATTTCCAATTTTGAATCCCAAAAGGAGCTGATAAAAAAGGATACAGAGCAGGCTTTGTCTGGAAAACTATCGGATAAAGAAAAAGAATTGGTAGAGCTACAAGCCCAACTAGACCGTCTTAGACTGGAACACCAAAATGAGCTGCAAGCTTCGCTGACAAATATTGAAAAAGAACGCGACCAAATCCAAAACCAGCTTTTGTTGCAAGAGAAAGAAAATGAATTATCCCTTGCATCTGTTAAACAAAATTACGAAGCTCAGCTAAAGGCAGCTAATGAACAAGTAGAATTTTACAAGAACTTTAAAGCACAACAGTCTACTAAAGCGATTGGAGAAAGTTTAGAACATTACGCTGAAAGCGAATTTAACAAAGTTCGCAGTTTTGCATTCCCGAATGCTTACTTTGAGAAGGATAATCAGGTTTCTGCACGAGGGTCTAAAGGAGATTTCATTTTCCGTGAGGAAGATGAAAACGGAGTAGAAATCATTTCTATCATGTTTGAGATGAAAAATGAAGCAGACGATACGGAGAAGAAGCATAAAAACGCTGATTTTTACAAAGAATTGGACAAGGACCGCAGGGAAAAGAAATGCGAGTATGCTGTATTGGTAAGCATGCTGGAAGCAGATAATGATTATTTCAACACTGGCATTGTCGATATCAGCCATGAGTATGAAAAAATGTATGTGGTTCGTCCTCAATTTTTCATTCAGTTGATTGGACTTTTACGCAATGCTGCGCTCAATTCTCTGAAATATAAGCAGGAGCTGGCTCTGGTTCGAGAGCAGAATATTGATATTACCCACTTTGAAGATGATTTAGAAACCTTTAAAGTAGCGTTTGCGAAGAATTATAATTCAGCTTCTAAGAATTTTAACAAGGCAATTGAAGAAATTGACAAGGCCATTAAGCGAATGGAAGCAGTTAAACAGGCACTTCAGACATCAGATAATCAACTGCGCCTCGCCAACAACAAGCTTGATGACGTCTCCGTCAAGAAACTGACCCGCAAAAATCCAACTATGAAAGCTAAGTTTGAGGCGTTGAAGAACGACTAGGAGAAAACGATGCAGATACGACAAGCGACCTTGAAAGACATAGAAGCCTTGCTCCCCCTCTATGAAGATTTAGGCTATCCGACGACTGTTTCTAGTCTGACTAGATGTTTGAATACAGCTTCATTACGGCTCTTGTGGGGCTGAAAGAAATAAAGAATTTAATCAACTACTAATAGAATTTTTAGCAGAATAAGGAATCAATGAACGGAATTATCAATTTAAAAAAAGAAGCTGGAATGACCTCGCATGATGCGGTTTTTAAACTGCGTAAAATTTTAGGAACTAAAAAAATCGGTCATGGTGGTACTTTGGACCCAGATGTGGTGGGTGTCTTGCCCATTGCAGTCGGAAAGGCGACACGCTTGGTTGAGTTTATGCAGGAGGAAGGCAAGGTCTACGAGGGGGAGATTACCCTGGGCTGCTCAACAACGACAGAGGATGCTAGTGGGGAGCAGATTGCTTTCAGCCCTGTGACGGAAATATTGGATGAAAACTTAGTGGATCAAGTCATTGCTAGTATGGTTGGAGAGCAGACTCAAGTGCCGCCTATGTACTCGGCTGTCAAGGTCAATGGGCGAAAACTCTATGAGTATGCTCGATCTGGAGAGACAGTAGAGCGACCGAAGCGTCAGGTGACAATTTATAACTTTGAGCGGACAGGGGCTATTGTCTATGAAGGCGACTTGGCACGTTTTCCTTTTCGGGTTAAATGCAGCAAGGGGACTTATGTGCGAACGTTGGCAGTTGATTTAGGAGCGAAATTAGGATATGCTTCCCACATGTCTCAACTGACTCGAACTGCTGCGGCTGGCATGGCTTTGGAAGAAGCTTTGACTTTAGCAGAAATTGATGAGAAGGTGAATAAAGGAGACTTTTCATTTTTGCAGCCCATTGAATTTGGCATAGGAGATTTACCTAAGGTAAACCTTACGGAAGAGCAGGTTGAAGAAGTGCGATTTGGACGCTTTATTCATATAGATACCAAGGCAGAACAGGTGGCTGGCTTTTATCAAGGGAAATTACAAGCCATTTTAGAAAAGCGTGACAAAGAATATAAACCTAGAAAAGTATTTCTTTAAAATTTTGTGATAAAATAGATAAATGATGAAAACGATTAGAATTAAAAATGAAAAAGACATTCAGCAAATTGAACACACAGTTCTAGTGTTAGGGTATTTTGACGGGTTACATAAAGGACATCAAGCTTTGTTTGCTGAAGCGAGAAAAATGGCAGCAGAAAAGCATTTGAAGATTGCAGTGCTGACATTTCCAGAATCTCCCAAATTAGCCTTTGTACGCTACCAGCCTTCTTTAATGTTTCATTTGACTAGTCCAGAAGATCGCTTGCAGCAAATGGAAAATCTTGGTGTAGACTACCTTTATTTGATTGATTTCACCAGCCAGTTTGCTCGTAATACGGCTGAACAATTTTTTACAAAATACGTCTCGCGTTTGAAAGCAAAAGTTGTCATTGCGGGATTTGACTACCACTTTGGTTCAGATCGAGGCAATGCAGAAGATTTGGAGAAACTATTTGACGGACAAGTTATCGTAGTTCCTTCTGTAAATTTCAATGGAGAAAAAGTTAGTTCAACTCGCATTCGAGAAACAGTACTAGCAGGAAATGTCGCCGAAAGCAATCAATTGTTAGGCTATTCGTTATCCACTAGAGGAATTGTCGTTCATGGCAATGCAAGAGGGCGGACGATTGGCTATCCAACGGCAAATCTTGCTCCGCTAGATCGGGTTATTTTACCAGCAGATGGGGTCTATGTGGTTGATGTAGAGCACGATGGGCAGATATATCGCGGAATGGCTAGCGTTGGAAAAAATGTCACTTTTGAAGGTGATGAACTTCGTTTTGAAGCTAATATTTTTGATTTTTCACAAGATATTTACGGTGATACTATTCGTATTTTTTGGTTGGATAAAATCCGAGATATGGTAAAATTCGACAATGTGGACGAACTAGTCAAACAACTGCAGGCTGATGAGGAAATCGCAAGATATTGGACACCTAAAAACGCAAACCACTAAATCATGTATTAAGCTTCTTATTTTTCCTAAAAAAATAGGAGAAAATTTGTAAAAATACCTAGTAATCTTACATAAAATTTAGTATAATGATAACAGTTACAAATAATAAGAAGAGAAATGCATGGTTACACTATTTTTATCACCGAGTTGTACAAGTTGTCGCAAGGCGCGTGCATGGCTATCCAATCATGAAGTTCCTTTTGAGGAGCACAATATTATGACTAGTCCACTGTCTGCACCAGAATTGCAACATATCCTTTCTCTGACGGAGAATGGGACAGATGACATTATTTCAACTCGTTCAAAAATTTTTCAAAAATTAAATTTAGATATTGAAAGTTTATCAATTTCCGAATTGCTTCGTCTAATTGAGGAAAATCCAGGTCTTTTACGTCGCCCGATTATTCTGGAAGACAAGCGAATGCAAATTGGATTTAACGAAGACGAAATCCGTGCGTTTTTGCCTCGTGGTTATCGTAAACAAGAATTGCGCGATGCAACTTTGAGAGCTGAGATTGAATAATATGAATAAAAATTATCGTTACCCACTAGACATGTCGTGGAGCACTGAAGAGCTTGCTTCAGTGCTTTCTTTTTTGAATGATGTTGAGCAGGCTTATGAAGCGAAAATAGCAGCAGAAAAGATATTAACATCTTATCAACAATTCAAAAAAATTGTTCCAAGCAAGGCTGAAGAAAAGCGTATCGGACGTGAGTTTGAAGTAGTGAGTGGCTATTCTCTCTATCGAGCTGTTCAAGCTGCAAAACTAAAGGAGAAAGGAACGTTTTCTCTTGGAAAAGAAATTTAATTTTGCCAAGCAAATCGTACTGAATGCGGCTTCTTATATCAAAGAGCATTTGAATGATCAGTTGCAAATCGAGACCAAGTCCAGTCCGACTGATTTGGTAACCCAGATGGACAAAGAAGTTCAGAATAATCTAGTAACTTGGATTTTAGAAGCTTATCCTGCGGATCACATTTTAGCTGAGGAAAATGACTTGCGGCATTCTATTTCAGATGGAAATGTTTGGGTCATTGATCCTATTGACGGCACGAATAACTTTGTAGCACAAAAAGCAGATTTTGCTGTTGTTCTGGCTTATTTTGAAAATGGCATTGGTCAATTTGGTGTCATTTATGATGTGATAGGAGATAAATTGTATCACGGCGGTGGTCAATTTGATGTCTATTGCAATGAGCAGAAATTGCTTCCCTACCAAGATCGCCCTTTAAACCAGTTTTTAATGGCATCAAATGCTGGTATTTTTGAGCGCAATGATTGGGGAATTGCGGATTTGGCAAAAGAAACCTTGGGCGTTAGAGTGTACGGAAGTGCTGCGATTAGTTTTAGCAAGGTTTTATCAGGACAACTGTTGACCTATATTTCCTATATTTGGCCTTGGGATTATGCTGCAGCTTCCATTATGGGAGATAAGCTAGGCTATACGACATTGACATTTGAGGGTGAGGAGCCTGATTATGAAAGCCATCAAGGTATTATGATGATTCCAACTATGAAATTGAACGAAATTAAAAAATACATATATCGAAAGCGAGAGGATTAGATGAATTTTCCAAAAGGATTTGAAGAAACGTACAACAATCTTTTGGGAGAGGAGGCTCCCTCTTTTTTTCTAACTTTCGATGAGGAGCCAGTTTCCGCTTTTCGGGTCAATCCATTAAAAGAGCAGCAAAAAACTTTTCCAAATCCTATTCCAAATACGAACTGGGGTTATTATGGAAAAGTTTCTGGAAAATCAATAGAGCATGTCACAGGATTAGTCTATTCACAAGAACCTGCTGCACAAATGGTTGCCCAAGCTGCAGCGCCACAACAGAATATGAAAGTACTTGATTTGGCAGCAGCGCCGGGTGGAAAATCCACTCATCTATTGTCATACTTGAACAACACAGGCCTTCTTGTTTCCAATGAAATCAATCCAAAACGATCTAAAGTGTTAGTAGAAAATATTGAGCGATTTGGAGCGAGAAATGTTGTGGTGATAAATGAATCTGCTGATAGGTTAAGCCAAGTTTTTCAAGGTTATTTTGATTTGATTGTCTTAGATGCACCTTGCTCTGGTGAAGGAATGTTTAGAAAGCAGCCAGAGGCAATGGAGTATTGGAGTGAATCTTATCCTGCTCAATGTGCACAGCTTCAACGTGAGATATTGGAAGATACGATAAAAATGTTGGCGACGAATGGTGAGTTGATTTACTCCACTTGTACTTGGGCACCAGAAGAAAATGAAAAAATAGTTGACTGGCTGTTAGAAAATTATCCACTTGAATTAGTTGAAATTCCAAAAATCAATGGCATGGTGGCTGGTATTCAGTTTTCGGAAACAGCACGCATGTATCCTCACCATTTCAAAGGGGAAGGGCAATTTGTTGCAAAATTTCGTTTTTGTGGTGAGCAGTCAGCTAAAAAGACAAAGACAAGAAAAAGCTGTTTGACATCGGAGCAGAAGATGTTGTGGAAAGAGTTTCAAAGAGAACATCTTGCCATAGAGCTAACTGGAGAGTTACAGACTTTTGGTGAACATTTATATCTATTGCCACTAGGTCTTCCAGATCTATCGAAACTTAAAATTGCCAGAAATGGTTTGCACCTAGGTGTTTTTAAGAAAAAACGATTTGAACCGAGTTTTGCTTTGGGACTGACTTTAAAACCAAGTGAAGTAAAGCACATAATTGAAATTGATGAAGAGCAGTTTAAAAAGTACGTTGCCGGGGAGACAGTCAATCTCCATCAGAACACTGCAAATGGTTGGTATCAAGTTGTTGTCCAAGGTAATGGTTTAGGGTTTGCAAAAGTGACTGGAAATATTCTGAAAAATTATTTTCCAAAAGGCCTGAGATTTTAATAAAAAATCTTTCCAAATGTCTAAAGATATGCTATAGTGAGATTAGATGTGAAAAGATTAGGGAAATCTTAGAATGAAAATGCTTTCACATCTGAAAAGGAGTTTCATGTGATTAAACACAAAAAAATACTTTGGGCAGTCACTCTCGTGATTTGCAGCATTGGTCTTTCAGCCTGTTCTTCCTGGATTAACCGCGGTGAGGCGATAACAGCAGTTGGCTCAACAGCTCTACAACCGTTGGTTGAAGCAGTTGTAGATAAATACACCGAGGAAAATCCGAAAAAAATTGTAAATGTGCAAGGTGGAGGATCGGGAACTGGATTATCACAAGTCCAATCCGGTGCAGTAGATATTGGAAATAGCGATTTATTTGCAGAAGAAAAAAGTGGTATCAATGCGAAGGCTTTAGTTGATCATCAGGTCGCTGTTGCAGGTACTGCTATCATAGCAAATAAAAGCATTAAGATAAACAACTTAACCACAGAGCAGCTACGTAAAATTTTTACCGGAGAATACACCAATTGGAAGCAAGTTGGTGGTCAAGATTTGGAAATTACCATCATCAACCGTGCCGTTGGTTCTGGTAGTCGAGCAGTTTTTGATAGTGTTATTATGAAGGGCAAAGAAGCCAAGCAGGCGCAGGAGCAGGATTCTAACGGAATGGTCAAAACAATTGTTTCACAGACTCCAGGTGCCATTTCTTACTTAGCTTTTTCTTATGTGGACACGAGTGTGAAAAGTTTAAACTTGAATGGCTACAAGCCAACGAAGAAGAATGTGACAACGAACAACTGGCCTATTTGGTCTTATGAGCACATGTATACTAAGGGAGAACCTAACAAATTAGCTAAAAAATTTCTAGAGTATATGATGACAGCAGAAGTCCAAAATAATATTGTTGGTAAAATGGGTTACATTCCTATCAACGACATGAAAGTTACTCGTAGTCTTGACGGAACTATCAGCTCAAAGTAAAAGAAAGAATTTGGGAATAACATGAACGAAGTAGCAAAAAAAATGCTGACAAAGTCAAAAAACTCTCGTTTAGAAACATTTGGAAAAACCATTACTTTTCTTTGCATGAGTTTAATTGTTTTTGTCGTTGCAATGATTTTATTATTTGTAGCGGAGAAAGGACTTTCGACTTTCTTTGTTAATAAAGTAAACATCTTCAGTTTTCTTTTTGGAACAAGGTGGAATCCATCCGGTAAGGAATTTGGTGCTTTACCAATGATTCTGGGATCTTTCCTCGTAACTCTCCTATCAGCTTTATTAGCAACACCATTTGCAATTGGAGCAGCTGTTTTTATGACGGAGGTTTCCCCTAAAGGCTCAAAAATTCTACAACCAGCTATTGAACTTCTAGTCGGAATTCCATCGGTTGTGTATGGATTTATTGGATTACAGGTAGTTGTTCCCTTTGTTCGCAGTATCTTTGGTGGAACAGGTTTTGGAATCTTATCAGGAATTTTTGTTCTTTTTGTCATGATTTTACCAACGGTGACCTTTATGACAACAGATAGCCTGCGTGCTGTACCGCGGCATTATCGAGAAGCTAGTATGGCAATGGGAGCGACTCGTTGGCAAACGATTTGGCGTGTGACGCTAAAAGCAGCTCGCTCAGGTATTTTTACGGCTATTGTCTTTGGAATGGCTCGTGCCTTTGGTGAAGCTTTGGCGATTCAAATGGTTGTCGGAAATTCAGCGGTTATCCCAACTTCTCTGACAACACCTGCTGCAACCTTGACCTCTATTTTAACAATGGGAATTGGCAATACCGTTATGGGAACCGTTAATAACAATGTCTTGTGGTCGCTTGCTCTGGTTCTGCTTTTGATGAGTTTAGCCTTCAATACTGTGATTAAATTGATTACAAAGGAAAGAGGTAAGAAGAACTATGCACGCTAAAAAGATGGATAAATTGGCAACAGGCGTCCTCTATACCATTGCAGGAATCATTGTTGCTATTCTTGCTTCTTTGATTTTGTACATTTTAGTAAGGGGCTTACCTCATGTTTCGTGGAAATTCTTGGCGGGACAATCGTCTTCATACCAAGCGGGCGGCGGAATTGGAATTCAGCTCTATAATTCATTGTTTCTGTTAGTTATCACCTTGATTATTTCCATTCCTCTGTCAATGGGAGCAGGGATTTACTTATCTGAGTATGCAAAAAAAGGTCCGGTAACAGATTTTGTCAGAACCTGTATTGAAATTTTATCATCCCTGCCGTCCGTTGTTGTCGGTCTCTTTGGATATTTGATTTTTGTTATTCAATTTCAATATGGTTTCTCAATCATTTCTGGTGCTTTGGCTTTGACTGTATTTAATCTGCCACAGATGACACGTAGTGTGGAGGACAGCTTACAGCATGTACATCATACACAGCGTGAGGCTGGGCTTGCACTTGGCATCTCCCGCTGGGAAACGATCGTCCATGTCGTCGTTCCAGAAGCGTTACCAAGTATTGTGACAGGGATTGTATTAGCTTCTGGGCGTATTTTTGGGGAAGCTGCTGCGCTTATCTATACAGCAGGTCAGTCTGCCCCAGCACTTGACTGGTCAAATTGGAATATTTTCAGTGTAACTAGCCCAATTTCTGTTTTCCGTCAAGCTGAAACTTTGGCTGTTCATATTTGGAAAGTCAATAGTGAAGGAACGATTCCTGATGCAGTAGAAGTGTCAGCTGGGTCAGCAGCAGTACTTCTTATCTTTATTTTGATCTTTAACCTTGGAGCTCGTAAGCTCGGAGGTTATCTGCATAAGAAATTAACATCTGCCTAAAAGGAGAAGAAATGACAGAATATAACTGGAATGAAAAACATATTGTTACTTTTCCTGAGGAAGAGGTTGTTTTATCAACGAAGAATTTGCATGTTTACTATGGTAAAAACGAATCCATTAAAGGGGTTGATATGCAGTTCAAGAAAAATAAGATTACAGCTCTTATCGGGCCTTCAGGTTCTGGTAAATCAACCTATCTTCGCAGCTTGAATCGGATGAATGATACGATTGACATTGCTAAAGTCACTGGTGAGATTTGGTATGAAGGTATTGACATTAATCGCCCAGATATCAATGTCTATGAAATGCGGAAGCATATCGGAATGGTCTTTCAAAGACCAAATCCTTTTGCTAAATCTGTTTACCGCAACATCACCTTTGCGCATGAACGTGCCGGTGTTAAGGATAAGAAAATCTTAGATGAAATTGTAGAAACATCTCTAAAACAAGCAGCTCTGTGGGAACAAGTAAAGGATGACCTTCATAAATCTGCTTTGATGTTATCAGGCGGTCAGCAGCAACGTCTCTGCATTGCCAGAGCCATTTCCGTGAAGCCAGAAATACTTCTAATGGATGAACCTGCTTCTGCACTCGATCCAATCGCAACAGCGCAGTTAGAAGAAACGATGTTAGAGTTGAAGAAGAACTATACGATTATCATCGTGACCCACAGCATGCAGCAAGCGGCGCGTGCGAGCGATTATACTGGTTTCTTCTATCTTGGTGATTTAATCGAATATGATGAAACTGCCAATATTTTCCAAAATGCTAAGTTACAGTCTACGAATGACTATGTTTCTGGTCATTTTGGCTAAGAAAATTGCTGCTTAATTAGAATTTATTAAAGGATTATCAGAATGACAGAACCTATTTTACAAATCAAGGACTTGTCGGTTTATTATAACAAAAAGAAAGCTCTTAATAGTGTATCATTGGATGTATTGCCTTATGAGATTACAGCTTTGATTGGTCCTTCTGGGTCGGGAAAATCAACCCTCTTAAAAGCAATTAATCGCATGGGTGATTTAAATCCAGAGGTGACAACGACAGGCACTGTAATTTATAACGGGCACAATATTTACAGTCCACGGACAGATACGGTGGAGCTTCGCAAAGAAATTGGAATGGTTTTTCAACAGCCCAATCCATTTCCAATGACGATTTATGAAAATGTTATTTACGGTTTGCGAATCAATGGCGTTAAAGACAAAGAGGTACTAGATGAAGTAGTTGAAACATCATTAAAAGGAGCATCTATTTGGGATGAAGTGAAAGATCGTTTGAATGATTCAGCGATTGGCTTGTCAGGAGGTCAGCAGCAACGTGTCTGTGTGGCTCGTGTTTTGGCGACAAGTCCGAAAATCATCCTTTTAGATGAGCCAACATCAGCACTTGATCCCATTTCTGCAGGAAAAATTGAAGAAACACTTCATGGGCTGAAAGATCAATATACAATGTTACTCGTGACCCGCTCAATGCAACAGGCTAGTCGTATTTCAGATAAGACAGCTTTCTTCCTAAATGGCGATTTGATTGAGTTTAATGCCACGAAAGAGATGTTCCTCAGTCCGATTCATAAGGAAACGGAAGATTATATCACAGGCAAGTTTGGTTAGAGATTGTAATTGTTCACTACAATATTGTGGTTATTTTTAATGTTTTGGAGATTGCTGATTCTCCCTATATATAAATGCACATATACTTGTAGACAAGAATTATGTAAAAAGATGGATTTTCGTATAAAATTCTTTAGATCTTAGGAAAGGAAAATTTATGCTTAGAGTACAATTTGAAGAAGACTTAGCAAAACTCCATAACCAATTTTATGCAATGGGAAATGAAGTTTTGTCACAGATTAATCGCACAGTTCGCGCATTTGTGACCCACGACCGCGAATTAGCAAAAGAAGTAATCGAAGAAGACGCAGAAGTGAATGAGTATGAAGTAAAGTTGGAGAAAAAATCTCTGGAAATTATTGCTTTGCAGCAGCCAGTTTCACAAGACTTACGCACAGTTATTACAGTTTTGAAAGCAAGTAGTGATGTGGAAAGAATGGGCGACCACGCTGTTTCCATTGCACAGGCGACGATCCGCATGAAAGGAGAAGTTCGCATCCAGTCTGTTGAGGAAGAAATCAGCAAGATGGGGCGTGATGTTAAAAACTTTGTGGAAGCAGCGCTTGATCTTTACCTTAATGGCGATGTGGACAAGGCTTACGAAGTAGCTGCTATGGATGAGAAAATCAATCAGTACTTTGATGATATTCGAGACCTAGCAACGCAAGAAATTAAGTCAAATCCAGATTTGATTGTGACAGGTCGTGATTACTTCCAAGTTATTTCGTACTTAGAACGTATTGGTGATTACGCCAAAAATATCTGTGAATGGGTTGTTTATTTTGAAACAGGTAAAATTGTTGAAATGTAAATACTAACTAAAAAAATTTGAGAATCATTTCTCAGATTTTTTATTTTCCTCTTCTTTTTCCGAATAAGGATATGAGGAGGTTTTTTATGTATAGTATTTCATTTCAGGAAGATTCTTTGTTGCCAAGGGAACGTTTAGTTGCAGAAGGTGCAGAACAATTGAGCAATCAAGAATTGTTATCCATTCTTATCCGCACGGGCAATAAAAAAGAAACTGTTTTTCAAGTTTCTCAACGAATTTTATCAACTATTTCTAGTTTGAATGATTTGCGCAATATGACGCTACAAGAATTGCAATCAATCTCTGGAATTGGTCGTGTCAAAGCTATTGAATTACAAGCTATGATTGAATTAGGACAGCGAGTCAGTAAGGCAGAATTGATTACGCAAGAGCAAATTTTAGGTAGTCAAAAGCTGGCGAAAAAAATGCAACAAGAATTGGGGCATAAGAAGCAGGAACACCTTGTGGCTTTATATCTGAATACTCAAAACAAAATCATTCATCAGCAGACGATTTTTATCGGTAGTGTGTCAAGCAGTATTGCAGAGCCACGAGAAATCCTGCATTATGCTGTAAAACACATGGCGACATCCATTATTTTGGTGCACAATCATCCGTCAGGAGCTGTACTGCCAAGCAAAAATGACGATGAAGTGACCAAACATGTAAAAGAAGCGTGTGAATTAATGGGCTTCATCTTACTGGATCATCTCATCGTCGCAGAGAAAGATTATTATAGTTATCGCGAAGAAACAGACTTGATTTAAAGTCTATTGACAACATAGTCAAACAGCATTCGATCTTTAGGACGTGTTTCAAATAAGAATTCTGGATGCCACTGGACTCCCAGATAAGCGATTTCATCAGTTGTTGTAATGGCTTCAATGGTGTTATCTTTCGGATCACGGGCAATGACTTCTTTTCTGCTAAATCTTTGATACTCTGATGATGGAAAGAGTTGATATGAGACACTTCGCCGTAAATCTTTTCCAAAACAGAACCGGATTTAGTGACTAGTTTTTGAGTAGTATATTCAGCAGAACTATCTTGCCAATGGTGCTCAATATCTTGATAAAGAGTTCCACCCATTGCAACATTAAACAATTGCGTACCGCGGCAAACGGTAAAAATTGGTTTTTGTTGCTGGATAGCTTCATGGATTAAGGCTAATTCAAACAAATCACGCTCCAAATGGTAATCATCACTGTCAATTGTTTTTTCTTCGCCATAGAATTGTGGTGATACATTTTGCCCACCCGTTAGGATAAGTTTGTCAATCATCTGGATGTAGCACCGTGCCATATCTGCATCTCCAATCGGCAATATGATAGGAGTTCCACCAACTTCTTTTACGCCCTCTACAAATCCTTTAGCAGCATAGCTCATGATGGCAAATTCGTCTTCAGGGTTGGGTCTTTCATTTCCAGTAATTCCGATAAGGGGTTTCTTCATAAATAAATATCTGCTCTTTCTAATTATTTAATACCCTTTTTTCATAAAGTAGAGGAGTGTTTGCAGCTCACTTGTCAAGTCAACATATTGAACAACAACATCTTTTGGAACGGTTAAGTGAACGGGTGAGAAACTGAGAATACCTTTTACGCCAGCTTCTACAAGGATAGTTGCCACTTCTTGAGCTCTTGTACTTGGAACCGTCAAAATAGCGGTCTTTACATCTATATCTTTTAGTTTATCATTTACTTGTGAAATGCCATAAATAGGAATCCCGTCATTTGTAGTCGTTCCAACTTCAGGATGATCATCGGTGTCAAATGCCATAACAATCTTCATTTTATTACGTTCATGGAAGCGGTAGTGGAGTAATGCGTGTCCCATATTACCGATACCGACTAACATCACATTGGTAATAGAATGATCATGAAGTAAATCAGCAAAAAAATTCATGAGTTTTTTTACATCATAACCATACCCACGACGACCTAATTCACCAAAGTAAGAAAAATCACGACGAACAGTTGCAGAATCAATCCCAATTGCATCTGCGATTTGTTTTGAATTGGCTTTTTCAATTTTTTCGGAATTAAATCGTTTGAAAATCCGATAATACAGAGAGAGCCTTTTAGCAGTTGCGCGTGGAATGGTTGTATTTTTTTCAGATTTCACAAAATCACATCCTTTCAAAGACTATTTTATAGAAAGTTTGTGAAAAAATCAACTTATTTGATAAAAATAGAAAAGGAGTAGGACAAAATCAAAGATTTTTGGTTTGTTTCCTACTCTTTATTGTTTTACTAATGATTTAAAAATGAGTTTTTAAGCTATTTGTTTATTGTTCTTGTTTAGTGAAAATACCACGTTCTACCAAGCTATCCATTAAGAAATAAAACTTTTCTTGAATGATGTGATTGTCTTCTGATTTAAAAATATTCACTAACCGAAGGCCAGATTTGTCTGTGATGTTGATTTTTACACCTGAAAGGTTTTTGTTGATAATGATTTTCAACAAAAAGCCGTCTCCACTATTGGGAACATTTTCTAATAAGCGTGTCAATTCGTAATTTCCAACTTTGGTTTCAGCAAATGTGTTATCACGCAAAGTAAATTTTTTTACGTTTTCTCCAAGAGAGTAGCTGTATGGGCAATCTTTTAAGTGAATAGTGGTCTGAAAAGCCATCTATTTATCCTCCTAAAATTTCTTTTAATGTTGTAGTAAATTGTCGAACTTCTTCTGAAGTATTTTGTTCTGAAAAGCTAATGCGGATAGATTCCTTTAATTGCTCTGAATCACTACCATACAAAGCTTCAAGAACATGACTGGGCTCAACGGCACCTGCTGTACAAGCAGAGCCAGTTGAGATAGAGATTCCAGCTAAGTCTAAACGCATAAGTAGTAAGTCATTAGCTTGTTTAGGAAAGCCGAGATTTATTACATAGGGGAGTGCATGAGAATCATTATTTATATAGTAATGGATTCCGTCAAGTTCAGAGAGAAGTTGCTGTTTCAAACTTTCAACATGTTCCATGTTTTCTTGGTAGCAATTGAGGCTCTCCTTTAGAGCTGCAACCATACCGGCAATAGCCGCTAAATTCTCAGTTCCTGCACGTCTTTTATCCTCTTGATCTCCACCGTGTAAAAATTTGTCAAATTTTACATGATTGAAGTACAAGAAGCCGACTCCTTTAGGACCGTGAAATTTATGAGCCGATGCACTCATGAAGTCAATTCCTAGTTCTTCAGGATACACAGGTAATTTGCCTATAACTTGCACAGCATCCACATGATAAGCAGCGGGATGATGTTTCACAATGTCAGCAATTTCTTTGACTGGAAGCATATAGCCTGTTTCATTATTGGCGTACATGGTTGAGACAAGTATTGTATCTTCTCGAAGGGCTTCTTTTATCTGTTGAGCCGTAATCTCTCCATTTTTAGGTTGGATATAAGTAGCTTCAAAGCCAAATTTATCCACCAGATATTCAATCGTTTCAAGAACCGAATGATGCTCAATAGCAGTAGTAATAATGTGTTTTCCTTGATCCTGATGGGCTAAGGCATATCCTTTTATGGCTGTATTGTTACTTTCTGTTCCACCAGATGTAAAGATGATATGTTGACTATTAGTATGAAGCAGTTCAGCAAGCTCTTGTCGGACTTCGCGAAGAATTTTACTAGCAGCTCTTCCGTGGCTATGAATGCTAGATGGATTGCCAAAGGTATTTTCCATAACCTGTGTCATAGCAGTAATAGCAGCTTTTGACATGGGAGTTGTTGCTGCATTATCGAAATAAATCAAGATTTCTCCTTATTTCTTTTTATTGTAAGCAAAGAGAGGACTAACTGGCTTTCTTTTATGAATACGAACGATTGCATCTCCGATTAGCCCACTTGCAGTAATGTATTGAACATTTTTCGGAGTTTTTTCTTTCGTTGCAACTGAGTCAGTAACCAGGATTTCTTTGATAGGAGAGTTATCTAACTTTTCAGCGGCTCCCTCAACAAATAAACCATGACTAGAAACTGCATAAATCTCTGTTGCACCTTCACGTTCAACGATTTTTGAAGCTTCCGCAAAGGTACGTCCGGTATTTAAAATATCATCAATGAGAATAGCTTTTTTGCCAGCAACATCTCCGATAATGTATCCTTCGTTACGATGAGAATCGTCTTGTGCATAGTCAATAATCGCAATTGGAGCATCTAAATGTTCTGCTAAGCTTCTAGCACGTTTAACACCAGAGTTTTTGGGACTGACCACAACTACGTCCTCGCCAGACAAGCCTTTTTCGCAGTAATGTTTGGCAAAAAGAGGAACGGTGTAAAGGTTATCAACAGGGATATCAAAGAAGCCTTGAACTTGGACAGCATGCAAATCTAGGGTTAGAACACGATCAACTCCTGCTTTTACCAACATATTTGCTACGAGCTTGGCTGTAATTGGTTCGCGAGGAGCGGCCGTTCGGTCTTGACGAGCATAGCCAAAATATGGCATCACAACATTGACAGAATTAGCGCTGGCGCGATTGCAAGCATCCACCATGATGAGAAGTTCCATCAAATGATTATTGACAGGAAAACTTGTTGATTGAATGATAAATACATCAAAGCCACGCACACTTTCCTCGATGTTTACTTGGATTTCTCCGTCTGAAAATTGACGTGATGAAAGTTTTCCAAGAGGCACATCAGCAGCTTTAGCGATTTTTTCGGCAATATCGTGATTGGAATTTAGTGCAAACAACTTCATCTGTGCTTTATCCGTCAGTATATCCATCATAACTTATTAAGACTCCTTTTGATTTCTACACTCCATTTTATCAAAAAATAAGTAAAATTTCAGCTTTTTATTCATAAGTTTTGAGCAAATCTTGCAACTTTAGGTTTTGCATATTTATAATGGATATGATGAGCTTGTAAAAAGCACTCGAATTGTTCTTTTCCAGTTTTTGCATCTGTCACTTCCAGCTCTAATTCGTAGTCTGTTTTGTCAAAATAATGATTTTCATCAAGTGCCATTAAGCCAATAGTGGTTTCTTTTTCATAGCGAATAGTTGTTAAGCTCCCTAGCACCTTTAATTCATCGAGATTGATAGCAGCGTGAGTCAGCAGGGTGCGTATTTCTCCTTCAGGTAGCACACATGTATTGATGAGTGTGTGACACTTTTCTAAAGTAAAAGATTGATTGTATTCCATATTACCGACCTGTTGCGGAATTTTCAAAGTTAATTCGGCACGATTGTCAAAAGCACGAATTCGAAGTGCCATTTTTGCATCTCGGATTAAAAAGTCGGCTGTGTCAATATAGTAGTTTGTCTGTTTGATAGCAGATACATCAGAAAACAAGGGGAGCAGTTGTTGGTGCTCATTCTTTGTCAGAAGTGTTTTGTATTCAATTTCTAGGTGGTTCATTTTCCAATCCTTTTCTTTTGTTTGAAAGCGATTTATGTTATAATAAGTATTGTGTTTATTTTATAAAAAAATAAGTAAAATGACAAGGTGATAGTATGGAAGTAGAATGGGAAGAGTTTCTGGATCCTTATATTCAAGCGGTTGGTGAGTTGAAAATCAAACTGCGCGGGATTCGCAAACAATACCGAAAACAGAAACAGCATTCTCCGATTGAATTTGTAACAGGTCGTGTAAAACCGATAGAAAGTATCAAAGAAAAAATGGCTTTGCGTGGGATTAAAGAGGAAAATCTAGCGCAAGATATGCAAGATATAGCTGGTTTGCGTGTAATGGTTCAATTTGTGGATGACGTAGAAGAAGTTTTGGATGTTTTGCGAAAGCGCCACGACATGCGGATTATCCAGGAGCGAGACTATATTAAAAACCGTAAGGCTAGTGGTTATCGAAGCTACCATGTCATTATTGAATATCCTGTTGATACAATTAATGGCAATAAAATCATTTTAGCAGAAATTCAAATTCGTACTCTGTCCATGAATTTTTGGGCAACGATTGAACATTCTCTGAATTATAAGTATAAAGGAGAATTTCCAGATGAGATTAAGAAACGTTTGGAAATTACAGCAAAAATTGCCTATCAATTAGACGAAGAAATGGGAAAAATTCGCGATGATATTCAAGAGGCACAAGCTTTATTTGATCCAATTAGTCGTAAATTAAATGATGGCGTAGGAAATAGTGACGATACAGATGAAGAATACAGGTAAAAGAATAGGGATTATCAGTAATCGCAGACGGCAAAGTCAAGAACTTTGTCGCCAATTAAAACAAAAATTAAAGCAAAATCATTTTATTTTGAATGATAATAATCCTGATATTGTCATTTCAATCGGTGGCGACGGGATGCTTTTGTCAGCCTTTCACAAATATGAAGATCAGCTAGACAAAGTTCGCTTTGTTGGTGTTCACACAGGACATTTGGGCTTTTATACAGATTATCGAGATTTTGAGTTGGACAAACTAATTGATAATTTAAAATTAGATACGGGCGCAAAGGTGTCCTATCCGATTTTAAATGTTAAAATTTTCCATGGAAATAATGAAATTTGTATAAAGCGTGCATTAAACGAGGCGACAGTCAAGCGTTCTGGACGAACAATGGTCGCTGATATCATTATCAATCAAGTGCATTTTGAGCGCTTTCGTGGTGATGGCATTTCAGTATCAACTCCGACAGGAAGCACAGCTTACAATAAATCGCTAGGCGGAGCTGTTCTCCACCCGACTATTGAAGCTCTTCAGATTGCAGAAGTTGCAAGCTTAAACAATCGTGTGTTTCGGACTTTGGGCTCCTCAATTATCGTTCCTAAGAAAGATAAAATTGAAATTATGCCGACTTGGAATGATCGACATGCAATTTCGATTGACAATCAAAATTTTATGATTAACAATATTTCTAAAATTGAATTTCAAATCGATCAACATAAGATTAACTTTCTTGCTACACCGAGTCATACGAGCTTCTGGAATCGTGTCAAAGATGCCTTTATCGGCGAGGTGGAGGAATGAGGTTTGAATTTATCGCAGATGAGCATGTGAAAGTCAAAACCTTTCTAAAAAAACAGGAAATTTCCAAAAGTTTACTTGCAAAAATTAAGTTTTCTGGCGGGGATATTCAGGTAAATGGCAAAAAGCAAAATGCCATTTATTTGTTAGATATTGGCGACAAAGTTGCCGTCGATATTCCTGCAGAAGAAGGTTTTGGCAGTTTGCAAGCTGTAGAGAAAGATTTAGAAATTGTCTACGAAGATGCACATTTTTTGATTTTGAACAAGCCATCTGGTATAGCAAGCATTCCTAGTGTGAATCATTCTAATACAATGGCAAATTTTGTGAAGGCTTATTACATTGCAAATCATTATGAAAATCAGCAGATTCATATTGTGACTCGTTTAGACCGTGATACGAGTGGTCTGATGTTGTTTGCAAAACATGGTTATGCTCATGCAAGATTGGACAAACAGTTGCAAAAGAGAGTCATTGAGAAGCATTATTATGCTTTGGTCAAGGGTTCGGCACCGTTAAAGCCAGAAGGAGATATTATTGCTCCCATAGCGCGTGAAGATAGTAGTATCATTACTCGCTGTGTGGCAAAAAATGGAAAATATGCTCATACGAGTTATAAAGTTTTAGCGCAGTATGATGACATTTATCTCGTGGATATTCACCTTCATACAGGACGGACACACCAGATTAGGGTTCATTTTTCTTATATTGGTTTTCCGCTCTTGGGAGATGATTTATATGGTGGGAGTATGACTGACGGAATAACGCGGCAAGCGCTTCATTGTCATTCATTGCGTTTTTACAATCCATTCCATGAGAAAGTTGTGAATAAATCAAGTCCTCTTCCGGAAGATTTTAAAACAGTTATTCAAAAATTAAGCAATAATTAAGGAGTAAAACATGAAAATTTTTGAAACAATTCGTGAAACATTGCAAGACAAAGAAGTGAAGATTGTCTTACCAGAAGGTGAGGAACCACGTATTCTTCAAGCTACTAAACGTTTGGTAAAGGAAACAAGTATCACACCTGTTTTATTGGGAAATCCTGAAAAAATTCGTATTTATCTTGAAATTGAAGGTGTGACAGAAGGTTATGAAGTCATTGACCCTCAAAATTGTTCATGCTTTGAAGAAATGGTTGCAGCTTTTGTAGAACGTCGTAAAGGAAAAATCACAGAAGACGAAGCGCGTAAATTATTGAAAGAGGATGTCAATTATTTTGGTGTAATGCTTGTTTATCTTGGTAAAGTACAAGGTATGGTTTCTGGTGCGATTCATTCTACAGCAAGCACGGTTCGCCCAGCTCTTCAAATTATCAAAACACTTCCTTGGGTTTTTCGCACATCTGGTGCCTTTCTCATGGTTCGCGGTGATGAACGCTATGTTTTCAGTGATTGTGCAATCAATATTGATCCAGATGCTAAAACATTAGCAGAAATTGCTATTAACTCTGCCTTGACCGCGCAAATCTTTGACATTGACCCTAAAGTGGCTATGCTGAGTTATTCAACTAAAGGTTCTGGATTTGGTGAAAAGGTTGATAAAGTCGTCGAAGCAACGAAACTTGCGCAAGAAATGCGACCAGATTTAGCTATTGACGGAGAGTTACAGTTTGATGCAGCTTTTGTGCCTAAAACGGCAGAATTAAAAGCTCCAGGCAGCAATGTAGCTGGTCAAGCAACTGTCTTTGTATTTCCTGGCATTGAAGCTGGAAATATCAGCTATAAAATGGCAGAGCGTCTCGGCGGCTTCTCAGCAGTCGGTCCTATTTTGCAAGGATTGAATCATCCAGTAAACGACCTTTCACGTGGATGCAACGCTGATGATGTTTATAAATTAACATTGATTACTGCCAGCCAAGTAGTTGGTCATTATTAGAAAGCCAAGACAGAATCCAGAATTCAAGTTCTGGGTTCTCTTTTTATTTTGTGTTATACTAAAGTCATATCTCAATAAAAATGCTGATGTTGTATCTTGGGTATTTATAAGCTATACCCGTGGTGCTAGTTAAGTTCAAAATAGCTCAAATTATAAGTCAATAGGATTTGTTCAATCCTCAGTTGTAGTCCAGCTACTCCTCTGGCAAAGGTGTGTTCCATATCAAAGAGAGCACATAACTCAGAAAAGCGCGTTTCAATGGTTCTCCTCATAACTAGTAATCTCCAGTTGTTATGCTGGCTCGCGCTTCCCATATTCTGACGTAAGGGCGTCCATAAATGATACCCTCTCTGTTTCAACCGATCTTTAAGAGCCTGACTGAGATACCCTAAATCTGCTAAAATCACAGATTGTTGGCAGCCTTCCAATAAATCCTCCACCACTTTGATATCATGAACAGAAGCTGACGTGACAATATAGTTCAGAATATAACCAGATAAGGTAACGAGCATGTGAACTTTAAAACTATAGAACCATAAGTGTTTTGACGCATTGTAGCCAATGTCTACCAATCCTTCGAAAATACTTGCTCTATGGTTACGAACAGACTGACAAAGTGGTAGGGGAAAACTGTCTACGATGGCAATCGTATTGGGGGAGATTTGGTCATTCATCGCCTGACGAATGAGTTGTAGCAACCAAATCAACTGCCTTGAACGACGATTGAAGCGACTTCTTTCCAGAAGTCGGCCACAGGGAGACGGTAGCACTATTGTCCAAACTTGATGTCGACAAACATATAGATGTTGAAATTAAGCTTGATGAGCTTGATTTGACAAGTGCTGAAAGTAAAGCGACTTATGCACAAATCAAGGAATATATATTGGAAAAATTTGATTTAAAGGTTTCGACACTCTATATTGCACAGATTAAAAAGAAATGTGGAATTGTACTGAGGGAGCATTATAATAAATCAAAAAAAGAGAAACAGGTTATTCCACAATGCACACCGGAAAAAGAGGAAGCTATCATGGATGCATTAAGGCATTTTAAAATGATTTAGTAGAAATGGAGGGTATTTATGAGGTGGATATTAAAGATAATTTTATTTCCAATAATATTACTTCTATCAATACTAATTTCTTTTCTAAAATTCATAATTAGTGTTAGTAGAATGATTCTAGGAATATTATCGTTCTTAGTGGTATTGGGTTCGCTTTCAGCCCTTATACAAAAAGACACAACTACCTTTATTCAAGCACTGGTAATAGCATTTTTGATAAGTCCCTATGGACTGCCTAAAATTGCATTATGGGTTACAGCATACATTGAATTTGCAAGGGATAGATTGAAAGAAATATAAAGAAACTAATGAGGTGATAGAGAAAATACTATCGCCTTTTTTCATGCCAAAAATTGAAAAGAAAGGAGGGGATGATGTGAGTATGTATTTATTTGACGAGCAGCCTATTATTGCAAATAAAGCATTGGCAAGAGCATTAGGGTTAAATGAAGCCTTAGTATTGCAACAGATAAACTATTGGATTGAGATAAATAAGAAGTCCGGTAAAAACTATCATGATGAGAAATATTGGACATACAATTCTATAAGGGCATGGCAAGAAAATGATTTTGACTATATGAGTGTTGATACAGTAAAAAGAACTTTTGCCAAACTTGAAAAGGCGGGTTATCTTTTGGTTGGAAACTATAATAAAGATCCAAGAGATAAAACAAAATGGTATACGATAAATGATGAAAAATTAGAAGAATTATATCTTGAATTGAATAAGAAAAAGCTGGAACATGAAAGAAGCATTTTAGAGAAAGAAAGTCAAAATACCATGCACAATGCATTAGGGCAAAATGCACCAATGGAATATGGCAAAATGCACCAATGCAATGATGCATATAGCACTGATGCATTCAATGAAAATCTACCAACGCATTATGGCAAATTGCATGAACCGTTACCAGAGATTACTACAAAGAATTCATCAAAGAATACTTCATATATTTCTTCAGGGGCTTCCTCCCACCTACCCATCTATGAAGATAAAGATTTGTACACGATGGGCGGATTGGATGGAGGGAATAAAAAAATAAAATCATATCAATCCTGTTTAGAAGAACTTAGAGAAAGTACAGGATATAACGAACATATGGAATTGGGAAATAAGATTATTGCACGAACATACGATGAAATTATTAGAGTTTTAGCTGATGTAATGATATTAAATGCAGATGATACAGTTACTATCAACCAAACAAAGTTACCGGCATCTATAGTTCAAGAGAGGTTTAGAAGTTTAAATTCATCGCATATGGAGTATCTTGTAAATGCGTTATCAGAAAATGAAGCCAAAATAAGAAATGTTAGGGCATTTATTCTAACCGCAGCATACAATGCACCAAGTAATATGGATGCCTATTATACTGCGCTTGTTAGTTATGATATGAGGGAAGGAGGACTTTGATGATAAATGAGGAAATTGCAAATAGAGTAGTAAATATTGAAATAAATGTTTTAAAAGCAACATATCAGGAGATATTAAATCATATCAATAAATTACATCAACGATCAAAACAATATGGAGGCTTAGGAAAATTAGTTAAGGCTGAAGGTAGTGAAGTGAAGCTCAAAGATATGGTAAAGAAAGGTCAGCTCGAAGAAATTCCGGTTGAAGAAGCAGAGCTTAAAGAACTGAAAAAAGAAATGAACCGATACGGAGTTAAGTTTTCAGTCATGAAAGATAAAGAAAGTGGGAAATACTCAGTATTCTTTCAAGCTAAAGATATGAAGGTTATGGACAAAGCATTTAAGCACGCCCTGTCAGAATCGGAAAAGAAAACGGAAAGAAAAGAATCCATCCATAAGAATATTGAGAAGTTCAAGGAGATGGCTAAAAACTCTGTTTTCAAAGATAAAATCAAGAATAAACAAAAGGAGCAGAGCCTATGATAGCTAAGATATTAAAAGACATCAAAGGCTTATTTCAGGTGCAAGATAAGGCAAAGTTTGTAAAGCAGAACATTCCCTATCTTGCATTTTTCTATTTAGGAAACATCTTTGCCCATCATGTGAGAGCTTATGTAGGTGGCGATATTATTGACAAAATCTTTCAAGGGATATTAGAGCTTAATACCATGAGTTTTATTCCGAGTATTTATCCGGTGGATATACTCACAGGAATTGGTATAGCTACTTTAATCAAATTCATTGTCTATACTAAGAGTAAAAATGCGAAAAAGTTTAGACAGGGGAAAGAGTATGGTTCAGCAAGATGGGGAACGAAAAAAGATATAGAACCATACATGGATGAAAAGTTTCAAAACAATATCTTACTTACCCAAACAGAAATGTTAACCATGAATGGCAGACCGGCAAATCCAAAGTATGCAAGAAATAAAAATGTACTTGTAATCGGTGGTTCAGGAAGTGGAAAAACCCGATTTTATGTCAAACCTAACTTAATGCAGATGCACTCGTCATATTGCGTAACCGATCCGAAAGGAACGATAGTCCTTGAGTGTGGCAAGATGCTTGAGGATAATGGCTATGAGATTAAAATCTTAAATACTATCAACTTCAAAAAGAGTATGAAATACAATCCCTTTGCCTATATCCGTTCTGAGAAAGACATTCTGAAATTGGTGCAGACAATCATAGCAAATACGAAAGGAGAGGGCGAAAAAGCAGGTGAAGATTTTTGGGTCAAAGCTGAAAAGCTCTACTATACAGCCCTTATCGGCTACATCTTCTATGAAGCTCCAAGAGAAGAAAAGAACTTTGCAACACTTCTCGATATGATAGACGCTTCAGAAGTTAGAGAAGATGATGAAACCTATATGAATCCGATAGACAGACTCTTTGAAGCACTGGAAAAGAAAGAGCCTACACACTTTGCAGTGAAGCAATATAAAAAGTACAAATTGGCTGCCGGAAAAACGGCAAAATCTATTCTTATCTCTTGTGGTGCAAGGCTTGCTCCATTTGATATTAGGGAACTTAGGGACTTGATGAGTGAAGATGAACTTGAACTTGATACACTCGGAGATAGAAAAACTGCACTCTTTGTTATTATCTCTGATACAGATGATACCTTTAACTTTGTAGTATCCATTATGTACTCACAACTTTTTAATCTCTTATGTGATAAGGCAGATGATGTATATGGCGGACGATTACCTATCCATGTGAGATGCTTACTTGATGAATTTGCAAATATTGGTTTAATACCTAAGTTTGAGAAGTTAATTGCCACAATCCGTTCAAGAGAAATATCCGCAAGCATCATACTTCAAGCACAATCTCAGCTAAAGGCGATATATAAGGATAATGCAGATACAATTGTAGGCAACTGTGATAGTACCTTGTTTCTTGGTGGCAAGGAAAAGACCACATTAAAGGAACTTTCTGAAACGCTGGGGAAAGAAACTATCGATCTTTACAATACATCGGAAACAAGGAGCAATCAAAAGAGCTTTGGACTTAACTATCAAAAGACAGGTAAAGAGCTGATGAGCCAAGATGAGATTACGGTCATGGATGGTGGAAAATGTATCTTTCAGCTTAGAGGCGTCAGACCTTTTCTTTCAGATAAGTACGACATTACAAATCACAAGAACTATAAGCTGCTTGAGGACTATGATAAGAAGAATTTGTTTGATATAGAAAGCTATATGAAGCGAAAAGGGAAATCGAAGCTTAATAGAGATACTGTGATTACAAGATTGTAATATTAACTGTTATAGCTTTATAGGGCATGGGTATATTTGATATAATTGTTTATATAATAAGAGTCTATATAAAGGAGAATTGAGCGTGCGTGATAATAAAATTCTAAGACCAGAGTATATATTTGAACAATATGTATCGAACTTATTTAATAAAAGTGGGTATCAAACTGTAAATGAAGCAGATATGAAAGAAGTTAAATCCAACTTGCCAAGCAGAAGAGCCGATATAATTGCAAAAAAAGAAGAAAAAATTTACTGTATTGAAGTTAAATTTTCAACAATTTCAGAAAAAACAATTGAACAAGTTTACAGCTATATAAGTGGTACAGATATGATTCCGGTCATTGTTACGGCTTTTGAAGTTAAAGAGGAAGAAAAAAGTATATATAAAAATAAATATCCGGAATTAGAAATAATTGATATTTCTAATTTGCTTTATGTTGTTAAAGATACTGATAAACTTAAGTATGAATTGATTTCTATATTACCTTTTTCTGTAGAAGATATTTCTCCACAAAAATCTTTTATTGATATAGATTTCTTACAACATAACAATTATATAGAATCACTAATTAAGGAATTGGATTTATGCAAATCTGGCAAAAAATGTTTTAGTACCTATGAAGATGTTTGTTATAGGATATTAGAACTATTATTTTCGGAGGATTTAGCTTTATGGAAAAAACAAGAAAAATCAAATAATGATTTATATAGATTCGATTTACTATGTAGAATTAAAGATGATAATAAGAAAACATTTTGGTCAATTGTTGAAAATTATTTTAAAACAAAATATATAATTTTTGAATTTAAGAATTATTCGCAAGCAGTTACTCAAAAAGAAATATATACAACAGAGAGATATTTATATTCTAAAGCTTTAAGATCTGTTGGAATAATAATAACTCCAAATGGTTATGATACAAATGCTTTTTGGGCAGCAAAAGGATGTTTGAGAGAGAATGGAAAACTAATATTATTACTTACAAATAATGACTTATTAGAGATGATAAAAATGAAAAATGATGAGGAGAATCCATCAGAGTACTTACTAAATAAACTTGATGAAATACTTTTAGAGTTGGAGAAGTAAATTCATATAGTAATAAGTTATATATTGTGTGTAAACTCGTTTGTTTTATGTTTTATACAGAAATATAATATTTGGAAGACGATAGAAAGAAAAAATCTATCGTCTTTTTTATTACTTAAAATCAGGAGGTAAGATGATAAGGATCAGAAGTCCCACTAAGAAAAAACTAAATAGAAAAAGTATCAGCGATTGGAAAAGAAATACTCCAGTCGCTTTTTTATTGAATTGAAAAGGAGAAATTTTTAATGAAGCAGGAAATGATTAACATCAACGCCAACTTATTGGCAGAGCCTACCTTCTCAAGTTTTGAAAATGAAGGAGAGAAAGTAGAAGTTGCAAACTTCACGCTTGTAAAAAAGTACGGTAAAGGCAAGGAGTATATTAACTGTGCAGCTTATGGAGAAAAAGCTGAGAAAGCAAAGGACTTTGAAAAAGGAGATTTAATTCATATCTTTGGTTACTTTAAGAAGCGTGAAAAAGAGGGAAAGACTTACAAAAACTTTGTAGTGAAGTCATATAACAAGATTGAAAAGAAAGAAGAAAACGAGGAGGAATAACTTATGGCATTTTTTACACAGGCAGTTAATGTATTAAAGATTTTGGTTATGGCAGTAGGTGCAGGACTTGGAGCATGGGGCGTTATCAACCTGATGGAAGGATATGGTAATGACAATCCCGGTGCTAAGAGCCAAGGTATTAAGCAATTGATGGCGAAATAAAGACGGAATGACACAACAAAATCTCTAAAACAAAACAGATACTCAAATATAAATTGAATATAACCAATATTTATGGTATAATCCTTATAAATATAGTATTAAAAGAAAAGAGGATTAGTATGGCATTAAATTATAAACCGTTATGGATACAGTTAGCCAAAAAAGGCTTGAAGAAAACTGATGTAATAGCTATGGCAAATCTTACCACCAACGTTATGGCACAGATGGGAAAGAATAAGCCTATAACACTAAAAAACTTAGAAAAAATATGCAAGGCTTTAGATTGCACACCAAATGATGTATTTTCATTTGATGATTATATTGGATAAGTATATGGAGTTATGAGATATGAAAGAGATAATAATTATAGATGATGATATTGCGTTATGTAATTTAATTAAAAAATGTTTAAGCACAGACGGATATTCTGTAGATATTGCCAATAACGGATTGGATGGATATAAGAAAATCCGAAGTGCAAATAATCTGTGCTTGATTTTATTAGATATTATGCTTCCTGATTTTGATGGATTTCAAGTTTTGGATATGATAAGAGAAGAATACACTGTTCCAGTTTTAATGTTAACCGCAAAGTCCGATGATGATTCGAAAATTTATGGGCTTAAACAAGGTGCGGATGATTATCTAACGAAGCCGTTTAATATTAATGAACTTAAAGCAAGAGTTGAAGCTATGGTCAGAAGATTCACAGACTTTAATCAGAAAAGTACAGATCAGCTTAATGAAATCATAATAGAAGATATGAGAATAGATAAAGAGAATAGAACTGTAAAAATAAGTAATAACAGTATCGAATTAACAAGTAAAGAATTTGACTTGTTATATTTTCTCGCATCTAACAAAGGGAGAATTTTTACAAAAAAACAAATATATACGAATGTTTGGGAAGAAGATTATCTTTTTGATGATAGTAATATCATGTCCTTTATAAGTAAACTCCGAAAAAAAATAGAACCTAACCCTGAAGAACCGACCTATATTTTGACAGTAAGAGGCGTGGGTTACCGTTTTAGTAAGGGGGAATGATGTATGGATATAAAAAATATCATAATCTTGATACTTTTATGTGTGATCCTATATTTAGTAAAAAAGATCACGCATATAAAAAAGGAAATAGATAGGATTAGGGAGGTACTTGTTGATATCAAACATGGTGATTACAATCGTAGAATTTTAATTAAGAAAAATGATACTACAGAAAAAATTTGCCACGATATAAATGAGATAACACTACAAAGTCAAAATAAACTAATAGAGCAAAAACAGTCGGAGCAGGCATATAAATCACTCATGACAAGTTTATCTCATGATGTAAAAACTCCTTTAGCATCTATGGTTGGGTATTTGGAAGCAGTTCAAGAAGGACTTGTTACAGGTGATGAAAAAGATGACTATATAAAAGTTTCTTTAAGTAAAGCACATTACTTAAAGGATTTTGTAGAAAAACTTTTTGATTGGGTAAAATTGGATTCAGGAGAATGGAAGTTTTCTTTTGCGGATAAGGATTTGAACGAATTAACAAGAAATGTCATAAGTGATTGGATTCCTGTTTTTGAAGAAAAACATATAAGCTATGAAATTGAAATTCCGGAACAGGAATGTAATATAAGGATAGATGAAAATGCTTATTTTAGAAGTTTAAACAATATTATAAACAATATTATTGTTCATAGTAATTGTGATAGAGTACATTTGAAATTAGAAGAATCGGATACAAAAGTTATTTTGACGATTTTAGATAATGGAGATGGTATAAGTGAAAAGGACTTACCATATATATTTGACAGAATGTATCAGGCAGATAGTTCAAGATTAACAAAAGGTTCAGGGCTTGGATTATCAATCTCCAAAGAATTATTGCGAGTAAATAATGCTAAAATAAGCGTAAGTAGTGTGCCAAATATAAAAACTGTTTTTACTGTAGAGTTTGCAATGTAAATAGCTGATTTAGGAAGCCTCTTAGGGGGCTTTTTTTATTGAAGCAAGATAAAAACAAGAGTGTCGCAAGATTATGGCAAGGTTAATCATTTACAATATTTATTGTAAGGAGGTGCGATATGTTCTTGATAAAAGCTGAAATAAAAAAATGGAAGAGAAGTAAAATTTTGATAGGTATTATTATACTAACTGTTATCTTGAATTTGTTTGCAATTGAAAGAGCATTTTCAATTTCAAGAGAAAGTCCTATCATGGATAGTTTTGGAGACTTATATTGTTTAGCGTTTAAGAATATAACTTTTGTGTTCTTGCCAATCGTAATTGGAATGATTTCTACAATGTTATTTTTTGACGAAAGGAAGAATGACACATTAAAGAATGTACTAATAACTTCGGTTAGTAGATTTGAAGTATTTTTTGCGAAATTTATTTTGATAGAATTACTGACTATATTTTTGATGGTATTAACATATATGTCATCAGTTTTGGGTGCAGTATTAAGTGCCGGATTCGTAGATTTTAATTTAATTACATTGAAAGATGCCACTATTTTATATGTAGTAGCAGCTTTGTTAATTCCGATTGCAATGCTTCCAGTGATTTACATTGCTACTTTTTCTAAGGGTTATATTTTATCGATTTCTATGTGCTTGATTTATGTAGGCGCCCCGATATTTGGTGCATCAACTTTAATACCTATACATCCACTTGCAAGTTTATTAGGAGTCTATCAAAATGTATCATCTGCTGCTAAAGAAATGGTAGAAAATAGTATTGGAGGATATCCGCTAAATGCATCACCGTTTAGTTGTTTATCTTTTATTGCAATAATCGGAATTCTATTTTTTCTACTCGGTATAAAATCCATGAAAAAACAAAATTATTAGACTAATTTGTAAAAAAATATTATTTTTAGATAGAGGTGTGAGAGAATGAAAAAATATACTGTAATAATACTAATTGTAATTTGTTTTTTAGCTTTAACGGCATGCGGAAATAAAAAAGAAATAGTGTTGCCCGAAGTTGAAAATATAACAGAAGTAGAAATTATTGAAAATACTTCTGAAATCTTTAAGATAATTAGTGATAAAGAGGAAATATCAAAACTGATTAGTGATATAAAAGATAATTCAGAAAATGATAATACGGAAAGTGTAAACGACCAACCTACGAATGTTGATAGCTATATCATAATAAAATTCTATCACAAAGATGAGGGGAAAAATCCAAGTGTAGCATATTTATATAAGGAAAAAGGTAACTGTTATATTGAACAGCCCTATACTGGGATTTGGAAATTAAAACAGGGAATTTTTAATAATATTAGTGATTTGATTAGCAAAAAATAATATGTAATAGAGTGCAGAAAATGATGTTACAAAATAAGGAGAAAAAGTGAAATGAAAAATTATATTATCGAAACAAAGAATTTGACAAAGGTTTATGGAGAACAAATGGTTGTCAATTCTGTAAATTTACACATTGAAAAAGGTTCTATATATGGGTTGTTAGGGAGAAATGGAGCAGGAAAAACAACCATTATGAAGATGATATTGGGTCTTACGGATATTTCGAATGGTGAAGTAAGTGTTTTCAATCAAAACATAAAAGGTAACGAGAAAAAGATTTATCCAAGAATTGGTGCAATTATTGAAACACCTGGATTTTATCCTAATCTTACAGGGACAGAAAATTTGGAAATATTTGCAATGTTAAGAGGAACGGCTTTTCCTAATGCAGTTAAAAATGCTTTAGAAGTAGTTGGTCTGCCATATAAAGATAAAAAACTTTTTGGGAATTATTCTTTAGGAATGAAACAAAGACTGGGAATAGCTAATGCAATTTTACATGATCCTGAGGTTTTAATCTTAGATGAACCAACAAATGGATTAGATCCAATAGGAATAGCAGAAGTTAGAAGCTTTATAAAAGATTTAAGTGTAAAAAAAGGAAAGACGATTTTAATTTCCAGTCATATTCTATCTGAAATAACACTCCTTGCTGATACAGTGGGCATTATAGATAAAGGAGTTTTGTTAGAAGAAAACAGTATGGAAGAATTAAATAAGAAAAATAGAAAGTATATTATTTTGGAAGTATCAGATGTATCAAAATCTGCCACCATTTTGGAAAAAGAATTTGGAATAACAAATTATTCCGTTGAAGATAATAATCATATAAGGATATATAGTCATGGATTAGATATGGCAAAAATTAACAAGTTGTTGGTTATGAATGAAATATCAGTGATTTCATCACAAACATGTAATGATTCTTTGGAGGATTACTTTAAGAAAATAACCGGAGGAGAGGGAATTGCTTAATTTAGTTAAAGTAGAGTTTCTTAAATTAAAAAGGAAAAAGGTTGTTTTGATGATGTTTCTGGCAACACTCCTAATGCCATTACTTGCCACTATATACTTTGGGAATATAGATCTTTCAGACAATGTAATGAAATATTTCAAATGGACAATATTTAGTTATAATTTATGGCTGATTTTGCCAATAATATTAGGAATATTTTCTACAATGATTGTGTCGGCAGAGTATGAGAATGATACTTTTAAAGCATTATGGATTGTTCCGGTACAAAAGACGAAATTTTTGATTAGCAAATTTGTAATTGTGCTTATTTACACTTTAGTATTTATGAGTCTGTCAATTCTATTTACGCTTCTTTTGGGGAAAATTATTCATAATATAGAGATAGATTATTCTTTGTTTGCTTTTCTTATTAGAAAGTGTTTTGAGATTAGTGGACTTTTAGCAGTTTCTATGCTGCCTATTTTATCTGTCGCATTTTTGACAAAAAAATATATTTTACCTATTTGTTTGACGATTGTTTATGCTTTTTCAGGGTTTGTAATTTTGATGGTTAATATGTATGTGCATCCATTATCAAGCTCTACAGCAATTGTTTTGAGGGATGTCCCGGGAATAATATTAAATCAGGATATAAATATATTTTATTCTCTTCTTTGCATAGGGATATGGGTAGTTGGATTTTCAATAGTTACAAAATTATTATTGAAGAGGAGAGGATGGTAATGAAGACACTTTTATTTGCTGAATATAAAAAACTTTACAGGTCAAAATTGATGTTTTTGCTTGTATTTGCACTTATAATGACATTAGGGATTGTATTTCTTCAAGGACAATTTTCATTTGATGGCAAAAAGTATATAGACACATTTGGATGGTATTTTTTACAGGTTCAGTCCTTAACAACATATTTTGTATTGCCAAGTCTGATAGCGTTATTTGGAGGATATATTATTTGTCGTGAGGAACAAGAAGATGTACTTAAATCATTGAAGTTAATACCGATAGATGAAAAAAATATGATAACTGCCAAAATGATAATTACTCTATTGGGTAGCATTTTTATTTATCTAATATTGTTTATGGTATCTTTAATTATAGAAACGGTATTGCATTTACACGCAGTAAATATGAGTGAAGTAGTTCACTATTTTGTTGTATATGTATTAACTGGAATAGGCGTTTTTATGGTAATATCTCCAATTATTGCACTTATTGGACTTGTTAAAAGGAGCTACTGGATAGCTCTGATTATCGCTGAGATATACTCTTTTGTGGGAATATTTTTTGCCTCAAAGGAAATTTTAAGAGCCATTTATCCAATATCATCTGTGTTTATTTTGTCAGGAGCGTATGAAACATCAGCGATAGAAATTATGATTAGTATAATTGTAAATACTTTTTGCTGTTTAATAGCGTATAAGATATTAAATAAAATAAGTATTAGTAAAAAGTAAATAAGAAAAACAGAAGAAATCAATCTGAATTATTTATAAGAGGACATTTTACGCCAAAGTGTAGAAGTCCTCCTTTTTTATTCTCAAAAAACCAAAACAGAGAAATAAAAAGGGAGGAACGCACAATGGACAAAAGAGAATACTATATTTATATCAGAGGGAAAGCCGTAGCCGTAAGTGAAGAAATCTACAAAGCTTATTGGAAGATAACAGAGCATGAAAAATATCTCCAAAGAAAAGATTGGAAGCATAATGTAATACCATTTTCAGCATTAGACCATGACGGACACTTTGTAGATAACATCATAGATGAAAAAATAGACTTAGAAAAAATCGTAGAAGTAAAAATGCAAATTGAAGAACTAAATAAAGCATTAGCTACACTGACAAAAGAAGAAAGAGAGTTAATGGAAGCCATCTTCTACAAAGAAGAAAGTTTAAGGTCAATTAGCAGAAGAGAGAAAGTTACACATCAAGCAATCAGTGGGAGGAGGGATAGAATTTTAGAAAAGTTGAGAAAATTTTTAGAAGATAAAATCTAAAAAATGATGAAAGGTTAAGTATCAAAGAAAGGTATTTAGCCTTTCTTTATGAGAACAGAAAAAGATTAGACGAAAGGAATGAAAAATGAAGAAAGAAAAAACATTACAGGAAGTACAAGAACAAATTTCTGAACTTCAGGAAGAAAAAGAAAAGTGCGATGTAAAGCTGAAACAACTACAAAATCAAGGGAAGAAATTAGAAAAGTTGGCAAATGAAAAGGAACGAAAAAGAAGAAATCATAGGCTCATACAAAGGGGATTGATAGTAGAAAGATTGGTTAAAAATCCTCTAATGTTTACTAACGATGAGGTAGAAGAATTACTTAAAGTTGCTACTCACACAGAAGAATACAGACAAGCCTATGAAGAAATGATAAATGGGAAAGATATAGAAGATGAAACAATCATCGAGTAGATAAAATAAAAAATCTTAGTTTTTTCAGAAGCTCCCTGCAAGGGCAAAAAGCACCGCAGGTCGCAAAGCACTCTTTAGGGTGTATAATTGCGCCCTTAGTAAACTAAGGGATTTTAGCAAGTCTTTGAAAATCCAAAACTTAATAAAAACATACGGATAAAGCAGATAGGAAAATATATAAAAAATAGCCTATCTGCTTTTTCATTTACATGAAAACAAACAAAAAATGAAAGGAGCTTATACCGATGGCAGAAACATTTCACTTTAGTATTTCCATGATAAGCAGAGGTAAGAGTAAATCGGCAGTTGCAAGTGCAGCATATATCTCTTGTGAAAAGATCAAAAATGAATGGGACGGAGAAGTCCACGACTACCATAATAAAAAGGGACTTTTACATTCGCAAATTTACTTGCCGGAGAACATACCAAAAGAATTACAAGACAGAAGTTTTTTATGGAACAGCGTGGAGCTAAATGAAAAGGCAAGCAATGCACAGCTTGCAAGAAACTTCATTATTGCTTTACCGAAAGAGTTATCCTTTGAGGAAAACAAGAAACTTATTACAGACTTCATACAAGAAAATTTTGTATCAAAAGGAATGATAGCAGACCTTGCAATACATGATAGAACAAGTGAAGATAACAACAATATCCATGCACATATTATGACTACCCTTAGACCAATCAATGAAAAAGGAGAGTGGCAAGCAAAATCAAAAAAAGAATATATCCTTGATGAAAACGGAGAAAAGGTAAAACTAAAAAGTGGGAACTACAAAACAAGAAAAGTAGAGCTTACAGACTGGAACGATAAAGGAAACGCAGAGAAATGGAGAGAGAATTTTGCAAGCCTTTGTAATCAGTATTTAGAAAAAAATCATCAGGAAAAAAGAGTAGATCATCGTTCCTACAAAAGACAAGGGATAGAAGAAATTCCAACCATTCATATGGGAGCAAGTGCCAGTGCATTAGAGAAAAAAGGAATAGAAACCGACAAAGGAAACATCAATAGAGAAATCAAAAAGCACAACTCCTTAGTAAAGGCTATTAAGAGCAAGATAAAAGAAATAACTTTTTGGATAGACTCTTTACTTGGAAATCTGCAAGCAAAATATGATGAGTATAAACAGGACAAGAAAGATGAACTGGAGAACAAAGCAGAACTCTTTAACCTCTATGAGTATATTTCTATCTACAACGAGATACAGGGAGAAAAAACAAAGAATTTATCATACTATGGACAGATAAAAAAGGGAAATGCAGACCTAAAGAGATTTGTAAAAGCAATCTACTATTTGAAAGATAATCATCTTCAAACCATAGCAGACCTACAAGGAAAAGTCTTTGAACTTGCAAAGCAAAGTAAAAAGATAAGCAGTGATATTCAAGAAAAAACACAAAGAATTAAAGACTTAAATCAATGTGTAAGTTGCATAGACTCTATAAAAGAAAACAAAAAAGTCTATCAGGAATATAAGAGCAAAACCATATTCAAAGACAGCTTTTATAATTCTCATAAAAAGGAAATAGATAAGTACCAAAGAGCAAGAAAGACTATAGAAAAATTTACTGGGACTTCAGCCATAAAATTAAATGATTGGCAAAAAGAAATTACAAAACTTGAAAAAGAAATAGAAGTCTTAAACAAAGATAAAATCAAAATTCAAGATGAATTTAAGCAGATAGACCATCTCAAATATGCAGTAAAGATTGTCAATGATGAGTATGGCATAGATTTATCCATAGAGATAGACAAAGCAATTAAGAGAGGAGAAAAGCCAAGTGTAATTGCACAATTGAAAAAATTCCAAGAACAACAAGAAAAAAGAGATCAGTATAGACAAAAGGCAAAAGAAAAATATACGGAACAAGAAAGATGAAATCATAAAATAGGACAACCTTTAGTAGGGAGTGAGCAAATCATTTAGTACTACAAACTGACGCACTATTTCGTTGCATAAGGCTGCGTACCCATTTTGTGAACGCAGATATAAAGATGAGTCCCTGTTTCGGGGACACATATAACTAGTGTCGTGTTTCACGATGGCAGCTATATAAGGACTTCATATTTCAGGGTGTATTAACTATAAAGGGTGTCATAAATTACTACTTCCTTTAGCTGTATAAATATTGAACACACTCAATATTTATGGTACAATTAGCAATATAGTATGATGAGTTAAGGAGTAAACTTATGAATAATTTAGTTGAAAATCTTCATGCAGATGTTTATGCAAATATAAAAAAACTAATGGATAATGCACGAACTGATGTAGCGAAGCAAGTTAATAATATATTAGTAAAAACTTATTGGGAAATAGGGAGAATTATTGTAGAAGATGAGCAAGGTCATTCAGATAGAGCTGAGTATGGGAAAACTCTACTGAAAGATTTGTCTAAAATGCTGACTAAAGAATTTGGGCGTGGATTTTCGGTTTCTAATCTACAGTTTATGAGGAGATTTTATCAAGAATATGAAATTCAACAGACACTGTCTGTTAAATTGAGTTGGTCGCATTATTGTGAGTTGTTGTCTATTGACGATATGAATAAGCGTAGTTTTTATGAGAAAGAAACGGTCAATGCAAATTGGTCTGTAAGGGAATTAAAAAGACAAATAAATACATCACTATTTGAGAGATTATTGCTATCAAGTGGAGATGAAAATAAAGAAAAAGTATTAGATTTAGCTCTAAAGGGAAACGAAATAGCTACGCCAAGTGATGTAATAAAAGATCCGTATGTATTTGAGTTTTTAGGACTACCTGAAGAAAAGCCAATGATGGAAAGTGATTTAGAAAAAGCACTTGTAACTCATATAGAAAAATTCTTATTGGAACTTGGTAAAGGCTTTATGTATGTTGGCTCACAACAAAGGGTAACACTTGGAAATACCCATTATTATGTTGATATGGTATTTTACAACAAGATACTCAGAAGCTATGTTTTGATTGAATTAAAAACAGGAAAGCTAATGCCAGAAGCAGTAGGACAGCTTAATATGTATCTTAACTACTATAAAGCAGAAGTTAATGACGAAATGGATAATGAACCTATTGGAATTATCCTTTGTGCGAACAAGGATAGCATACAGGCAGAATATGCACTTGGTAGCTTATCTAACCAGATATTTGCTTCTAAGTATACGCTATACATTCCAGACAGAGAACAATTAGAAGAACAGGTAGAAAGAGTAGTAAAAAAGTACAAGAAAAAATAATAGTAAAAATTACAGAAATATTTTAGAGAAGTAAAAGCAAAGGTGCCGATACTTCTCTTTTTATTTGAAGAAAGGTAGGAATAAATGGCAGATAAAAGAATGTTTTCATTGAAGATAGTGGATAGCGATTTATTTTTAGATATGCCACTAAGTAGCCAATGCCTATATTTTCATTTATCAATGAGGGCAGATGATGACGGCTTTGTGGATAATCCAAAGAAGATAATAAAGATCATAGGAGCAAATGACGATGATTTAAAAATCTTAATTACAAAAGGCTTTGTAATTGTCTTTGAAAGAGGAATTATAGTCATTACCCATTGGAAGATAAATAACTATATCCGAAATGATAGACGAAAAGAAACTTTGTATATCAAAGAAAAAGAATTCTTATCAGAAACAGAGAATGGAGCGTATATAAAGCTTGAAAATCTTGGTATACCAAATGACAACCACTTGTCAACTAAAAGTCAACCAACTGACAACCAAGTGTCCGTCAATTGTCCGCATAGTATAGATAAGGGGAGAGGAGAACAAGAAAACCAATCAGCCCCCTTTTCTTTTTACGGAGAATATCAAAATGTTCGATTAACTGACGAAGAATACCATAAGCTAAAGGATAAGCTTCAAGGTCATACCGATACCATGATTGAAAAGCTATCAAGGTATCTTAAAAGTAAAGGAACAGATTATAAAGACCACTATGTAACCATTCTTAATTGGTATGAACAGGATAAAGAAAAACTAACACAGAAAAACACTCAAAATGGAAGTTCTAAAACCTACTCAACCAACTATGAGGATAGCGATAGCCTATAAACATCATATAACAAGGTGGAAAGGTGTTTTTAGAGCATTAAAGCTAAAATAGGTATCAGAATACACCAAAGATAAAAAAACCTTAAAACGCATTCCACTAATTAACAGGAAAAAGGAGAATTAAAGTTATGAATAACAAAGAAAATCAAAATATGGTAACTACAAAAATACGAGGTACAGATTTTACCTACAACAAAGATACTCAGCATGAAAAGGACGGACATATCTATTGCAAGGCTTGTAATGAAATAATAGATGGCAAAGTAATTCAGATGTTGGATAAGCCTATGATTATCAGAACAACTTGTAAATGTGATAGAGATAGACAGGAACGAGAAAAACAAAGAGAAAAGCAAATAGAACAGGATAGGTTAAGACAAAACTGCTTTATATCCAAAAATAAAAAAGCATATACCTTTGAAAATGCTGATGAAGATACCGATAAAGAAATCATCAAAAAAGCTAAAAACTATGTAAAGCATTTTGAAGAAATGAGAAAGGACAATGTAGGCTTGCTTTTATATGGAAATGTAGGAAGTGGTAAGACCTATATAGCTTGTGCTATTTCCAATGCCATAATCACAGAGTATTCTTATACAGTTAAGATGAGAAATTTCGCACAGATACTAAATGACTTACAAAAAGGTGGCTTTAACCTTGATAGAAACGAATATATTGAGCAAATAACAAATCCAACCTTACTAATTCTTGATGATTTTGGGATAGAGAGAAATACAGAATATGCCTTAGAGCAAATCTACAATGTGATAAATGCAAGATACCTAAAGGCAAGACCGACCATTATAACTACAAACCTTAATTTTAAGGATATAGAGAAAGAACAGGAAGATATAATGCTTGGGAGGATTTATTCAAGGATAATAGAGATGTGTTTACCCCTTAGAGTTATAGGAGTGGACAGAAGAAAAATACAAAGTAAAGAAAAGCTGAAGAAAGCACAAAACTTAATAGATGAGTAGAGGCGATTAGAAAAGTAAAAAATTCTAATCGCTTTTTTAATTGCAAGGAAAGGAGCAATCGATGAAAAAAGAAAAGACAAAATATATTGTAAAACGAAACTATACAACACAAAGAACAGGAGCAGAAGCGTTTATCAAGCTGATTAAAAAAGACAACAACATTGAATATACACAATATAATATTGATAAAGATAAGAAAGTGTGCTATACTAAAGACAGTTTTAGAGAGGGTTGTGTCATTCCTAAAAATCCAAAGGAGGAATAGGAAATGATACAAACAAATTCAAATCACTTTTCATATCGGACTGCAATTTATTGCAGACTGTCTAAAGATGATGAGCAGAAAGGAGAGAGTGCCAGCATACAAAACCAAAGGGATATGCTTGAACATTATGTCAAGGCAAGAGGTTGGAATATAGCTGATGTATATGTCGATGACGGATACACAGGCTTAAATACGAACCGCCCCTCATTTCAAAGACTGATAAAAGATGTTGAGGAAAGAAAAATTGATATAGTCATTACTAAAGACTTATCAAGACTTGGAAGAAACTATCTTCAGACAGGATATTATACCGAGAATTTCTTTCCAAAAAACGGAGTGAGATATATTGCAGTCAATGACGGAGTGGATACCTTACAGGACAATAATGAGATAGTACCCTTTAAGAATGTACTAAATGAGTTTTATTCAAGAGATGTTTCAAAGAAGATGAAATCGGCATATCTTACAAGAGCAAGACAAGGTAAATTTACAGGCTGCCTTGCACCATTCGGATATATGAAAAATCCTGATGATACTTACTCTCTTATGGTAGATGAAGAAACTTCGTGGATAGTGGAAAAGATTTATGACCTTGCTATCAGTGGATATGGAGTACAGGCAATAAGGCGAATACTCTTTGATGAAAAAATTCCTACACCTACTTGGTGGAACAGGAAAAAGGGACTTAGAAATGTTTTTACCAAATTAGAAAAAACCCTAAAAGACGGCGAGTATTGGTGGGATTGTACAACAATCAAGGAGATAATTGAAAATCCTGTTTATCTTGGACACACGGCAAGTCAGAAAGCAAACTATCAATTCAAAATCGGTTGGCTATCAGACAAACCAAAAGATGATTGGATAGTTGTAGAAAATACCCACGAACCTATCGTTTCAGAAGATACCTACAAAATGGCAAATGAAAAGATAGAAAGTAGGAAGCGACCTTTTAAGACAGGAGAAGAAAGTATCTTCGCAGGACTTGTCAAATGCCCTGATTGTGGGAAAGCCTTAAATCTTGGAAGAAACAACTCAAAGAAAAAAGAGAAAATACTCACTTGTAACACTTATCGCAGATACGGAAAAAACTTGTGTACTCAGCATAGGATATACTTTGATACTCTTTATGAAATCGTACTTGCAGATATTAGAAAGAATGCAGACTTCGCTTTAAAAGATGAAAAGGAAGTCTTAAAGGCTCTTGAAAAATCAAGAGATACAGAAAATGAAGAAGAACAAATCTATATCGCAAAGAAGATTGAAGAAGATAGTAAAAGAGTGGCAGAGCTTGGTAACAAGATTGAGAAACTCTATGATGATTGGATAAATAAGAAAATCAGCGAGAGCAATTTCCAAAGAATACTTGAAAAATCTCAAGATGAGCAAGAGCTTTTAACAAAGCGAATTGAGGAAATGGAAAGAAAAGTTGTTACAAGTAGAGTAGATGAAAATGGTGTCTATAAATGGATAGAACTCATCAAGAAACACAAGAATATTAAGAAGCTGGACAAAGAAACCTTAAATGAACTCATCTCAAAAATCTATGTTCACGAAAAGGAAGTAGTGGACGGAGAAATCACCCAAATAATAGAAATACATTACAATTTCATAGGAAATACAGACAGCTTACAGGTCAGCTACAATCTCTAATTAGCCATAAAGCAGCTTATGGCTGGAGGAGGTATCGTTCTTATCGGACTTAAGCTCATTCCACTACTTGCGGGTGTACTCAATTAAGAAGAAAAGGAGAGCTTAGATGTTTGGAATATTCGACAAGATAGAAGAATTCTTTAAGGAACTTCTACTGGGCGGTATCCAAGCAAACTTAGAGTCCATGTTTCTTGATATCAACGACAAAGTTGGTGCGGTTGCAACAGATGTAGGTAAAACGCCTATGGGGTGGAACGGAGATGTATTTGCCTTTATCAAAAGCATTAACGATTCCGTTATCATTCCAATAGCGGGACTAATCATCACAGCAGTTCTTTGTATCGAGCTTATCAATATGGTAATGCAAAAGAACAATATGCACGATATAGATACCTTTGAATTTTTTAAGTACATCATCAAGATGTGGATTGCTGTATGGTTAGTATCCCATGCCTTTGAGTTTTCAATGGCAGTTTTTGATGTGGCACAGCACATGGTAAATAAGGCGGCAGGGGTGATAAATACCTCTGCCACCGTTTCCGGAGATCAGATAGTAGCAATGATGGATACCCTAAAAGAAAAGGGGCTTGGATGTACTGCCCCCAAAAAGTTAGACAAAAAATATTAGTGAAAGGATTTAGTTCTGTACTGCACAGGACTAAGTCCTTTTAGTTTAGTTTTGCTCCGTTTATTGTTGTAATAAACAATATAAGTTGCAATAGCTTTCTCCAGCTCCTCAAGCGATTGATAACTCTTCTCATAACCGTAGAACATCTCCGATTTGAGGATGCCAAAGAAGGACTCCATCATCCCATTGTCTGGACTATTGCCCTTGCGAGACATAGATGGGACAATTCCTTTCGCTTCTAAGAATTGATGATAAGACTGGTGCTGATACTGCCAGCCTTGGTCACTGTGGAGAATGGTTCCCTTGTAGGTTTCAGCAGGAAAAGCCTTGGCTAACATTGTTCTGACCTGGTTCAAGTCAGGTGAACGTGACAAGGTAAAGGCAATGATTTCACTATTATACCCATCTAAAATAGGAGACAGGTAGAGCTTTCCATTGACGTTTGGTAAGGCAAATTCGGTTACATCTGTATAGCACTTCTCATAAGGCTTAGAAGCTTGAAATTGACGCTGAATGAGATTCTCAGCTTTCTTACCAATCTCCCCCTTGTAAGAAGAATACTTCCGTTGACGACGAATTCGAGCTTGTAGTCCCATCACTTGCATCAATCGCTGAACTTTCTTATGATTAACGTGAAAGCCACGATTTTTCAGTTCAAGATGAATCCGACGATAACCATAGTTTCCCTTGTGCTCATCATAAATCAATTGAATTTCAGCTTTTAACTCTTGATTCTTGTCTGGTTTGTCCAGCTGTTTTAGCTGGTAATAGTAAGTTGCACGAGAGAGTTTAGCTATGGCTAGTAGGAAACTTAATCGGAATCCTCCCTTGACCATCTCTCTAATTGTCTCTGCTTTTCGTGCTGTAAGGTTTTGTCCCTTAAGCGTAACTCCCTCAACTTTTTTAGATAGGCATTCTCCGTTCTAAGACGCTCGTTCTCTTCTTGAAGTCGCTCTAGTTCCGTCATTTCTTCCCAAGTTTTCTTTTTCTTACGTCCCATCTTTGGTGGTCTCCCTCTTTGTTTCTCAACAATAGTATAGCCGTTTTTCTTATATTGTGCCAGCCAATTTGGGAGAGTCCCCCTGTTAGGAAGGGCAAAATCGAGAGAGACTGACAATTGAGAACGCCCTTCAAGAAGAACTTGATGAAGGATTTTTTGCTTTAGTTCAGGAGAATAATAAGTCTTCTTACCTCTCTTGACAATGCCTACTCCATGCCTATCAATCAGCCGAATCAGATATTCGATCCCTGACTGATTGAAGTTAAACTGTTTTGATAATGACTTGAGAGTTGCGCCGCTTTTTCGCAAGTAATAGATTTGAACCTTGTCTTCATAACTTAATTTCATAAAAATAACACCCCAAAAGTTAGAGTTTTCTTGTCTAACTTTTGGGGTGCAGTTCAGAATCTTATCCTTTTAAATTTATTAGATTTTCCACAATTGAAAGAGTGATTGTAAAGCATCTCAAGAGAGGTGCTTTTTTTCATGCCTAGAAAAGGAGATGACTATGGGAATATTGGAACGATTAGGACTAAAACGACAGAGGGGAGAGCCCAAAAATAAGTATGAAGGAAATGACTTTTCGCTACTCTTTGGTCGAACCACGAGTGGGAAAACGGTCAATGAACGGACGGCATTACAAACGACAGCGGTCTATGCCTGCGTAAGGATTCTGTCAGAGACCATTGCATCTTTACCTCTTCATGTTTATCGATACACCGAAGGAGGGAAAACGAAGGATACAGAACATGCCCTTTACACGCTTTTGCATGATGAGCCGAACCCTGATATGACTTCTTTTGTCTTTCGAGAAACCTTGATGAGCCATCTCTTGATCTGGGGGAATGCCTATTCTCAGATTCTTCGTGACCGTTCAGGTCAGGTGATTGGGCTGTATCCTTTGCTACCGGATCAGATGAGCGTTCATCGAAGTGAGAAGGGTAAGCTCTTTTATGTTTACAATCGTTTTGAGGAAGACAATCCTAATTTTCAGGAAAAAGGAAGCATTGTTTTATCACAAGAAGAGGTACTTCATATTCCTGGCTTAGGATTTGATGGTCTGATTGGTTATTCTCCGATTGCTCTGGCAAAGAATGCAGTCGGGATGACGCTAGCCTGTGAAGAGTATGGCGCTAGTTTCTTTGGCAACGGTGCTAATCCCGGTGGAGTTCTCGAACACCCGGGGATTTTAAAAGACCCTGCTAAGGTCCGAGATTCTTGGAATGCAGTCTATCAGGGGACACGAAATGCTCATAAGGTCGCTGTATTGGAAGAAGGGATGAGCTATAAGCAAATTGGGATACCGCCTGAAGAAGCACAGTTCTTGGAAACCCGCAAGTTTCAAATCAATGAGATTGCACGTCTCTTTCGGATTCCACCGCATATGGTAGGAGATTTAGAGAAGTCCAGTTTTTCGAATATTGAGCAACAATCCCTTGAGTTTGTTAAGTATACCTTGGATCCCTGGGTGGTTCGGTTTGAACAGGCTCTTAAGAAAAGTTTGCTGCTGCCGGAAGAGAAGAAGACCCATTTCATTAAATTTAATGTGGACGGCTTGCTTCGTGGAGATTACCAAAGTCGGATGAATGGCTATGCGATTGGTCGACAAAACGGTTGGCTATCAACCAATGACATCAGGAAGCTAGAAGAACTTAACCCTATACCGCCAGAAGAAGGTGGTGACCTTTATCTCATTAATGGAAATATGACCAAGTTAAAGGATGCAGGAGGATTTATGAAAACAAATCAAGAAGGAGAGAGTCATGAATAAATTTTGGAATTTCAGCGAGGATGCAATGGGGCGCGTACTGCATCTAAATGGCACAATCGCCAGTGAATCCTGGGTGGATGATGATGTGACTCCGCAAATCTTTAAGAATGAACTTATGAGTGGCAGTGGTCCATTAACCTTATGGATTAATTCACCAGGTGGGGATGTCTTTGCAGCAGCTCAAATTTACAACATGTTAATGGATTATAAAGACGATGTGACCGTTAATATTGACGGCATTGCAGCTTCGGCAGCCAGTGTCATTGCTATGGCGGGAACCACCGTCAATATGAGTCCAGTAGCTATGATGATGATTCATAATCCGATGACGGTCGCAATTGGCGATTCTAAAGAAATGGAGAAGGCCATTGCTATGTTATCGGAAGTCAAAGAGTCCATACTCAATGCCTATGAAATTAAAACTAGTTTATCTCGGGTACAGCTATCCCACTTGATGGATGCTGAGTCTTGGTTTAATGCTAAGAAGGCTCTTGAACTTGGATTTGCGGATTCTATTTTGTATGAACCTGCTCCACATGAAGAGGGAACAGTTCAAAGTATGATGTTTAGTCAAGCAGCGGTGACCAACCAATTGCTTTTAAAATTGGCTGATAAAAAAACTCAGCCCAAAACACCAGTTTCTCAGTTAGAGAAACGTTTGTCACTCTTGAAATAGGAAAGGAATAACCATGAGTAAAATTTTACAATTGCGGGAAAAACGAGCACAGGTATGGGAGAAAGCAAAAAACTTCCTAGATACCTGTAGAGATGATAAGGGTCTGGTTTCTGCAGAAGATACGGCTCGTTATGAAGAAATGGAAGATGAAGTCGTTCGTCTTGGTAAAGAGATTGAACGCTTGGAACGGCAGGAAGCACTAGACAAGGAATTGGCCAGTCCGGTTAGTCAAGCGATTGTTGCCAATCCAACCGTGGGCGGAGGAAATCCAAAAGGCGGACGTTCCTCTAAAGCCTATAACACAGCTTTTTGGAACAATATCCGCAAGAAAAACTTTTATGATATTGAAAATACCCTCAGTATTGGAGACGACTCACGTGGCGGTTACTTGGTTCCAGATGAATATGAGAAACGTCTGATCCAGGCTCTTCAAGAAGAAAACTTCATGCGGAGTCTCGCAACGGTTATTCAGACATCAAGCGGAGAGCGGAAGATTCCAGTTGTGTCAGGGAACGGTGAAGCCACTTGGATGGATGAGAACTCTAAGTTCAAGGAATCAGAAGATACCTTTAATCAAGTAACGCTTGGTTCCCATAAGGTTGGAACAGCCATTAAGATTTCTGATGAGCTGCTCTATGATTCCGTCTTTGATTTGGAAAGCTATATGGCTAATGAATTTGCTCGTCGTATTGGTGTGAAGGAAGAGGAAGCTTTTCTGATTGGTGATGGAACAGGTAAGCCAACAGGAATTTTTCAAACGGTCACTGAAGGGGCGACTAGTGGTGGTGCGACGATTACCTTTGACGATGTCATGGATTTGTATCACTCGCTTAAATCACCTTATCGGAAAAATGCAGTATGGATTTTGAACGATTCGACTGTCAAAGCCTTACGGAAACTCAAGGACAATAATGGCAACTATATCTGGCAGCCATCTGTTCAAGCTGGTGTACCAGATATGATTCTGAATCGTCCTTATTTCACCTCTAGCTTTGTACCAACCATTGATACAGGTAAGAAAGTTTTGGCTTTCGGTGACTTTTCTTACTACTGGATTGCGGATCGTCAAGGACGTTCCTTTAAACGCCTGAATGAACTCTATGCAGAAAGCGGTCAAGTTGGCTTCCTTGCTAGTCAGCGTGTGGATGGTAAGTTAATTCTGAATGAAGCGGTTAAAGTTTTGACCATGAAATGAGGCTTCTCATGAAGATTAGTTTGGAGGAAGCAAGGAACTATCTAAGGGTTGAACACTCAGAGGATGATCAGTTGATTCAAGTCATGATTTCCGCCAGTGAAGAGTTGTGTTCCAGTATCCTACGCAAGAATCTGGAGGAAGTGACGGAGGAGAAAGAAGTTGACTTCCTTCAGACGATTGTTTTATTTGGAACGGCTTATCTTTATGAGCATCGGGAAGAAGGAGGACAGGAAAACCTAGTAGAACTGCTCAAGGCTCTTCTTTCTGCTCATAGAAGGGATGTATTCTAATGAGAATAGCCCCATTAAGTAAACGAGTTTTCTTTGAAAAACGAGTCATTGAGCAAGATGCTATTGGCAATGAAAATAGTCAGTGGCAACCGTTGTTTTCTAGGTGGTGTTCCTGCAAGGTGCTTCTTGAAACGGAAGGCACTGCTACAGTAATGATCAAGAATATTCATCAATTACGATTTACGCTGCGCTATGACCCTGCTATTCGAGAGTTGGATAGTAAAACCACTCGTCTTCGCTTTGAGGATAAGGTTTATAATATCAAGGCCATTGATTCGTTGACTTATCCTCAGAAATTAATCCTGATAGATGCGACAGAGGAGGTGCAATATGGCAACAATTGATCCATCTGACCTAGCTCGGGCTGTTCAAAAGGAGTTAGAAGATTATGTGGAAAGGTCTACTGAAACATTGAAAGCAGTGGTGGAAGACAGTACGCAGGAAGCCGTCAATGAGTTAAAGCATGGTTCTCCCAAAAAGAGGGGAAAATATGCTCGAGACTGGACCTCTACTGCGACTAAAGAAACGAATCTAGCTTTGATAAAAACGATTCATAATCGAACACCAGGACTGATGCATCTCTTAGAAAACGGTCATGCTAAACGAGACGGTGGTAGGGTTGAAGGAATTCGTCATATTGCTCCTGTTGAAGAAAAGATGATTCGCCAATTTGAAGAGCGCTTGAAGGAGAAGTTATGAAAAAAGATGAGTGGTTTCCATTTTTAAGCAGTCTAGGTTTGCCCTGTGCCTATCACCATTTTGAGGAGGGTCACAGTCCAGCTCCTCCCTTTTTGGTGTATTGGTTTCCTGCTTCTCAGAATTATGGAGCAGATAATCTGGCTTATCACAAAGGAAGTCAAGTCAGACTGGAGCTTTATACCGAGAAAAAAGACCTTGGTTTAGAAGAGAAAATAGAAGCAGTACTCGACAGCCATTCTCTCTTTTTTGACAAGGAAGAAACCTATCTGTATACAGAAAAGCTGTATCAGGTTATTTATCATTTAAGTCAATAGAAAGGAAAAATCCGATGGAGAAAAATAAAGTCACCTTTGGTTTGCAGGATGTCCATTGGGCAGAAGTAACCAAAGAAGGAGATGATGGGGCGCTGACCTACGGCACAGTAGAGCGACTCAGAGGTGCCGCAGAGCTGACCTTGGAGCCACAAGGGGATTCGGGTTCCTATAAAGCAGACAACATCAATTTTTATACGACAGAATCCAATGATGGCTATGAAGGAACTCTGAAACTGGCTCTTCTGACACAGGAATTTTTGACCCGAGTGTTGGGAGAAACTATCGATGCCCAGAGTAATGTCATCTCAGAAATTGCAAGCAGCGAAAAGAAAAACTTTGCTTTAATGTTTCGCTTTGAAGGGGATAAGAAGGAAACGCTCCATGTGCTCTATTATTGTTATGCAAGCAGGCCAACCGTTGCTTCCAAAACAAAGAGCGGTTCAGACATCAACGAAGTAGAATTGAAATTCAAAGCCAGTCCTCGGCCGCTGGATAAAATCGTCCGTCGCAGGACCACAGAGGATACCCCAGAAGATGTCAAAAAGACTTGGTTTACAAAAGTCTATGAGCCAACTGTGAAACTGGGAGGTTAATCATGCGGAAAACGATTCAGTTATCAGGTAAGAAAATTGAGCTTGCGACCAATGCTTACACACCAATTGCCTATAAAAAAGAATTTGGGAAAGATTATTTCCAGGACCTGTTTCAAATGTTGCAGGCAGAGTCGATTCTAAAAAAAGCTGAACAGTTAGAAGAAGGCAAAACTTTATCTGCATCGGATGTGGATATGAGCATGTTGGCGGATTTTGATATGACGTTTTTCCACCGGCTCTTTTGGGTTTTTGCCAAATCAGCTAACCCATCAATTGAACCTTTTGAAGAGTTCTTTATGGGCTTAGAAGAATTTCCGCTTCAAACAGTAGGACCGGTTCTGATGGAATTGTTAAATCAAGGGATGACAACCAGAAAAAAGTCGATGCGTCGGAAGAAGCGAGCAGCGAAACTTTCACAGTAGAATCCTATCTTCACTGTTGTAAAGAGACAGGGCTATCAATTTCTGATTTAAAGGAGATAACGATTGGCATGGCGCTGGATTATCAGACAGACTATGTGGAAGTGCGTACTAAAGAAGAAATTCGAAGCAGGAAAGCCACTCAGACAGACTTTGATAACTTTTGATGTAGCGGTAAGGAGGTAGGGTATGGCTGGAACCATTAAAGGAATCACAATTGAAATTGGTGGCGATACGCAGCCCTTACAAAAAGCTCTAAAAGGAGTGAATCACGAAGCCTTAGAAGCAAGCCGAGAGCTGAAACAAATTGATAAGGCACTAAAATTTGATACAGGAAATGTTACTCTCTTAACTCAGAAACAAGAGGTTTTAGCTAAGCAAGTTCAAACAACCAAAGAGAAGCTAGAAACATTACGTCAAGCCCAATCTCAAGTAGAAGCTCAGTTTCAAAGTGGCAAAATCGGAGCTGATCAGTACCGAGCATTTCAAAGGGAAGTCGAAATCACTCAGAACACTCTCAAAAGCTATGAAAATAAGCTGGAAAGTGTCAGCCGAGCTTTGGAACAAAATGGCTCTAGTGTCACCAGCAACAAAAGTAGACTAGCAGCTCTAGGAGCGGAACAAAGTCAACTGGCTTCAGAGAGTGAGAAGGTTGCTTCCTCATTTAAACTCCAAGAAAGTCAGCTAGGTCGTAATGCCAGTGAATCTGAAAAGTTAGCCCTTGCTCAGAAGAAGATTGCGACTCAGTCAGAGATTGTTGAGAAACAGATTGTCAATTTAGAACGACAGTTAGAGTTGACCAAGGCTGAGTACGGTGAGAACTCAGTTGAAGCCAATAAGTTAGAGAAGTCACTCAATGAAACCAAGACGGCTTACCATCATCTGCAAGATGAGATGAGCAACATGAGTGGGGCAAGTGATAATGCCAACCACAGCTTAGCAGAAACCAACAATCTTCTAAAGTCTGAGATTTTAGTTAACTTCAGTGAAAAACTGAGCGAAATTAGTCAGAAGCTGATTGACTTCGGAAAAGCAACATTGGAAGCTTTTCGAGAAGTGGACGAAGGGATGGATATCATTGTCACCAAAACCGGTGCCAGTGGAAAAGCGCTGGATGAGATGACGGATATTGCAAAAGGTCTTGCGACTGAAATTCCAACGGACTTTCAAACAGTGGGCAGTGCTGTTGGTGAGCTTAATACCCAGTTTGGGTTGACTGGTGATGCCTTAAAGGACGCTTCTGCGACTTTGATTAAGTATGCGGAAATCAATGGTTCGGACGTGACGGAATCAGCCATTTCCGCAAAACAAGCCATTGAAGCATATGGACTTGAGACGAGTGATTTAAATCGGGTCTTAGATACCGTCACTTATACGGCACAGGCGACTGGTGTCAGCGTTCAGGATTTGATGACCAAAGCCATCCAAGGTGCTCCACAAATTAAGGCTTTAGGACTTTCGTTTGATGAGGGTGTGGCTCTTATGGGGCAGTTTGAAAAAAGTGGGGTCGATTCTTCGGCTGCTCTTTCTTCCCTCTCCAAAGCAGCAGTCAACTATGCGGCTAAGGGCAAGACACTGAGTGAAGGCTTAAGAGAAACGGTCGAACAAATCCGAAACAGCACCAGTGAAACGGAAGCCTTAACGCTTGCATCCAGTATCTTTGGTACTAAAGCTGCTCCACGGATGGTGGATGCCATTAAGCGGGGGGCTCTATCTTTTGATGATTTAGCAGGAACCGCAGAAAAAGCTAAGGGAGTAGTTGCTTCTACCTATGAAGCAACGCTTGATCCTATTGATCAGTTTACGATTGCTCAAAATGCAGCTAAAGAAGCTATGGCCGAAGTCGGAGGATCGATTGCAGAAACTCTAGCTCCGATTCTCCAACAACTTGTTCCGCTTTTAAAAAGTGTTGCGGAATGGTTCGTGAATCTTCCGGAACCGGTGCGGGAGTTCATTCTGGTTGTGGGTGGACTGGTGACTGTTGCGGGTATTCTCTTACCCATTATTGTGGCCTTACAAGCTGCAGCTTTAGCTCTTGGGACGACGATTGGAGGGATGTTATCTGCGGCTGCTCCGATTGTAGGAATTGTTCTTGCGGTGATAGCAGCTGTTGCTTTATTGGTCATTGGTATTAAGGAACTGTGGGAACATAATGAAGCTTTCAGAACGGCTGTTATGGAAGTTTGGAATGCCATCTATTCAGCTATTTCTTTCATCGTTCAGCAAGTTATAGACTTTGTGATGGAAATTTGGGGAACCTTGGTTTCTTGGTGGCAGGAAAATCAGCAGTTGATTCAAGATTCTGCAACAACAGTCTGGAATGCCATTTCGACGGTAATCACCACCATTATGGATTTAATTGGGCCTTATCTAACAGCCGTTTGGGAGAATATCAAACTAGTTGTCACAACAGCCTGGGATATTATCAAGACGATAATAGAAACAGTCCTAAATGTTATTCTTAGCATTATCACATTGGTCATGCAGGTAATTACTGGGGATTGGTCTGGTGCCTGGGAAACCATTAAACAAATTGTATCTACCGTATGGGAAGGGATTCAGTCCATCATTGGCACCATTCTTAATGCCATCTGGCAATTTATAGTGAATAGCTGGAATGGCATCAAAGATAGTGTTTCAAATATTCTATCAGCCCTTTCTTCTTTATTTTCATCCATTTGGAATGCCATTCAATCCACGGTGACAGGGATTGTTCAGGGGATTGCAAGCACACTATCCAATATCTGGAATGGTATCTTGCAGACCATATCAAATGTCCTAAACAACATCTTCTCAACTGTTCGAAATATTTGGGATGGAATCAAAAATGCCATTTCTGGAGCAATTGATGGAGCTAAAAATGCCGTCTCCTCTGCCATCAATGCCATAAAGAATCTCTTTAATTTCCATATCTCTTGGCCGCATATTCCGTTGCCACACTTTAGTGTCAGTGGATCCGCTAATCCGCTTGATTGGTTAAAGGGGGATATTCCACGGATTGGGATTGAATGGTATGCCAAAGGTGGGATTTTAACCAAGCCGACCATATTTGGCGTAAATGGTATGAACCTCTTAGCGGGAGGAGAGTCAGGAAGAGAAGCGGTTCTTCCTTTGAACAGAGAAACATTGAGTCAGATTGGTCGAGGAATTGCTTCTACCTTGGATGATCTGCCTCAGATTACCATTACAATTTCAGATGTGGTAATTAGAGAAGAAGCGGATTTAGAACGCTTATCAGAACATGTGGCAGGAAGATTGGCAGATGAACTCGCTAGGCAAAAACAACTGAAAGGATTGGGAACATGATTCGATACAATGAATTAGTTATTGATGGGGTGCATACTTCCTCTTTCCCCTTTAAGGTGATTGTAGAAAACAGTCCACCAATTGTCATGAAAAGCAGTAAAACACAGCTCCTTGAGCATAGAGGGATCAGTGGTGCTGTCATGGAAACCAACAAGCATCGCAATGTGATGGAGTTGGCATTTAAGATTTATGTAGTCAAAGCAAGTGAAGAAGAACTCTTTCAGTTTTTGACACTCTTTTCTAAAGAACAGTTTTGGCTGGAGAGTGAGCAGTTGAAGACAGTTCGACTTTGGTGCTATAAAGTCCTTGTTTCAAAAATGATAAAGGACAAGCATGGAGTTTATGAGATGGAAGTGACATTCCAATGCCATCCCACAAAATTCTTTAAAGATACGGATAGTCAGTCATTCACTCAAAATGGTGCTTTGCGAATGAAGGGTTCGGCTCTGGCTTTTCCCAAATTGACAATAGTAGGCAACAACTCAACTGAAACCAGTTTTACGGTTGGCAGTCAGGTTATTCGTTTGGAGAAAATAGAGTCTAGTGAAACACTGGTGATGGATAACAACCCTGACAAACCAAGTTTTAGAACCTCATCAGGAAAAAGAATCAAGTGGTCTGGTGATTTTTTGACGATTGACCCTTCAAAAGATAAAACAGTGGGAGTCATATTGGGAACTGGGATTCAGTCCATTCGTTTTGAGATTGTCTGGGGGTGGGCTTAATGCTTTATTTATTGGATAAGGAAGTACAGACCATTAAATGGAACGGTATCCCTCTTTATGAAGCAGTATCTGCTAGGGTAAAGGAAACGTTGAATGGAGATTTTACCTTAACCCTCAAGTATCCTATAACGGACAGTCATCTTTATCGGCTATTGAAAGTAGATAAACTCATTAAGGCTCCTGTCCCTGAATTAGGAGAACAGCTTTTTCGTATTAAGAAACCAGTTGAGATGGATGATTACGTGGAGGTTCTGTGTTATCACATTACGGATGATGTCATGCAGCATTCCATTAAGCCAATTGGAAATTCTCAAGTAGCTTGTATGACAGCCTTATCTAGCATGGTCCAGGCAGCCAAGACGAGTCTTGGGTCTTTTTCTTTCACAAGTGATATTACCAAACACAGGGATTTTAACATGACTGAGACAACTACGCTTTATAACGTCCTGTTAGATGGTGCTCATTCTATTGTCGGAACTTGGGAAGGGGAGCTTATTCGAGATAATTTCTCATTCTCCATTCAAGAGCACAGAGGAGAGAATCGTGGAGTCATTGTTACGACTCATCAGAATCTGAAATCCTACAAACGGAATAGAAGCTCACAAAATGTTGTGACCCGTATCCATGTACATTCGACCTTTAAACCAGAAGGGGCTAAAGAAGAAAAGACGTTAACCGTGACGGTTGATAGTCCTTTACTTGATGCTTATCCCTATATCAACGAAAAAGAATTCACGAATAACAATCTTAAAACCCTTGAGGAATTGCGAAAATGGGGTGAGAGTAAATTTTATCATGATAAGATTGACCGAGAGCAAGATGCAATTGTGATAGAAGCCTATGAGCTAGATGGTCAAACGGTTCATTTAGCCGACTGGATTACTCTAAAGAGCAGAAAACACCATGTAGATATCATCAAACAAGCAGTAGCTTATGAATATGATGCGCTGACTAAAGAATATATCTCATTAACCTTTGATGATACTGCAAAAGTAAGTAGCCATGGGAGCTCTTCAAATATAACTGCTGCAGCACATTCCATTTTGAATTTTGCTCGAGGCAGTCAAGAGTTGATGATTGAACAAGCCTTAGAAAATGCCAATCGAGCCTTTGGTGCAGTTTTTGAGAAGCAAGAGAGTAAGGTATTAGATGGCATTGAAAAGGCAAAAGCAAGGGCAGAGGAAATTGCAGCTCAGACTCGTGATCAGATTCAGAGTTCGTTTACTCCTTTTAAGAAAACGACAGAGTCGTCTCTTCATACGATTACTCAAAAGACGGAAGAAGCCTTAGGGAAGGCAGGAGATACTCAGAGAGCTCTGAATAACGTCCAAGAAGTAACGAATCGAACAACAGCAAATTTGAAAAATTTTCAAACAGAAACTCTTCAGAAAATGGGCACTTTTGTCAGTAAGACAGAAGTCAAGCAAACTCTATCTGGCCTTGAAACAACTCTCCAACAGATTCAGGGATATGTTTCAAAAGATGGTGAACGGCGGGAACGACTGGAGCAGTATGTACGGATGGAAACAGCCAATCAGTCCAGAACTGTCCGAGAGCAAGTAGCCAAGGACTATGTCGCAAAAGCCTCCTATTCAGAAGATGTGAAAGGCTTAAATCGTCGCTTTGAGAGTTTGCAAATTGGTGGGCGCAACTACATCCGTCATTATGATTTTGATGGTCTGTTACCCCTCTCGCCTAATGTATCAGAATGGAAGTTTGAAAGGGTACCGGATACGAATGCCAAAAGTGGCTACTATCTCAAAGCCATCTGTACAAAAGCAGGAAATGGTGGCTTTCATAAGCCCATTTTTGATTTAAGGGGATCTGAATGGCAAGGGAAGAAAATGGTCTATGCAGCTGATATGAAAGCGAGTCGGTCGGTAGTTGTTCGGTTTGGTTTTGAGACAGGTGGTGTTTCGACCGTGACACTTCAAACTGAATGGCATAGGTTTGTTCACCCTTTTACCGTGAAGTTTGAGAGATATTGGTCCTGGGTGTGCTATTCAAATGGCTGGCTTGTTGGTGATGTTCTTTATATTCGGGATCCACAATTGGAAGATGGGACAATTGCGACGACACCGAGTCCAGCTCCAGAGGATGATAGACAGTACACAGAAGCCAAGATTGCTTCTTATTCTCAAACAGTGGAGGGACGTTTTTCAGAAATCATGCAGGCAGTCAATGGCAAAACCAGCAGCAGTGACTTTCAAAAGGTTCAGGAAACAGTTAATCTGTACTCACGGCTCATTGGCTCAAAGGAAGACAGCGTCAAACATAACTTGGCCCAGATTGTCCTGACAGATTCTTCCTATGTGACCAAGGTGACGGATTTGACCCAGAAAGTTTCTACTGTTCAAACTCAGCTCGCAAACAGTTGGTCGGTTCAGTATTTGACTTCAAGTGGGGCAGTACTAAACAGTTTGAATCTATTAGCGAATGGAGTAAATCATATCCATGGTAGACTCACTCATATCACAGGACAAACTTTAATTGACCATGCTGTGATTAAGTCTGCCATGGTGGATAAGTTAAAGACAGCCAACTTTGAATCGGGATCAGTCACAACAGCTATCCTAAGTGCAGAAGCAGTGACAGCTGAGAAATTGAAAGTAGATGATGCCTTGTTTAACAAGCTATCTGCGACCGAAGCTTATCTGAGGAAGCTTTTTTCAAAGCAGGCCTTCATCAGTCAGGTGCAGTCGGTAACTTTATCTGCGAACAAGATATCAGGTGGTATCCTAACAGCCATTAACCGAGCTATGGAAATCAGTCTCAATGCGGGTCAAATTTTGTATTATACAGACCAAGCTGCATTGAAACGAGTTCTAGCTGGTTATCCAACCCAGTTCATTAAGTTTGCGACAGGAAATGTCGATGGTAAGGGAAGAGCTGGTGTGACGGTCATTGGGTCTAATCGCTATGGCAATGAAAGCTCAAATGATGGTGGCTTTGTAGGTATTCGGGCTTGGAATGGGGTTAATGTTGACTCACTTGATGTGGTTGGAGATGAATTGTCCTTTGCCAGTTCTGCCTATGATAATAAAGACGGTTGGGTTATGACAACAACAGGAAAGCTTCAGCTTCGTCCAAGCAGAAAACAGGATAGACGAGACTCGACTATTAATGTTGGGGACGTTTGGCTTTATTTAGATACAAGCGGAAATTATGTCTCACTCCATGAGATTCTCCAATGCTTGTCTAATAGCATTGGAGCACTTTATGAGTATCGGACTAATCATGGTGAAGGGCATCCATCTTGGTGGGATACCAGAAACCTAGTCGGACGTTTATAAGAAAGGAAACAAATGAACCAAGAAGAAATTAATCAGGCTCTTCGTTTAACGATTGAAGAGCTGACCAGAAAGCTTGCTGATGAGGTAACTTCAAAGAACCTCTTAGCCATTCAATTGACGCAGAAAGAGGAAGCTTACCAAGTTCTCCTTCAGAAGAAAGAAGAATTGGAAGCTAATCTCAAAGAAGCAACTACACCATTAAAAATAGATGGAGGAAAGAAAGATGGAAGAAAAGAAATTACTACCGGATCTAAGTAGAATTACAGAACCTTTTGATTTGGCGGCGGCTCTCACTTATATGCGCGAGAATGGTGAATTCATTCGCTGCAAAAATGAGGGGGAGGATTTTTATATGTACCGAGAAGTACAAAAGCGTCCCGTGATTAAAGAAGGTCGACGTCAATTGATGGAAATTGAAACAGTGGGAGTTTTGACTCAGTGGGGAGCGACAGTCCCTACCATGAATTTGTCTGAGTTATTCCATAAAAACTTTTATATCATGCAATTTGATGAAAAGGGAAATCCCGACTGGAGTGAACCGCATAGAAAGGGAAATGTATCATGAAGCAGTTAGTTTTTGCGAATAAAGTCCTATTTACTACGGTAGGAGGACTTTTAGGAAGTGTTTTTGGCGATTGGGATGGTTTTATTTTTGCCTTGATTGTTGTCTTTATATCTATTGATTATATCAGTGGATTGATGGCAGCAGTTGTTGAAAAGAAGCTATCCAGTGCAGTTGGTTTTCGAGGACTGTTTAAAAAAGTTGTCATTTTGATGCTAGTGGCTATGGGGCAGATTATTGATACTCATATCTTGAAACAGGGAGGCATCATCCGAACCGCTATTATTTTCTATTACTTGTCTAACGAGGGGCTCAGTATTTTAGAAAATGCAGCACGGATTGGTCTGCCAGTTCCAGAGAAACTCAAACAAACTTTGAAACAATTAAAATCGGAGGAAAAATAAGATGGCATTATTTGGAGTAGATATCAGTGAACACAATGGCTTTATTGACTTTGATCAGTTGAAAAACAATGTTGACTTTGTCATTATCCGTTCGTCTTGGGGTAGCTTTGCGGAAGACCTGCGTGCACGACGAAATGCATCTGAATGTGAGCGGGTTGGCATTCCGTACGGATTTTACCATTATAGCTATGCTCGAAATTTGGGAGAAGCACAAGCTGAGGTCAATGCCTTTTTGAACTTTGCTCGTCAATTCCATCCTTCTATGCCGCTCTACATTGATATGGAGGATGCGGACGGTTGGAAAGCCAACAACGGTGGTGTGAGTTGGGAAACTTCTACGGCTATCTGCCGACTGTTTTGTGACAATGTAGAATCCGCTGGTTACTGGGCTGGCGTGTATGCAAGCCTGTACTGGTTCCAGAATATGGGTGACTTGTCCCGCTATACGAATTGGGTAGCTCAGTGACAGGTGGGAGCTTGTGCAGTTCCAACAGACATCTGGCAGTTTACAAGTGATGGAATTGTTGGTGGTATCAGTGGCCGAGTAGATTCCAATTATATGTATCGGGATTTACGCTCAGTTTATACTGGCCAAATCCCTGAACCTCGCCCTGCGGTTCCAGCACCGGCAGCACCAGCGTCGACTGGGAATTACACAGTTCAAGAAGGGGATACCTTATCTGCTATTGCAGCTCTTTATGGAACAAGTTATCAGGAATTAGCGGCTATCAATGGGATTGCCAATCCTGACTTGATTTATCCAGGGCAAGTTTTACAGGTTACTGGAAATCCTCAAGCACCTAGCAGCACCACTTATACAGTTGAAAGTGGCGATACGCTTTCAGCCATTGCGGACATGTATGGAACGAACTACCAGCACTTAGCTGCCATTAATGGAATTGAAAATCCAGATTTGATTTACCCTGGCCAAGTACTGCAGATTGAATAAGCAAACAGAGTCTGTTTGGAACCCTTCATGCAGGCTCTTTACATAGACAGCATTTGGACTTAAAAATGCTTGAATGAGTGGGCTGAATACTTGATAAATCTAGCCTTTAGAGTGATATATAGTAAGGAAGAAAGGAGAGTGGGATGAAGCCAGGAAAGATAAGAGTTTGTGCCTATGCGCGGGTTTCAACCATGACAGAAAAGCAACAAGATTCCCTCACCAATCAGCAAGCCTACTATAATCATTTTTATAAAAGATAAATTGTAAAATATAGTGCAACAAAAAAACTCATAGCGTTTCATTGGTGTAAACTGTAAGTAACCACACAAACAGAATCCCGAGGAAAAACTATGAGCTACTTCCATCTTACCATAACCGACCGAATAAAGATAGAAACCTACTTGGAATTAGGTTTGAAACCTTGCCAAATTGCAAGTAAACTTGGCGTCCATAAGTCTACCATTTCAAGAGAGTTAAGACGATGCCAAAATGGTTACTCCGCAGCCCTAGCACAGGAACAGTATGACCACAGGGCTAAGCAAAAAGGTCGGAAGTCTCGTTTGACACCAACGTTGAAAAAGGAAATTGAGGACGGTTTAAAATCCTCCTGGTCGCCTGAACAGATTTGTGGCCGCTATCAGCTTGAACAAAGGCCGATGGTAGCTTTTAAAACAATCTATAACTGGCTCTATGCTGGTTTGATTGCTCTGGATTTGAGTGTCCTTCGTCGTAAAGGAAAAACTCGACAACCTAAAGAAACACGTGGAAGATTTAGGATTGGCACATCGATTGCCAAACGTCCTAAAGAGGTCAGGAATCGTGAGACCTTTGGTCACTGGGAGCTCGATACTGTGGTGTCTTCCAGAGGCAAAAGCAAGGGCTGTTTAGCGACCTTTCTGGAGCGAAAAACGCGCTTTTACTTAGCTTTCAAGATACCAGACAGAACAGCCAAATCCATGTTTTCAGCCATCGAACAACTTTATAAGCTATTTCCAAAAGAGGCTCTTAAAACCTTCACTTCAGATAGGGGAAAAGAGTTTGCCTGCTATCCTCTGGTAGAGAATTTAGGAATTTCCTTTTTCTTTGCGGACGCCTATTCATCCTGGCAGAGAGGAAGCAATGAAAACGCCAATGGCTTACTAAGAGAATATTTTCCAAAGAAAACAGATTTAGCCGCTATCTCTGATGAGGCTTTGAACAAGGCCTTATATGATATCAATCACCGACCACGAAAATGTTTAGCTTACAGAACTGCTTGTGAAGCTCTAGTGGATGAGTACGAGTAAATGTTGCACTTATTCTTGCAATTTATCATTTAAAAATAGGAGATGAAGAGATGTCTGTAAAAGTGACTTATAATTGTTATATCAATTTATGCGAAGATTATATGTATGGTAAAAAATTTTTGGCTTTGCCAGAAAAATCAAGGATGCCATTGATAAGTGCTTTGATGGTGCAGAACTTGAAGCGTTTGGAGATGGAAATCAAGATGATATGTGGGTGAATCATTATGAATGTTTTGATACAGAAGAAGTTTTGACTTATCAGACAAAGATGTTGACTGACGAAGACTATCAGGAACTTCTTGAAAGTGGTAAGTTAGATGAATATATTGAACAACATTTGGAAGAAATTAAGGAGCGATTAAGAGTTAGATATTATTTTCTGGGTTATGTTAATAAGCAATGGCACGTGTTTATATGAGAGGGAGAGAATGAAATGACTGCAGAAGAGATATTTGAATGATTGGTTTCGTTGGCACATGGTGAGAGAATGTCTTATCATCGTGCTAAAGTTCGCACTAATGCTAGGAAGATAAGATATGATTTGACGTTTTTTAAAAATGGCAAGTATGTCTTAATGGTATTTTTTGTACTTGATGAAAGTGGTCAAGAGATAGCTAGAGATTTTGGCTATATGCCAGATGTCTTTGTGAAAATTTTTGGTGAAGAACAGATTGAGGAAGTGGAAAGTATTGTTAAAAGGTGGAATGGGAAATAAAAATGTAAGAAACCTTATTTTCTTATTTATGAGGTAGAAGGATGATTGCAAATATTCGAGTGCATGCAGACGGTCAATCCAGTTCATTGTGTCAGTTAGATATTATGAAATATCCTAAAGAGGCTATTGAGGCTAGAATGGTAGAAAGAGGATTCAGTGGTGAATCATTTTTTATTTGTGGCTTTGAAGATTGGCAGGTAGATACAATGATGAGTCTTGATGAAGCGTATTTGTTAAGACGGGTGATTGAAGGATTGTACGCTGGAGATGATTTTATTATTGTTCATTGTTTGAAAAATCATTGGTCGGTTAGTGATATCATTAGTCATCATTATTGTTTTGTGACAAAAGATGAAGTGCAGCTAATGACAAAAATTTTGAATCAATGTGAAATGTCCTCAGTTGTTGAATTTTTTTACAAGGCTAATAATTGGGTGACAGCTGTTCAGGCTTATATAGAGAAAGGAGTGGTACTCAATACAACACGAGGGTTTTATGTAGATGTAGATAATGTCCTTTAGAGCGGAAATTTTTAAAAATTTCCATTTTAAAGGAAATAAAACGTGAAAGGAGAAAACAATTGAGAGGGTTGAAATTCTTTTCTTCTAGGAAAAAAAGAAAAAAATAAAGTTTCCAAAACGGAAACAAGAAAATGTGCAGATAAGACCAAGAAAGATTAGTCAAAGAGCGGCTAATTTTTTATTGCTTGGTTTTATAGTTGGTGTGGTTGGCTTGGCTGGTTTAGTAATTGTTTCTAATGCAGTTAGAACATTGCGAGGTGAAAAGAAAATAGTCCAGGTAACAAATCAAGATTCACGGAACTTGTCAAATAAAGTTGGTTTATTCATGACAGATTTCTTAAACTCTTATTTTTCAGATAATAGTCCTGAAAATCAAGAGAAATTAAAGAAGTTTTATGGTGCAGGAATAGATGTGAAAACTACTAAAACAACGAATCTTGAAAGTAAATTGACAGGTGCAGTTTTGATTGAAATTACAAATCATCTTGCGACTTATCGTGTGGGATATACAGTAAAGGTCAATGATGAATGGAAAAATAATGTTGGAGTGATCAATATTCCTTATGGAGTAAAAAATAGCAAATATTATGTTTCTGATTTGCCTTACTTTACTGATGAAGATTCTTATATTGCGAAAAATCCGACAAATAAGGTGCAGTTGAATCTTCAAGCAGACGATTCAAAGTATTCTAAGGCTAAAGAATATGTAGAAGCGTTTTTCAAGGCTTATGCAAGTGGTGACAAGACGCAAATGTCTCCTTTTTCTAAGGAAGTTCGTCCAGTAAAAGGTTATGTCTTTAAGTCCGTAGATTATTCTTATTTTATTCAGGATAAGCAAAAAGAAGATGTACTGGTAAATATAGTACAGGTCACTTTTACAGACGGATTAGGGCTAACTCACCAGGAGAATTTCGTAGTTACTTTACAAGTAGATAAAAAAGAAGAAACGTATCGTATTCAAAAACTAGAGCATGGTATTTCAAAAAAATATGCAGCAGAATTGAAATAATGGAGGAAAAGAATAAATGAAAGATTTAGTAACAACGTTTTTAAAGGAACAAGGGGTATGGGTTGCATTAGGTATTGGTGTTGGTGCTGGGATTTATGAATTTATGAAAACCAAGAGTTTTGGAAAATCTTTGACGGTTTTGTCGGCTGGTTTTGTGATTGCATTTTTCTGTTTATATCCAGAACAAGTTTTAGCGAAATTTGGGGAAGGCATGAATTGGGCGTTGAGTCATATTAAATTTTAAGGGGTAAGTAATGGCAGAAAAACAGCGAGTAGATAAAAAAGTCTATAATTATCGGTCGGCTTTAGAGCAACCCATTTGGATTCAGAAGCTGTCTGAAAAAATATCTCTGTCAAATGCGATTAAACTATCAACGATTGGTTGGAGTTTAATCTTGTATGTGTTGTATTTGTGGCTAATGTCTCGTGTAGAGAAAGTGATTCCGATTCCGTTGATCTTTTGGGCAACCTTAGGCTTTCTTCCAATCTGGAGTTTGGGGATCATTTTATCAGATTTGAAAATTGAACAACAGCCAGTAGGAAAATTTTTAAAAGATTATGTCCGTTTTTATTGGAAATACGGACGAAAGCGAAAACGTTTCTATTTGAATGATGGTTTATTGTATTTTAAACCATCTTACATTTTAAAGAAAGAGAGGAAAAAGAATGGCATTAAACAACGAAGTTGAAGATATTGTTGAAAATCTGATTTTAAAGAAAGATGGAAGTGTCTTTGCTTTGTATGAAATCGAACCACAAGTTCTCAATCCAGTGGATGAAGTTAAAAAAGAGGATTCTAAGAATTTAGTGGTAGATTGGCTGGAAGAAATAAAAGGATATGGTGATTTTGATGTTGTCATGTTACCTTTTCCAAAAGATTTGTTGGGGAAATTTAGACAGTTATCTCATAAATTTTCTAAGGATACGGAAGAAATGGCGTATTCTGTTTTGGAAAAATCTTATGATTATTTGATGGCTACGAAGGAATTGTGCGATTATCATTATTTCATTTCGATTCCGTTAAAATCTTTTTCTATTTCGGTAGATGTAAAAGAAGTAATCCAATCTTCTATTCAAGCTGCTTCTGATTTACTGATTGAAAATTTAGGCTTTCAAAAGAATGTTTTGGAAGGCTGGGAAAAAAAGTATGTTCGTCAACGTGAAGAATTAGAAAAAAAGCTAGATTTGTTAGAGTTTAGACGGCTAGAAACCCAAGAAACGATTTTTGTCAATCGGTATGCTTATCTTCATTCTTTAAACGTAGATAAAGAGTATGAAGTGAAGTTGGTTGAAAATTATATGGGAAATCTAGGGGATAAGTCAGTTGACTTTAAGAAGATGAATGTTTTGGAGTTGTTTAATGAGGAAGGTAGTCAGTATGTGGTATTTTTGCCAGTGGCTTATAAAGCAGAGAATGCTTCTTATTTGCATACAATTGAACGAGCCAGAGCGTTAGGATTTCCAGTTGAGGTGTGGACGAAAGCAAAGTTTTCGAAAACGAAAGGTTTGCCATTTAATAATATTCGTACAAAAGGACGTTTTGCCCGTGCGAGATTAAAGGGAGCACAAACAGAAGCCCAACAGGCGGATTCGGTTGGGAAGAAGTCGGTTGGTCAATCAAAATACTTGGTTGAAAAAATGGAAGAGAAGATTGATGAAGGTATTCCAATGATTAGTTATTTGCAGACGATGGTCGTATCGGATGCAGATTATACAGTTTTAAAACAAAAAATCAATATTCTCATGGATTCCATGAAAGATAGTAAGATTAGTCTTTCCAGGGCAACACCTTATCAGTTATATTTGTTTTCAAAAAATCGTTTTGGTGAAATTCTTATGCCAGGAGATAAGAATTTTATTCAGCCAGTTGAAGCGGGAGCTTTTGCGGAAGACTTGTTTTTTACAAGTCAAATGGTTGGTGAGGAAATTGGCTTTTATTTTGGCATGATTGATAATCAAAGAAAGTCTTGGCATTCTCGCTTTGAAAAAGCGATTGCAGCAAGTGATAAACCAGTCTTTGTTAATATTTTAGAAGCGAATGAGCAGGCAGACGGTAGAGAGACAAACAATCCTCATATTTCTATATCAGGAGATACAGGAAGAGGGAAGACATTTGCGGCTAGTATGCTTCATTTCTACTCTAGTTTACTCAATGACCAAACCTTATATATTGATCCGAAAATGGAAAAGCGTTATTGGTATGAAAAGATGTTAAGAGAATTAGAGGAGACAGATTGTTTTCCAGAAATTCAAGATTATATCCGAAGTCTTCATTTTATCACATTAGATTATACTAAGGAAGAAAATGCTGGAGTATTGGATCCGCTTGTCTTTTTAGATCGTACACAGGCAAAAGGCTTGATTATTTCGATGATTGATGAGTTTATGCCTCTTGACAAAGAGAAAAAATTCAAGACAGAGTTATCAAAAATGATTCGAGAGTTTGCAGAAAGACGGGCAAAAGGAGAAAAAGTTGGGACACTTTCTGTTTTTAAGGCTTTAGCTAAACATGAAAATGAAGAGGTTCGAGAGACAGCGGAACTGTTGATAGAAGAAACGAAGGATTCGGTTTTGAGCTTGATTTTTTCTGACGGTATCAATCCAGCAGTTGACTTCACAGCTCGAAATACAATCTTGGAAATTGCGAACTTAGATTTACCAAATGACGAAAAGGTGCAATTATCTTATGAAAATAAGAAGTCTTTGGCGGTGATGTACGCTTTAGGTCATTATTGTATCAAGTTTGGTGAACGGGATTATGCTAGTAAGACAGTAGAGTTTATGGATGAAGCCTGGTTGTTTAAAATTACGGCTTACGGTCGTGGCTTGTTAAATCGAATCAAACGGGTTGGACGCTCTCAAAATAATTTCTTGGTCTTTATTTCGCAAGAACCAGATGATTCAAACCGAGAAGATGGAGAAACCTCTGCCTTTGGGATGTATTTCTGTTTTCATAATGAAGCGGAGAATGCAGCAGAAAAGGTACTCCGTCGCTTGAAAGTGCAAGTTACAGAAGAGAGTAAAGAGTGGTTTAACAATATGACTAAGGCTCAATGTCTCTATAAAGATACTTATGGTCGCGTAGAGCGAGTGACGGTTGATGGTTTGTTTTTCCCAGAAATTGCGAAACTGTTTGAAACAGTACGGAAACCTGAAGAGCAGGAGGTGGCTTAATGAATAAAACAATGAAACAGCTATTATTTGTTAGTCTGTTTCTATTATTTCTTCCAATTAGTGTTTTGGCAGATACTCCAGGAATAAATGGTTATAATACTGTTCCAAATCCAAATGAGAAAATCATTCCCAAAAATTCAAATCAGGGTTATGTACCTGTCAATGTCCAGGAAAGTCAAAGTCAGGAAGCAGCTAGAAAGAAGCAAGCACAAGAGAAAAAAGAAAAAAACGAGCGAGCGATTCAAAAGGATTCTTCCTATGAGAGTGTTAAGCAAGTAGCTGAACGCGTAGACCAAACACTAGAGAAAAAATCTCCAACTGTAAAAGAATTAGAACAGGCTGCAAGAGATATTGAAAGTATTAAAAATTACATTGCAAAGAATGCGGATAAAAATGATTCAAGCCAGATACAAGGTTTGCGGACAACCATTCGTAACTATGAAGAAAAATTTGTTTCTTTAGAAGAAGCTGCTAAAAAGCGGGAAGAAGCACAGACTTATTTGGAACAGGCTAAAAATACGGTTGATCCCACAAAATTGTCTAAATTAACGAGTTATATTTATTTGGAAGATGGCTTTTTTGGAATAACAGATATTTTTCCTAAAGTCGTTAATGCCATTGTGCAGGGCTTGTTTTTTGTGACAAAGACACTATATTGCTTAGTGATTATCATTTTAGAACAAGTCTTTAGTGCAAATGTCTATCAAGTATTGGATCAGATTGTTTCTTTCTCGGCTCAAATGTTTCAAACCTTTATGGATGATTACCAATATTTGGTTTATGCGTTAGCGATGATAGGTGGCTTGGTAGAGTTTTTTAAAACGAAACGTTTCCCTTTTCAAATGTTTCGCTTTTTGTTGGTTTGGTTCTTAGCGCTGTTTTTGTATCGTCCGTCTATTTTTTCAACGAATGTTGGGAATCAACAGTTTGAAGCCAAATATAATCTGTCTCGAGTGATTCAGATTGTGGATAGTGTTTCTTCGGATATGACAAAGATTGCGATTTCTGGCTTTGATCAGCTGGATAAAGAACATCAATCCATTGGCACAAATGCCAATAACTTGGCAACGGTTAAAGAAGCGATTTTTCAAGAAATGGTCTATAAACCTTTTCTCGCTTTAAACTTCAATACGACAGATGTCTCAGAAGAGAAAGTGAGGGCTTTGTTTGAAACAGAGGGGAAAACTAAAGATGTAAAGACATTTTCAGATGAAAATGAAAAAATATCCAATTTATCTTGGTCAAGTATTGGTAGCAAGTTCCTAACTGCTTTTGCGTCATTAGTGAAGGCTATGGTAGTTGGTCTGGCTTTAATTATGATTGGTTTGATTTCGCTAGTCTTTAAGTACATGGTACTTCTGATGATTGTAGCCTTGGTTTTCTTACTCTTTATTGCCATGATTCCAAGCTTTGAGCAGGTTCTGGGGAATGCAGGAAAGAAGATTCTTCAGTTTGCTTTTTTAGGTGGTTTGGGTCTCTTTGGGATTCGGGCTTTTCTCTTTATCAATAGTTTGATTGAAGGGGTCGCAGGCGGTATGAGTAAGGTTTATTTCTGGGTAGCAATTCTGCAGGGCTTGATTTGGTTTGTCCTTTGGCGTTGTAGCTCCATGTTAATGGGTTTGTTTGTTCGAGGCACCTTGTCTGCTCAAGAAGTGGCACAACGTGTTCAACAAAATCTTGGGCACTTGTACCAACCAGATTTAATTCCAACGGTGAACCCTTTCTCCAAAAATCGAACTCTAGATCGTTCAGCAGTTGAACCATCACAACCTTTGGCAGATAGTCTAGGGAATGAAGTTTTAGAGCCATCTATTCCATCATCTTCTGGGGTGCGAACATTGTTTCGAGCAACTAAAAACACCATGAAGCAAGGAGCTAATCGGGCATTAGAAGGCTATGATACGCTTCGTTATGGTGCAGGTGAAACATTGGATAAACAGGTGGCTTTGGATAAGAGAACGGAATTTAAACAACGTTTATTAGATACGGCAGATCATTTACGTCATGTCGCAACCATTCCAAAAGGAGAACGTCTTCGGTCTAAGTTACATGATTTAGCTGGAGATACGAATGCCCCTGCTCAAGTAGCTTTCAAAGAACGAGAAAATCGTTACTTGGAACGTCAAGAAAGACAAGAAGAACGCAAAAGAGAACAAGTTGCTTTTAGGGAATATTAACAACAACAGTCTGATGAGAAGCCAACACTTTCTTCTATGGTTGAAAACGAATTGGTCAAGCCGCAAATGAAACGAGAATTTCATAGGGAACAATTGAAACGGAAACAGGAAATACCGTCCATTCAGTCTAAAGAACCTTTAGAAAGCTCTCCTATTGTAGAAGAAAAATCGGCTATTCAAGAGAATTGTTTGAAAAGAGGAAAAAATGAAACTAGTAAAACGTAGCTTAGTTGGTTTGTTTTTGCTTCTTACTCTTTTTTTAAGCTTTATGATTCTAATTGTTGGAGGTGGAGCTGCTGATTCACAAACATTTGAATCCACAACAGGAGGCATTACCATCTCTGCTAAAGACTTTGCGCAACAATTTACAGAAAAAACAGGTCGGCAGTTGAGTGAAGACAATGCACAAAATGCGTTGGATTTCGCAAATCGACTCATTTCCCGTCATCATTTTACGCTTCAGGCGACTAGTGGTTCGTTGGCGGTAGCTTATCGAGAATGTGGTTTTGATGTAAAGGCGGTGAATCCTAGTGGTGGTGTAGCTGGTTTTTATCAGTGGTCTGGTTGGGGTAGTATAATCAATGGCAATCGTTGGGGTCAAGCGAAAGAAAAGAAACTCGATAAACAAATTCAAATGGATTTGATGAGTACCGAGTTAGAGGGAGCTTATGCTAGAGTGGTTATAAAAATGGGCTCTAGTGGAGATCCGAAACAGGCAGCTAGGGATTGGTCACAATATTATGAAGGAGTGGCAATTTCCGATTCTCAAACGAAGGTAAGTGCGATTGAAGAGTGGGCAGAAGTCATCTATGATATTTTGAAAACAGCACAAGGTACGTTTTCTAAGGATAATAATACGGGTACAAGTACCACAGCGATTCCTGCAGGTTGGGGCAATATCAGCCAATATGATGGTCATGCATACGACGGAAGTGGTTCTTATCCAGCAGGTCAATGTACCTGGTATGTTTATAATCGTGCAAAACAGTTAGGCATTCAGTTTGATTCCTTTATGGGAAATGGTGGTGATTGGTTTAGAAAAGCAGGTTTTTCTTCTAGCCATACACCGAAAAAGCATACAGCAGTTTCCTTTGTTCAAGGTTTGGCTGGTTCTGATCCAACTTATGGTCATGTGGCTTTTTGTGAAGAGGTAAGAAGTGATGGAACCATTTTAATTTCAGAAATGAATGTATTCGGAGTACCAGCAATGACGGTTTCCTATCGGGTATTAGATAAGGGAACAGCTAGTCAGTTATGGTATGTAGACGGTCATTGAAATGACTAATAGAAAGAAAATGAGGAAAAAAGAAATGAAGAAAAAGCAAGTAGTTGCAAGTTTATTAGTAGCAGTTAGTGTTTTAGGTACAAGCCCTTTGGCTGCTTTAGCGGAAGAAGGAAAGGTAACAAGTCCAGTAGATGTAGTAGTTCCTTCTCCTTCGGATAATGAAAAAGTTCCAGTTCCGACGGAAAAAGAGGAGAAACCCAAAGACGACAAAACGCAAACGGGTGAGGTAACTCCCGAGACACCAGTTAATCCGACTATTCCAGATAAGTCAGGGGAAAATCAGGAACCAGTCGAACCAAGCGAACCTTCCACAAAACCAGTTGAGCCATCAACTGAACCTTCAAAGAATGAGGAAAAGAAGGAAGAGGCGACACCTTCTCAAGAGGAGAAAAAGGAAGAAAAGCCTGCAGAAACTCCTAAGACGGATGAGACTACAAAACCGATTATTCCTACACCAGAGGAAAAGAAAGCAGAAGAAAATACAGGTGTCAAAGCGACTGATACTCCAAAACAAATCAATGTTACGGAAGAACAAATTGAGAAGCAACCAATTGTGACGAATACAGGTCATACAGTTGTTGGAACAAAAGAAGGACAAGTTTATGTTCAAAATCCAGATGGAGCAGTTGAACTGAAGAATGCATCTGAAATTGGAGCAGTTAAGCAACAAGATGGTACAGTTGCCTTGAAAGATGAGAAAGGTGAATTAAAAGTTTTACCTAAAACGGGAACGGTTGCTAGTATTGGAATGAGCTTTGTAGGTGTTTTGATGTTAGTTGCTTTAGGAGTGTTGAAAAAAATTAAATTTGGAGGTAAGTAAAATGAAAAAATTAGTTCTTTCAGAAATTCCTTTTTATGAAAACTTATTGGTGTTTGATGATGTGACTTATGGCATGATAAATAGAGGTATGTGGCTTAGCTTAGAGGATGATTCAAAAATTGAAAGTGTATGTGAAGATATTTATACGTATGATATTCGAGAGTATGAATGGTGTTCTAAGTTTTCGAGTGCTTTTCAGTGGGTTAGAGAGCACGAGGAAGAGATTCAACAGGCATTTGCAGAAGAATTAAGTACAGTTCATGGTGATGTAGATGAATTATTTTTTGAACTTAATGATTATGTCGATAAAATTGATGATATCAAACGTAGGATAAAAGAATATTTTGCTGCTGGAGAGGTTTAAAATAAAAGGTGAAAAGATTAATGACAAAAGAAGAGATTGTTTCTTATATAAGAGATTCTTTAGGAATTGAAGTTTCTTATCATATTTTTGTTAGAGGAGATGGCGGTCAACAAACGCTATCTCTTTTAATTGGTGGTTCAGAGTTTATTTTTGCTTATTTCAATGTTATTGATGAAGATATGGTTGAGTTTCGTGATCTACACGTAGAATGGACTCTAGGCTATTCTGTTGATGAAAATATAGAAGAAATTAAATGGTATCTTTCTCGGTGGAATGGACGTTGAGGAAGTTGTTTTTTTGTATTTATGTTATAATTTTATTAGGAATAGAATAGGAGGCTAAGCTATGAGTAACAATAGTGATAAGATAAAAAACTTTTTTTAAAGTTAATTGTTAAAAAGCATAGTGGTCTTAATGTTGCTTATATCAACAAAGTAAAGTCTTATTCTGATGATGAGCTAAAGATGGAATATAGTGAGTTAAAGTCCATTTCGGAAAGAAAAGGCACAATAGCTAATTCACTAGTTCTTGTGATGTTTCTTGCTTTTTTAGGTGGTTTATATAAACTATTCGTAGATTTTTCTAATAAGGTTACAGGAATTTATGGTGGTAGTGAGAAATCTTTGGTTTTGATGAATGGTTTAATGTTTTTAAGTATCACGTTATTTGTGATTGTTTCTTTTTTAATACTCTTTTATTTTTATAGAGTTTATGATAAGAAAAAGAAGTTTTATTATGTTGAAGTTCTTATGAAGGAAAAGGGATTATTAGGTTAACATGAGAGAATATTTTGAGATGATATTTGAAGAAATTTTAGGGAATTTGCTTGCTCAATTATTGTATGTTGCAAGTACTTTGTATTATTTGCATGAGTTGAGGGAGTTTAATAGTTCTGTAGTAGGAGTGACAAATCCTGTTGATATTATGTTTAAAGATGATGGGAAGGCATGGTATCTTTTAGGGTTTGCGTTAATTTTTACGACTCTTGCTGGATTTTTAATATGGTATCATGTTCATGTATTTTCTAGAATGAGTGGTTATTCTATGTTGACGTTGATATTTTTAATAGTCATTTCAGTTATTTTAGTAGCTATTATTTTTAAAGATATAAATAATCCAATTTTAAGAGCTGCAATCGTTGTTATATTTGGTGGGTCAATGATATTTACAGCATTGACGGCTTCTTCTTAATTAGTATTTATTGAATAGTTGTATGAACATCAATTAAAGAGAGTATGAAAGCAAGTCAATAATGGCTTGCTTTATTTTTTTAGTAATTATAAGAAAGTGAGGAAAAACTTTTGGAAGTACAAGAATTATATAATAATTATCCAGATAAATTTGTTTCAAAGAAACAGTTGAAAGAGAGTTGGTTTTCGGCTATTTCTGTTAAAACAATTGAGAGACATTTAGAAGAAGCAAAGGCTATTAGAAAATTTAAAAATATTTCGATTGGAACGGGTGGAAAAGTCATGATTAATGTGAGAGGTTTCTATTTGTTTTTATTGTATAAAGAGAAAAAATAAGTTTAAATGATATAATTGTAGGTATTGACTAAAGATATACCTGCTAGAAATAGGAGGTTCTATGTTTTTTAAGGTAATTGGTGCTAAAAAAGTGCGTTATTACGAGAAATATTATGATGAAAGTGAGGGGAAGTGGAAACAGGTATCGTGTACATTAACTTCTAAGACAAGGGCAGCTCAAGCTGAAGCAAGAAAAGTTTTAGAAGCTAAAATTGAACGAAAGACAAATACAGTATTTGGTGTTTCACAAGATTTATTAGTTTCTGAAATAGCTGGTGAGTTTTTTCTTATTCGAGAGTCGGAATTAAAGAGGAATACATATGTTAGACAAAAGGTGATGTTTGATGCCTTTTTAAGGAAATTTGGTACAAAAAAGGTTAGACAGGTGTCAAATGTGATGTTGCAAAAGTATTTGATGGTAAATGATTGGTCGGTGGGTTATCGTAAATTATTTCGAACGGTTTTAGATTCGTTTTTTTCTTATTGTTTTAAAGTTGGTTATATTAAAGAAAACCCAGTTGAAAGAATTGTTTTACCGAAGGCTAAAAAGAATGTTCAAATGATCCAGCGAAAAAAGGAGCATTTTTTATCGAAAGACGAAATGAGTGAATATTTACTTTATTTGTGAAATTCAAATGAAGATAAAAGATTGGTTTTGTTGGCAGAATTTCTGTATTTGACAGGAATGAGAGTTGGTGAAGCGCTAGGGTTAAAGTGGAAATATGTAGATATAGAAGCAAAAGAGATTTATATTAAGAATACATTGATTACAGAAGGGAGCGTAAAGAATTATTATTTGAGTTCTCCTAAGACTGTTAGTTCTGTCCGTAGGATAAAAGTAACAAGTAGAGTGGTTGAAATTTTAAATGAATATAGTCAACTTGAAGCTAAAGTTGATTTAGTGTTTATTTATAAGGGGAAATGCCCTATATCATTGAATACTTTTAATTGTTTTTTGAGGAGAACTTTTGAGAGGTCAGGAGTTAGAAAAATAGAAGGTTTTAGGTTGACTAGCCATGTTTTTAGACACTCGCATATTTCTTTGTTATCAGAGTTAGGTGTTCCTTTAAAGGCTATTATGGAAAGAGTCGGACATTCAAATGAAAAAACAACATTGTCGATTTATACTCATGTTACTCAGAACATGAAATTAGAAGTGGTTGATAAGTTGGAACAGATTGATTTGCATGTACCATAACTTAACCAAAAATGAGAGAAAAAACGACGAATTTTGTCTAATATTGTTTTATTTAAAGGTGTGTTAAGTTTTTGAAAAAGGCTGATATGAATAGGTTTGTATTGGTTTGTCTCGGTAAAAATGGATAGATTATGTTATACTAAAGTTATGTTAGATTTGAAAAAATATGGAATTGAGATGTGGGAGGATGAAAAAATTGCCTCCTTTCGCCAAAAATTATTAGCTTGGTATGATGAGAATAAACGTGATTTGCCTTGGCGGAGAAGCAGTAATCCTTATCATATTTGGATTTCAGAAATTATGCTACAACAGACGCGAGTAGATACGGTCATTCCTTACTATGAGCGCTTTATAGACTGGTTTCCGACAATCAAAGATTTGGCAACGGCACCAGAAGAACGCTTATTAAAAGCATGGGAGGGACTAGGATATTATTCGCGAGTGCGCAATATGCAACAGGCTGCTCAGCAGATTATGACAGATTTTAGTGGCGAGTTTCCTCACACTTACGAGGAGATTTCTAGTCTGAAAGGAATTGGTCCTTATACAGCAGGAGCTATTGCAAGTATTGCTTTTGGTTTGCCTGAGCCAGCGGTTGATGGGAATGTTATGCGGGTCCTGAGCCGTTTATTTGAAGTGAATTTGGATATTGGTGTCCCTGCTAACCGAAAGGTTTTTCAAGCGATGATGGAAATTCTGATTGACCCCCAAAGACCGGGAGATTTCAACCAAGCTTTGATGGATTTAGGCTCAGATATTGAAGCACCTATCAACCCTAGACCTGATGACAGTCCAGTAAGGGAATTTAGCGCTGCTTACTTACATGGAACCATGGAGAAGTACCCTATCAAAGCTCCTAAGAAAAAACCAGTTCCAGTTTATTTATATGGTTTGATTATCCAAGATGCTCAAGGACAGTTTCTCTTGGAAAAAAATGAGACTAGCGGCCTTTTGACCGGATTTTGGCATTTTCCTTTAATTGAAGTAGGTGAATTTCCTGATGATGAACAGTTATCGCTTTTTGAAATAGCTGAAAATCAAGTTTCATTTGACTTATCTCCCAAAGAAAGCTTTGAACAGGATTATGATGTAGTAGTGGATTGGCAGTCAGTACACTTCCCACAGATTCAGCATGTATTTAGTCATCGCAAGTGGCAGATTCGTTTGCTTTACGGTCGAGTAGCAAATATGATAAAAAATCAAAAAGAGGAACAAGTTCTGTGGCTGCATCCTGATGACTTTACCAACTATCCATTTGCTAAACCTCAGCAAAAGATGTGGCAAACTTTTCAAAAAGGAAAATTAAAAGGAAATTAAATGTTAAGAGGCAGGGATAATATGCTCCCTGCCTCGCTTTGTGATTGTAAAAAGCTATTGCCTAGTTGGTTTATAATATGCTGTGAAGTTGGTGATTTATCTCAGCTTCATTTTTATAAGTTAGCGAATGTCTTGATTTCGTCAGCCGTCATAGAAGAGTCACAACGGACAGTCACATGACCATTCTCTGTATGTAAAAATCCTGGTACAGTTGGGATTCCATATTCGGAACGAAAAGCTTGGAGCTCTTCCAGTTCACTAGGTTCCTCACTATTGATAAAGAAAATATGTGCTTGAGTTTCAGCGACAACACTAGCTAGCGTAGTGGCGAATTTACGACAGTAAGGGCACGTTTTACGCCCAATGAAAAAAGTTGCATTTTCTTTATTTGCAATGGCTTGTCGGGCACGTTCAACAGTCGTGACTTCTAAATCTTTGATATCTTGTGTAAATTTATCCATAAAATAACCTCATTTCTTTTGTTCATTCTAGTATGCCACAAATAGGAAAATAATGCAGAGATTTGAAATGAAATGTAAAATATTGAAAGAGAAGTGAAACAGGACAACAGTCTGCTAGACTGTTTGAAGTTGTAAACAGAGAAAATATTATTTTCTATTATAAAAGCAGTTCGAGCCTGAGATATTATTGTCCCAGACTCGAAGTTTGAATATTGTAGAAGTTAGACTGAGAAATCAAAACCTTCTTACTTTTTGCTTATTTTACAAAATCATTGATTTCTGCTTCAATTTTTGCAAGTTTTGCTTGAGCGTCTTGGCTAGAATTTCCGACAACAGCAATGTAGAATTTGATTTTTGGTTCAGTTCCTGAAGGACGTACAGCAATCCATGAACCATCAGCAAGTGTGTATTTTAATACGTCACTTGCTGGAGTTGTTAATTTCGTTACATTACCGTCAGAATCGGTAGCGGTTTGTGCTTTGAAATCTTCTGTGACTGTAATAGCAGTAGCGTTGAATTCTTTCGGTGCATTGTCACGGAACTTGCTCATAATAGCTTTGATTTGTTCAGCGCCATCAACACCAGACAAAGTAACTGAAATCGTCTTTTCAGCATAATAACCATATTCTTTGTAGATTTCTTCAATTCCGTCTGCAAGAGTTAAGCCGCGAGAACGGTAGTAAGCTGCAAGCTCAGCTACGACCAAAACAGCTTGGATAGCATCTTTATCACGTACAAATGGTTTAATCAAGTAGCCAAAGCTTTCTTCAAAGCCCATCATGTAAGTGTGATTGTGTTTTTCTTCAAATTCTTGAATCTTTTCAGCGATAAATTTGAAACCAGTTAAGACGTTAAACATGGTAGCGCCGTAGCTTTCAGCAATCTTGGTCACAAGATCGGTAGACACAATGGATTTGCAAAGTGCTGCATTTGCGGGAAGTGTTCCAGCAGTCTTGTGCGCTTCAAGGATATACTTGGCCATAATCGCACCGATTTGATTTCCTGAAAGATTGCGGTAGCTGCCGTCTTTTTGGAGAACTTCAACGCCCACACGGTCAGCATCTGGGTCTGTTGCGACAAGGACATCCGCACCAACTTTACGTCCCAATTCTTCAGCAAGAGCGAAAGCAGCTTGGTTTTCTGGATTTGGTGATTTGACAGTGGAGAAGTCTGGATCTGGCACACATTGAGCTTCAACGACTTGAACAGAGTCAAAACCAGCTTGGGCAAATGCTCGGCGTGCTAACATTTCACCTGTACCGTGAAGCGGAGTGTAGACAATTTTCATGTCTTTGCCATATTCGTCAATCAAGTGTTGATTGATATTCACGTCTTTTACTTCTTTTAGGTATTCAATATCGACATTTTCACCGATGATTTCAATCAATCCAGATGCTTTTTCGGCTTCAACATCAGCTACTTCAATAGTAAATGGATTTTCAATGGCACGAATATAAGCTGTTAGAGCATCAGCATCATGCGGTGGCATTTGCCCCCCATCTTCACCATAAACTTTATAACCATTAAATGGAGCAGGATTGTGGCTAGCAGTAATCATAATTCCAGCAAAAGTTCCTAAATGGCGAACCGCAAATGACAGTTCTGGTGTTGGACGGAGACTTTCAAATACATAAGATTTAATGCCATGTTTTGCTAAAACAGCAGCAGATTCAAAGGCGAATTCTGGAGAGAAGTGACGAGAGTCATAAGCGATAGCGACACCGCGTTTTTTGAAATCTTCACCTTTTTCATCAATCAAACGTGCTAAACCTTCAGTTGCCTGACGAACGACATAAATATTGATACGATTCGTACCAGCGCCTATCAGACCACGCATACCAGCAGTACCAAATTCAAGATTGGTATAAAAAGCATCTTCTTTTGTCTTTTCGTCCATCGAATCCAATTCTTTACGAAGGTAGTCTGGAAGTTCTGCAAAATCAAGCCATTTTTTGAAATTTTCTTGGTAAGTCATTACGAAATCTCCTTTTTAAAATAGGGAAGCTTATGAAAAATCAGTGAAAACAGGAAATGTCATTATCTATTTAATAAAGGAGCGAGCACATCCAGTTTTCTCAATTTTTCAGCTTTCTGCATTGTTTAACCGTTTTCATTATAGCATTTTTTCATAAAAAAATCACGATTTCACGTGATTATTTTCTAACTTTTTCAAGGACTGGAATAATGGTAACTGTTAGAACCGCAGAAATAATCATTTCAGCAATGGAATTGGTTGAAATGACAGAAGCAAGCAGTAGTTGAATGTTTCCGTTATATACTTTGGAGAATAGTAGGAAAATCCCTCCTAAAACAAAAATAGTATTTGTCAATGAACCGACTGTTCCAGCTAAGATAAGTCCGGTCTTATTTTTAAGATATTTATAAACAAAATAAGGAGTAATTCCGATTAAGATTCGCGGAACGAGGGCAATGATGAGCGAATAAATATTCCCATTAGGGACAAACGGGCTAAACAAGTAACTGGTTGGCAAGAGAACAAGTGTGTTCGTAACCAGACTAATGATACCCATTAGCGCCCCTAAAATAGCACCTACCTTTGGTCCATATAAAATACTTGCAATAATAACGGGAATGTGGACAATCGTTGGTTTGATTGGGACGGGAAAAAGGTTAAATATTACTGAACTCAATAGATGAATGACGAGCATAATCGCAAAAAAGATAGCAATTTGAGCAATATTAGATTGTTTCTTCATAAATCATTTCCTTTACTTTTTTTATAATTGTTTCTACAGAAGCAAGTGCGCCGATTCCTTTGTCGCCACAGGCGAGGCCGGTTTCTCTAGGCTGAATCATTTGCCAGCCGTATTTTTCTAATTTAGATAGATTTTCTTGAGTGATTGGATTTTCATACATTTTGGTATTCATAGCTGGGGCTAATACCTTTTTGGCTGTTGATGGCAGAGCAAGTGCGGTACTGGTTATCATATTGTCTGCAAAGCCATTGGCTAATTTAGCGATTGTATTGGCAGAAGCAGGTGCAACTAAGAAAAGATCCGTTTGCTTGGCAATTTCAATATGATTGACCTTGTTTGGCGTAGGATCGTCCATAACATCTGTATGCACTAAATTTTTCGACAATACCTGCAAAGTCAAGGGGGTAATGAAATTTGTGGCTGCTTGAGACATCAGAACAGTCACCTTTTGATTGTCTTTTGTCAATTGACTGGTCAAGTCAGCAGCTTTATATGCGGCAATGCTTCCTGTGACAGCTAAAGTAATATGTTTCATAGATTATCCTTTGCGTGAATGTGTGTTACGAGTTGTTGAGCGATTTCCTCTTTGGTATTAACTTTTATCACAGAATTTTCTTTGACTAAGTAAGCATGATGTTGATTATTGGAAATATCATACAAGTCATTTGCCACAATTATTTCTGCTTTGTTTTTTATGAAACTAGCACGAGCAACTGTCAGTAATTCTTCTTTAGAAACACCAACTAAGAGTTTAAAACCAATTAGACGGATATTTGGATTCCAATTTTTTACTCGACTGATAATTTTCGGTGTTTGCTTGAGAAAGAGCACTTGATATTCATCTTTTGATGAAATCTTCCCTTGTACGTTTGTTTTGTTCAAAAATTCTGTTAAATCCTGTGAAGCAGTGATTTGGTCAAATCCTGCCATATAAATAGGGGTATAGTCAGAGACAGCCATTGAATGAATCAAAACGTCATGAGTTTTGACCAAAGGCTGCATTGTTTCCAGCAAATCTTGTACATTTTCAATGATTTGAATAGTTAGATTTGGATGAGCAGCAGGTTTGACAGCATTCTGTGTAGTGACTAATGTAACTTGATCGCCTTGTGCTAAAAAACTCTCCGCAATAAGAGCACCAAGCTTTCCTGTTGAGTGATTCGTAATAGAACGAACTTGATCGATTTTTTCGCTCGTTCCACCAGAAGTAATCAATAATTTCATATTTAGATTTTACACAAAAAAGCCTCATTAGTAAATCAAAAAGACTTTCCCGAACGTTTTTGAGAAGTTTAGCTTTGAAAGTGTTTGTTTTCTTTATTTTTTTGGTATAATAATCCTATCAAAACTGGAGGATTCCAAATGAAAACGGATATAGAAATTGCTCAGAGTGTTGACTTGCAGCCGATTGCTGATGTAGTGAAGAAAGTTGGAATTGATTACGATGATTTGGAGCTTTACGGTAAATACAAGGCTAAATTGTCTTTTAATAAGATTCAGGAATTGCAAAAGAACCCAGTTGGTAAGCTGATTCTGGTAACAGCAATCAATCCAACACCGGCTGGCGAAGGGAAATCGACTATTACTATTGGTTTAGCGGATGCTCTCAATAAAATCGGCAAGAAAACCATGATTGCTATTCGTGAACCATCTCTTGGACCAGTTATGGGAATCAAGGGTGGAGCCGCTGGAGGTGGTTATGCACAGGTTCTACCAATGGAAGACATCAATTTGCATTTCACAGGAGATATGCATGCGATTACCACTGCCAACAATGCCCTTTCTGCTTTGATTGATAATCATTTACATCAAGGAAATGCTCTAGGAATTGACCAACGTCGCATTATCTGGAAGCGCGTGGTAGATCTGAATGACCGTGCTTTGCGGCATGTGACCGTCGGTCTGGGCAGTCCGGTTAATGGAATTCCGCGGGAAGATGGTTTTGATATTACGGTTGCATCTGAAATCATGGCTATTCTCTGTTTAGCGACAAGTATTGAAGACTTGAAAGAACGTCTAGCTAATATCGTTATTGGTTATCGTTATGATCGGACGCCTGTTTATGTTCGAGATTTGGAAGTAGAAGGGGCTCTTGCTCTCATCTTGAAAGACGCTATAAAGCCCAATCTAGTACAGACTATTTATGGAACCCCTGCCTTTGTTCACGGTGGACCGTTTGCCAATATTGCTCACGGCTGTAATTCCGTTTTGGCAACGACAACAGCTTTGCATTTGGCGGACTACACGGTGACTGAAGCTGGCTTCGGTGCGGATCTAGGGGCTGAAAAATTCCTAGACATCAAAACGCCCAATCTGCCGACTGCTCCAGATGTAGTGGTTATTGTTGCAACTCTTAGAGCATTGAAAATGAACGGTGGTGTCGTTAAAGAAGATCTGACAACTGAGAATGTTGAAGCGGTTAAAGCAGGTTTTGCCAACCTCAAACGCCATGTGGGAAATATCCGTAAATTTGGTGTTCCGGTCGTGGTGGCTATCAATGAATTTGTGACGGACACCCAAGCTGAAATTGCCGTTCTCAAGGAACTTTGTGCAGAGATTGATGTCCCGGTGGAATTGGCTAGTGTCTGGGCAGATGGTGCTGACGGTGGATTGGCTCTTGCGGAAGTTGTGGTCAAAACGATTGAAACGAGACCTGCCAAATACACTCGACTCTATGACAACAATCTGTCTATCGAAGAAAAAATCGAGAAAATTGTCAAGGAAATCTATCGTGGAACAAAAGTCAATTTTGAAAAGAAAGCAAAAACTCAAATTTCTCAAATTGTCAAGAACGGCTGGGATAAGCTGCCAATTTGTATGGCCAAGACCCAGTACAGTTTTTCAGATAATCCAAATCTTCTAGGAGCGCCAGAAAACTTTGAAATCACTATCCGCGAAGTAGTTCCAAAATTGGGTGCAGGTTTTATTGTCGCCCTAACTGGTGATGTTATGACGATGCCCGGTCTGCCAAAACGCCCAGCAGCCCTCAATATGGACGTAGCAGCAGACGGAACTGCTATTGGACTATTTTAAAACGAAAAAGGTTCGAGAGAGCCTTTTCTTTTTGAATTTGGTAAAATATACATGGTGATATACTTCATTTTTATGAAAGTAATAAGAAGAAAGGAAGGTTCGGATGAACATCAGATTAGCAAATAAAAACGCCGCCGCTGTTCTTGTAGCTATTTACGCACCTTATGTGGAGAAAACAGCCATTACTTTTGAGTATGATGTTCCGTCGGTGGAGGAATTTTCTGGTCGGATTGAGAAGACCTTGGAAAGGTATCCTTATCTGGTGGCTGAAGAAGAGGGAGTCATTCTGGGTTATGCTTATGCTTCGACTTATTATGGTCGAGAGGCATACAACTGGGCTGTTGAACTATCGGTCTATGTAGCTGATGAGAATCGCGGCAGAGGGATTGGGAAGCAGCTTTATGACAAATTGGAAGAAATTCTTGAACAGCAAGGTTTTGTTCATTTTCTAGCTTGTATTGCTCTGCCGAATGACGCCAGTATTTCTTTCCATAAAAAACGTGGTTATCAGCAAGTAGCACATTTCCCAAAAATCGGCTATAAATTTGACTGCTGGCATGATACAGTTTGGTTGCAGAAGAGTTTAGATAAACCAGCAAGACCAATTAAATTATTCAAAGATATGAATGTTGAAAGTGAATGGTAATATGAAAGTAGAAGATATTTTCCAAGAATTAAAAGAAGTAGCAAATCCTGAAGATGCTATTCACATGAAAGCATATATGAAAGACCAATTTGAGTTTTTAGGAGTTAAAACACCTGTTAGACGCCAAGTTTCTAAGATATTTTTTAAGAAAAATCACAAGTCTACGATAGATTGGGAATTTGTCAATCAGGCTTGGGAGAACCCCTATCGTGAAATGCAATATGCGGTGCTGGATTATTTAAAACTAAAACAAAAATTTTTGACCTCAAACGATTTGCCAAAGATAAAGAAATTAGCACAAACAAAGCCATGGTGGGACACGATTGACTTTTTGTGCCGCTCAGTAGGCTTTATTTGCCTGCACTATCCTGAGACAAAGAAATTTGTGTTGGAGTGGAGCAGGGATGAAGATTTTTGGCTGCGGCGCCTTGCCATTGAACACCAATTGCTTCAAAAAGAAGAAACAGATGTCCCATCAGTAGTTAAAAACTGATGAAGAGGATCGATAAATGAAATATCGCAGGCAAGTATTGATGAACTAGCAAAAACCGAACCAATTCTCTTTGTGAGCATTACCCAAGAGGATTGGTTCGGTTTTTTGTCTTACTTAGTTCCTAGTTTGCTTTTCGATTTTCATTGAGTGTTAGATATTTTTTGCTCTAAGTGATGTATATGATTGTATCTAGTATAATGAATGATAATAATCGTCAAAATAGTAGTGACTGTCCAGATAGCGTATTGATGAATGAAACGTGTGAGAAATCCAGTAAAAATAGCACCGCCGATGAAACTAGCGACAATCATAGAGTAATTAGCCGCTTGCCTTCTAATAATATGTCTGCGGTCTTTAAAACGAATATACTCATACCAAGCAGTGACCATTCTCCGATAGTTTCCTGAAGTCATCATAATCATGTAGGGATAAGACTCAATTTTTGAGCCTGTATAAGTTAGCATGACCATTCCGGTAGAGGTTGCAAGCAATATCACCCAGATAAAATAATGAGAATGAAAGAAAGGAAAGAGGAAAGTCGTGAGAGTTAACGGTAAGACTCCCCAAGTACGCCAATGTGAGCTTTGCGCCCGTTCCTTAAGTAGAATACCGAGGACAAAGCCACAGGTAAAGAAGATAAGCGAAAGAATACGGTAAGCAGTCTTTACGGTCGGCCCATCCCAATCGGCTACGATTAAAATAATATTCCCTGTCTGAGTGGCGATTAGTGTACTAAATTGTATATGCGAAAAAACGTCTAGGCAACCACCCACAGCTCCGAGCAAGAGAGCCATTGTTCGCCTATCTTGAGGCATGGGGACAGGCTGTTTCGTAGTATCCATAACTTTATCCTCCTAAAGACTATTTTACTCTTTTAAGGCACCAATTTCAAATATGGATAAGCTAGAAAATCTCTCATAAAAAATAGTTTGACTTTTAGGATTCTCTATAGTAGAATGCTAGATATGCGATGAGTCGATAGGTGGCGCAAGCCACATATTGAGCATGGGAGGTCATATACGCAGGAGCGGACCTTGATGAGTTGTGTGAACCTGCTCATCACACGAAAGTGCCCTTAATCCCTACTTTTTAGTGGGGATTTTTTTCTTATAAGTCTTTTCAATTCTTTAGAAAAGTAGTATAATACCAGCAATACACAAATTTTTTGAAAATTCAGAGAGGTATGTTATGGGATACACAGTTGCTGTGGTAGGTGCTACAGGTGCCGTTGGAGCTCAAATGATCAAAATGCTGGAAGAATCAACTCTTCCGATTGAGAAAGTACGCTACTTGGCTTCAGCTCGTTCAGCGGGGAAAGTTTTGAAATTTAAAGACCAAGACATCACAATTGAAGAAACAACGGAAACTGCCTTTGAAGGTGTAGATATCGCTCTCTTTTCAGCAGGTGGCTCAACGTCTGCCAAGTATGCTCCTTACGCTGTCAAAGCAGGAGCTGTTGTCGTTGACAATACCTCTCATTTCCGTCAGAATCCTGATGTTCCTTTGGTTGTACCAGAGGTCAATGCACATGCACTTGATGCTCATAACGGAATTATCGCCTGCCCAAACTGCTCCACTATCCAGATGATGGTGGTGCTGGAACCTGTTCGTCAGAAATGGGGCCTAGAGCGTATCATCGTATCGACCTATCAGGCCGTTTCGGGTGCTGGTATGGGGGCTATTCTTGAGACTCAGCGTGAACTGCGGGAGGTCTTAAATAACGGTGTCAATCCGCGTGATATCAAGGCAGAGATTTTGCCTTCTGGTGGTGACAAGAAGCACTATCCGATTGCTTTCAACGCTCTTCCTCAAATTGATGTTTTCACGGACAATGACTACACTTACGAAGAGATGAAGATGACCAATGAAACCAAAAAAATCATGGAAGATGACACGATTGCGGTTTCTGCTACTTGTGTTCGTATCCCTGTTCTTTCAGCGCACTCAGAGTCTGTCTACATCGAGACAAAAGAAGTAGCACCCATCGCAGAGGTCAAAGCAGCTATTGCCAATTTTCCTGGAGCAGTATTAGAGGATGATGTTGCTCATCAAATCTACCCTCAAGCTGTTAATGCTGTCAGCAAAAAAGAAACATTTGTTGGTCGTATCCGCAAAGATTTGGATGCTGAAAAAGGGATTCATATGTGGGTGGTTTCAGACAACCTGCTCAAAGGTGCGGCTTGGAATTCTGTTCAAATTGCTGAGACCTTGCATGAACGTGGCTTGGTGCATCCAATAGCAGAAGTTGTTTTTGAGATGAAATGAAGTATGAGATAGCATTCATATTATTGTACTTTGCAAGCTAGGAGAGGAAGGATGAAGTTTATGTCTATAGAAGATTTAAAAAAAGCAAGAATCATAACAGCACTTGTAACACCGTTTAAAGAGGACGGTAGCATTAACTTTGAGGCTCTTTCTAAGCTGATTGAACATCTTTTAGCGCATCATACAGAAGGATTGATTATCGCAGGAACGACAGGCGAAAGCCCAACTCTGACGCATGAAGAGGAGCTAGAATTATTTGCAGCAGTTCAAAAGATTGTAAAAGGGCGGGTTCCGTTGATAGCCGGAATTGGTACAAATGATACTCGAGATTCAGTTGAATTCGCGCGTGAAGTTGACAAATTTGGTGGTTTTGCTGCCGGACTTGCAGTGACTCCTTATTACAACAAACCGACTCAAGAAGGTCTATATCAGCATTATAAAGCGATTGCGGAAGCTTCAAATCTGCCAGTCATCGTTTATAATGTTCCTAGCCGAACGGTTGCTGGTTTGACAGTAGAAACTTCCTTGCGCTTAGCACAATTGCCAAATATTATTGCAATCAAGGATTGTACAGGCATAGATGCTCTTACTCATTTGGTTGAAAACGCTCCACAGGACTTTCTAATTTATACTGGGGAAGACGGACAAGCTTTTCATGCAAAGGCAATCGGAGCACAGGGCGTTATATCTGTTGCGGCTCATACCAATGGAGATGACTTTTATGAAATGTTTGCTGCTTTAGATGAGGGTAAGCTGAAAAAAGCTGCTCAGATTCAACGTCAGTTGTTACCCAAAATAGAAGCTCTCTTTTCTGTGACTAGCCCAGCACCACTTAAAGCTGTGCTAAATTCTCAAGGATTTGAAGTCGGACCACTCCGCCTCCCGCTTGTTGCCTGTACAGAGGCAGAAAAAGCCTCTATCCTTCCATTTTTTGAAGATTGAAATAACCATTTTAGATTTGTAAAAAGTCGTAAAGATGTTGTTAAAATTTCTTATTAAAGTAATTAATTTTTTTCATTACGGAGGACTTTGGCATCTAATGCCTTTGATGTGGATTATTGCTGTTATTTGTATTTCTGTAAAGGCTTATTTACCGGCAATTCTATTGCGATTTCAGTTGAATGTTTTCCATTAATTATGTTTTTCATCACCAGATATTACGAGAAAATATTTAATTAAGGGCTTGACCTGTCCGTTAGGGGCTGGGATATCATCTAATTGAGGAGGTGGTGCATCATGTTGAGAAATGAAATTCAAAATAAAACTGGTTTGACCAGAAAAGCAATTGAGTACTACGAGGAAAAAGGATTGATTAAGCCTTTGAAATTAGAAAATGGTTATCGAGATTATAGCGACGAAGACATGAAAATCTTGAGTAAGATATCTTTATTTAGAAAAGTTGGGCTTAGTATATCTGAGATAAAAGAATGCTTATCTTCAAATGGGAATTCATTATCTTCCATACTTAGAAGAAAACAACATCAGCTGGATATTGAACAAAAGAGGAAAGAGGTTATTAAGCTAATCGTTAAGAAAGAAAGCCAGACTCTTATTGATGATAAGATAGCTTTGATAGAAGCAGAAGAAAGTATTTATGAGAGATTAGAAAAAAACATTTCCAGGATATTTTGGGCAATTAATTTTTTCTGCATACCAGCCATTTTTGAATGAACATTTAAGAGAGGATGGAAAAGAAGCTTATAAAAAATTTGTTAACTATCTAGATAGTCTTCCTTCTTTTAATCTTAGTAAAGAAGAACAAGATTATATTGAAGAAGTAAGCTCTGCTTTTGATATGAAAGTACTAAAAGAAGTTAATGCGTCAAAAATTGAAGCAATAGAAAATGTCGAAAAGTGGCTAAAAGAAAATAAGAATATTATAGCTCAATATCAAGATTATAAAAATAGCGACAATTATAAAAATAGTCTTATGAAAACAATTCAAGATAAATTACAAACATTTATGTTAGACAATAAATATTATGAAATAGCAATTCCACTAATAAGGAAATTTAGTAAGAGTTATGATCAGTATTACAAAAAAATACTTATTGCAAACGAGCAATATTTGAAAGCTAGAGAGTTATAAGAGTATAAGGCATCTACTCCGAGTGAGCTGGTGCTTTTTTCAAAAATTTAATGTATCTGCTTACCCCAAAGGATAGACTTTCACTTTATTATAAAAAAATTATTAAAAACTCTTGCAATCTTTTTTTTCTTATGTTACAATCATTAATGGTTTGAAAAAACTGCCTAAGACAGTAGGGGAGTTCGACTCATAAAGATCCTACCGAGGACAAAACGTATCATGTAAAAAGAAGCGTATTGTACTTTCGTGTCTAGGTTTGGGCGCGTTTTTCTTTTGAAAAAATTCCCCAAGCAAAATAATTACGGAGGTGAACACACTAATGAGTGAAGCAATTATTGCTAAAAAAGCGGAACTAGTTGACGTAGTAGCTGAAAAAATGAAAGCTGCTGCATCTATCGTCGTTGTAGACGCTCGTGGTTTGACAGTTGAGCAAGATACAGTTCTTCGTCGTGAGCTTCGTGGAAGCGAAGTTGAGTATAAAGTCATTAAAAACTCAATCTTGCGTCGTGCAGCTGAAAAAGCTGGTCTTGAAGATCTTGCATCAGTATTTGTTGGACCATCTGCAGTAGCATTTTCTAACGAAGATGTTATCGCACCAGCGAAAATCTTGAACGACTTTGCTAAAAACGCTGAAGCACTTGAAATCAAAGGTGGTGCAATCGAAGGCGCTGTCGCATCTAAAGAAGAAATCGTTGCTCTTGCAACTCTTCCAAACCGCGAAGGACTTCTTTCTATGCTCCTTTCTGTACTTCAAGCGCCAGTGCGCAACGTTGCTCTTGCGGTCAAAGCGGTTGCAGACAACAAAGAAGACGCAGCTTAATCTTAAGCTATGCAGCGTAGCCTAGCTACAAACTAATAATAAATAACGAAAACATATTTGGAGGAAATAACAATGGCATTGAACATTGAAAATATTATTGCTGAAATTAAAGAGGCTTCAATCCTTGAATTGAACGACCTTGTAAAAGCTATCGAAGAAGAATTTGGTGTAACTGCAGCTGCTCCTGTAGCTGTAGCTGCTGCTGGCGCTGGTGAAGCTGCCGCTGCAAAAGATTCATTTGACGTTGAATTGACTGCAGCAGGCGACAAGAAAGTCGGCGTTATCAAAGCTGTTCGTGAAATTACAGGTCTTGGTCTTAAAGAAGCTAAAGAATTGGTTGACGGAGCACCAACTGTTGTTAAAGAAGGTGTTGCAACTGCAGAAGCAGAAGAAATCAAAACTAAATTGGAAGAAGCTGGAGCTTCAGTTACTCTTAAATAATCGTTCATTGATTGTTTAAGGGGGAAAGCCGAGTTTAAAAGCCTTTAGTTAATAGTAAAGGCGATAGAATAGGAAATGTTTCTTTAGAAACTTCCCCACAAACACCCCCACAATTTTTTGTGGGGGTGTTTTCTAAATTTTATTAAGGATTTAAACTTATGATTGATGTATTATTTTATAATACTGTTAATAATTATATCAATAAGAAAGTTAATATAAAAAAACAATTCCTCTTTCAAAAAAGGATTTTATAAGATATCTTATAAATGCTGGTGGTTTTAGGAATAAAGGTGTATCCTTTAGTGGACAAAGATTTTATTTTCATTTAGTTAATATGGCTTTAACAGAGAGTAATCAGAAGTTTTATATAACAGGTGATTATTCTAATTCGGAAACATCTATTAAATCAGCTATCTCCTATTTTATTGGCATACTATCAGCATATGCAATTGCAGAAAAAGAATATAAAATTCCTTATTTATATCATCTAAAGGATCCTGCTATCTCCAGGGTAGTAAACACCACTAAATATTTTCCTGATTTCTTTGGTTTAGGATATGGTAGTATAAATAATGCTTATTTAATTGAAGCTAAAGGTAGTGTGAAGAATAGTATAGATAATCGTACTATTACCAAAGCAAAAAAACAGGTTAACTCAATTGGTCAATTGACATTTAAGGAGTCTTCTGGTAATTACCATTATATAACTCGCTTTGAGAGACATATAACAGGTTCTTATTTCCAAGATGATGAATTAAAATTTTGTGATGTTGATCCTGAATATGATGGGGAATTAGAATACTCTTTAGACGCTAATGTTGCAATTTTACACTATTATAAAAATATTATCGAATTATTGTCGTCTAATAATAAAAAAATAGAAATCAAAAATTTAAATGGAATAGAATATACTTTAGTAGAATTTGAAGGTTATCAGATTGGAATTAATAAAGAAATATTCTATCTGTTAGAAGAATACTCAAATTATAATTATGAATTACCAGATGATTGTGACCTTTATAATTCAATATCCAAAATTTCAATGAACAGTTATGAGGAAACTTTTTTACTAAATAAAGAAGATTCAATTTCCCTTGGAAGAGATAGTATAATTGTTATCTAGTTAGTATTTTAGTAATTGTTAGAACTATTCCTAAATAATTAATTATTAATTTTTTAAGGCTGTAATCCGAGTTTTATAGCTTTTTGTTAATAGTAAAAGTGATATAAAAAGTGAAGTTTTCTTTTAGAACTTCTCTACAAACATCCCCATAATTTTTGTGGGGGGTTATTTTTTATAAAATTGATGTATAATTATATAATGCATTTAAAGAAAAACAAAGAACTTCCTAAGAGATCAGAAACTGTAACCAATACCTGTAATATTTGCAGTTAGTAGATTAGAAACGGTAATATGGAGAGGAGTGCTAGCCTCTCTATTTTTCCAGGAGGACATTATGAATAAAATTTTTCACTATCTGGATAAGAAAACGAAATTTTATACTGTCATCGGGGCACTGGCAAATGGAGGATTGGCTCTTGCTCAACCTTTAGTAGTATCTCGAGCTTTGTCCTTAAACCAAGGAGAACTAACCTATTTTAAGATAGTGCAATTTGCTCTTTTTGGTTTTACAGTCTACTTTGTCTTGTATAGCTTGATGCTCTTTTGCAATCACACGCATAACGTATTTCGACGTGAGATTCAGATGAATATGAGAGCAGATTTATTTGGTAAGTTAATGACAAATAAGGATTATAGTGAAGATGAAAAAATCACCATGCTCACACAGGATATGGAGTATTTGGGGGATAATTATTTAGAAAAGTACATTAACATAATTTGCTGGGGATTTGTTGCTTTACTAACAGCAATTTATATTATTACGCAAAATCTGTTACTGGGGAGTATTTTTGTCTTCTTTACTATCTTACGCCCTATTCCTCAATATTTAATGAACAAAAGGCTCAAACATACTGGTGACGATATGGCTCAAGACAGAGTGGAGGTTCATAATCAGGTATCTGACAGCATCCGAGGGGCGCAGACTCTGCTCATGAATCAAGCGATTCTGGAAAATAGACAAAAATTATGGAATGTGAATTGGAAATATCAACGAGCTATCCAAAAATTTTGCTTCACCCATAATATCGTCTTCTTTTGTAATGGCTTTATGGTATTTCTGAGTCAGGTTTTACCGCTTGTGTTAGGTTTCTTCTTTTCCATGAATGGTCATAGGGTATCTGTCGCTAGTCTTGTCGCCATGTATATCGCAGCTGGTCAGTTGGTGAGTCCTATCCAGACAATCATGTATGATACAGTAGATATCCAAGGGGCAAAAACGACTGCGGACAAGATTTATGGAGTATTAGACAGTAAAGATGATAAACAACTGGCGAAAGATGATATGCAAGAACTTCGTGCCCTGCACATCCAAAATTTAAGTAAATCTTATGGTAGCAGACAGCTTTTTACCCATCTGAATTTGGACATCCAAACTGGTCAGAAAGTTTTAATCAAGGGACCGAGTGGCTGTGGGAAATCGACCTTGTTTCGGATAATTATTGGTGAGGAGCAGGCTGATGAAGGTCAGATTACTGGTGTGACAACAACTAATAACTATACATCTCATTTTGTATCTAGTGTTGGTATTATTAGCCAGCATCCATTCCTTTTTAATGACACAGTTCGATATAATTTGACTTTGGGACAAGTCTTTTCTGATGAAGATTTGTGGTTTGTTTTAAAACAAGTCAAGCTCGACAATGAATTAACAGAAGGGTTGGACTTTGTTGTCAGTAACAATGGTGACAATATTTCGGGTGGTCAGAGGGTTCGGATTGAACTGGCAAGATTTCTTCTGCGTAAAAAGGATGTTTTACTAGTAGATGAGGTAACTGCTGCCTTGGACGAGGAAAACAGCCAGATGGTGCGTGATCTACTGTTTTCTCTACCTGTTATGATGCTAGAAATTGCTCACCATATTGAGGATGAAAGTAGATATAATCAAATTTTAGACTTAGGAAAATATTGAGCTATTTTTGATAGCTCTTTTTTGTGATAGAAGCTCCAAGCTATATATAATACGCTTGAGCTAATTTATAGAAAGTATAGAAAAACTCCCCTTATAGTTTTAGTGAATTTTTGTTTTTTCATTGTCCACTATAAGGGGAGTATATCATATCATGGCGTGGGTGGGTTTTTGTTTTCTTGAGAATTCCCTTTATTAATGATAAAATAAAAAAGATAATGCTAGTACTTGGAGAGAAAATGAACTATTATAATGTTGGAAAGATTGTGAATACGCAAGGTTTGCAAGGTGAAATGCGTGTACTATCGGTGACGGATTTTGCAGAGGAACGTTTTAAAAAGGGAAGTATGTTGGGACTTTTTGATAAGAAAGATAATTTTGTCATGAATGTGGAAATTGCTAGTCATCGTAAGATGAAAAATTTTGATATTATCAAATTCAAAGGAATGTACCATATCAATGACATTGAGAAATATCGGGATTTTACTTTGAAAGTGGCTGAAGAAGATTTATCGGATTTAGATGAAGGCGAATTTTACTATCATGAAATTATTGGCTTGAATGTTTATGAACAGGATATTTTGATTGGAACAATTAAAGAAATTTTGCAGCCCGGTGCTAATGATGTCTGGGTGGTAAAGCGCAAAGGCAAGCGTGATTTACTGTTGCCTTATATTCCGCCTGTTGTATTGAATATTGATCTTGAAAATAGTCGAGTAGATGTGGAAATTCCGGAAGGACTGGACGATGAAGATTGATATTTTGACCCTATTTCCGGAGATGTTTGCCCCTTTAGAGCATTCAATAGTTGGCAAGGCGCGCGAAAAAGGATTACTAGAGATTCACTATCATAATTTTCGAGAAAATGCAGAGAAATCGAGACACGTTGATGACGAGCCTTATGGGGGCGGTCAGGGAATGCTGCTCAGAGCGCAACCAATTTTTGATGCTTATGATGCGATTGAAAAAAAGCAGCCACGAGTCGTTTTGTTGGATCCTGCTGGTCGAACATTTAATCAAGCCTATGCGGAAGAGCTTTCCCAAGAAGAAGAATTGATTTTTATTTGTGGACATTATGAAGGTTATGATGAGCGGATTAAAAGTTTGGTGACAGACGAAATCTCGCTTGGAGACTATGTTTTGACCGGTGGAGAATTGGCTGCCATGACGATGATCGATGCGACGGTACGGCTGATTCCTGAAGTTCTTGGTAAGGAAGCCAGTCATACTGATGATAGTTTTTCATCAGGGCTTTTAGAATATCCTCAATATACTCGCCCGTATGATTTTCGTGGAATGGTTGTGCCAGATATTTTGATGAGTGGTCATCATGAAAATATCCGAAAATGGCGTCTGTATGAGAGTTTGAAAAAGACTTACGAGCGTCGTCCAGATTTGCTAGAAAAATATGAGTTCACAGCAGAAGAAGCTGAAATGCTGGAAGAGATTCGTAAAGAAAAAAGCGATTGGTAAGAGTAAAAGTTTTCTAATGTTATTTAGAAAGCTTTTTTATTATTGTTAAAAAAACAGATAAAAAATTCTTGACAGCTAATTTCTATCATGGTATCATATTAACCAGTTAATAAACTGGTTAAACACTAGTTAAGGAGTGATATATGAAATTAAGGAAATATTTATTTTCTATTTTTGTGGCAGGACTGGTTTTGCTGCTGACGGCGTGCGGTGCAGGTAGCAAAAAGCAGAGCAAGGGAATGAAAATTGTAACAAGTTTTTACCCGATTTATGCCATGGTCAAAGAAGTATCAGGCGATTTAAACGATGTTCGGATGATTCAATCCAGTAGCGGTATTCATTCCTTTGAACCATCAGCCAACGATGTAGCAGCTATCTATGATGCGGATGTCTTTGTTTACCATTCTCATACACTAGAGTCATGGGCAGGAAAATTGGATCCAAATCTAAAAAAATCTAAAGTGAAGGTACTTGAAGCTTCAGAAGGGATGAAGCTGGAGCGTGTGCCGGGATTAGAAGATGTAGCTGCTGGTGAAGGAGTGGATGAAAAGACTCTTTACGATCCACACACGTGGTTAGACCCAGAAAAAGTGGCAGAAGAAGCACAGATTATCGCTGATAAACTTTCGAAGATTGATAGTAAAAATAAAGAAACCTATCAAAAAAACGCGAAAGAGCTGGCAGGTAAGGCAAAAGAATTGACTAAAAAATATCAACCGATTTTCAAAGCTGCAAGGCAAAAAACATTTGTGACGCAGCATACTGCCTTTTCTTATTTGGCGAAGCGATTTGGATTGAGGCAGTTGGGGATTGCCGGGATTTCTCCAGAGCAGGAACCAAGTCCGCGCCAATTGACGGAAATTGAAGAATTTGTCAAAACTTATAAAGTTAAAACCATTTTTGTGGAAAGTAATGCTTCATCAAAAGTTGCGAAAACTTTGGTCAAATCTACAGGCGTTAAACTAAAACAATTAAACCCTTTGGAAGCTGATCCGCAAAATAATCATACTTATCTTGAAAATCTAGAAGCCAATCTAGCGACATTGGCAAAAGAATTGAAAAAATGAGGAGAATCATGAAGAAAAAATATCTTATCGGTTCTGTTGCAGTTGTTGTCCTAAGTTTGTGTAGCTATGAGCTGGGGCGTCATCAGACAGTATCTAGCAAGGAAAATAACCGTGTTGCTTATGTAAATGGAAAATCTAAAGCAAACAAGGGCAAGCAAGCAGAGAATTTGTCGCCTGATGAAGTGAGCGCAAAAGAAGGAATCAATGCGGAACAGATTGTTGTCAAAATTACAGACCAAGGTTACGTAACTTCTCACGGTGATCATTATCATTATTATAATGGGAAAGTCCCTTATGATGCGATTATCAGTGAAGAGCTGATTATGCGGGATCCAAACTATACCTTGCAGCAGTCTGATATTATCAACGAAGTGAAAGATGGCTACATTATCAAGGTAAATGGGAAATATTACCTTTACTTGAAAGATCCAAATCATACCAGTAATGTTCGTACAAAAGAAGAAATTGCTCGCCAAAGGGCAGAATATAGTGGCAAAGGCCATAAGGGAGCGAAAGGTGGTGCTGTAACAACAGCTGTCAAAGAAGCTCGTGCGCAAGGTCGTTATACGACGGATGACGGCTATGTCTTCAATCCGACAGATGTGATAGAAGATACTGGAGATGGCTTCATCGTACCGCATGGTAATCATTTCCATTATATTCCAAAGAAAGATTTGTCTCCTAGTGAGTTAGCTGCTGCTCAGAGCTATTGGGACAACAAACACAAATCTGGCGGTACGACATCAACTCCGAGTCCAAGTCCAACGCCATCAAGACCATCAAATGGCGGAACTACACTACCTTCTATTCATTACCAACCATCAACGCCGGGAACACAGACCCATCAGGGCAATAATTATCATGCGCAGCCATCACAACCAAGTCATCAGAATACTCCATCTGCTCATCAAGAAATCATCAATCTGTTAAAACAACTGTACTTGATGCCGTTAAACCAACGTCATGTGGAATCTGATGGTTTGATATTTGACCCGGCACAGATTACTAAAAAATCTTCTAGTGGGGTGGCAGTGCCACATGGTAATCATTATCATTTCATTTACTATAGTCAAATGTCGCCACTAGAAGAAAAAATTTCGCGGATGATTGTTCCTGGTATGGACTATTCAGAAGCGAAAAAGCTAGCTGGTCAAAGTAATCAACAGACAAACCCAAGTAAACCGAACCAAGATACGGGCAAGGACCAAACACAGCCAAACAAACCTAATGATGGCAAGCAAACTGAGCCAAGCAAAGAGCCTGAAAAGCCAAAAGAAGAACCATCTGAGACAGAAGTGACGGATGAACAGATTCAAACCTTTATCAATAAGGCTGAAAGTTTGATGAGTAAGGTGACAAATGCTAGTCAAAAGGCAAACTTTGAAGAGCAACTCGCTGGTATCAAATCTGGCTTCACTCTTGGAACAGAAGAAAAAGCAACAGTGCTTCAAAAAGTGAAAGATTTGTTGTCTGAAATCGTCAAGGCGGTTGATCCGGAAACACAAGCGGGACTGACAAAGAAAAATGCTGAAATCGTTGCTGCTTTCAAGAAAGTCTTAACACCAATTCGTCAAACGCTTGAAAGCAAAGGGGATAAAGCACAACTGGCAACGGTTGAAGACCTCATGCAACAGGCTGCCAATCCGAATGTGGATAAGCTTGCCTTATTGGATAAGGTTTTGAAATTGTCAAGTGAGGTACAGCACCCTGAACGCGCAGGCAAAGCAAATTCGCAAATTGCTTATACGGCTGATGAAGTAGCATTAGCTAAAGCTGCAGGTCGTTATGCAACATCAGACGGTTATATCTTTGATCCACATGATTTGACGGAAGACCAAGGCGATGGCTATACAGCTCCGCACATGAATCACAGTCATTATATTCCTAAGAGCGATTTGTCCAAGTCAGAAAGACAGGCGGCAGAAGCTTATATGAAGAATAAAAAGCCTCAAAAATCTGAAGATAACCAAACGAATCCAAATAAGGAAACAGCTTTGTCTATTTACAATCGTGTAACCCCAGCTAAAAAGGTGCCGGTTGAAGCGATGCCTTATAACACAGCCTATGTTGTAGACATGAAAAACGGTCAGCTCATTATTCCGCATCATGACCATTATCATAATATCTCTCTTTCTTGGTTTGATCAAGGACTTTACAAAGCACCTGACGGCTACAGTATGGAAGATTTCCTTGCGACCGTGAAATATTACGTCACTCATCCAGGAGACCGTCCGCATTCTGACAATGGTTTTGGTAATTCTAGTCAGCATGGTAAGAAAAATCAATCAGATAACGGAAAGAACTATGCACCAAATGAAGAGCCAGAAGATAAGAAAGACGACTCTGCAAGTAAAGAGGTAGATGATGAAAAGGAAAATTCAAAAGGGACTGAAAAACCAACAGTTAATGCTGAAGAAGAAGCTGAAAAGGCACGCGCAGCAAGCTATGGATTGTCTCTGCAAGATTTCCGAGCAAAAATGATTAAAATTGCTTTTAAATATGGTTTGAGCTTAGAAAAGTTTACCTATCATCCTGAAAACAAGACGGTCAGCTATACTGATACAACAGGTACTGTCAAGTCTATCAATGTACTCACAGGAGAATTGGTTTCTTAACAACGCCCCCCTCAAGAGTTGGAAATTTATTTTCCACCTCTTTTGTTGTTCTATGTTTATAAAGGGAAGTTTATCTTGTCCGCCGGGCGGATAAGATAAACTAAAAGAGATTCACACCGTCCGAGGGTCAGCTAGCCTTAATCACAATTGATTTGCTTCGTCCGAGGGTCAGATTGCTTCAAGTAAAAGTAGCTTGCTCCATCCGAGGGTCGGACGATCTTCTATAAATTGACAAATCTATCATTTTTGAGGAATTACTTTACTGGTGGTATAATAGGTCATAGAGAAAGAAAAAAGGGATACATGCAATGAAAGATAGACCAGATTTTACAACGATGAAAACCTATCAAGAGTTTTCACAATATTATTGGTATCGTACAGAATTAGCAGATATTTGTAAACAATTGGGATTGGAGTATTCAGGTATCAAAACAGAGCTAGAAGAGGAAATCAAACAGTATTTTGCAGGGAATGTTGTTCAGAAGAAAGTTCCTTTAAAAACCAAGAAAAAGCAAGGCATAGAGCTTACTTTAGACACGCCCTTGTTATCCTGTGGTTTTGCCTTTAATACCCGCTTTCGGGAGTTTTTCGCCCAGCAGACAGGTGTTAGTTCATTCAAGTTTACAGCGGACATGGCGGCAGCTTGGCGGAAGGTAAAAGCAGAAAAGGATGTCGAGTTTACACTGCGAGATATGTTAGCAATTTATCAAGGTCAATCAACTTACGCTAAGTATGACAATACCAGCTGTCAATGGAATCAATTTGTCAAAGATTTCTGTGCTGATAAAAATAATGCTACTTTCCAACAAAAACTTAAAGTTGCAGCTATTCTTTGGCAGAAAGTGAAACATTCAACTGCTTCTAAAGTCTATCACCAGCAGCTAGTAAAGAACTTTTGGGATGATATTTCTATGTATTGGAAAGGGAAATAAGAAGAATGATTTGTCCACTTGCGAAAAAACAGTCACGAGGCTGTTTTTTTGATATAATAGAAAGTATGAATCAATCAGAAAAAATTTCAAATTATCAATTACTTTTAGCGCAGCTTGAAGCATTACTAGAGGGCGAAAGCAATGCGTTGGCGAATCTCTCAAACAGCTCTGCCCTGCTAAACCAAGCCTTGCCTCATTCTGTCTTTACTGGCTTTTATCTTTATGACGGAAACGAGTTGATTTTAGGACCTTTTCAAGGTGGTGTCTCCTGTGTACATATTGCGCTAGGAAAAGGAGTCTGCGGTGAAGCAGCAGCCAAACGGCAGACGATGATTGTAGAAGATGTGACCCAACATGGCAATTACATTTCCTGTGATAGCAGAGCTCGCAGCGAGATTGTAGTACCAATGGTCAAAAACGACAGCCTAGTAGGGGTGTTGGATTTGGATTCTCATCTGGTGGCAGATTATGATGAGATTGACCGAGAATATCTGGAAAATTTTGTGGCTCTCTTACTAGAGAAAACAAGTTGGAATTTTGAAATGTTTGGAGACAAAGCCTAATGTATCAAGCTTTATATCGAAAATATAGAAGCCAAACCTTTGGTCAGCTAGTCGGTCAGGAGGTTGTGGCGACAACCTTGCGGCAGGCAGTTGAACAAGATAAGATCAGTCATGCCTATCTCTTTTCAGGTCCCAGAGGAACTGGGAAGACCAGCGTAGCTAAGATTTTCGCTAAGGCGATGAATTGCCCTAACCAAAAGGGTGGCGAGCCTTGCAATGAGTGCTATATTTGCCAAGCCATTACCGAAGGAAGCCTAGAAGATGTCATCGAGATTGACGCGGCTTCCAATAATGGTGTGGACGAAATCCGAGATATTCGTGATAAATCTACTTACGCTCCCAGTCTAGCGAAGCACAAGGTTTATATTATTGATGAGGTTCACATGCTCTCAACGGGCGCTTTTAATGCGCTTCTTAAGACTTTGGAAGAGCCGACAGAAAATGTCGTCTTTATTTTAGCAACGACAGAACTGCATAAAATACCAGCAACCATTCTTTCGCGTGTTCAGCGCTTTGAGTTCAAGTCGATTAAAACCAAAGATATTGTAGAGCACATTGAGTGGATTTTGCAGCAAGAAAATATTGACTTTGAAAATGAAGCGGTGCAGATTATCGCAAGACGAGCAGAAGGCGGTATGCGAGACGCTCTATCTATCTTGGATCAAGCTCTCAGCCTAACCCAAGACAATCAGCTGACAACGGCTATTTCTGAAGAAATCACGGGTTCTATCAGTTTAGGAGCATTAGACGCGTATGTAGCAGCTGTATTAGCGCATGATACGTCAGTGGCATTAAAAAATCTTGATGTCATATTCGACAGCGGCAAAAATATGGCTCGCTTTGTCACAGACCTGCTGCACTATTTTAGAGATTTGCTCATCGTTAAAACGGGTGGAGAAAATACGCATACGAGTGAAAGCTTTTTAGAAAACCTCAAGACTCCGCAGGAAAGATTGTTTGAGTTGATTGAGATTGCAACGAAGAGCCTTGCGGAAATCAAGAACAGCTTGCAACCCAAAATTTATACAGAAATGATGACCATTCGACTGGCAGAAGGGCAAGATAAAGCAGAATTACCCTCCAATATAGCAGGCGAGATAGAAACGCTCAAAGAAGAAATCAACCAGCTTAAGAATCAATTGGCAAGTTTGCAGTCAAGTTCTGCACCTAGTAAGCCAGTACATACAACACACCCAGCCAAAACAAGCAAGGGTTATCGAGTAGACCGCCATAAAGTGAATGCCATTCTGCAAGAAGCAGTTGAAAATCCTAGCCTGGCTCGCAGTAATTTAACCAAGTTGCAGAATGCTTGGGGAGAAATTATTGAAAGTTTAGCCGGAGCAGATAAGGCACTTTTAGTCGGCTCACAACCCGTCGCAGCTAACGAAAACCACGCTATTCTGGCATTTGAGTCGAGCTTTAATGCAGAACAAACCATGAAACGGGAAAATCTCAACACCATGTTTGGAAATCTCTTGAGCAATGCGGCTGGATTTTCACCAGACATCTTGGCGGTTTCTATGACGGATTGGATAGAGATTCGGGCTGAATTTTCGGCTAAAGCGCGTGGAGAAAACGCACCACAAGCTGAAGAAAAGGAGAATACAGTCATTCCAGAAGGATTTGATTTCTTAGCGGAAAAAATTACCGTTCAGGAGGACTGAATTTAGATTTTTCTGCTGTTTCGTGCTATAATAGAATCATGACAAGACAACAATTTCTTACAACAGCTTTCTTCACAGCAATTGAAACGTATTTTTTTAACGAAGCAATGATGTCAGGACACTATTTATTCGCTGTTTTCTGGGCACTTTTAGTGATTCGCAATTTACAGGTGAGCTATGTCATGGGTAAAATAGTGGACGAAATTGACAAACATATCAAACGTAAAAAATAACAAGAAAGGTTGGGGCAAAAATCCTCAACCTTTTCTTTTCAATTTGAAAAAATATTCTACTTGCGATAGAATAAAAGTGCAAAGATAAAAACACAGTTTCGGTTGGTAGTCCGAATATATTCGTGAAATGCTAGATTTGTTTTTCTAATGACAATTGAAGTAGGTCACGACTATCAGTAACCCTCCTCCTTGGTTGTCCCTTCTTTGTAATGTATTTAAGGAGGATGCTGTATGGAACATGTTTCATTAGAATTGACCATATACTTTGAAAATGGCTTTTATTATGGCTTATTTGAGCAAGAAAATGCTCAAGGTTTGTCTGTTTGTCGGGTGACATTTGGAGTTGAACCCCAGATGAACGAGGTTTTGGAATTTGTTAATCAGAAGTTTTCACAACTACAATTTAGCCCGGCTGTTGCACTAAAGAAAAAAAGACATTGTGCAAATCCCAAACGCTTGCAGCGATTAGCAAAAAAAGAAATGAAGCGTGAAAAACGCTCAACGAAATCACAAGATGCACTAAAACTGCAACAAGAGTTAGATAAACAAGCTAAACGTTCCAGATTGAAAGCTCAAAAAGAATATATGCAAAATAGAAAATTCCAATTAAAACAGCAAAAACGCAAAGAAAAGCACAAAGGTCATTGATTTTGTGCCGAAAAAAGAAGGAGACAAGTTGATGTTTATTCAATTTATCTCCTTCTTTTATTTACCAACTTGTTAAAGAAACTTCACCGCTGTTTAGCCACATTTCTTGTCCGGTATCTAATTGGATCAATAGCTGCCCGGTATCTGATATTTCCTTGGCAACTCCTTTGTAGTCTTTGTCATTTTGGCAAAAAGTGACTGTCCGACCTAAGACAAGGGAGTGTTGTTTGTAAAGGTAAATCAGCTCGTCTGGATCACATTCATAAAAATCTTTCCAAATTTCAGCAATGAGTTCATTGCGTGTGATAGGTTGCTTTTCGTGGAAGAGAGAGGCAGCCCTATTTTTTAACTCTTTCGGAAAATCAGAGATTGCGAAATTGATGCCCACTCCAATAATCACATCAGTGACTAAGCCCGTCTCGACAGAAGTAATAGCTTCGGTTAAAATGCCGGCTATTTTCTTGCCCTTGTAGCAAATGTCATTGACCCATTTAATGTCCATTTCCATTAAAGTGAGGTCTTTAATAGCCTTATAAATGGCTCCAGCAGTCAGGATAGTATAGGCGGGAATTTGTTGAAAAGGGAGATTGGGTTTCAAGTGAAGAGACATATAAATCCCGCCTTGAACTGGAGCAAAATAACTTCTGCCAAAGCGTCCACGACCGGCTGTCTGAGAAGAAGCCAGATAGAGCGTGTTGGCAGGATTACCAGCTTCAATTCCTGCTTTGGCATCAAGTTGAGTGGATTTGCAGTTTGGATTGAAGGAAACTTGAATGGGAGCAGTTTCTTCGATTTTTTTAGCAATCAATAAATCACCTGAAAGGAGCTTATAGCCTTTATTTTTTATCGATTCAATATGAATGCTTTCTTTTTCCAAATGTTGAATGGCTTTCCAGATAGAAGTGCGTGAAATTCCTAACTCCTGTGCTAATTTTTCACCACTGATATAGTCAGATTCTCGACTTAAAATGTCAAATAAAATTTCGTATGTTTTCATTTCTATAAACTGCTCTTTCTAAGGGTTAGGGTGGTAGCAAGTGTTACCATGCGTGGAATGGTCGAGCCAGGATGTTGAAATTCCTCGTGCAGCAGTTGCAAGCCTTGTCTGCCCATTTCTTCTGTAAAGACAGTAACCGTACTGAGTGGTGGATAGACGTACTTTGCAATAGATGTATCGTTAAAAGCAATCAAACTAACACGATCTGGTACAGGGATGTCCGCTTCTTGAAGTGCTCGAAGGGCGCCAACAGCTAAGGCGTCACTTGCCATGAAAAATGCAGTTGGAAATTGGTCACCTAAATTTTCAATCAATTCTTTCATCATAGAATAACCTGATTCAGATGAAAAGTTTCCTATTTTGACATATTTTTCTTGATAGAGTTGTTTTTCAGTTAGAAAATTTTTAAAGGTTACTAAGCGTGGATCAGATAGGATAGTGGTTTTGTCAGAAGTCTGTTCTTGCCCAATCAGCAGTCCAATTTGTTGGTGTTGCTTTTCTAAAAAGTGATTAAGAACAGCTATAACAGAATTTTCAAAGTCAGCCATCACACAGCTATGTCCATAGGCAAGTGTATTGCTATCAATAAAAACAAGGTGTTTTGTATAGAGTTCTAGTTCTTTAATTTTTTGAGTGCTAAATTTTCCAATCGCGATGATGCCGTCAACTTGATCGAGATGATTTAATTCTTCATTATTGAAAAAGCGCATAACATCATAGGCCAATTCTTGAGCTTTTTTCTCTACCCCAAGACGAATGGCATAGTAGTAGAGGTCGTCTAGTTCCTCCTCTTCTGTGTACCATTCTACAATCGCAATTCTGCGGTTTTGGGAATTTCGCTTGCTTCCTCTTTTTGTTTTTTTATATTCTAATTCTTCTGCAATGTCAAATATCTTTTGGCGAGTCTCGTCACTCACAGACATGGATTGGTCGTGATTTAAAACGCGTGATACAGTTGCTGGAGAGACACCAGCACTTTTTGCAATATCTTTAATTGTTGCCATGATTGTTTCCTAATTTCTTTAAAGAATATGTCTATTATATCTTAAAAATTAGTAAAATACAAAAATATTTAGTAAATTTCCTAAAGTTTAGTATGAAAGATTGATGAGTATTATTTTTTACAACTTGATTGATAAAATGTTGGTAAAAATTTACTAAAATACTTGAAATTTTACTAATGATATTTTATAATAAAGATAATAAAACGGTTACAAGACCTAACAAAACAAAAGGAGACTTTTTATGTCAACAACTCTTTCTATTCAACAATTACGTTCAGATTTTGCAACAGTTTTTGGGGCAGAAGCAGATCACACATTCTTTTCACCGGGACGCATTAACCTGATTGGTGAACATACAGATTACAATGGTGGTCACGTCTTTCCGGCAGCTATTTCGCTAGGAACTTATGGGGCAGCGCGCAAGCGTGACGATAACTTACTTCGTTTTTACTCAGCAAACTTTGAAGACAAGGGAATTATTGAGGTGCCGCTAGAAGATCTTCGTTTTGAAAAAGCGCATAATTGGACGAATTATCCAAAAGGGGTACTTCATTTCTTGCAAAAAGCAGGACATGTTATTGATAAAGGGATGGATGTCTATGTTTTTGGAAATATCCCAAATGGTTCGGGTCTCTCTTCATCTGCTTCTTTAGAGCTACTGACAGGAATTATTGTAGAGAAACTGTTTAATTTAAAATTAGACCGTTTAGATTTAGTAAAAATCGGTAAACAAACAGAGAACGAATTTATCGGTGTTAATTCTGGAATCATGGATCAGTTTGCCATTGGCATGGGAGCAGATCAACGGGCAATTTACTTAGATACGAACACGCTCGAATACGACTTGGTACCGCTTGATCTCAAAGACAATGTGGTTGTCATCATGAATACAAACAAGCGTCGTGAACTAGCAGACTCCAAATACAATGAACGCCGTGCAGAGTGTGAAAAAGCAGTCGAGGAATTAAAACAAAAACTCTCTATTGCAACCTTGGGTGAATTAAATGAGTGGGATTTTGATAAATACAGCTACCTAATTCAAGATGAAAATCGACTCAAACGCGCTCGTCACGCTGTGTTGGAAAATCAACGGACACTTCAAGCTCAAGCTACATTGCAAGCTGGCGATTTGGAAAAATTCGGTCGCTTAATGAATGCATCTCATGTCTCACTTGAACATGATTATGAAGTCACAGGATTAGAGTTGGATACCTTGGCTCATACTGCATGGGAGCAAGAAGGAGTGCTGGGCGCCCGCATGACAGGAGCAGGATTTGGCGGTTGTGCCATTGCTTTGGTTCGTAAAGACGCAGTGGAAGCTTTTCAAAAAAATGTTGGTCAAAAATATGAAGAAGTCGTAGGTTATGCACCGAGCTTCTATATTGCTGAAATTGCTGGTGGCAGTCGCGTATTGGATTAAGCAAGCGTTTTACATAATAGTAATGAGGGCTGACGAGAATTTCAGCCCTTTCTATAAAAGAAAGGAAAATCAATGGCACGAAATTTACTGAATGCCTTTGTAACGGAGGTCATAGCAAATAGCTCTTTTACAGAAATCGACCGGATTTATCTAGCAAATCGCGTCATGAGTCTGGTTGGAGAAGAAGCTGCAAAGCAAGAGACAGCAGCAACCAGCTTAATTGATCTCAAAGATGATTTACTAGAAGTTGCTTTAGCAGTTGGAAAAATCGGCTCAACTCTTGCAGAACAGGATATTCTTGGGGCAGAGTTGATGAATTTAGTCACGCCAGCACCCGGTCAGCTCAATCAGCAATTTTGGCAGACTTATGAACAAGATCCCAAGCGGGCTATTGCTGATTTTTATGAGCTTAGTAAGCGCAATGATTATATCAAGGTCAAAGCCATTGCTAAGAATATTGCCTATCAAATACCGACTGAATATGGTGATTTGGAGATGACGATCAATCTTTCTAAGCCAGAAAAAGATCCCAAGGAAATTGCAGCAGCTAAGAAAGCCAAGACGAGCCACTATCCAGCCTGCCAGCTTTGTTTTGAAAATGAAGGGTATCAAGGGCGACTAGATCATCCAGCGCGAGTGAATCATCGAATTATCCGCTTTGATTTAGCCGGACGAGAATGGGGCTTTCAGTATTCGCCCTATGCATATTTTAATGAGCATTGTATCTTTTTAGATAGCAAGCATACTCCTATGGCTATCAGTCGTGCTACTTTTGAACGTCTTTTGGACATTGTAGAGACTTTTCCGGGTTATTTTGCAGGCTCCAATGCGGATCTTCCTATCGTAGGAGGCTCCATTCTCACTCACGACCATTATCAAGGTGGACGACATACTTTTCCTATGGAAAAGGCAGAGCTGGACAAAACTTTCATCTTTGCAGGTTTTGAAAATGTAGAAGCTGGTATTGTCAACTGGCCCATGTCGGTTTTAAGGTTGCAATCAACTGATAAATCCGTATTGATAGATTTGGCGGATAAAATTTTACAGAAATGGTGCAGTTACTCCGATTCGACTGTTCAGATTGTAGCTGAGTCAAATGGTGAACTACATCATACGGTTACTCCAATAGCACGTCAAAAAAATGGTAAGTTTGAGTTAGATTTGGTTCTGCGGGACAATCAAACGTCAAAAGAGCATCCAGATGGTATTTATCATCCTCATAAAGATGTTCAGCACATCAAGAAAGAAAATATTGGCTTGATTGAGGTCATGGGTTTGGCGATTCTCCCACCTCGTTTGAAAAATGAATTAAAAGAAGTTGAAGAATTTCTTTTGGGACAAAGAGAAGAAGTGGCTCCTTATCATCAGGCATGGGCTGACCAGTTAAAAGCTCATCATCCAGATGCAACACTAGAATCAGCGCAAACAATCGTGCGCGCTTCAGTCGGTCGGATTTTTAAAAGCGTCTTGGAAGATGCGGGTGTTTACAAGCGAACAAAAGAGGGGCAAGCGGCTTTTATGCGCTTCATTGAGTCTATAGGTCTTGTGAAATAATGCTCATTTTATGATAATAGGGTGAGTTGGCTTATGTTAAGATAATGATAGAAACAACTTGAAAACAGTCTTTGACAATCCTGATAGTTACAATGTTTGATACCAAAATCCAGTAGGAACTTTGCTGGATTTTTCTTTGCGGAAATTTGCAATTGAAATGCATTCTTTTCAGCTAGCATTTGAAAAACTCTCACCTTCATGTTACAATTAAGAGAACAAATTAAATACATAGAGGTAATATCGTGGCTTTTGGTGATAATGGACAACGGAAAAAAACAGGATTTGAAAAATTGACTTTGATTGTAGTTGTTATCATGTTATTGGTAACGGTTGGAGCAATCTTTGCAAGTGCACTTGGTGCTTTGAGCAATTTCTAATCCTCAAACGCTTGAAAGAGCGTTTTTTTAGAGTGAAAAACGAGAGAAGAGAAAAATATGAGTATGTTTTTGGATACAGCTAAGATAAAAGTCAAGGCTGGCAATGGCGGTGATGGCATGGTAGCTTTCCGCCGTGAAAAGTATGTCCCAAATGGTGGACCTTGGGGCGGTGACGGTGGTCGTGGCGGCAATGTTGTTTTTGTCGTAGATGAAGGGCTTCGCACTTTGATGGATTTTCGCTACAATCGTCATTTTAAGGCTCAGTCTGGTGAGAAGGGAATGACCAAGGGAATGCACGGTCGTGGTGCAGAAGATTTGATTGTTCATGTACCACAAGGGACAACCGTTCGTGATGCTGAAACAGGGAAAATCCTGACAGACTTGATTGAAAATGAGCAAAAGTTCGTCGTAGCTCGTGGCGGTCGTGGCGGTCGTGGCAATATTCGCTTTGCGACGCCTAAAAATCCAGCACCAGAAATTTCTGAAAACGGTGAACCGGGACAAGAGCGTGAACTCCAGTTGGAACTGAAAATTTTGGCAGATGTTGGTTTGGTTGGGTTTCCGTCTGTTGGGAAATCCACTCTTTTGAGTGTTATCACTTCTGCTAAGCCGAAAATTGGCGCTTATCATTTCACAACTATTGTACCTAATCTTGGAATGGTTCGGACGCAGTCCGGTGAATCCTTTGCTGTGGCAGACCTGCCTGGCTTGATTGAAGGAGCCAGCCAAGGTGTAGGACTTGGAACACAATTCCTTCGCCATATTGAGCGAACTCGTGTCATCTTGCATGTCATTGATATGTCAGCTAGTGAAGGACGTGATCCTTACGAAGATTATCTTGCTATCAATAAGGAATTGGAATCCTACAATCTTCGCTTAATGGAACGTCCACAGATTATTGTTGCTAATAAAATGGACATGCCTGAAAGTGCAGAGAATCTAAAAGTCTTTAAAGAAAAATTAGTAGCAAATTATGATGAATTTGATGAACTGCCACAGATTTTTCCAATTTCAAGTTTGACGAAACAAGGCTTGTCAACGCTTTTGGATGCAACTGCAGAATTGCTTGATAAAACACCTGAATTTCTGCTTTATGATGAGTCCGAAATGGAAGAAGAAGCCTACTATGGCTTTGATGAAGATACTCCAGCATTTGAAATCTCACGCGATGATGACGCTGTCTGGGTTTTATCTGGTGATAAGTTGGAAAAACTCTTTACCATGACAAACTTTGACCGTGAGGAGGCTGTCATGAAATTTGCACGGCAACTACGTGGTATGGGGGTAGACGAAGCATTACGGGCGCGTGGTGCTAAAGATGGTGACTTGGTTCGTATCGGCAAATTTGAATTTGAATTTGTAGACTAAAAAGGAGCGATTTTATGGGTGATAAACCAATATCCTTTCGTGATAAAAATGGCAATTTCGTTTCTGCAGCTGACGTTTGGAATAAAGAAAATCTCGAAAAACTTTTTAACAAACTCAATCCGAACCGAAAATTTCGCTTGGAACGTGAGAAATTAGCACAAAAGAAAAAAGAATAGGACTTGCTCATTTTTGAGCCAAGTCCTATTCTTTAATTTGTAGCAATTTCATTTAATAAGTCTTGTGCAGTCGTTGTTGGATTGATACGAACACGGTTGAGGGTTAAAAGTCCGTCATTAAGAGAAGCTAGTCCGTTGTTGGTTGTCAATCCCATTTTATAGCCGAGGCTTTCAGCAATTTGTGTCGTTGTTTCACTATAACGTCCTGAAGGATAAGCAACCGTCGTTGTATTTTGTGATAGGTTGCTGTCTAGATACTGCTTAGAGGCTTGCAATTCTGTCGTTTGTGTTTCTGCACTTGAAAGGGATAAATCCGGATGGTTAACGGTATGATCTTCAAAAGACATTCCCTTTTGCTTCATTTCCTTGATTTGCTCAAGCGTCAGCATATCCTCGCGCCCATTTTCGACAAAACCAGTAATGACATTATTGGTTGCCCGCATTTGGTATTTTTGAAGAAGTGGGAAAGCATTGGTGTAAAAATCTCTCAAACTATCATCAAAGGTCAACCAAACGACTTTTTTATTTTTCGGAAGGACATTTTCAGTCAAAACTTTATAGGCTTCCTTTGGCGTGAGAGTATAATAGCCAGCGTCTTTTAGAGCTTTCAAATGACTTTCAAACGTTTCAGGCGAGACAATCAAACCAGCATTTGCTGCTTCAGAAGGATCCATATTGTGAATCGCATGGTACATCAAAATAGGGAATTTAACAGGCTGATCTTGCTTTATCCATTTCACTTTGCTTACTTTTTCACTAGATCCAGATATTTCTTTAGTAGTTGCTTGAGAAGTAGAAGATTTTCTCACTTTTGAAGTGGCAGTTCTTGTATGGTTATTAGCCAGATTTGTTCCAGAGCGTTTCCACATAAATGTTCCTGCAATCACCAGAACAACCAATAAGATAAAGCTTATAATAGCACGCCGTTGTCTCCTCTTACGAATACGATTTCGTACAGAACGATTACCAGAATGTTTTCCCATTATGTGGAACTCCTTTTACTTTTAAATCACTATGTATATTTTACCATATTTCTGACTAACCGTTCACAATTTTTTAAAATAGATTTCTATTATTTTTATAAAAATCCTGAAGTCTGCTTACTAGAAAAAAATAAGTTTATTTGCTATAATAAAAAGCATAAAATCTCAAGGAGTAGTCATGTCTATTAAAATTGCTTTACTTGGTTTTGGGACAGTTGCTAGTGGTGTTCCATTTTTATTGAAAGAAAATAGTGAAAAGATTGTGCAAGCAGCTCATTCAGAAATTGAAATTGCGAAAGTATTGGTAAAAGATGATGCTGAAAAAGAACGCTTGTTAGCAGCAGGAAATCATTTTAATTTTGTCACAACGATTGACGAAATTGTAAATGATAAAGAAGTAACGATTGTTGTTGAGTTGATGGGGCGTATTGAACCAGCAAAAACTTTCATCACTCAAGCGTTAGAGGCAGGTAAGCATGTTGTCACTGCAAATAAAGACTTGCTGGCAGTTCATGGCGCTGAGTTGCTTGAGATTGCTGCAAAACACAAGGTAGCTCTTTATTATGAAGCGACAGTAGCGGGAGGAATTCCGATTTTACGCACGCTTGTTAATTCCCTAGCTTCTGATAAAATTACGCGTATTCTCGGTGTGGTCAATGGAACGTCCAACTTCATGATGACCAAAATGGTAGAAGAAGGCTGGTCTTATGAGGCGGCACTTGCTGAAGCACAACGACTTGGATTTGCAGAAAGTGACCCAACCAATGATGTGGACGGAATTGATGCTGCATATAAAATGGTTATTTTAAGTCAATTTGCCTTTGGAATGACGGTTAAATTTGAAGATGTCGCCCACCAAGGCATTCGCAATATTACACCAGAAGATGTAGCGGTTGCGCAGCAATTAGGCTATGTTGTCAAATTAGTTGGTTCCATTGAAGAAACGGAATCAGGTCTCGCTGCAGAAGTCACACCGACCTTTTTACCAAAAACTCATCCTCTTGCTAGTGTGAATGGCGTGATGAATGCAATCTTTGTAGACTCTATCGGTATTGGTGAGTCGATGTATTACGGTCCAGGTGCGGGACAAAAACCCACTGCAACAAGTGTTGTCGCAGATATTATTCGGATTGTTCGACGGATTAACGAAGGAACTGTTGGAAAAGCCTTTAATGAGTTTCAGCGTGAATTAGTTCTGGCTAAACCAGAAGATCGTAAGAGCCCGTACTACTTTTCGATATTGGCACCTGATGCGAAAGGACAAGTTTTACGCTTAGCAGAAATTTTTAATGCTGAAAATGTCTCCTTTAAACAAATTCTGCAACAAGAAACAGACGGAAATACCGCACGTGTTGTGATTATTACCCATGCTGTCAACAAAACGCAGCTAGAAAATGTCACTCGAAAATTGCAGGCAACTTCTGATTTTAAATTATTGAACACCTTCAAAGTATTAGGAGAATAAAATGAAAATTATTGTACCTGCAACGAGCGCAAATATTGGTCCGGGATTTGACTCGGTTGGTGTAGCTGTCAGTAAATATCTAACCATTGAAGTTTTGGGAGAAATCGACCGTTGGCTAATTGAGCATGATTTGGAGCGGCGTATTCCTTCAAATGAACGGAATTTATTGATTAAAGTGGCGCGCAGAATTGCTCCAGCTATTCAACCTCATCATTTAAAAATGACAAGTGATATTCCTTTAGCGCGTGGTTTGGGTTCTTCTAGTTCCGTTATTGTTGCAGGGATTGAACTTGCAAATCAATTGGCAAATTTGCAGTTGTCAAATGCTGAAAAATTGAATTTTGCGACGAAAATTGAGGGACATCCAGATAATGTAGCACCTGCTATTTATGGTAATTTGACGATTTCTAGTTATTTAAACGAGAAAGTTTCAACTGTAGTGACGGAATTTCCAGAAGTAAGCTTTATTGCCTATGTTCCAAATTATGAATTGCGTACTAAAGACAGCCGTAGCGTTCTTCCAAAAGGTTTATCTTATCGTGAAGCTGTCACTGCAAGCTCTGTAGCGAATGTGGCTATTGCCGCTTTAATGAAGGGCGATATGGTAACAGCGGGGCGTGCTATTGAGTCCGACCGTTTTCATGAGCATTTTCGCCAAGGTTTGATTAAGGAATTTCCAAAAATCAAGATGTTGGCAAAGAAAAACGGTGCGTATGCGACTTATCTATCAGGAGCAGGACCTACTGTGATGGTTCTAGCACCAAAAGAACAGTCGAATATGATAAAAGAGAAAATAGAAGAGCAACAATTTAAAGGACAAGTTTTTGAACTTCAAGTTGATTGCCAAGGCGTTCGAGTAGAAAAATGAGAAGAGTGAAGAGGAGGAGAACAGAACTAATGAAACGAAAATTTAGTTCGTAATCCTACTTTCGTAAGGTTGCTCAATAGTCTGAGCACCTATTGAAGTGGCAGATAAGGAAAACGAAGTTTTCGCCAAAAGTGGCTCTTCCGAGCTTGAAAAGTGAACCCGCTTGGAAAGCTCTATCTGCCACCTCAAGGCAGTACTTTGAGCAATCAGTCGCTGCATCGTTGATTTATTACATAGTATGCTTTTAGGTTGGGAATTTTTGTCCTAACCTCTTTTAATATTCTTACAAAAAATTCCCTCTTGTCTATTTATTCAAATGTATGCTATAACAAATAAAGAATATATAAAGGGGTGTAATTATGAATAAACTTGATTTGCAGGCACTTGCGGATGAGTTGGGATTGCAGCTTGATGAAACATCAACCGTTATTTTTGGACAGAAAGATGGTTATACTTTCTATATTGAACAAATGAATCAAAAAAATCAATACCGTATTTGTTGTTCGGTAAAAAATGGCGAAGCGTTACCCTCTTTGGAAGAATTTAAAGAGTTGACGAAGTCTTCTAAGGCATTGAAAACCTATCAAGTTAATTTGTATAAATAAAGCTTTTATATTAAAGTATGTATGACCAAAGGAAAAACACGTGAGCATATTCGTCAGGGCTTACAAGATATTATCTCTTTTTTGAAAGAAAGAAATTTTACAAATGTGTGCGAGCAGACAGGAAAAGCAGGACAAGTGGATGTTTATCAGGTAGGAGGAAATTTGTTGCTTCTTTCACCAGAAGCCTTTCAGGAATTAAGTTCGGATTTGTCTATCGCCAATCAAGCTTATGATCATCAAAAAGAAAGTATCTTAGCAGGTACAGTAGGGGCATTTCTGGGAAGCTTGATAGGGGGAATTGTTACCTTAGTGATTGCTCAACTTGGTTATGTAGCTGTTGTCTCAGGAATTGTCATGGGAGTTTGTACAGTAAAAGGGTACGAATTGTTAGGTAAAAAGTTGTCTAAAGTTGGTATCGCGATTAGTGTTGTTTTTATGCTTATCATGATGTTGGTTGCGCACCAATTTGACTATGCAATTCAGCTTGCAAAAGCAGAAAGAGCAGATGTTTTTACCGCTTTTACTTATCTGATAAATTATATCTTAAATGGCAATGAAGTACATATCTCTTATTGGACAAATCTTGGTTTGCTATTATTGTTCACAGGTGCTGGGGCTGTGGGAACGATTATCAGTGCTCTTTCCGCACAATCACAGAAATATCTTACAAGAAAATTAGGGTAAGTTTAAATGTTTTAAGGCTTGGATTTTTATCTGAGCCTTTTTAGATTTAACTTACAAACTATTGAATATTTGCTATGGTTATTCGTCAAAATATTTAGCATGTTATTTTTACTTAGTCTAATTGAATTGTTGTCTCAACTATGCTACAATCAAGCTATGATCTTCAATAAATTAGGTAGAAAAAAATTTGTAAATCAATATTTACTGAAAAAGATGATTGCTTTTCGACGGAATAGTTTTATTAAAATTACGCAAAAAACCTTGGTATCACTATTTCCTTTTTTCTTGCTAACAACGACAACAATGGTTTTGTCAGAGTCGGTTTTTTCAGTAAATGGTTATATTAACAACCTATTCAACGTTCGCTCTTGGTTTCCGTATTTTTCGACAATTGGATTGGTTTTGACAAACTGTACTGCTTTGATAGGTGGGCTGTCGGGCCCATTAGCGACTTATTTTAGTGCAAAATACACAGCTGGTTATTATGGTCGTAGTACGGGGACAGCTGGGATTACAGCCTTTATTTTTAGCTTATTAGTTAATTCGCGCGAATTATTTTCGGTGGTTTTAAATGACGGCGCTTTGACGAAAATCAATCTTCCTGTCAATATCAATCTAATTGTTGCGATATTGATTGGTTATGTGGTGGGACAAATTTTTCGATTTTCAAGTCCGAATGATGACCACATTGTAGATGAGCATTTTATTTATTACCCTAAAACGTTGCGCCCTATCTTTTGCTCGTTTGCTCTGGCTGTCTTGGTTAGTTTTCTCATTAATCTGGGCAATCGACACAATGTTTTTTCAACAATTGCAAATTTTTTGTCAGGCTTAATTGTCAATAGAAACAATATCTTTGTCATTGAAATGAATACTGCCTTACGGACTTTTAGTACTTGGATTGGAAATAGTAATTCATTTAATGACCTGCCGTTTGTCAATGACTCCTCTGCCTTGGATAATCTCAATTATGCTTTGAAACATCATACTACAACAGGGGTACCTTATCTCTTTTCAACGACCAATCTGTATGATGCTTATGGAACGTTTTCAGGTCTGGGCGGAGTTTTAGCTCTTCTCGTAGCTATTCTCTGGAAATCTCGAAGTGACAAAGACCGAGATGTGAGTTTGAAAAGTATTTTTCCTTCACTTTTCAACCATGGTGTAGCCTTTATGGTTGGGATTCCTATATTTTTCAACTTTCTATTTTTAATCCCTTTTATCCTCGTACCCATGCTGAATGTCTTTGTAGCTAGTATTTTTCTATATTTTAGAATAATGCCTCCGGCTGTTTATCCAGTTCCTAGCGGAGCGCCAAGTGTACTCTATGCTTTTATTGGGACAGGTGGAAGTTTGCGAGCATTAGCAGTAGGAATTTTCATTTTTATTATTGATGTTCTCCTTTATATCCCCTTTGTGAGATTTAATGACCGGATTCATGAGGAACTCAGACAAATGGATCAGAAAGGAGGCGAACATGACTAAAAAGGTAAAAATAGTGCTACTAATTGTTCTAATTTTTTTGATAGGACTAGCAGTTCCCTCTTATAGTTGGACGAGAAAAAATATTGATCAAATTGCTAAATTTTATAATGCTCGGATGTCGCCAATCATTATGATACCAGGTAGTTCTGCTACGGAAAACCGCTTTGATGGCTTGGTTCAAAAGCTCAATCAAAGACGTCGCGGCGTGAAGCATAGCTTGCTCAAAGTTAAGGTCTGGAATGACGGACGAATTACATATAGCGGCTCTATCGCAGCGAATGATAATGAGCCAATTATTGTGATTGGTTTTGAAAATAATAAAGATGGCTATAGTAACATCAAAAAACAAGCCAAAATGGTTGACACTGCCTTTGAAAATCTCCAAGGAAAATACAATTTCAATAATTTTAAGGGCTTGGGTCACTCAAACGGTGGTTTAATTTACACAGCTTTTATTGAAAATTACCTCGGCAGCTATGATGTGGAATTGAAGAAGTTGATGACAATCGGGACGCCTTATAACTTTACTGAAACCAATATCAACAATAAAACTGAGATGTTAGCTGATTTCATTAAAAATCGTGAAAATATTCCGACCACTTTAGCTATGTATTCTGTTGCAGGAACCATTACTTATGATTCAGACGAATTGGTACCAGATACGAGCGTGAGTGCAGGGAAATATATTTATCAAGGACAAGCGGCGCACTATACTGAAACCACAGTCACAGGTGCGGATGCCCAGCACTCGGACTTGCCAACCAATGATGAGGTTGTCTTCTTAGTTCAAGAGCGCCTTGTAGATAGACAAAACCAGCGAAATCAAAGAAATTGAGAAGGAGTAGGACAGACGCCTAGGGCTGCTGACACAATCATGGTCATCTATCCTAATCTCCTCTTTTTGTTGTTATAAATTATGAATCGGACGATAATTTGCTATTCATTTTTTGCATACCACTCTGCAATTTTGTTATTGTACTTTTTCTGAAAAGAGCGTTATACTTATGATAAAAATTGCGAAAAGAGGAAATCACATGCAAAATATAACCTTAAACAACGGTGTCGAAATTCCAATTTTAGGTTTTGGAGTGTACCAAATTGCTCCCAAAGATACCAAGAGTGCTGTGCTAAATGCTATCAAGGCAGGTTATCGTCATTTTGATACTGCTCAAGCCTATGCCAATGAAAAGGAAGTAGGCGAGGCGATTAGAGAGTCTGGGATTGATCGCAAAGAGTTTTTCATCACTAGTAAAGTCTGGTTATCCAACTATGGATACGACAAGGCTTATGCCTCAGTTTTAGAATCTCTTGACAGAATGGAGTTAGATTATCTGGATCTTATGTTGCTCCACCAACCTTTTGGTGACTATTATGGTGCCTACCGTGTACCGTGCTTCGGAACAACTTTACAAAGAAGGAAAACTTCGAGCGATTGGTGTGTCTAATTTCTATCCAGATCGTCTCAGCGACATTGTAGCTTTCAATGAAATTACACCACAAGTCAATCAAGTGGAAACTCACCCACTGAATCAACAGATATTCGCACAAGAAAATATGATAAAAAATAAGGTGCAAATTGAATCTTGGGCTACTTTTGCAGAAGGTCGTGGTGACATTCTCAACAATCCAATTCTCAAAAGTATTGCTGATAAGCATGGTAAATCCACTGCACAAGTCATGGTTCGCTGGCAAGTTCAACGGGGAATTGTTTGCTTGACTAAGTATTCACGTTTTGAGCGAATGAAGGAAAATATTGATGTTTTTGACTTTGAACTCAGTGCAGAAGATATGACAAAGATTGCAAGTATGGATACCCAAACCAGCCTTTTCTTTAATCATCAAGAAGCCAGCACAGTAGATCTCTTTTTAGGATTTCTGGGGAGAAAATGAGAACAGGATTTTCGTTTGATTTCAGAAAATAACTATGTTAGTTTTCATTCAGATAACATTTTAATAACAATTGGGTATAATTGCTTGATTTTCGCTTGAAGAAGATTATTATATATGTAAGTAATATAATGTAAAGAATGCTTTATTATAATTTTTGAAAGGTTATCTAATGTTAACTCCAAAATTTAGTCTATTTGTTCTTGCTAGCTATTTTATCTTACCAATTATTGCATTGTTATTTCCAAACAAATATGTTAAATTAATCGTATTTGTGATATTTCTATTAGAAAATATTTTGGTGATAGGTCTGTATATAAAGGGCAAGTATTTTAACTAATCATCTTATTTTACAATACAATAGTACCAATAAAAAGCCTAACTTTTTATTTTGATTGAGTTGGGCTTTTTAATTTCTCAAATCCTTATATCGCTAATGGCTAATCTCGGAGTAGATATGCCCTATTTCAATTTGTTTATTTTGTAGTTTTTTAAAATTACAAAAAACACTTGACAAATTTTTGATTAGTGGTAGAATAATTTTGTAACGATAGATATAGTAATTTCGGAAAGGCACAATTTTATGGTAAAGGTGACAGAATTCATCACATTTGAAAGTGGATCTCCTCAATTTAGAATTAAAGAAACTGTAGATAAGGCTGCTCCCCTCTATTTTTTCTACGGACAAAATGAGCTGGAAAATGATTTATCCCAAATAGAAATGAATCAGAGTGAAACAAAGAGCATTCGGACCTTTGATCCTGTTTTGACAGTTGCAGAAGGAGATATTGTGTTTAGTTTGATATCCGGGAAAGCGGCAATTGTCGGGAAGAATCACGCAGGCTTCTTAATCACTCAGAACTATCTTAGATTAGTTGTAGATACTCCTGTCATACCAAGTTATATCGTCTATCTTTTAAATGAAGATTTGAGCATTAAACATCAATTTCAGTTGAGTTTACAAGGTTCTTCAACATTAAAATACACAGTAAAACAAGTAAAAGAGTTACGATTGCCAGCATTACCGACTATTGAGCGTCAATCCTTAATAGGAAAACTCTATTTAAAACAACTTCATTTAGAAGCACTTCAAAAACACTTAATAGAACTCAAAACGAAACGATTACTATTTCAACTGAAGGAGGCAAGCAGCCATGAAAGAAGCGCAATTTGAGAAAGAACTTATTGAATATTTGTCGACAGGTACGATTAATCAAGGTACAAGTGATTCGACAGTTCATGATCGGATAGCAGATTATGTGACGAAAACCAAATTATGGACTTATGAACCGTCCATTAAAACAACGGAGGCGCTCTGGGAGAATTTCAAGAAGATACTGGAGCAGCACAATTATCAAAGATTGCAACGTCCACTTAGCACGACTGAGTTTGCTCAAGTGAAGGCGATTATCTCAGAGCTTCACACGCCATATGCGGCAGGTCAGTTTTTGTATGGGCTGAATGGCATTTCAGAGATTGGGATTGACTCAGATGACGGACAGCATATATTTTTGACTGTCTTTGACCAAAGACAGATTGGGGCAGGTGACACCATTTATCAGATAGTCAGTCAGATTGAGCGGCCTGCAGTTATTGCTGGAAAGCAGGATCGTCGTTTTGATACAACGCTTCTGATCAACGGCTTGCCAATTATCCAGATCGAAGAAAAAAAGGATACTCATGATGTCAATGAAGCACTCAACCAAATGCACCAGTATATTGAAGAAAATCAATATCGCGATATTTTTTCAACTGTACAAATTTTAGTTGCCATTACACCAAATAATGTCAAGTACATGGCGAACACAACTGCAGATAAGTTTAACAAGGATTTTGCTTTTAACTGGCAGCGTAAAAGTGACAATAGCATTGTTCGAAATTGGAAAGAGTTTGCGGACTCCATGCTCTCTATTCCAATGGCGCACCAGATGGCGACCAATTATATGATTTTGGATGGAACCAAAAACAAACAGATGCTAAAAGTGATGCGTCCCTATCAGGTCTATGCCACTCAGGAGGTCATTGAAGGACTGAAAAAGGTTGATTTTGAAATGGGAGCTAATAAAGTAGGTTATATCTGGCATACGACGGGCTCTGGGAAGACCATTACCAGCTTTAAAACAGCATGGCTAGCTAGCCGTATGCCTAAGATTGATAAGGTTGTCTTTGTCGTAGACCGGATTGCGCTTACCAATCAGACAACCGAAAATTATCAAGCCTATGATCCAGATGGAGCGGGTGAAAAAGACGATGGTAAAATCTTTGATACAAAAAATACAACTGATTTAAGCCGAAAGTTAAAATCAAAAGAGAATGGTATCGTTATCACATCGATTCAAAAACTGAACACACTCATCAATCGTAAGTCCTTTAAATCACCTGAGAAAAATATAGTTTTTGTAGTAGATGAAGCACACCGGTCAACCGGCGGCAGCTCTTTCTCAGATATTCAAAAAGCCTTTAAGCGAGCAGCTTGGGTTGGCTACACGGGGACACCGATGTTTGACGATATGGGAAAAGAAGTGCGGACAGAGGATGTTTTTGGTAGACTGCTGCATGCCTACACCATCCGTGAGGCGATTGCGGATCGCAATGTATTAGGATTTAAAGTCGACTTTGAGACCACCATTAGCGAAGAAGAAATGAAGGAAAATTACCTTCCAGCCTTCTATCGGGAACGCTATCCAATGTGGTCCGAGGAGCAGATTCAGAAAAAAATCGCCAATCTCTCGCAAGAAGATATGGATGATGCTGTGGAACCCAGCTTTTATGATGAAAATGAAGACCATGTGAAAGAAGTTGTAAAGGATATTTTTACTAACTGGCGTAATCGCTCCAGTGACGGTAAATACAATGCTCTCTTGACTACTCATGTCGGAGGCGGGAAAGCAAGCACGCCAATGGCGATGATGTATTTTAGAGAGTTTCAGCGAGTTAATCAAGAGTTGCTCGAAGCTGGAAAAGAGAGTCAAACTTTGAAAGTAGCAGTCACATTCAGCCTTAATGCTTCTAACAATGATAGCATGGTAGCTACCAATAAAGGGCTACATGAAGCTATGCAGGTTTATAATGCTACTTTTGGCACTAAATTTGGTTTAGACAACGTCTCAGGCTACACTGAAGATGTCACTTCACGATTGAATAAAACGGCCGCAGATGGACAGTTTCTAGATCTTGTTATTGTGATTGATCAGCTTCTGACGGGATTTGATGCTCCAGAGCTCAATACACTGTATGTCGATCGCACGTTGAAAGGTGCTGGGCTGATACAGGCATATTCACGAACGAATCGTGTCTCAGACATGCAGGAAAAACCATGGGGGCGCGTGGTGAATTATCGCTGGCCTGCTCAGAATGAAAAGCTGATGAATAAGGCATTGGCTATCTACGCCAACAAGGATTCTGCCAAATTATCAGACAAAGAACTCCACGAGCAAAATAAGGAAGATGGCATTACTGCGCCAGAGTTTAGAGAACTGTTTAACAAAGTGAAGCAAATCGTTCAAACTCTGTCAGAGATGACGGAATCTTTCACCCAACTTCCACCTTCTGAAAAGAAAAAGGAAAAAATGTTGGAGTTGCTTCAGAATTATAATGCTGGCATTGCTAAATTGAAGCAATATGATTATAATCCAGATAGTGATGTAGTAGAAGGTTTCGACTATGATAACCCAGATGATCTCATTGAAGCTCTGGGCATGACAAGCACGCAAGAAGTAATGCTGACGACTGTTTTGACAAATGAGCTCAAGACGCACCTTTCTAAAGCAAAGAAAATTCCTTTCTATCAGATTGAGCTGCGGATGACGCATATCAAGGATGTTCAGGTTGACTACGACTATCTGACAGAATTGGTAGAAGCCCTCTTGAATCAGGTACACGAAGGTCGGATAGAAGAGGCAGAAGCAACACAGGAAAAAATCAATCAGTTTGCCAATGGTTTGGACGATCGGAGCTATGCTCAACAGATCGTGGATGCAGCAGATATGATTATCAAAGGACACTTCCCTCCGGCTGGCAGTGAGTTCCACTATCCCGCTAAATTGAATGAAGATGATAGCAAGAGTATTATTCAAGAGGCAAGTATTATCAGTCTCGACCGGACGCTGCTTGATTTTCGTTTGAAGTGGGGAATTACGGATGTTATCACTAGCAGTCAAATGCGTCAGTTGTTTAGCCGTCACCGCTTTGGGCAGCAAGATCTGGATGATACAGGGCAGATACAAGATATTGTGACCCAAGCCAGCAGCAATTATAAAGTCATGGCTAGTGATGACGCTGTTCAAGCTCTCTCAAAGATCAAATACCGGAATAGCCTGCGTCAAGCCATTTACCAGCTGGCGGACGATTTGACAGAGAGATGAGATTGACAAATAATCGAAATAAACGTAGAATAGAGCTAGGATTACGGCTTAGCTCCGCCTCTGGAAAATTCCAAGCGTACCAGTGCTGAGCCGTTTTTGTTGCAAGAGTTAGTTGGAAGGCAGTTAAATGGGGGAGAAAGAAAAGGAGATACATTGGAAGACTTAAGTAAAAGATTGGTTGATAAAAGTGTTGAGGCTTTTATTATGGGATTAGAAATTTATAATAAACCAACCATACGTTATCGAATAGAGGGATTTAGTTTCTTTATATGCAATGCTTGGGAATTGATGTTGAAAGCAGAGATGTTAAATCGAAATATATCAATCTATTTCAAGGATAAAAACGATAGGACTCTGAGTCTTGAATCGGTTGTTAAGAAGATTTATTCTGATAAAAATACAAGAATTCGATTAAATTTGGAGCGAATCATTGAGCTACGGAACATTAGCACTCACTATATTACAGAAGATTATGAAGTGAAATATGCACCGTTATTTCAAGCGTGTGTTTTGAACTTTATTACTGAGATGGAAAGGTTTCACAATCGAGATGTAACAGAGTATATCGCACAAAACTTTCTAACACTAAGTGTCAACTACGAACCGTTGACAAATGAAGAAATCAAGTTGAAGTATCCTCCTGAAATTGCGGAAAAATTTATCAGACAAGCCAATGAAATTGATGTCTTAAGTAAAGAATATAATTCGGAGAAGTTTGCTATCAATGTTCGTCAGAATTTATATATAACTAAGAAAAAAGATGAGGCGGATTTTGTGGTAAGTATCAACCGTTTTGCCGATACCGAAGTTTCAATTGTAAAGGAACTAAAAGATCCATCTGATACTCATAAGTATTCATTTGGGAATGTCATTACTGCTGTTCAAGAGCGACTCAAGAAGATACAGGTTAACCTTGGATACAAAAAAGGGTTTAATAGCTATGTGCTTGGTCTGGTGATTAAATTTTACAACATTAAAGACAATCCTAAATACTCCTATAAACATATTGTGGGGAATATTGAAAACTATACATATTTACAAGAGTTTGTTGAATTTATTGTTGCTGAAATTAAAAAGACCCCCGACAAATTTGTTGAAAGTCTTAAAAAATCAAAATAAAAAGATAACCCCAGGCACATAGGAATGCTCAGTATCATCTACCTACCCCATTCTGGGACCCAGCGTTCATCCTTCTCAAGTTATCTTTATAATTACATTATACACTTTGATTGAGGAAAAGTAAAGGAAGGGGCGGGAGTTTATTTCAACATTTGTAGCAAGAAAAAGAGATGTAACAATGGTGCTTTGGTTGAAAAAATAGTGAAAGCTGTTATAATTAAATTATTAATAGCGGTAACGTTTTTCGGAACTTATTTAAGGGCACTGGACGTAAAACACCGGTGTCTTTTTACAGATATGATGAAAATTTTAACAAAGTCAAATTAAGAAAAAAAGAGGAAAGAACGTGGAAAAAGAGAAAAACAAGGAGCGAATCCCACAATTACGCTTCCCAGAATTCAAAAATGCCCCTGCTTGGGAACAGCGGAAGTTGGGAGAGGTGGTGAGCGCTGAAAAAAAGGGCAAAGCAAAAGCTGATATGATTGGGGATGAGTCTGTATATCTTGATACAGAATATTTGAATGGCGGACAAATTGTTAAGGTTAATGCTGTCAAAGATACATATCTAGATGATGTAATTATTTTATGGGATGGTTCTCAGGCAGGTACTTTGTATTATGGTTTTGAAGGAGCTTTAGGTTCTACATTAAAAGCGTATACAATTTCAGAAAGTAGCTTATTTATTTATCAACAATTGAAATCAAGACAACAAATAATATATGAGAAGTATAGAACACCGAATATTCCTCATGTAATTAAAACGTTTCTGGATGAGTTTGGAGTTTATATTCCTTCTCTCACCGAACAAAAAGCCATCGGCGACTTTTTCCAGACCCTGGATCGCTCCATTGCCCTTCATCAACGTAAGCTTGAGCATTTGAAACTTCGTAAGAAGGCGCTTTTGCAAAAAATATTTCCTTAAGAAAGGAGAACTGTATGGTTTTAGAAAATAAACTGCATTTAACAGACTCAACGGAATTAGCCCGGCAAGAGGAAAAAATCAGCAAGCAAAAAGCAGCTGAAATGTTCGAAACAGGCTTCTTAGACACCTTGGAAGTTGGCTCTTATGACAGTCTAGCTGCCATTCATGCTTATTTGTTCTCAGAAATTTATGATTTTGCGGGCAAGGTTCGTACAGTCAATATTGCCAAAGGAAGTTTTCGCTTTGCACCAGTTATGTATCTTGAGGCTTCCTTGGAAAATGTGTCTGCCATGCCTCAGAATACGTTTGAGGAAATCGTTGAAAAATATGTTGAGATGAATATTGCCCATCCCTTTCGAGAAGGGAATGGTAGAAGCATGCGGATTTGGTTGGATGTAATCTTGAAAAAAGAGTTAGGACAGGTTGTTGATTGGTCTAAGGTGGACAAGGACGATTATCTGCTTGCGATGGAGCGAAGTCCAATCAGGGATATTGAAATAAAACATATCTTGAGAAAAGCTCTCACGCGAGATACAACTAACCGAGAACTTTACATGAAAGGGATTGATCATAGTTATTACTATGAGGGATACAGTTTATACAGGACTGAGGATTTATAATATGTCACAAACACAAGAAATTACAAATAAAATATGGGCAATGGCCAATGAACTGCGCGGGAACATGGATGCTTCTGTGTATAAAAACTATATCTTGGCCTTTATGTTTTATCGCTATTTGTCCGAGCATCAGGAGCAATACCTGATTAACAATGCTATTTTAGATCTAGAAGATGGTAAGACAATCAACCAACTGTATAAAGAGCAGGCAACGGGTGAGGAGTTGGCAGATTATCTGGAAGATATTGCGTCTAGTTTAGGGTATGCGATTGCTCCTGAAGATACATGGCTCTCTTTATTGGCTCGCATTGAAAACAATGAGGTTATCCCGAGCGATTATCAAACAATTTTTGACCATTTCAATCACAATGCGGAACTGAACAAAGAAGCGGTGCAGGATTTTCGTGGAGTTTTTAATGATATCAATCTGGGAGATACGCGTCTTGGTTCTTCTACCAATGATCGGGCAAAATCGCTCAATCGAATTGTCAAATTAGTGGATGATATTAACTACAAGAGTGATGACGGTAGAGATATTTTAGGGTTTATCTATGAAGAATTAATCAAGAAGTTTGCGGCTTCAGCAGGGAAAAAAGGTGGAGAATTTTACACACCGCATGAAGTTAGTCAAATTCTAGCTAAGATTGTCACGGATAAGGTTGAACAAACCGAGCGTACCTTTTCTGTATATGACCCAACTATGGGTTCGGGTTCTCTTTTGCTGACAGTTGGGAATGAATTGCCAAATGGTCAAAAGCCTGGAGCAATTAAGTATTTTGGACAGGAGCTTAATACAACGACCTATAACTTGGCTAGGATGAATCTGATGATGCACGGTGTTACTTATAGTAACATGAATCTGAGCAATGCTGACACCTTGGAAAGTGATTGGCCGGACGGACCGGACGAAAAAGGGGTTGACCATCCCCGCAGCTTCGATGCAGTAGTAGCCACCCCCCCCTATTCTGCTAAATGGGACAATGCTGACAACAAGCTAAAAGACCCGCGCTTTTCAGAATATGGGAAATTAGCTCCTGCTTCTAAGGCGGATTTTGCCTTTATTCTCCACAGTGTCTACCATCTGAATGATACAGGTACCATGGCCATTGTTTTGCCGCACGGCGTGCTCTTTCGGGGAGCTGCTGAATTAATAATCCGTCAGACGCTAGTTGAAAAGAATTACTTGGATACCGTTATTGGTCTGCCAGCCAATCTCTTTTATGGAACAAGCATTCCCACAACTGTCCTTGTTTTCAGAAAAAATAAAGAAAATCGAGACATTCTTTTCATTGATGCCAGTAAAGATTTTGATAAGGGAAAGAATCAAAACACCTTAAACAATACTCACATTGAAAAAATTATTGAAACTTTCCGAAATCGTCAAGATGTGAACAAATATGCTCGACTAGTTTCATTTGAAGAGATTAAAGAGAATGATTTTAATCTAAACATTCCTCGATATGTTGATACTTTCGAAGAGGAAGAGGAGATAGATCTGGATGAGATAACCCGCCTTATCGCTCAAGATGAAGCGGAAATAGCGGAATTAGAAGCCCTTATCGCAGACCAATTACGTCGGCTGGGAGTGGAGATGTAACATAGAAAACGCAGGAAAAATTTCTTGCTTTTTTCTTTTCGCTTGGGAACAGCGGAAGTCAGATAAGATTTTTCAATCGGTATCTGATAAAAATCATCCAGATTTGCCTGTTTTGTCTGCCTCCCAAGAATTGGGAATGGTGAAAAGAGATGATGTAGGCATAGATATAAAATATGATAAAAGTAGTTTGAAAAATTACAAAAGGGTCGTACCTGGACAGTTTGTAATTCACCTTCGCTCATTTCAAGGGGGCTTTGCTCATTCTATTATTGAAGGTATTACTTCTCCAGCATACACAATTCTTGATTTTGTAAAACTCGATGAACATTCAGATTTATTTTGGAAGAATATTTTAACTAGTAGGGACTTTATAAAGAGATTGGAAGCTGTAACTTACGGTATTAGAGATGGCAGAAGTATAAGTTTTAGTGATTTTTCATCTTTAAATTTTAATTTCCCCTCTCTCCCCGAACAACAAGCCATCGGCGATTTCTTTTCCACCCTAGACTGCTCCATTGCCCTTCATCAGCGTGAGTAGATTGCATGATTCCGAACTACCCTAGACTAGTCCAGATAAATATCTCATAACTAGATCATTATCTTGATTTTCTAACTCTTGAATGATGTGCATATAAACTTTTTGTGTTGTGGTCATTGACGAATGGCCCAATCTTCTTGAAACACTGGCGATAGAAACTCCCGCAAACATTAGAAGAGATGCATGAGTGTGACGGAGGCCATGGATACTGATAACTGGAATCCCTATCTTTTTACAGTGACGCTCCAGCCATTTATTGGGGGTTGAATTGCAAATTGTATCAGTTGCAAATATCGGTTCATCGTGTTCAATAGATTTTACAAGCTGTTGAAACTGCATGCCAATCTGCCAATCAATTTGAACTTTTCGAATGGAGGAGCGATTTTTTGTTGGTTGAAAACCGGTGTGGTTTTTGTAATCCCAAGTTTTATTTACGGAAATAGTTTGGTGAATAAAGTCAAAATCATCAGGCGTTAAACCTAGTGCTTCTGAAAATCTCAAGCCGGTCTTTGCTATCAGCAAAATCAACCAATCCCAATTAATTTCATTTGTCAATTTCAAATCAGATAATAAATTATGTAGCTCATATTGATTCAGATATTTGGCTTTTTTAGGTCTTGGTGGTTTCCCTTTGAAAATTACTTTTCGCGTTGGATCACGCTGAATATATCCCTCATCAACTGCGTCAAGGATAGCCCCCTTGACTTGATGATGAAAGTCTATCACAGTTTGTTTTTCATGAGTTAAAGCATATGCATTTAGCAACTGCTGATAGATTGTTCGATCTATTTGTCCCAATGTCAGACGGCTAGCTAACCTTTCTATTTCCTTTTGATTATGGTAGTATTTTTCTAATGTGACAGTTCTGACTGCCCCCTCTTTAAAAAGCTTAATCCATTCTTTGAAATATTCATGAAAAAGAGTCTCTGATGTAAATGTCATCATAATTCCACCTCCAAAATCTGTTAAATTACTCACGCTGATGAAGGGCAATGGAGCAGTCTAGGGTGGAAAAGAAATCGCCGATGGCTTGTTGTTCGGGGAGAGAGGGGAAAGGAATAAGCAATTTTTTACAATAGCAGCAGATAAATTTCCTTGCCCTCCCTGTAAATATTTATCAATGATATTTTTCTTTTGATTTTTCAACCATTGCTCAATGAATTTAGAATTATAGGCATCGTAAGGTTTAATTGCTAAAATAGCCTGATTAATTGCCCCGTTTATTTTTGATATACCAACTTCACCACTTGTTGCACCATAAAGTGCATAAAGTATATCACCAACATTTACCATTTTTGCTGATGAATTTTTTAATCCTTCTTCTGTTAGATACAGCTCAGTAATTGCTGAATTGATTTCAGCAGAACGAATAAAAGGAATTTCACCATTATAATATTTGGAATTCCCAACAGAAGGGGTACCACCAGAAAAAGACACCGCCACTTCCCCCAACTTCCGCTGTTCCCAAGCGGTTAGTAATTTTCATCTTTTTAATAATTTATAGATTTTAATTTTAGAATTGATAAAAAGACCTAAGTCTCGTAACCAAAGGCTTAGGTCTTTTTCTTCATTTCACCAACTCCTGTAAAATAGCTTTGTTCTTCTTCAAAACGGAAATGTAGAAAGTCTTGGTAGCTTCTTTTTCCGAGATAGGAATCTGGATACGTTGGCTATTCACAGTGGATTCTTCAGTGTTTTGTTGAGTAATATTGGTAGAAAAAGTTGGTAATGCAGAAGCATTTACTAAATCAACAAAGGCTGCCCGATCTTTTTGAACAATAAACTTTGTTTGCGTCAGTTGATTGACTAATGGCTGCCAAATGCCTAGATCCGAGCGCAGCAGCATAGTCAAATTAGCAATTCTGCAAGCTTTATCTCTTTTCGTGTGGCATACGGGTGAGTCAAGGGAACGGATAAGTAAAGTTGCCCCATGAAAAGACCCATGGAAAGAATATGATCTTTTTTGATAGGATAGTCTGTTACAATGAAGTGAACGTTCTCATCGTCCAGAGCTTTCTCCAATTCGTCACTCGTCTTTTGCTCAATTTAAATGTGTTGCTCCAAGCCTTTTTTTATACGACTTTCCAGTTCAAAGATGGCTTCCGGTGCATTAACGCCACCAAAAATAATACTTTCTTTTAATGCAAAATGTTGTACATCATCGAGAAATTTTTGTTTCAGGAATTTTTTGGCTAGTTTAACAATTTGATGACCGGTTTCCGTAAAACCTAATTTATTTTTTCTTCGCTCAAAAAGAATAACTCCCAATTCATCTTCCAGTATTTGCATATTTCGAGTTAAGGATGGCTGAGAGATGAGTAGGACTTCGGCTGCTTTAGACAAAGTTCCCTCCTGTTAGAAAACAATGAGTTGCTCCAAGTGTTGTAAATTCAGCATGATGTCTCCTTTTTGATCAATGAGTTGGACAGCTTTGACTATAGGTAAAATGAATACTAGTATCATCTATCGTTATTGTACAATTTTTTATTTATCTTGTAAAATGAGAGCAGAGAGCAGCACAAGTCGTTCAAAACTATTCAAGTTCTATGCAAACCTTTTCAATTCGTAAAAAATCTGATATAATGAGAATGAAAAAAGTTATTAGAGGAGAGTAGCATGTCTAAAAAAATTATTGGGATTGACCTAGGTGGTACATCTGTGAAGTTTGCGATTCTGACCCAAGAAGGAGAAGTTCAAGAAAAATGGTCTATTAAGACAAATATTTTAGATGAAGGCAGTCATATTGTTGATGATATGATTGAATCGATCAACCATCGCTTGAAATTATTAGACCTTTCAGCTGAAGATTTCATTGGAATTGGTATGGGTTCTCCTGGTGTAGTGGATCGTGAAAAAGGAACTGTTATCGGAGCTTACAACTTAAACTGGAAAACCCTTCAACCCGTAAAAGAAAAAATTGAAAAAGCGACTGGCATTCCTTTCTTTATTGATAATGATGCGAATGTAGCTGCGCTTGGCGAACGTTGGAAAGGTGCTGGTGAAAACCAACCAGATGTTGTCTTTATGACACTTGGAACAGGTGTCGGTGGTGGTATTGTTGCGGAAGGAAAATTACTGCATGGGGTAGCTGGAGCAGCCGGAGAATTGGGACATATCACAGTTGATTTTGATCAGCCGATTCTCTGTACTTGTGGTAAAAAAGGTTGCTTAGAAACCGTAGCTTCTGCAACAGGTATAGTTAATTTAACGCGTCGCTACGCTGATGAATATGCTGGTGATGCAGAGCTGAAAAAACTGATTGATAATGGCGAAGACGTTAATGCAAAAATTGTTTTTGATTTGGCTAAAGTTGGTGATGAATTAGCCCTCATTGTTTATCGCAATTTTGCACGTTATCTTGGTATTGCTTGTGCCAACATTGGATCTATCTTAAATCCGTCAACGATTGTCATCGGTGGTGGCGTCTCTGCAGCAGGTGAATTTTTACTAGACGGTGTTCGTAAGGTCTATGAAGAAAATTCTTTCCCTCAAGTGCGTACATCCACAAAACTTGCACTTGCAACGCTTGGAAATGATGCAGGTGTCATCGGAGCAGCTTCTTTAGTTCTTCAATAACCCTTCCAAAAAGAAAAATAATTCAAATAAGGCATTTACAATTTTTATAAAATTTGTTATGATATTAGTTAGTGCGTAATGGAAGCACTAGAAAACGACTAATCCGCTGTGGTCTTGAACTGTAAGATTAGTAAGATAGGAGAAGAAAAATGAATCCATTAATCCAAAGTTTGACTGAAGGTCAACTTCGTACTGATATTCCTGCATTCCGTCCTGGTGACACTGTTCGTGTTCACGCGAAAGTTGTCGAAGGAAATCGCGAACGTATCCAAATCTTCGAAGGTGTGGTTATCGCTCGTAAAGGTGCTGGTATTTCAGAAAACTATACTGTTCGTAAAATTTCTAACGGTGTAGGTGTTGAACGTATCTTCCCACTTCACACACCACGTGTTGAAAAGATTGAAGTTGTTCGTTACGGTAAAGTACGTCGTGCGAAATTGTATTACCTTCGTGCATTGCAAGGTAAAGCAGCGCGTATCAAAGAAATTCGCCGTTAATGTGGAATTAACTCTGTCACTTGGCAGAGTTTTTCTCTAGTCCCCTTAGTTCAATGGATATAACAACTCCCTCCTAAGGAGTAGTTGCTGGTTCGATTCCGGCAGGGGACATATTTCAAAGGCTTCAAACGTTGATAAATCAGCGTTTCTTTTATTTTTGTTCAAAATTTGTTCAAAATAGTTTTTACTGGCTTAAACCGTGGAAAAAGTCACGGATTTTATTGTCCTCACGGATAGCTTTTTCTTTGATTAAATGCCCGTAAGTCTCACTGATTTGCTGAATATCTTTATGTCCCATATTCTTGGCGATTGCCCAGATGTCTATATCCATTGCCAGAAGTGTGCTTGCGTAAGTATGTCTTAAACCAGTACTAGTCATATTTGAAGGAGTAATAGACAATTCAGATAGTATCTTCTTTAATTGTTTATTGACTGCTGAATTTGTGGGTAGTCCAGATTGTTTATCAAAGAACAAACATTTGTCTGGATTAGAAACTTGATGGCTTCTTAAAACATACCTTTGTTCAGCCTTTAGCTTTTGTAAAATAGAGACTGTAGTATCATCAATCGGAACGTCACGGATAGAAGTTTCTGTTTTAGCTTTTGTCCAGCGTTTTCTTGTGCAATCATAGCGTCTATATGTTTTAACGGTCTTATTTTCAATATTGATACAATCCCAAGTTAAGCCAAGAACTTCTCCAAACCGCATACCTGTTTTCAGTTGGATATATAAGAGGTATGGAATGACGGATTCTTGATAATCGAGGAGATATTCTAGATACTGACAAAGTTTTTTATAATCTTCTAAGCTATGGATATATCTTTCATTTTTAGATTTTGGTGATTCTCTGCCAGATAGTACAACTCCTTCTGTGAATAAATCTATACTGAGCTTATCTTGCCTAGCAAAAATAAGGACACTTCGTATCTCTGCATTTAGGCGGCTGACATTATCACGACAATTTGTTTCAGCGTATTTATTGATAAATGCTTGATATTGGCTTGATGTGATGGATACAGCAGGTGAGTCTCCAAAGTATTTTTGAATAAACTTCCCACGCAAGCGATGCTTGTTTTGTGTAGATTCCATTTTATTCAGTGGGATGATTTTTAAATGGTACCATTTTTCCCACAATTGAAAGAGACTGATGTTTTTATCAATGACCTTTCCTTGATGTAATTTAATTTCTTGGGTCAAACCTTCAATTTCAGCTTCTTTTTTGGTTTTAAATCCTGATTTTGATGTAATATAGTTTCCTTTTTTGTCAGTGATACGATAAGACCACTTCCCTTTTTTCCCTCCGCGTTGCGTAATGTATAGTGACATGATTACCTCTTTTCTAAGAAATCGATAACCAAGGTTTTATCTTGGTTATCTTATCATAATTCAAAAATTTTTGCAAAATGTTCCTCAAAAAATTCTTTGGTTTTGCTTGCCAGAAAGTAATAGCGTCCACCTTGATTATCTGGGTATTTCACAAATCCATTGCTATTTTTATCAATGTCAATTTGCTTCCGAATTTCAGGTTTATAAAGCACGTTTTCGAGCAGCCATGGACGAGAGACGGAAAGAAGTTCTAAAACCTCAGAGAGCGTTAGATAACGCCCTTTTGAGGAGATTTTTTTGAGTTCTTCATACTCGGAACGGTCAACGATAATTTTATCGGGTGGTAGTTGTATCGTAATATTTTTTAAGTCAATTTGTAGGGTGGTTGGTTTCATAGGCAGTTAGTCTGTATCCATTTCTTGGTCAATGATGGTCACGTCTTTGATGTGTTTACTCGTGCGATAGCGTTTTGATTCTATAAATTTTGTAAAAAAGTAGGTATTAGTCATAATCAATGTTAGCATGCGAGAGCTGTTGTATCTGGCATAGATCACGAGGTCTTGAAATTCGGTGAAATTGTAATCGTTAATAAGGTCAATGGTTTCATTGATAAAGCGCTCAGATTGTTGTTCAACTAAGAACCGATCAAGGTCAAACCCTGCACCGCTTTCGATATCTTCGACATCATAAGGTGTTTTTTCTGGGTTTTGTGCATGAGTAAAATAATCAAACATTCCCGTTGGAGAGAAGACAATTTGCACCCTTTTAGGAGTGTTTAGATTTTCGGTAAGAAGTTCGGATACTTGCGTATAGCTCTTTAAAGAATCAAAGAAGAGAGCCCCATGTTTGTGGGCTTTTAATAGTTCACCCGTTTTTTTGTCCACGTCTTGGTCATGCCATGGGCTCAAAATATAAGGGACTTGCATTTCTTCTAAAATGTCAATATAGTTTTCGGGCGCACTTTCTTTGTAGAGGAGAAAAGCCCACTTGTTAGAACGTTTTGTTAAAGGCATAATATATCAATCTTTCTAATAATTTGATTATTGATTATTGAACTAATGGGGGGTCGTAGTCCCCCCATTAGTTCCTGTCACAATTTCCCGCTATTAGCGGGAACCGCCCTTCCAGCTCGGCGGCTGCGCTAGGAACAGTTACCAAGATAGAAAAGACTACGCTATTTCTATCCTGCTTCCTGTTTGAAATGGGGTGCTTTTCTGCGGCTCTTTGTCTGTTCCGACAAAGCCGCAGAAGCACCTATTTAGTGCGAGTGCCAATGGCTTGATAAACGCGGTAGCTTTCAAGCGTGAAGTCGTTAAAGCTATAGGTTGGGTCTAGTTCTGTCAGCTGACTTTTAATATTGGGCAATAAATCTTTGACCATTTTCATAGCTTTATGATTGACAGGTAACTTTATAGAAGTGATGATTTTATCTTCTTCACATTCGACTGTTAAAGACCATAGAGAGCGATTGGCAAGACGTTTATCGGCAACGCTGTAAGGAATCTTCTCTTGTCCGATATTCAGAGACTTTTCAGTAGTTGTATATGCAAATCTTCTGATTTTATTTGTGTAATAAAGAGATTTCCACATATTGAGTTTTTGATTTGGCAACCATTTTATCGCTGTTATCCCAACAAGTAATAGAATCGGTCTCAATGCGAGAGCTAACAGTTTAGCAGAAAGAAAAGTAAAGATATTGGTGATTAGTATAGGTGTTTGAAAAACAACTAAGAATAATTTGAGTAAAAGACCGCTTCCACCTGTTACAAGCAAGGGTATGAGTAAAATGTAAAATATGTTATAAAAGTTGATGAATTTGAATGAATTTTTTAAAGTAGTCATAATAATAAAAGCTCCTTTATCCATAAGTTGGCGTCAATAGTGGCATAATGTGATTGTTGTGCTGATCATCTGTAAACTTGATGATCCCCGTCCCTATGCCAGTCGGGACAACAATATGATCAATATTAGCGTGAGGCAATAAGAACTGCGTTGTATTTGTGTTGATGTCACCTAGAATAATGGCGCAATTGATTTGTTCTCGAACGGCTGTGTTTCCACCAAAAGCAGTTGCGTCAAAGCGTTGAGAGATGAGAATCAAGCTGACTTGTGTCTCACGCCCTAACAGGGCAATCGTTCCAAGCAATTGAGAAAAGGTATCTCTTGCCTGCTTCGAGCTGCCTTGGACTAAAGCGAGCAGTTCATCAATTACAACGTAAATTTTTGAAAATTGTGTACTAGGATTGAGGAGTAATTTTTGTTGCCGCTCATAAATCTTGTTTATCACTCGTCCTAAAAGTTCGTTGACTTCTGTAATAAAGCTATTGAGGTTAGAGCCGAAGGTCGGAGATAGAACTTCTAAGTTTAGTTCTCTTCCTAACTTGTAAATTTGAGACAACTTTGGATCAACGAGCAAGAGATGAGTAGCAGAATCAGCGTTTAAGCATCTAATTAAATATTCAGTGAATTTTGATTTTCCTGAACCTGACGAACCGCTAACGGCTAGATGAACAATGTTGTCCATATTGAGACTGACCTTGTTTTTCATGATTGGAATACGGTTGCTAGTTACTTCTGTAGCGATGAACTGGTCAATATTTTCAATCATTAGACGCTCTGGAATTCCGTCAATCCAAGGAAAAAAGAGGGCTCGTGCGAGATTGGGTTCTTCGGGGTCGTAAGGAACAAAGTAAGCACTGGTTTGCGGTAACAAAGTTTTGTAAGGGTATAAAATTCCTGAACAAATCGCATAGATTTTCATATAAAGCTGATTGTCAAGGGAGTAGGAAACGGGGAGATTTGGCAGATAGAGAAAGCCGCGGTCATTGCCAGCCAGACGAATCATAAACGAATTTGTATAGCTCGTCTCACCGTTGACATCGAGGGCATTATTTAGGTTTCGTTGAATAAAAGTGCATAACTCATGAGGGTCACGGAAGGCCCCACTAGATGCGGTTGGCTCTAGTGGGTTTCGTGACGGTTGAGCTTGCTTTTGATGTTGCATGCTCAAACTCATGATTTCACCTCATGTACTTCATCAGCACGGAAGTAGATATTGTAACGAACTTCGCAGGCTTCTAAGTTGTTAAAGGTTACGGCAGACAAGTAGCTTGGCAGCGCAATCTTTTTAGCGAATTTCACCGTAAAAGGCGGTAGCCCTTCTTGGGTGAACCACGCACGATAAGCTACAATCTCATCTGTACGATGATTATTTTCAAAGCGATATTGCGGTTCTAGCTCTGTACTCAAGAGATAAATCTCTTTGTTGGAATCAAGTGTATGATTAGCGAGTTCTGAACTATAACCAGATTGAGTGATTTTCCTCATGGGCGGAAAACCTCCTTGTTAGTTTTTATTTTTGCAAGTGTGCCCCTTGCTTGATTATATACTACATCATTTTTTTAAGACATACATTAGAATTTTCTGTATAATTTTTACTGAAAAAATCCGATTTTTAAAATAAACAAATTGTTTTATCATTTAAAGGACTAAATCTATTTAGAATCATAAATTTCTTTATAGTTGGAAACTCTCCATTTGTTTGTATTCCAAAGGTTATTGTCTTTATTTGATTAGATTATATGAAATTTTTTCAAGACATATAATAGACTTTATGATATAATTTGAACTGAAAAAATCCGATTAAAGAAGGGAAATAAATTGTTTTATCATTTAAAAAAATATATCTACTCAGAATCGCAAAAAAGAATAAATAATAGAATAGATTCTATCAATCAGAAACGTTTAGAGCAGAAAAGAGCCGGAAAAAGGGTTTCTAAATTGACCAAAGGAAAACTATATCCAAATAAAACTCAAAAAATTATCAGACTCTTAACAACTGATGCCATTGATATTACTTCTGAATTTTTATCTCCAGCTATTGCCAACTCTATCCTTTTCAATATGAAATATGAAGATAAAGTGATTTATCAAAATGAAGAAGATAAAGAAGGCAAACAGTTTAAAAAAGAAAAACGAGAAAACTTAGAATTTTTAAATGTATCTGAAATTTATTGGGGAACAGATGAAGAAATGAATACTTCTAGTTGGAAATTCCATTTTCTGGCAAATTTATTTCGAGATATATTAGATCATCAATTTGAAGAAGATTGTTTTGATATAGAGGAAAATAGAGAAAAGGTAAGGGAATTGGTTGAAGAGACACTACAAGAATATGTTCCCTATGCTAGTTATCAAGCATATGAACAAGTCTTTACAAAGGAAGATTTTCACGCAGAATTTATAGAGTATCAGTTGGGAGAATATACTCCTACATTACTGGATATTCATTATAAGGAGCGACATGTCAATGCTTTTGAAGGTGCTATCTTTTATTTTTGTCAATTGGCCCTCTCTGATACTTTAGTTGATAAATTCTCTTTTTTAATCAACCAACCTCTAAGGTACGAAAGTAAAGAAAAAAAACAATTTGTCGTGAAGTATACAGAAGCCAATTTTCGCTATTTTGATAAATTTATAATTTCTTTTATTGAATACACACTGATTCCTATTTTAGAAGATAGAAAAAATTTTATTCAATTTTCATTAGGGAAGAGGGTTTATCAATTAATTGTTCAAGATTTAGAAATGGAAGCATTTATAGAATTTCAAAATCTAACAAACGGTAAAAATAAAGATACTTATGATAAATTCATTGAATCTGAGGCTTATATCTTAGGACTGATTGAATTGCTTGAAGCGAGTAGCAGTTATCTAGACAGACTAAGTGATATTCAACTAAATTCACACGGAGATATAGAGCTTCAATATTTTAATAGCGAAGTGTTCAAGGAAGATACTTCTGACAAGTATTTTTCTTCTCAAAGATGTGCTTATCTAAAAAACTTATCTATGGAAAAACTGTAGAAATTCTATTTTTATAAAAACAAAAACAACTTAAAATCTTAGTTCTAAGTTGTTTTTTTATTTATATATTGATTTAAAACGCTCAACTTTCTAATAATACGGTAATGGCATCAATCACTTTCTTTTGTTTTTCTTGTGGGAGTGATTTCAGATGTTGGACTAATTGGGTTAAATCATCTTCTTTTTCCTTATCTGGTACCATATCAAAAAAGGTTTCAATATCAACTTCTAGGGCTTGCATCACTCTTTCAAGGGTGTTGATTTTGACATTTGGAGCAAGATGCTCTAGTTTATAAACGTAATTTGTGCCTAAATCCGCTCGTTCTTCCAGTTGTTCTTGGGTCATTCCTCTTTCTAATCTTAAAAGGCGGATTCTTTTCCCAATGTAATCTCGTAATAATTCTTTCATATCGTACCTCTTTTTCTCCATGATACCGATTTTTAGGGAGAAAGATAACTTCTCAAAAGGTTGATGAATAACTTTACAAGATTGGTTTTAGGTGCTATAATCAATCTGTGACAACTTTTTAAGGTTGGATAGGGGAACGTTTTTCTCAAAAATTTTTCAAAAATCATGCTAAATACTTGACAAAAACGCTTGTTATACTACATATAACAAGGCCTGACTTTGTAGTCAAGCCTTCCTAAAAGTTAAAAAACAGGAGGAACTATGGGAAACAAGGTTATTAAAGGTGCGGCGACAGGGGCTATAGCACTAGCTACATTTGGTGTAACTAGTGGGGCAACTGTACAAGCGGACGAAGTGGTCAAACCGTCAACTACTCTGTCTTCTGATGTAACAGCACCCAAGGTGCATAATATTAAAGTCTTAGACGGTGTTCTATTGACGAAGGATAGCGCTGTGGTCACTACCACCCCAACAGAGAAGACGGTTGAGGAAGCGCATGGCATCAAACAACAAGCCGATCAAGCGGTGACCGACCAAGCCAAGAAAGCAGACGCTGATCGTGATGCCAAAATCAAAGACTTAACCACAAAAAAAGCAGAACAAGCTGTAGCTAAAACGGACGCCGAAAATGCCCTTGCGGAAGCTAAGAAAAATGCCGAAGCCAAGAAAGCAGTCAAAGAAGCAGCCGAAGCCAAACGTGATGCGTTGCAGAAAGAATTGGACGACAAGAAGAAGTTATCGACGATCACCGTACCACAATATGTGATTGATGCGTATAAGAAGTATTTGGATTCTGAACGTGAAGAAGCCGATAAAGATGCGCTTCAAGATGTCTTCAACAAGTGGATTGAGGAAGGTGCTTACGACATTGAACGTTATGGAAATGTACCAATTGATCCATCAACGGTTGATCCAGCTCATATGACCCGTGAACAAGCAAAAGCCTTAACCCAATATTATGCACACTTAGTTACAGCAGTTCGCCGCCAAATCTGGGGTACTAATGTGAAGACTTACACCACCGAAGAAGCAATGGACTATGTGCAAAAAGTTGCCGAAGCATATGCAAAAGAAAACAAACCATGGTCATCTGGTCACAGTCATGATGCATTGAACGCAGGTCAAACTAATTCTTCTAAGTTAACATGGAATACAGAAAATATCAGTACGCTTCGTACAAGTACTACAACCATGACAGAAATGTATCGATTTATCGTTCGTACAATCATTGGTATGATGGTGGATGACTACCATAGTAATTTTGGTCATATGGACAATATGCTTGGTAGCTCTGACTACGACGACGTTATCGGTGTCGCATCCAGTGTGACCCCAAACGGTCTTGGTCGCATGCATTATGTTGGTTTCCCAACTGCACACGCCGGTCAAGCCCTACCAGACCCATATGACACAACGCAATTGGAAAAAGACTTGGCTCAAGCCGAAAGTGATTTTCAAGCCGCACTCACAGCCTTCAATGAAGCCAATGGGGTTCTGACTGCTAAACAAGCTGCTTTTGATGCAGCTCATCAAGCATTGAGCACGACACAAAGCGAATTGGCTACTGTACGCAACCAAGCGCTCCAAACACCTAGCGCTGAAATGGCACACCGTGCAGCAGTTGCAACGCGTACTAGCGCAGAAACCCGCAAAGCGAGTGCAGACAAAGCGGTTACCAACCTCAACGCATCCATTCAAGAAAAACAAGCTGCGCTTCGCAAAGCACAAGCGGTCTTAGTTGCCAAAGAAGAAGCGGCTCAAAAGGCTGCAACCGCTCTTCGTGAAGCAGAAAGCAAAGCAATAGAAGCGCAACAGATGCTCAACGCTACCAAAGCCAAATTGGCAGCACTTACCGGGGTGAAAGACGCTACACCAGCGGCTAATGAAGCCCTTGAAAAAGCAACGACTGCGCGCAAGGATGCACAAGCTCGTAAAGATGCGGCAGACAAAGCGGTTGCCAACCTCAAAGCATCTATCAAAGAAAAACAAGCGGCGCTTCGTACCGCAGAACAAGCCTTGACGGCAGCTGAAAACAACTTGGCTGTGTTGAAAGCAAGTAAAGCAAATGAAGATGCCAAATTGGTAGCTGCTGAACAAGCGGTAGCCGATGCTAAAGCCGTGGAAGCTAAATCGGCTGCGGAACGTGCAGTGCTGGAAGGCAAGTTGAAAGACCAACAAAACTTGCTGACCATGTATAAGAATGCAGATAAGTTGCTTAGTGAAGCAGTATCAAGACAATTGGAAGCAAGTGCGAAACATAAGGAAGCCGTTGCGAAAACATTAGAAGCGCGTAGTAAACTGGCGGAACTGTTGAAAGACCAACGGGATGCAAATAGCCAGTATGAGGCGGTGAAGAAGGCTTATGAGGAGTGGTTGGCTTCTAAGAAAGCAGCAGAAGAAAAAGCACAAGCTCTTTCAATGCGTCAAGCTGCCAAACCAATGACCACAAGCAAAAAGATTCGCCCAACCATTCACTCAAGCTATATTTATAGCCGAGCTGACAAACAACTCCCACAAACTGGAGAAAAAGGTTCATGGCTGGCATTGATAGGTATGGGAATCTTAGCAAGTCTTAGCTTTGGTGTACGTAGAAAACAGGGAAGAAACTAAGATTCTAAGGTTATATATGTTCATCAAATCAATGTAAACGAGGTAATACAATGGGATATGATTTTGAAACTTTACTGGGGTGCGAAGGAGAAAATCTTGCTGAAGCATATGATAGAGCTGTATCTGAATATCAGGAACGGGAACTAGAAGAAACACAAGTTGAAGATGTTATAAATTTAGAAGACTTTCTTTATTTGGGAGATGTGTTTTGTGAAGTTCCCTATCAGCTAGATCCTGCTTTTCTACATTTTATACTTCTAAACTGCTATAAGAAGATTAAAAATTTTGAATATGCTGATTATAAATTTTCAGATGCCGGCTTAATTAGAGAAAATCCACATTATTTTTTCCAAGGAGAAAACAATATTAGTATCACTATAGAGTATCAGGAAAATAAAATGTTATTTCTTGCGGACACAAAAGAGGGCGAGGAATTTATCCTAAAGGTAAAGAAAGAAGTCTTTAAAAATAAAGAAAATATTGCACTTTCTTCAAAATGGCTAGCTGTAGCAGGAATAGCAAACCGTCAAGTAATATGTTATTCTTTTCAGCGCCTAAAAGAATCAAAGCCTGATAAAATTTATAATGAACAAGATGTCTCAAATGGTAAATCTTATGATTCTGAAGGTTTTAAGGTGACTTGTTATAATAACGGTACCGTTTTAACACAAGGGGGCATGTTGTGGCATGAAGAGTATTTCTCTCTACAAACCTTTTGGTTGGCAGTACTAGAAAAAGTATTTCTTTAAAATTGCCTCAATCATATTAACGTATAAGTCTTTTTTGAGGGTTGTTGATAGCATTCTTTAGTCATCTCCTATACAGAAAAAGCTCTGGTATCTAAAAATACTAGAGCTTTTATAGTATAATAAAAATAAATTAAGGCAGAATTCTTTTTTCAGCAATCTTATAGATTTCAGAATCACTCCGTTTGCCAATCGCAATGACCTCTATAATCTCAATTCCGTTGCTCGTTTCTCTAAAGATAACTCTTAAACCTAATTTTCTATGTTTTAATTTGCGATAGCCTGCTAACTTACCGTGGAGAGCTTCACCGACTTTAGGACCATTTTGTTCTAGTTTGAGTAAAGATTTTCTAACATGAATGATTTGACTGTTATCTAATTTAGCTAAATCATTTTGAGCATCTGGAGTTAATTCAACTTGGTAGGTCATTCCCAATCGTCCTCAATTTCATCTAAGCCGTCTCTCCAATTTTTCCCAAAAATTTCATCAACAGTCAAATTTTTACGAATACTAATTTCAAAAGGTATTTTTTGCTCGGTTAAAATTTTTCTGAAATAGATATTGATAGCCGTTGTGTAGTCTAGTCCCATTTCTGATAAAATTTTCCCTACATTTTCTTTTAGGTCGGAATCAATATTCAAATTTAATCTTGACTTATTTTTTGTGAGAGTCATTTTTGCACCTCCTTTTATATCATAAGTATATTATACACCTAATGTCTTCATCTGTCAATTTGATATAAAAGAACTCCTTGAAGTGTTATTCATAGAGTTTCTTTATATGACATCTAAAAGCTGATATTAGCCAATGTTAATGGTGAGTTTTTGATTCAGTGCAAAAGCAATCTTACTCATGTTGAGAATTGATAGTTTACAAAGTTTGTTCAAAATCTGTTCAAAAAATTGTTTTTTTATATTCTAAAGCAAGTGATAAAACCTTGATTTCATGCGATTTCTGTTTTTTATTTTAACTTAATTTAACGTAATTTTACTGGCAGGGGACATAACGTGCCCTCAAAAGTCCTTGCTGTTGAAGGGCTTTTGTGTTTTTTGAGTTCAATATTTGCTTGTTATTCTCAATAAAATATAAAAGTAAAGTTTGTTTTGGAAACATCTGACTGAAAGGATAAGAATATGAAAGCTTATTTTATTGGTGGTTTAGGGTGTAATTGCTATTATCCCCAGGACTTTTTTAATGCACTGTCTTTTCCAGTTACTTATCTAGATATTTATGATTCTAGGTTGGAAGAGCAACTGATTTCATTACAGGCGTTGAAAGATTGGTTTATGGCACAAGTTGATATGGATGACGATATTCTGTTAATAGCCCATTCTTTGGGAGCAGATTTAGCCGTTTATCTAACAAGTGTCTATGATAAAATTACGCATCTCGTCTTATTAGATGGTGGATACATTAATATGGATAAAATTTGCCCTTTGAATGTAGAAATTGAAGATTCTCTGAATTATCTTCAAACGAATGTTTATGAGAGCCTAAAGAAAGCTGTTATAACTGAAAAACAAAGCTCTGCTGTATGGTCAGAAAATTTGGAGAGGGCGGCAAAAGAAAGTTTTGTTTTTGATAAAGTTCAAAAACATTGGTATTTAAGCTTATCTGAAAAGTTAATGACTCATTTATTGACAATAAGACGGCAAGCTTTTAGAAATTTGTCCTTTTTGAAAAATAAAAATGTAATTTTGTTCATTCCAGAAATAAACAAGGAAACACCAATTTGGAAAAAGAGGGCTATACAGACCATCCCGAACTTTCTAAACCTCATAGAAATGACTAGCTGTAGTCATTCATTGTATATGGAAAAACCGAAAGAAATAGCAGCATTGCTTGAAGATAAAATGGAAATTAGGTCACTCTTTTGAGAAAAGAGATTTTGCTCTTTGCCTTTTCTAGGACAAATTTTATGAGATAATCTTCTAAACTAAATTGGAACAATCTGATTTAGTTTTTTTATATTTTGTGTGTCATTTTACTATTTTCTGTCTTTATTTTTAGTTTCTTTTAAGAAAAAATTCAGTCACTTTTAAGAAAAAGTAGATATGATAGTTCCATTCAAAAGAAAGGACGTGATGAGATGAGAAAGTCAAAGTTAAATTTGTTTGTCTGATAAATCTTGGCATCAAAGGAGGTATTGTGGCAATACTCTTTGGAATGCAATCTCTGATCGCTTAAAAATAGAAAGAAGGAATTTGACAAAAATGAAACAAGAGAACACAAGTAAGAAAGAGAAGATGATCATGGTTGAAAAAAGTACCAAATGGTGGATGACTGTTGTAGCAAGCGGGGCACTCGCTGTTGGTCTTCTCGGTGGGCTAGGCATTGGTTCTTTGGCAACGAATGCTCTCAATCAGCAGGCAAAAGTACAGACAAGCACAACAACTCAGGCACAGAATAACCAGCAACAGGGGAACCAAAATCAAGGTGGTCCGGGAATGCCTCCAGGCGGACAACAAAACGGAAATAATCAAGGCGGTCCAAATGGAATGCCACCCCAACAAAATGACGATCAAAGTGACAATAGTAACAGCCAAAATGGCTCAGGAAACAGTAATAACTCAAAGAAAAAAGCTCCATCAAATGCTGACGGTTCAACCAAATCAGATAAGAATAGTAGCACGACAGAAAATAATGATTCAAATACAACAAATTCTTAATATTTCAGAGGAAGTCATGATATAATAGAATCAGAACGTTAGTAGATTGATTTTCAAAAAGGTGAAGTTAAAAGAAGTCTTTACTTGTAATTAGTTCATGATTAAGGGAGTGAGGGCAGAACTAAACATTCAAAATGTTTAGTTTGTGGTCTTATCCCCTCAAGCCGTAAAGTACTGTTTTGAGCAATCAGCTACTGCATCGTTAGTTTAGTGCATAACGAATTTTGAAACTGGAGACTTTTGTCCCAAACTCGTATTTTAGAAGGAAAAGCATATGATTAAGATTCTATTAGTGGAAGACGACCTCGGTCTATCTAATTCAGTATTTGATTTTTTGGATGATTTTGCAGATGTCATGCAAGTTTTTGACGGTGAGGAAGGATTGTACGAGGCTGAGAGTGGCGTGTACGACCTTATCTTGCTTGATCTGATGTTGCCAGAAAAAGACGGTTTCCAAGTATTGAAAGAATTGCGTGAAAAAGGCGTTACCACACCTGTTTTGATTATGACAGCCAAAGAAAGTTTGAATGATAAAGGACATGGTTTTGAACTGGGAGCTGACGATTATTTGACCAAACCATTTTATTTGGAAGAGTTAAAAATGCGGATTCAAGCTCTTTTGAAACGATCGGGCAAGTTTAATGAAAATACTCTTTCTTATGGCGATGTCACTATTAATTTATCAACAAACACTACACTTGTAGACGGAAATGAAGTAGAATTGCTCGGAAAAGAATTTGACTTGCTGGTGTATTTCTTGCAAAATCAAAATGTTATTTTGCCTAAGACACAGATTTTCGATCGCTTGTGGGGATTTGATAGTGATACAACGATTTCAGTTGTAGAAGTTTATGTCTCAAAAATCCGGAAAAAATTGAAAGGGACGACCTTTGCGAACAATCTTCAAACGCTTCGTAGTGTCGGATATATTTTAAAAGATGCTGAATAAACTAAAAAAAACATGGTATGCGGATGATTTTTCTTATTTCATTCGCAATTTTGGTATTTTTACTCTTATTTTCTCAGCTATGACCTTGATTATCATTCAAGTTATGCGCTCAAGCCTTTATACAACGGTAGATAACAATTTAAAAAGCTTGAGTCAAGATTCGGCTTCTGTGATTAATTTAGCACTTGCTCGAAAAGTAGGGCTAGATCAAAAGTCAGAAAATGGAGAGCCTAAAAGTGGAACAGCTGACAAAGAATTGACAGATAAACCAAATGTTAGTGCCAATACAGAAGTTATTTTATTTGATAAGAATTATAAGCCGATTATTACAAGCAATAATTTCTTAGGATTCAATAAACTTTCCTTTAATAGCAAGCAATTAGACCACATTCGTCAGATTCAAGTAAAAAGCAATTATGGTCGAGAAGAAACCTATCGAATGATTTTATTTGAGGTAAAACTGCCTAATTTGGAGACCAATGTCAAATACGCAGCGGTTTTTATCAATATCAGTCAATTGGAACAAACTAGTCAAAATCATGAACAGTTGATTGTGGTGGTGATGATTAGTTTCTGGGGAATTTCCTTGATTGCTAGTGTTTATCTTGCACGAGTCAGTGTTAAACCTCTTTTAGAAAGCATTCAAAAGCAAAAAAGTTTTGTCGAAAACGCTAGTCATGAGTTGCGTACACCTCTAGCTGTGTTGCAAAATCGTTTGGAGACTTTATTTAGAAAGCCAGAAGCTACTATTATGGAAGCCAGTGAAAGCATTGCTTCTAGTTTGGATGAAGTGCGCAATATGAAAATGTTGACGACAAACTTACTCAATCTAGCACGGCGTGACGACGGGATTAAACCAGAAATTGGCGATGTCGAGCCAAATTTCTTTAATACAACTTTCACCAACTATGAAATGGTTGCCGCAGAGAATGGGAAAATTTTCCGATTTGACAATAGGATTCACCGCGTAATTAAAACGGATAAAACCTTACTGAAGCAATTGATGACTATCTTGTTTGATAATGCCCTGAAATATACAGATGAAGATGGTGTGATTGAATTGACAATCTCTGCAAATGATCGAAATTTGTTTTTAAAGGTTTCAGATAATGGTTCGGGGATTAGTATGGCAGATAAGAAAAAGATTTTTGATCGTTTTTATCGGGTTGATAAAGCACGGACTCGGCAGACAGGTGGTTTTGGTCTAGGCTTGTCGCTTGCAAAGCAAATCACAGAAGCTCTTAAAGGAACCATTGCAGTGAAAGACAATAAGCCTAAAGGAACTATTTTTGAGGTGAAGATTGCGATTCGAACGGATAATAAAAAGAAAAAATAGATTTAGGATACTTTCAGTGTACCTGTAAAGAAAGTTATTCCGAAAGATGATAATAAAACGCGACCAAGTCAAGACGAGTTGCTAGCTAATCTTGATTTGGTCGTGTTTTTTTCTTGTTTAAAAGCATAGTTGAATGAGAATGTCAACATCGTTCTTTCTTGCTTTCATATGCCCGGCAGACGAGTTGCCTGAGTTTTAATTTATTCTGTCAGCTGGGCGGACGAGTTGTCTAAGTTTCGGTTTATTCTGTCGACTGGGCGGACGAGCCGCCTAAGTTTTAGTTTATGCTGTCAGCCGGGCGGACGGGGGTCTCAACTTTCGGTTTGCTTCGTCGCCCTGATCGACAGAGAGAGCGAATTTGGGTTTAGCTCTCTCTCTGTGTTCCTTGTTTTATTGCGCAGACCAGACGCTAACTGATTTTTCTGCAACTGGGAAATCTGCCCAGCCGTCTTTTTTGATTGTCACGGTTGATGAGCTGTTTCCTAAGTAATCTTTGAATTTCTTACCAGCCCAATTTTTACCGACATACATGCGTTTTGAACTGGCTTGATCGTTTGTTAAGATGACAGCAATCGGCTGTCCGTTGTCTTTGCCTGAACGGGTCCAAGCAATGCAATGCTCATCGTCAAAATAATCTTTCTGTTTTCCATAGGCTAAGTTGAGACGAATATCTAATAATTTATCAAGAACTGTTTGGAAGCTGTCTTGAGCGAATTCGCCTTTGATACCATAGTAATCTCCATAGAAAACGCAAGGCAGGCCTGCTTCACGCAACAAAATGAGAGCGTAAGCAGCAGGTTTAAACCATTCTTCAACAGTTGATTCCAGTGCTTGTCCACGTTGTGTGTCATGATTATCGACAAAAGTAACAGCCGATTTAGGGTGGTTTTTGACAAGCGTTTGTTCAAAAATATTTCTCAAATCATAGTCCGCCCCAGCGCGGCTAGCATCAAATAAGTTGTGGTGCAGTTTGACATCTACGAGATCAAAACGGTAGTCAATACTTCCTAAATAATCGTTATTTGCAGTTTCATCACCATTCCAAAACTCTCCAAAGACATAGAAGTCTTCTCCATACTTCGCCATAATGTCGCGGATAAAATTTCCCATAAAGAAAGAGTCAATATGCTTGATAGCGTCCAGTCTAAAGCCATGAATGCCGGTCGTTTCGATAAACCAATCTGCCCAATCATAAAGGTTTTGAATGACTTCTGGGTGCTTAAAATCAAGGTCAGCGTACATGAGATAGTCGAAATTTCCATTTTCATTGTCCACTAAATCATCGTCAGCCCAACCTTTGTTGTCCCCTTGAATTAGGTAAATCCCTGATTTATTTCGCTTAGCATCATAATCCGTACCTGTAAAGTGGTACCAATGCCATTCAAAATCATTGTATTTTTTATGGCGACCGGGGAATGTGAACTTGGTCCAGCCTTTTATTTCAAAAGGCTCAGAGAGGGCGACTGTACGATCATTTGGGTCAACTTCAATAACAGTAAATCTCTCTTTGTAATCCGCTGCCGCCTTGTGATTTAAAACGATATCTGCAATGGGTTCAATTCCATTTTCTTTGAGTGCCTTGATTGCGTTCAAATAGTCTTCCTTAAAGCCATACTTTGTCCGAACCGTTCCTTTTTGGTCAAACTCGCCTAAGTCAAATAAATCATAAATGCCGTAGCCGACATCGTTGGAACTAGTGGCTTTAAAAGCAGGTGGCATCCAAACCTTGCGAATGCCTTTAGAAGCTAGATGTGGAGCGTCTGTTGCCAAACGATTCCAATGTTGTCCGTCATTTGGTAGATACCATTCAAAATATTGCATTAATGTTTGATTTTCCATACGAGATACCTCTTTCTTGTCTTGATGGCTACTATTTTAGCAAAATAATCTTTACCGCGCAAACGTTTGCGTAGATTTTATAGAATCAGAGGATGAAAAATAGATTGAAACGATGATTGTTGAGGTATATAATAAGGCTAGCAAGCTATTTTTATAAAAAGTTGAAGGAGCCATTGATGAAAAATAGGATTCAAGATATTTTTGACAAGAGTATGGCAATTGAGAGTTTCACCCATACGAGTTCAGAAAGAAATATAGAAAATTTTCTCAATCACTATATTGGCAGTCTGCTGTATTTTCAGGAGCATTCAGATTATTTTGGCACCTATCAGATTCCGGATGATATTTACCAGCGTAGTGTTAATTGGGCTTTGGTAAAAGGTCATTGTGCAGATACAGTGATTTTGTTTCATCACCATGATACGGTGGATATTGAGGATTTTGGAAATTTAAAGGAATTTGCTTTTGATAATGTTGCTTTGAAAAAGGCTTTAGCGAGTGCTTCACTGGGTCAAGATGTGTTAGACGATATAGCTGCTAACGAATGGCAGTTTGGCCGTGGGTCATGTGATATGAAAGCTGCATTGGCTTTGCAATTGGGAGTGGTAGCAGAATATGCTAGCAAGGCAGAAGGAGAAGTGAATCTTCTTTATTTATCAGTTGGAGATGAGGAATCTTATTCTCAGGGAATGCGTGCTGCTGTAGGTTTGCTTGCTAATCTGAAAAAGAAATTTCATCTGAATTATATCTTGGCGATTGATTCAGAACCATTTGAAAGTCCTTCAGCTCAAGAAAAAGTATTGCATGTTGGAACAGTTGGAAAGATGATGCCTGTCGTGGTTACGCAGGGTATTCTTTCCCACATGAAAGAGCCTCTCAAAGGTATCAATGCCGTCTCGCTTCTAGCAAAAGTAGTGGAAAAAATTGATCTCAATCCCCTTTTGTCGGATTCGATTTATGGAGAGCAGGCTCCTTTGCCTTCGTGGTCTTACATGCGTGATTTGAAGGAAAATTATGATGTGTCAACCGTTCTCAGAGCAGCAGGCTATTTTAGTGTTCTTTATTTAGATAAAAGTCCAAAAGAGCTGATGACGACGATTCAACAACTCTGCCAAGAAGCCATTGATGAGTTTTATGAGCGTTATCAGGCTTTGCAGGTAACTTATAAAGAGGATAAAAAAGTCACAAAACCTCATGTACTGACTTATGAAGAGTTAATCCAGTTATGTCAAAAGAAGGCTGGATTTGAAGAATTTATGCAAAGGGTAAACCAATCTTCTCATGAAGCATTTCAAGCGGGTTCAAGCTATCAAGAAATAACCATTGCAACTGTTCAAAAGGTGTTAGATTTCTATGATAAAAAGGAAGCATTTGTTGTGCTGGCTATTGCGCCGCCTTATTATCCTTCTATGAATTGTCGACATCTGAAAAATAGCGTGGTTGATATAGAAAAACTCATTGCACTTTATGGTAGATATTTAGCCGATACGGCGGCTGCTCGTCTAACAGTGGAAGAGTTCTTTATGGGAATTTGCGATATTAGTTACTGTGCTTTAGAAAAATCTGTTGAAGAGTATCAAAAAATTATCGAGAGTATGGCTGTTCCTGAACATTTATATTCGATTGATTTTGAGAAAATTCAGGACATCAATGTTCCTGGCATCAATCTGGGACCTTGGGGAAAAGATTTACATCAGTTAACAGAACGCGTCTATGAAAAGGATATGTTGGAGACGATTCCTCAATTTCTGTTATATTTGCTAGAACATATTGACAGTATTAAAAAATAAAAAAACAAGAGCTGTATTCTTAACTGAACTGAATATAGCTCTTGTTTTTTATGAAAATTGCTCTAAAAAGTTATCTAGTTCTTTTTGGTTATGAAGAACTATAAATTTGTAGGGATACATTTTTTGAAGTTTCTCATATCGTTTCCGAATGTTAGCAGTTCGTCCGTCATGTAAGATCCAGCGGATAAATTCCCAGTCAAACTTTTCAGGGCAGCCTTGTGCCATACTGTCTCTGACCTTACCTCTGTTCTTGGAATAACGCTTTGCAGCCCGTAAAAGACAATTCCAACGCGAGAAATTTAAAAAAATAATTTGGTCTGCATGCTCCATTCTCTCTTCATAGCAACAGGAGCTGTAGTTTCCGTCTATCACCCAAGACAGATTTTCGTTTAAGAAAGTCTTGACTTGCTCTTGCATCCAGCTGCGGTCACTCATTTCCCAATTGGGTACAAATTGTAGCGTGTCCAAATGCAATTTGGGAATAGAGTAATACTGGGCTAATTTGGTCGCTAAAGTAGATTTTCCTGAACCAGAATAACCAATGATTATAATTTTCATATCTAGCCTTTCTGTTTTCAGCAACAAAAAAAGCTCCTTTGAGCTCTTTTTACGTTATGCAGATTATTTTGCAAGTTTGCTAGCAAGGCGTGCTTTATCGCGGCTCGCTTTGTTTTTGTGGATCAAACCTTTAGTTTCTGCTTTATCGATAGCTGAGCTTGCAGCACGGAAAAGTTCTTCAGAAGGGTTTGCTTCAAATGCTTTAATTGCAGAACGCATAGCTGATTTTTGAGCTGAGTTTTTTTCGTTTTGTTTAACGTTTAATTCAGCGCGTTTGATAGCTGATTTAATATTTGCCAATGTTTTCACCTCCAATGATATACTAACTATCTAATTATATATGAAAAGTTGAGATTTGACAAGCCTTTTTATTTTTTTAAGTAAATTTCATCAATTTCATGATTTTCTGTTTTATGAAGAATAATTTCGGCTCGGTTGCGTGTGGGTTCGATATAATCTTGCAAATTCACAAGGTTAATCGACTTCCAGACATTTTGAGCGAATTCCATAACTTTGTTTTCTGGCTGAGAAGTGAAAGGATGATAATAGTTATTTGGATCTTCTTTTGCTAAAGTGAGCAATTTTTTAAAGCGATCCAGATACCAAGTTTCGATATTTTCAACTTCCGCATCCACGTAAATCGAAAAATCAAAGAAATCCGTCATATAAAGACGTTCATTTTGTGGATTTTGGAAAACGTTGATACCTTCAACAATGACAAAATCTGCAGCTGTAACAGACTGTTTTTTATCAGGAACAATATCATAAATTTCATGTGAATAAACAGGAATTTGGTAGTTTTGTCCATTTTTGATATTGTCAAGAAAATCAAGCAGCAGCTCCATGTTATAACTTTCTGGAAAGCCTTTGCGCTTGAGGAGATTTTGTTCCTCCAAATGAGCATTAGGATAAAGAAATCCATCTGTTGTTACCAATTCAACAGTAGCATTTGAAAATGTTCTAGATAAAAGTATTTGCAAGAGCCGACTGGTAGTAGATTTTCCAACAGCGACACTTCCAGAAACACCAATGATGAACGGTTGCCGTTTGCTTGCTTTCTGTAAAAAAATACCTTTTGAAAATGCTAAATCTTCTTTTGAGCGCTTATAAATTTGGATGAGATTGGTCAAGGGAAGATAAACATCTGTCACATCTTGAAGGCTGATCTTATCATTGAAACTTTTGATAGAATTCAATTCTTTTTGCGTCAAAGGCGGGGTTGTTTTACGATGCAGATTTTGCCAAGTTTTTCGACTAATCTTTTCAAAATGGATAAATTCGTTCGTCATACTCACTCCTATAGTTGAAAAATAGTATAACATAATTTTAAACAAATTGTAAACGGTTTACAAATAAAAGGTCTTTATGTTAAAATAGTTTTATGGCTAAAATGTATTTCGCAGAAAATCCAGATGCAGAACATGATATTCACAAATTGAAGGTTCAACTTCTGGGTCAAAAGATGACTTTCTTGACTGATGCAGGCGTCTTTAGTAAGAAAATGATTGATTATGGCAGTCAAGCTCTTTTAAAGTGTCTTGATTTTCATAAGCAAGAAAGCGTATTAGATGTTGGTTGTGGCTATGGAACATTAGGACTTACTTTAGTCAAGGCTAAAGAAGTCAAGGCGACCCTTGTTGATATAAATCAGCGCGCTCTTGATTTGGCGCGTCAAAATGCTGAGCGCAATCAAGTCCTAGCTACGATTTTTCAATCTAATCTTTATCAAAATGTAGAAGGGAGATTTCATCATATTATCAGTAATCCACCGATTCGAGCAGGGAAACAGGTCGTTCATGAGGTGATTACAGGAAGTTATACGCACTTACTAGACGGGGGCGACTTGACGATTGTGATTCAAAAAAAACAAGGGGCACCAAGTGCAAAAGCTAAGATGGAAGAGGTTTTTGGAAACTGCGAAATTCTAAAAAAAGATAAGGGATATTATATCCTTAGAAGTAGGAAGGAAATATGAGAGCAGTTGATGTTATTCAGAAAAAGCGAGACGGCTTAGAATTAACTAGTGATGAAATCAAGTGGTTAATTGAAGGTTATGTTGCCGGAACTGTGCCAGATTATCAAATGTCAGCTTTTGCAATGGCAGTATATTTTAAAGGCATGACCACTCGTGAAATATCTGATTTAACCATGACCATGGTAGAGACAGGTCAGCAAATTGATTTGTCAGCTATATCTGGAGTTAAGGTTGATAAGCATTCAACCGGAGGCGTAGGAGACAAGGTAACGCTTGTACTGGTGCCTTTGGTAGCTAGTTTTGGAATCCCCGTTGCTAAAATGAGTGGTCGTGGACTCGGTCACACAGGGGGAACGCTTGATAAATTAGAATCCATTAAAGGATTTCAAATTGAGCGTAGCCAAGAAGAATTTATTAAGCAAGTACAGGATATTGGACTATCCGTCATTGGTCAGTCTGATCAGTTGGTGAAGGCAGACAAGTTGTTGTACGCTTTGCGTGATGTGACGGCGACAGTTGATACCATTCCTTTAATTGCAAGTTCTGTTATGAGTAAGAAAATCGCAGCTGGTGCAGATAGTATTTTGCTAGATGTGACAGTTGGTGAAGGTGCATTTATGAAGAACTTGGATGATGCGCGTGCTCTAGCTCGTACTATGGTTGATTTAGGAAAGGCAGTTGGGCGTAGAACAACAGCTGTTATCACCGACATGAGCCAACCTTTAGGAACCAGCATTGGTAATCGTTTGGAAATCCTTGAAGCTTTGGATATCCTGCAAGGAAAAGGACGAGAAGATGTAACAGAATTTATTTGTGAATTAGGCCAAATCATGCTTGGCTTAGCAAATGTTGAAAAAACTGTAAAAGAAGTGCGGGAACATCTATTTGATGGATCGGCACTGCAAAAATTTGAAGCTATGGTTGTTGCACAAGGTGGCGATTTAGAAGATTTGTACCGCCCTTCATCAGCAAAATACGTTGTAGAAGTGACTGCAGATGAAGCGGGTTATATTTCTGAATTACCAGCGATGGAGTTTGGTTTATTTGCTATGCGGCTGGGCGCAGGTCGAGCTGTGAAATCTGATGCATTAGACTTTGAAACAGGAATTGTTTTTGAAAAGAAAGTCGGAGAGCCGGTCAAAATCGATGAAATTGTCGCAAAAATTTATGCAAATGAAAAAATTTCACAAGAACTAGTTACAGAATTCAAAAAAAATGTTAAAATAAGTAATGAGCCGAAAAAAGTTCAAGAGATTATTGAAGTAATCGCTTAACTTACAGGAGAACCGAAAATGAAGTTAAATAAATATATAGATCATACGCTTTTAAAGCCAGATGCTCACCAAGAGCAAATTGAAAAATTGATTGAAGAAGCAAGAGAATATGATTTTGCAAGTGTTTGTGTTAATCCAACATGGGTCAGTTTTGCAGCAGAAGGATTACGAGATACAGATGTTAAGGTTTGTACTGTTATTGGATTCCCACTGGGAGCAAATACGCCTGCTGTAAAAGCATTTGAAGCAAGAGATGCTATCAAGAATGGTGCAGACGAAGTGGATATGGTGATCAACATTGGTGCTTTGAAATCACAAAATCTTGTTTTGGTAGAAGAAGATATTGCAGCAGTAGTAGAAGCTAGTGGTGACACGCTTGTAAAAGTAATTATTGAAGCTTGTTTGTTGACAGATGAAGAGAAAGTAATCGCTTGTCAATTAGCTAAGAAAGCTGGTGCAGACTTTGTGAAGACTTCAACTGGTTTTTCAACTGGAGGCGCTACTGTTCATGATGTGGCTTTGATGAGAAAAGCAGTTGGTCCGGATATGGGGGTCAAAGCTTCAGGAGGCGCTCGCTCATACGAAGATGCAGTCGCATTTATTGAAGCAGGCGCAACGCGTATTGGAGCTTCTTCTGGTGTAGCCATTATGAAAGGAGAAAAAGCTAGTGGCGACTACTGAGTTGATTGATCTAGCTATTGAGACAAGTAAAAAGGCCTACGTTCCTTATTCTCATTTTCCAATCGGTGCTGTACTAGTAGCAAAAAATGGTCAGATTTTTACAGGTGTGAACATTGAAAATGCTAGTTTTGGTTTGACAAATTGCGGGGAACGCACAGCTATTTTTAAAGCAGTTTCTGAAGGTGTCACAGACTTTGAGGAGTTAATCGTCTACGGTGAAACCGAACAGCCTGTTTCTCCATGCGGAGCTTGTCGACAAGTAATGGCAGAATTTTTTTCTAAGGATTTAAAGGTAACGCTTGTTGCCAAAGATAAATCGACGGTCGTGATGACGGTCAGGGAATTACTTCCATATTCTTTTACTAACTTAGACTAGTTGGTAAAAAGGTCATTTGACCATAGTTAATCTTGCAACGTTTGTTGCACATCTTATTTAGGAGGTTCAGAGATGAACAAGAAACAATGGCTAGGCCTTGGTCTAGTAGCTGTCGCAGCAATTGGACTTGCTGCATGTGGTAACCGTGCATCTAAATCAGATAATAAAGATGCAAAGACGGATTTGAAAGCTGCAATTGTTACAGATACAGGTGGTGTAGATGATAAATCATTTAACCAATCTGCTTGGGAAGGTTTGCAAGCTTGGGGTAAAGAAAATGGGTTGACAAAAGACCATGGCTTTACTTACTTCCAATCTACAAACGAATCTGAATACGCTACAAACCTTGAGCAAGCTGCTTCTAGCAATTACAAATTAGTATTTGGTATTGGATTTGCTCTTCGTAATGCAGTAGAATCTGCTGCAAAGGATCACTCTGATATTAACTATGTTATTATTGATGATGAAATTAAAGGTCAAAAGAATGTAGCTTCTGCACTCTTTGCAGATAACGAAGCTGCTTACCTTGCTGGTGTGGCTGCAGCCAAAACAACTAAAACAAAAATGATTGGTTTTGTTGGTGGTATCAAAGGTGCTGTATTAACTCGTTTTGAAAAAGGTTTTGAAGCAGGTGTGAAATCTGTTGATCCTTCTATTAAGATTGATGTGAAATACGCTGAAAGCTTTGGAGATGCTTCTAAAGGGAAGACAATCGCAGCAGCTCAATATGCAGCTGGTGCAGACGTTGTTTATCAAGTAGCCGGTGGTACTGGTGCTGGTGTATTCAACGAAGCAAAATCTATCAACGAAACTAGAAATGAATCTGACAAAGTTTGGGTTATCGGTGTTGACCGCGACCAAAACGATGAAGGTAAATACAAATCTAAAGACGGCAAAGAATCTAACTTTGTTTTGGCATCTAGCTTGAAAAAAGTTGGTGGTACTGTAAAAGATATTGCTAACAAAACAGCAAAAGATAAATTCCCAGGAGGAAAAACTACAACTTACGGTCTGAAAGACGGTGGAGTAGATTTGACAACTAAGAACTTATCAGATGATGCTAAAAAAGCTGTTGAAGATGCAAAAGCAAAAATCCTTGACGGAAGTATTAAAGTTCCTACAGAATAAAGAATAACCTGACACTCAAGAAGCGACCTTCGTGGGTCGCTTTTTTGAGATTGAGACAGCTTTTGTCTCAGTAAAGCTGGCTAATCTTTTAGTGAGTTTTACTGAAATAAAATAATTTCTGAAAGGAATCAATCATATGGCACATGAGAATGTCATTGAAATGCATGAAATAACCAAGATTTTTGGTGAATTTGTCGCAAATGATAAAATCAACTTAAATCTAAGACGCGGTGAAATTCATGCACTTTTAGGAGAAAACGGAGCGGGCAAGTCCACTCTGATGAATATGTTAGCTGGCTTGCTTGAGCCAACAAGTGGTGAGATTACTGTGAATGGAAAATCAGTGACAATTGATTCTCCATCGAAATCAGCATCTTTAGGAATCGGAATGGTTCACCAGCATTTCATGTTGGTAGAGGCTTTCACGGTTGCTGAAAATATCATTTTGGGTAGTGAAACGACCAAAAATGGTGTTTTAGATATTCGAAAGGCAATCAAAGACATCAAGGAACTATCCGAAAAATATGGTTTAGCTGTGGATCCGACTGCAAAAGTTGAAGATATTTCAGTTGGTGCGCAACAACGTGTTGAAATCTTGAAAACATTGTATCGTGGCGCAGATATCTTGATTTTTGACGAACCAACAGCAGTATTAACTCCTTCAGAAATTGAAGAACTAGAACATATCATGAAAAATCTAGTCAAAGAAGGAAAATCCATTATTTTGATTACACATAAATTGGATGAAATCCGTGCTGTTTCTGATCGTGTAACTGTCATCCGTCGCGGTAAGAGTATTCAAACCGTTGAAATTGGTGGCGCAACGAATAAAGATCTTGCTGAAATGATGGTGGGACGTTCAGTATCCTTTACAACGGAAAAAGAAGCTTCAAATCCAAAAGAAGTTGTTCTATCTATTAAGGATTTGGTTGTGAATGAGAATCGTGGTGTGCCTGCTGTTAAAAATTTATCTTTGGATGTACGAGCTGGTGAAATTGTTGGGATTGCCGGGATTGATGGCAATGGACAAAGCGAGCTAGTTCAAGCAATCGCAGGTCTTCGGAAGGTGAAATCAGGTAGCATTACCATTAAGGGGAAAGAAGTCGTTGGCTTATCTCCGCGGAAAATTACCGAAATGCAAGTTAGTCATGTGCCGGAAGACCGTCATCGTGATGGCTTGGTTTTAGATATGATGTTGTCTGAGAATATGGCTCTGCAAACTTATTACAAGGAGCCATTAAGCAAAAATGGAATTTTGAATTACAATAATATCACTTCTTATGCACGAAAGTTAATGGATGAATTTGATGTTCGGGCTGCAAGTGAAAGTGTTCCAGCATCTGCTCTTTCAGGAGGAAATCAACAAAAAGCCATTATTGCTCGTGAAATAGACCGCAATCCTGACCTTCTAATCGTTAGTCAGCCAACTCGTGGATTAGACGTTGGAGCGATTGAATACATTCATAAACGTTTGATTGAAGAACGTGACAAGGGTAAAGCAGTGCTTGTGGTCAGCTTTGAATTAGATGAAATCCTGAATGTTTCAGACCGTATTGCTGTTATTCATGATGGTAAGATTCAAGGTATTGTAACTCCAGCAGAAACTAATAAACAAGAGTTGGGTATCTTGATGGCTGGTGGTGAAATTAAGAAGGGAGATTCAAATGACTAAGAAAACGCAGCAAATTGCGGTGCCTTTGATTTCCGTTGTTCTTGGAATTTTACTCGGTGCCATTATCATGTGGATTTTTGGCTATGATGCTATCTGGGGTTATGAAGAGCTGTTCAAAGCTGCTTTTGGTACTATCCGTAGTATTGGTGAAATTTTCCGCGCAATGGGTCCACTTATTTTAATTGCTCTTGGGTTTGCAGTAGCGAGTCGGGCTGGGTTCTTTAATGTCGGCTTGCCGGGGCAAGCTTTGGCAGGTTGGATTTTGAGTGGCTGGTTTGCGCTTTCATTTCCTAATCTTCCTCGCCCAATTATGATTCTTGCTACGGTTGTCATTGCAGCAGTAGCTGGTGGGATTATCGGTGCTATTCCTGGTATTCTTCGTGCTTATTTGGGAACAAGTGAAGTTATCGTTACGATTATGATGAACTACATCGTTCTCTACGTTGGAAATGCAATGATTCATAGTTTCCCAAAAAGCGTTATGCAAAGTATTGACTCAAGTGTTAAAGTTGGGGCTAATGCAACCTATCAAACAGAATGGTTACGGGCATTGACCAATAATTCACGGATGAATATCGGAATCTTCTTTGCAGTTATTGCCGTTGTTCTTATTTGGTTTATGCTGAAAAAAACAACGCTTGGATTTGAAATCCGTTCTGTCGGGCTAAATCCAAATGCGAGTGAATATGCAGGGATGTCTGCTAAACGGACGATTATTCTTTCAATGATTATCTCAGGTGCCCTTGCCGGTGTCGGAGGTGTTGTTGAAGGACTTGGAACTTTCCAAAATGTCTATGTACAAGGAAGTTCCCTAGCTGTCGGCTTTAATGGTATGGCCGTTAGCTTGCTGGCAAATAATTCACCAATTGGTATTCTCTTTGCAGCATTCTTATTTGCCGTGCTTCAAGTCGGAGCTCCAGGTATGAACACCGCAACGATTCCAGCGGAGCTGGTAAATATTGTAACAGCATCAATTATTTTCTTTGTAAGTATTCATTACATCATTGAACATTTTATCAAACCAAGAAAACAAGCAAAAGTAAAGGGAGGAAAATAAGATGAATTTTGTAACAATATTAAGTCTGTTAGTTTCCTCTATGCTGATTTATGCGGCACCTTTAATCTTTACTAGTATCGGTGGTGCCTTCTCAGAGCATGCTGGGATTGTCAATGTCGGACTTGAAGGTATTATGGTTATGGGAGCTTTCTCAGGAGTTGTCTTTAACCTTACTTTTGTGAATACCTTTGGAAGTTTAACGCCTTGGTTAGCACTTTTAGTTGGTGGTATTGTGGGACTAATTTTCTCACTCATTCATGCTGTAGCGACTATCAATTTCCGTGCGGACCACGTTGTTAGTGGTACAGTGCTTAATTTGATGGCGCCTGCGTTAGCGATTTTCTTGGTAAAAGCTTTCTATAATAAAGGGCAAACAGATAATATTCAAGTATCGTTTGGTAAATTTAATTTTCCACTATTATCAGATATTCCTGTCATTGGAGATATCCTCTTTAAACACACCAGTCTAATGGGGTATATTGCAGTTGCATTTGCTTTCCTAGCATGGTTCATTATGTTTAAGACGAAATTTGGGCTTCGTTTGCGCTCTGTAGGGGAACACCCACAAGCGGCAGACACCCTCGGTATCAATGTTTATCTCATGCGTTATTACGGTGTGATGATTTCAGGTTTTCTTGGCGGTGTTGGTGGAGCGATTTATGCACAATCTATTTCCGTAAATTTCGCTGCGACAACCATTATCGGACCAGGATTCATCTCACTAGCTGCTATGATTTTTGGTAAATGGAATCCAATTGGCGCTATGCTTTCAAGTCTCTTCTTTGGACTATCTCAAAGCTTAGCCGTTATCGGAAGTCAATTACCATTCCTATCACATGTACCAGCTGTGTACCTACAAATTGCACCTTATGTATTGACTATTGTTGTGTTGGCAGCATTCTTCGGGAAAGCTGTTGCACCAAAAGCAGACGGTGTCAATTATATTAAATCAAAATAAACTATTGCAAAAAGCCAAGTTACTGTTTAAAGTAGCCTGGCTTTTGTGATAAAAAAACAATCATTCTGCTAAGAAGAGCGACTTAGAGAATGATTGTTTTTAAAATGTTTTACATAAAATAGACAATAGCAAGATATTGAAGTGCAGAAGCAGCTAGGATAAAGAGGTGCCAAATCATGTGGAAATATGGTTTTTTCTTAGCATAAAATCCTGCACCAACAGTATAACAGAGTCCTCCAGCTAACATCAATCCCCAGAAAATAGGTCCCGTTTGACCAATGATTTGCGGAATGATCAGAATCACCAACCAGCCCATAATAAGATAAAGCGCTAAGCTGAATTTTTCATTAACTTTTTTAGCAAATATTTTATACAAAATACCAAAAATGGTCGTTCCCCATTGAATTGTGATAATAAGATAACCCAACCAATTGTTCATAAGGGATAGTACGACTGGCGTATAACTTCCCGCAATAGCAATGTAAATCATTGAATGATCGATGATCCGTAGAATATACTTATGCGTAGAACCATAGCTCATTGAATGGTAAATCGTTGAAGAAAGAAACATCAGAAATAAACTGATGACAAAAATTGAAACTCCGACAGCAGCAAGCATACCATGTTCTTCATAGCTGTAAATGGCTGAGATAGGAAGCAGTACTAACATAACCACAGCCCCGACAGCGTGAGTGACAGCATTGGCAATTTCTTCCCCGAAGCTGAGTTGTTTGCTGAGTTTAAGCGTTTGATTCATTTGTTTTACCTCCTTCTAAGGCTAGAGCCAATTTCTTTGTTTGATGAAATAATTTCACCGTTTGGCAAGCTGCTTCAATGGCAGGTGCGATTATGTCAGCTTTTTCTTCTCGCATACAATTAACAAATTCATTATAAAGAGTGGCCGAATCTTTTCCGTCTACCAGAAGTTGAATCGTCTTGATAATATCTGGTATTGGAAAGACAGGTTTTAACGTCGTCAGTACAATCAGACGAGCAATCTGTACACGATTGTATTTTTTCTTAATTGGCTTTGGAATGTGGGCGTGTTTCACATAATTATTGACCATAGCAGCCGTTAAAGGCTTATCCGTGCTATGAAATGCTTGTTCGTTGACACCATTCACATAGAGGAGAACCTGGTCAAGATAAAGATCTAACTCTGGTAGTTCTTCCCAAGTTGGGAATTTTGTGATTTCCAAAATATCCACCTCTTCCTTATCTAGTCTTTATAACTAGATTATATGATAATGATTGTCTGTTGTCAAGAGAAAAATCATTTGTTCTGCAAAATAACTTTTGATACAATAAGATTATGAAAATTTTAATTCCAACTGCAAAGGAAATGAATCTTAGCCTTAAGCCTCATGGCAAGTGTTTTCTTTCAGAGCAAACAAAAACAATTGTAGCTAGTCTATCACAGTATTCTATTGAAGAATTAGCAGATTTCTATCATATTAGTCTGGAACGTGCAGAAGAAGAGTATATTCATCTTCAACAATTAAAAAATGGGCAAGCCTTGACTTACCCAGCTTTGCATTTATTTGATGGTCTTATGTATCGAAACATCGGAAGAAGTCATTTAACGAAGCAAGAGTTGAGGTATGTAGACAAGCATTTGTTCATCACTTCTAGTCTATATGGTGTTATACCAGCTATGGCATTGATTTCACCTCATCGATTGGATTTTTCAGTGAAATGTACTATTTCTGGCAAAAGCCTGAAAAATTATTGGCGCAATGATTATGATGCAGCTATTTCAGATGAGGAAATGATTTTGTCTCTGTTATCAAGTGAGTTCGAGACGGTGTTTTCCAAATCTGTGCGCGATAAGATGCTTCGGTTTAAATTTTTAGAAGATAGAGAAGGAAGTTTGAAAGTTCACTCAACTATTTCTAAGAAGGCGCGGGGGCAATTTTTAACTGCTTTAATTGAAAATCAAATAACAACGAAAGAGGAAATCAAGCAATTGCAATTTGCAGGCTTTGCTTTCCGAGAGGATTTGTCTACGATAAATACCTATGTCTTTGTTAAGGAGTAAAATAAAAATGGAATGATGTAAAAGTGTCATTCCATTTTTTGCTTATTTTAATAGATAGCTGCCAATAATGCTTCAGCTTGAGCTGCGAGTTCAGCTTGTTTTTCTTCGGAAACTGTCAGTTGACCTGTTCCCCAGGCTTCCGGGTTAACAGTAACACCAGTAAATGGTTCAACAACTTTCATACGAATAAATGGAAGAAGGCTGCGATAATGTTTGAAAACTTCATCTGGAGAAGTTCCATTGGCTACAGAGGAAACTGTTACAAGTTTTTCATTAAGAGCAGAAGGTCCTGATGGATCTGAAAGGTCAAGAGCACGTGATAGCCAATCTAAGAGATTTTTAACAACTCCTGGAATTGCCCAGTTATAGGTTGGTGAGAAGAGCCAGATAGCATCAGCAGCGAGAATTTCTTCACGAGCTTTGGCAACAGCCGCGGGAGCTGGGCTTTCAATATCTTGATTGAAAAATGGAACATCTTTGAAATCAAGATAAGAAACTTCAGCTTTGCCAGCAAGAATGTTTTCAGCTTTAGAAGCTAACTGATGGTTGAATGAGCCTTGGCGAAGAGACCCGACGATAAATAGCACTTTTTTAGACATATAAGTCACTCTCCTTTTCTTTTGTACCTGTTTATGTTACAACAAATACCACTAGTTAGCAAGAGATTAGCTCAACTTTTTAAATTTCTTTAAAATCCGAATCAAATCTTCTTTATCTTGCTCTGTTAAAATGCTAAATACTTGTTGAATATTTTGAATATGATCTGGAAGTACCGCTTCAATTTTACTACGTCCTTCTGGAGTCAATCCGACTAAAAAAGAACGTCGATCAGATGGGTCACAGGTACGAAAAATCCAACCGTCCCGTATCATATTTTTAATGACAACGGTCATATTTCCAGATGTAGCAAGCATTTTATCAATTAAATCTTGGATCCGCAAGTTTCCTTTACTATAAAGGGTTTCTAAAACTGAAAATTGAGTTGGAGTCAGATTGTGTTGTTTTGCCGCCTGATTTTCAAAAGGTCGAATCGTGCGAATAGCTTTATTTAAAACAATCATTGTTTTTAAATCTAAATGATTTTCTTGAAAAAGTTTTGTTAGTTTGTCCATAACTGTATTTTATCAATAAGTAGTAATAAAATCAAATTTTAGAAAAAGATAGAAAAAAATCCTTATTTATAGTATAATGGACGAGTGAAAAATAGAAGAAAAAATGATAGAAATTTCATTATTTGGCAATATATTATCGGAAGTGTGATAGTTTTGGCCGTTCTCACTTTTTCTTTTCTTTACATTTTAAATCTATCTATGGATCCTTACCAATCAGCTAAGGTAACGGCTAGTAGAATTACTCGTCAATATGCAGATTTGGATAAAGTAGATCGCTTTGCTATTTATAACGGTGAAAAAAGTTATTACAGTCTTTTGGGGAAAAATCGTAAAAAGACGCAGCTTGCTGTTTTGATAGAAGCAGATAGTGATAAAATCTATACTTATGAGTTGTCCAAAGGGATTAGTCAAGAAAAAGCAAAACAAATCGCTAAAGAGAGTGGTGCCAAACAAATTGATAAAGTGACATTTGGCTATGTAAAAGAGCAACCAATTTGGGAAGTCAAGTCTGGAACAATTTATTATAATGTTGGATTTGAAACAGGAACATTGCTCAGCAAGGAGGGGCTATGATATTATCAAATCGTGTTTTAAATATGGAAGAAAGTGTAACCTTAGCAGCAGCAGCGCGCGCAAAAGCTTTAAAAGCACAAGGACGGGACATTCTATCTCTGACTTTGGGAGAGCCAGATTTTCCAACTCCGAAGAATATTCAAGATGCTGCTATCTCTGCAATAAAAAATGGTAGAGCTAGCTTTTATACGGTTACCAGTGGTCTGCCTGAATTAAAGGAAGCAATTGTAGCATATTTTGCAAAATACTATGGTTATACGATTAAACCAAATCAAGTGACCGTTGCGACGGGTGCAAAGTTTTCCCTTTATACCTTTTTTATGAGTGTCATCAATCCAGGTGATGAAGCGATTATTCCGGCACCGTGTTGGGTTAGTTATGGCGACCAGATTAAGATGGCAGAAGGGATACCAGTTTTTGTTCAAGCGACGGAAGCAAATCATTTCAAAGTGACCGTTGAGCAATTAGAGGCTGCTCGGACAGAGAAAACGAAAGTTTTGGTGCTCAATTCTCCTTCCAATCCAACGGGAATGATTTATACTGCCGAGGAGTTATTAGCGATAGGTAATTGGGCTGTAGAGCATGATATTCTCATTTTGGCAGATGATATTTATGGCAGCTTGGTTTACAATGGAAATGAATTTACACCGATTTCGAGCTTATCTGAAGCAATCCGCAAGCAAACAATTGTTATCAATGGTGTATCTAAGTCGTATTCGATGACTGGTTGGCGGCTGGGTTATGCTGTTGGAGAGCCTGAAATCATTGCAGCGATGAGTAAAGTGGCTGGACAAACGACTTCTAATCCAACCACTGCTTCCCAATATGCGGCGATTGAAGCTCTAAAGGGTCCTCAAGATACTGTTGAAATCATGCGTCAGGCTTTTGAAGAACGTCTCAATACCATTTATCCTTTGCTTGCAGAAGTTACTGGCTTTGAAGTGGTGAAACCACAAGGAGCATTTTACCTCTTTCCAAATGTTAAAAAAGCAATGGAGCTGAAAGGCTATTCAGATGTGACAGAGTTTACAACAGCAATCCTAGAAGAAGTAGGCGTCGCTCTTGTAACGGGTGCTGGCTTCGGTGCGCCAGAGAATGTTCGCCTGAGCTATGCGACGGATATGGATACCTTGAAAGAGGCCGTTCATCGTATCAAGGCGTTTATGGAGGATTAAAAAATGATCGATCATTTTACCCTTAAGGTAAAGAATTTAGGAGTTTCTAAAGCTTTCTATCAAGCTGCTTTAATTCCTTTAATTATCACCTTCAATTTGATACGGGGCAGGTCGTTAGTTTCACAGAACCGCGAGATGTGGATCCAGGTGGTGATTTTTGGCTAAATGTTGGTCAACAAGAGCCGATGCATTTTGTCTTTAGTGCTCAAACTTGTCAAGAAGTAGATGCTTTCTATCAAGCAGCTTTGGCTGCTGGAGGAAAGGATAATGGTGCACCTAGCGAACGTAAAAATTACCATGTGGGATACTATGCGGCCTTTGTGATAGACCCAGACGGGAACAACATTGAGGCTGTTTATCATAAAAAATAAAATAGAAAAGAGAAAAAACGTGTCAACAAAATATACTTCAATTATGGATGTTAAAAATCATGTCGGAGAAGAAGTGACGATTGGTGCTTGGGTTGCCAATAAATCAGGAAAAGGAAAGATTGCTTTTCTGCAATTACGCGATGGGACAGCTTTTTTTCAAGCTGTGGCTTTCAAGCCAAATTTCCTTGAAAAATTTGGTGAAGAAGAGGGTTTGAATAAATTTAATATCATCAAACACTTGAACCAAGAAACAGCTGTTTTAGTAAAAGGAATCGTCAAAGAAGATGAGCGCTCAAAATTTGGATATGAATTAGACGTGACGGATATTGAAATCGTTGGAGAGTCTAATGATTATCCTATCACACCAAAAGAGCACGGAACAGACTTTTTGATGGATCACCGTCATTTATGGCTACGTTCACGCAAGCAAATGGCAATTATGCAGATTCGCAACGCAATTATCTATGCTTCCTATGAATTTTTTGACCGCAACGGCTTTATCAAATTTGATAGTCCGATTTTATCGGGAAATGCAGCGGAAGATTCCACAGAGCTTTTTGAAACAGATTATTTTGGAACTCCTGCCTTTCTAAGTCAATCTGGGCAACTTTACTTAGAAGCAGGTGCTATGGCACTTGGTCGTGTATTTGACTTTGGCCCTGTTTTCCGTGCCGAAAAATCCAAAACACGCCGCCATTTGACAGAATTCTGGATGATGGATGCAGAATATCCATTTGTTTCTCATGATGAGTCGCTTGATCTTCAGGAGGCTTATGTGAAGGCTTTGATTCAAGGAGTTTTGGATCGTGCACCACATGCGCTTGAAGTGTTGGAACGTGATACTGATCTTCTTAAAAAATACGTGGCAGAACCCTTCAAACGTATTTCTTACGATGAAGTAATTGACCTTTTGCAAGAACACGAAAATGATGAAGAAGCTGAGTATGAGCATATCGAACGAGGTGATGATTTCGGGTCACCACACGAAACTTGGATTTCAAACTATTTTGGTGTGCCAACTTTCGTTGTGAACTACCCTGCTAGCTTTAAGGCTTTCTATATGAAACCTGTTCCTGGTAACGAAGAACGTGTGCTTTGTGCAGACCTTTTAGCACCAGAGGGCTATGGAGAAATCATAGGTGGTTCTGCTCGTGAAGAAAGCTATGAAAAATTATTAGCGAAGATTGAAGAAAATGGTCTGAACCCTGATGACTATGCTTTCTATCTAGATCTTCGTAAATATGGTTCAGTTCCTCATGCTGGATTTGGACTTGGTTTGGAACGTATGGTGACATTTGTTGCAGGAACGAAACACATCCGTGAAGCTATTCCATTCCCACGTATGCTCCACAGAATTGAACCTTAGGAAATGTAAAAACGCCGATTGGCGTTTTTTTAAAAATTAAAAGAATATGAAAAATGAATAAGTTAGAAAACTGAACGGAAAGTTCGGTTTCTTCTTAGTAAAGGAAAAAGTATGTTTAGGAGAAGTTACAAAAGAAATATTCCTCTTATGGCAGGAGTGGAATTCTTAGGATTTCTAGGTATTACGAGTTTTTGGATTTTATTCCTCAGTCAAAATGGTATGTCTTTACTGCAAATTGGGCTGTTAGAGAGTATTTTTCATGCAACAGGCATTGTTTTTGAAATTCCGTCAGGCATGTTGGCAGATCGATTTTCTTATAAGACCAATCTGTACGTAAGCCGCTTGACTAGCATTTTATCATCTATTTTAATGTTGACAGGGCAAGGAAATTTTTGGATATATGCAATGGCAATGATAATCAATGCTTTGTCTTATAACTTTGATTCAGGAACGAGCTCTGCACTGCTATATGACTCTGCTGTAGAAGCTGGTTTAAAAGACCGTTATTTGAAAATATCAAGTTTGATGTCAGGTGTTTCTGAGGCAGCAATCTCTTTAGGAACGGTACTAGCGGGGTTATTTGTACATGGATATTTGTATATTACTTATTATATCATGATTGCGGTTTCTATTATTGTTTTAATTCTGATTTGGTTGATAAAAGAACCGACAATGAAAAAGAAAAATGACGAAGTGTTGACGATGAAAAAAATTATCTTGATTGTGAGAGAAGAGATGAAAAATAATCCCAGTCTTTTTACATGGATGATGATTTTTCAATTTGTTGGAACAATAATGTGCATGTTTTACTTTTACTATCAAAAACAATTGCCAGACTTGGCAGGATGGCAGATTTCGACAGTTATGTTGATTGGTAGCGTCTTAAATATTTTGGCAGTTTCTCTTGCCAGTAAGATTGGGAAAACATGGCATTCTTTTCGGATTTTTCCAGTAGTTGTCAGCTTAACAGGAGCAGCTTATGTACTGTCATTTTTGGGAACACCATTCATGTATATTATGATTTATTTGACGACAAATGCTTTGTATGCTATGTACCAACCAATATTTTACAATGATTTGCAACAGTATTTACCAAGTTCAGCCAGAGCGACCATGTTAAGTGTTGCTTCAATGATGTTCAGTGTAAGCATGATTATCATTTTTCCGATTGTTGGTTGGCTGATTGACAGTTTTGGCTTTGATCAGACTTTTATTGGATTAGGGCTAGTTCTTATCTTGCTAACGCCGTTTTTAGTGATTGTTTTTCAAATGATTCGTAAACAATTGAAATCAATCAAAAATTAGCTCATTATTTATTATCTGCAGAAGTGATTTGTATCTAATTTTTAATGAATGCAACCAGTTGTTGCTGCTTATGATAAAAACAGCAAATATAAGTAAAATTATATACTTATTTTTTACACAACTACAAAATATAATTATCAAATTTAGGAAAATCTTGTTTAAAAATACTATATATTGTAGTTAGTATAAACTGCTATATAATTCCTTAGTGTTATAGAGATGATAGGAGGAAAACTTATGCGCGATAATCATCTTCATACTTACTTTTCTTATGATTCAGATGCTGATTTCAGAGATTATTTGGAACATTACGATGGTGAAATCGTAACGACTGAACATCTGGATTTATCTAATCCCTATCCGTATGATTCAGGTTCTCCTCACGATGATATTCCTGATTATGAGTCTTATTCTAGAAAAATAGCTGCTCTCAATCGGAAATATGGAAATCGAATCAAAAAAGGAATTGAGATTGGCTATTACAGACCACGAAAGAAAGATATTTTAGCTTTCTTAGAAAATAAAAATTATGATTTAAAACTGTTGTCTGTTCACCATAATGGGAAGTTCGATTACTTAGAAGAACCTGCTTTACAATCTGATAAAATGAAGGTGATTCCAACTTATTTTAAAGAAATGGAAGAAGCTATTGAGAGTATTCCAGCCCATATTTTGGCACATTTCGACTATGGTTTTCGCAAGTTTAATGTGACAGTTGAAGAACTGAAAAACTTTGAACCTCAACTTCGTGCCCTCTTTCAGAAAATGATAGAGTACAACTTGGCTTTTGAACTAAATTGCAAGTCTATGTATCTCTATAATCACGAAGATATTTATATCTATGCTTTATCTTTGGTGAAAGAATTGGGCGGAACAAAGTATTCTGTTGGCTCTGATGCCCATACGTTAGAACATTTTCGCTTGAATTTCGACCAAATCAAGCAGATCCTAACGGCATTTGGTATAGGCGAAGCAGAGTTGTTATAAAAAATAAGGCTAGGATATTATTCCCTAACCTTATACGTTTGTTTCTCAAAAATGATCATAGCAAATATTTATATTCTCTGACAATTAAACCATTTTCAAACTCAAAAATATCACAGGATAGTTGACTAAAATCATTTTTGAGAATAGTAACAATCCGATTTTCATCTGTTGAAAAAGTATGTAAACGGGAAAATTGAACAGTGTTATGACGATAGGCTTGCTGAATCTTAGAAAGGTAATCTTCTACTCCATGAATAATAGAAACCTCTTGCTCATGCAATTCCCAGAGAATTTCAGGATGTAAAAATGTTTGGTAAGTTTTCTAATCTCTTTGATTTTCCGCTCGAAAGAACAAGGTTAATGTTTCTAAATTTGTCATTAGCGACTTCCTTAATGAAACAACTTTTCCCAAAAAGAAGTTTTCTTTTCTGTTTTTTGAGTTGAATCTGATTGGAAAAGTTCAGAAAATTGGATAAGGATTTCTTTTTCGGTAATCTCTACTGGATGATCGCTATGAATGACCAAGCCAAATGGAGAATTCTTGCAGTTACTAGACACGATTGTTGCTTTGCAGCCAAGATCTTTTGCTATTTTTAAGTAAAAAATTTGATACTGACTGGTGACCTCGGGAGATATTTTCACAGTTACAGGTTGATAGTCCAAGATAATCTTTTGTAACATTTCTTTAAAGTGGTCGTGGATGGGAGCGCTGTTAGCTTCATCAATACTACATTCTGCAATGACCCGCTCTTCAAATGTCTCTAAAAATTTTCTTTGCTCATCGGGATTTAATTTTAATCCCCCTTGAGATTTTTCCATTATTGTTTTATTTATATCTGTCATAAAGTTAGTATAGCATACTTTTTTTGAAATTTATCCAAGAAACATTCGGAAATATAAAGCGCTTACATAGAAAATTATCGTAAATTTCATAGAAAGGCACGATTTTTCCTTGAAAAAAACTGATTTTTAAGGTATGATAGGAATGTAAATAAAATAACTCAAAGGAGAGTAAAAAATGTCAATTATTACTGATGTTTACGCTCGCGAAGTCCTAGACTCACGCGGTAACCCAACACTTGAAGTAGAAGTTTATACTGAATCAGGCGCTTTCGGACGTGGTATGGTTCCATCTGGAGCTTCTACTGGTGAACACGAAGCAGTTGAACTTCGTGATGGTGACAAATCTCGTTACGGTGGTCTTGGTACACAAAAAGCTGTTGACAACGTAAACAATATCATTGCTGAAGCAGTTATTGGTTATGACGTTCGCGATCAACAAGCTATTGACCGTGCAATGATTGCACTTGACGGTACTCCAAATAAAGGTAAATTGGGTGCAAACGCAATCCTTGGTGTATCTATTGCTGTAGCACGTGCTGCTGCTGATTACCTTGAAATCCCACTTTACAGCTACCTTGGTGGATTCAATACTAAAGTTCTTCCAACTCCAATGATGAACATCGTCAACGGTGGTTCTCACTCAGATGCTCCAATCGCTTTCCAAGAATTTATGATTGTTCCTGCTGGTGCACCTACATTCAAAGAAGCTCTTCGTTGGGGTGCTGAAATTTTCCACGCTCTTAAGAAAATCCTTAAATCTCGTGGTCTTGAAACAGCTGTTGGTGACGAAGGCGGATTTGCTCCTCGTTTTGACGGAACTGAAGATGGTGTAGAAACTATCCTTGCTGCTATCGAAGCTGCTGGTTATGTTCCTGGTAAAGATGTATTCCTTGGATTTGACTGTGCATCATCAGAATTCTACGACAAAGAACGCAAAGTTTATGATTACACTAAATTCGAAGGTGAAGGAGCTGCAGTTCGTACAGCTGACGAACAAATCGAATACCTTGAACAATTGGTTGATAAATACCCAATCATCACTATCGAAGATGGTATGGATGAAAATGACTGGGAAGGTTGGAAGAAACTTACTGAACGCCTTGGTAAGAAAGTACAACTTGTTGGTGATGACTTCTTCGTAACAAACACTTCTTATCTTGAAAGAGGTATTAACAAAGGATGTGCTAACTCAATCCTTATTAAAGTTAACCAAATCGGTACTCTTACTGAAACATTTGATGCTATTGAAATGGCAAAAGAAGCTGGTTACACTGCCGTTGTATCACACCGTTCAGGTGAAACTGAAGATTCAACAATTGCTGATATCGCAGTTGCAACTAACGCTGGACAAATTAAGACTGGTTCATTGTCACGTACTGACCGTATTGCTAAATACAACCAATTACTTCGCATCGAAGACCAACTTGGTGAAGTTGCTGAATACCGTGGTTTGAAATCTTTCTATAACTTGTCAAAATAATTCAGTTATAATATGAATCGGCTAGTTCTGCTAGCCGATTTTTTCTTTAATAATATTGGTAACTTTTAGGAGGGCGATATGGACAAGATTGAAGAACTGGCTCAGATCATTCAAAGTAGCCAAAATATTGTATTCTTCGGTGGTGCAGGTGTTTCAACTGAATCTGGTATTCCGGATTTTCGCAGCTCAAATGGTATTTACAATATTGAGTTAAACCAGCATTTTTCAGCAGAGCAACTAGTTTCACATACGATGTTTGAACGTTATCCAGAACAGTTTTTTGACTTTTACAAGAAATATCTTATTTATCCTAACGCTAAGCCAAATGTAGCCCATGAATATTTAGCTTATCTAGAAAAGCTAGGGAAATTAAAAGCAATTGTTACCCAGAATATTGATAGTTTACACGAGATGGCAGGAAGCAGGAACGTATTAAAAATTCATGGTAGTGTGGACCGAAATTTTTGTATCGATTGTCATCGTTTTTATGACTCAGAGGATTTTTTGAAATTGCCAGGAATCATTCCTTATTGCGAGACTTGTGGTTGTGTAGTTAAGCCAGATGTGACTCTTTATGAGGAACCGTTAAATATGGAAGTTTTTTCTCAAGCTATTCAGGTTATCAGTCAAGCTGACCTACTCATCATTTGCGGAACATCGCTAGTTGTTTATCCAGCTGCTAATTTGGTTCATTATTTTCAAGGACGGCACTTAGTTGTTATCAATAAAAACAATGTACTACAAGATAGTCAAGCTGACTTAGTCATCAAGGGCAAGATTGGAGAAGTGCTGGGTAAGGCATGGAAAGTAATGGGGTAGTCATTTTCAAATCAAATGATGGTTTCAATCATGTGCTTAGCTGTATTTTTTAGAGATAGTAGATTAAAAAATGTCCTCCATGACGGAAATTTTGGAAAATGTCCTTTATAATGGAAATTTTGGAAAATTTCCATTATAATAGACAAAAAGAGGTGAGAAGATGATGTACATTGCTCTTATTGGAGATATTATTGAATCAAAAAAAATACAAGATCGAGCGCAGGCGCAACAGAAATTGTTGCAATTGATGAAAGAGTTGAATCAGCAATATCAGAAATATTTAGTTTCGCCCTTTACGGTCACAGCTGGCGATGAATTTCAAGCTTTGTTTTTACCAAATTCGGATATGTTTCAAATCATGGATCAGCTTTCTGTTGCATTTGCTCCTTACGAAATTCGATTTGGGATTGGTGCTGGAGACATGATTACAGAAATTAACAAAGAACAAAGCATTGGTTCTGACGGTCCGGCGTATTGGCTCGCGAGAGAAGCGATTAACTATGTTCATGATAAGAATGACTATGGCATCAATCACATTTCGGTTTCTTTGGCAGACGAAGAAGTCGGTCAGACAATCAATGCTATTTTAGCTGCGTGCTCTTTTATTCAGTCCAAGTGGACAGATATCCAATATGGTGTCCTCAAACAATTACTAGCTGAAAATATATACGATGAAACATTTTCGCATAAAGAAATGGCAAAACTACTTGGTATCACTCCGAGTGCTTTCAACAAACGTATCAAGGCGAGTGGGTTAAAAATTTATCTCAGAAATAAACGAGTTGCGATGAACTTGATGTTAAATGCGATAGAGAAGGAGGAGAAACATGTCTAATTTGTGGGGATTTTCAGACTATTTTGTACAACATCCAATCTTGTTGTTAACATTATTAGCGCATGTTTTAGCTGATTTTCAATGGCAAAGTCAAAAAATGGCAGATTTAAAATGTCTAAAATTGCCTTATTTATTGCTGCATTTAGCCATTGTTTTTCTTCCGTTGCTGATTTTGAGTATCTTTTTCCCGAAAAATATTATTTACTTTATCGCTGTTTGGCTTAGTCATGTAGTTATTGATTTCCTGAAATACAGGCTCAACACGTTTATAGAAATAAAGAAACTCACAAAGCAAGTTTTCATCATTGACCAACTCCTTCATTTGATTTGTATTTTTCTATTTTATGCTTTATTAGCTAATAAAATCAACCCACAATGGCTGAAAAATGGAGCGTCAGTTGCTCAAACCCTTCTTTTCTTGGCAATCGTTGGCAAGCCTGTTAATATTTTATTTAAGCTTTTCTTCAGTAGGTATCAGTCAAAGGGAGATAACCAAGACACTATAGCAGGTGCAGGTGCGATGATTGGGATTTTAGAGCGTTTTATTATGGCTTTGTCTCTTATATTTGGGCAGTTTGCTTCCGTTGGCTTAGTCTTTACTGCCAAGTCAATCGCACGATATAACAAAATTTCTGAAAGTCAGTCCTTTGCAGAATACTATCTCATTGGCTCACTTTTTAGCATGATTAGTGTGTTAATTGTTTTTGGTTTGCTTTATTTGTAATATAAAAACTGTAGTTTAGTGATTGACTACAGTTTCGTTATATTATTGAATTTCATAGCCCATGAGGAGACCATTTTCTTCAGCATAAAAGCTACAAAGTCCAGAAGTCGGGATGACTTCAATAACAGCTTGTGGGAATCTTTCACGAACCATTTCGGAAAATTGCTGGCAAAACTTGGGATTATTTCGATGAGCAATAATGATTTGTCCACCGGCATAGCCTGCTTTGATGAGTTCATCAAAAGCTGCGACTAGTGATTTTTTAGCACCACGCGCCTTTTGAAGCAACTCCAACTTGCCGTCTTGACTGGCTTCGCCGACCATACGAATATTCAGTAATCCTACAACGGCTCCAAGCAATTTGCTCAGCCGTCCGTTTTTGACTAAATTGTCAACTTTTGCAAGAACGAAAAGCAATTTTGTCTTGGTTTGATAGGTTGTAATTTCTTTTATGACTTCTTCATAACTTAAACCTTGACCGATAAGAAGATTAAGCTTTTTGATGATCAAATCATTTTCACCGCCAGCAGAAAGAGTATCAATAATGTGGATATTCACGTCAGGATGGTCTTCGAGATAGAGTTTTTTAGCCACTTGTGCGCTATTATGGCTTCCTGATAAGGTTCCTGTAATAGTGACCACAAAAATATTTGAAGCTCCATCAAAAGCTTTCATATAGTCATCTGGACTAGGGCAAGCAGACTTTGAAGCCGAAGAAGTGGCATACATTTTTTCCATCATTTCATCAATATTAAGCTGATCGTTATCTATAAAGATTTCATCGCCTACTTGAATAGTCAGAGGAACAGTTTTAAATAAGGTGTCAACAGCAAGGTTTTCGATAGTTCTATAATCACAGCCTGAATCAGCTACAATTTTCCAAGTCATTCAATTTCTCCTTTAGTGGGATGATCCCTTAATTAGACATTGACAAAAGGTTTGCCTTTTTTTACAATTATATCATGAAAACACCGCTTTAGAAAGCCTTTACAGTCGGTTGTTACATATAGAAAGAAAATGTTATGTCGGAACGTAAAATATCGAAAAAATCTTTAGAAAATCTAAAAATATCAAATCGGGAATCTAATCGAATTACAAAAGAATCCTTAGAAATCTCGCTATTGCAATTGTTAGAAAAGAAAGAGTTGACCCAAATTACCATTTCTGAATTAGTAGAGAGAGCTGGTGTCTCGCGCGCAGCTTTTTATCGAAATTATGATTCAAAAGAAGAAATTTTACAAGAGATTTTCCAACGAACAGTACAAAAGATTACCGATAAATTGGAACAATTCAATATGAGAACCGAGCTTTATCAAGTGTGGCTGTTCTTGTTTAAAGAAGTCAAAAAAGAAGCACGAATCCTTAGCTTAGCAGTGGATTATAATTTAGAAAAACTGTTGACAAGTGCTGTGTTTGATTTCTTGGAAAAACAAAATAGTTCCAGAAAAGAAGCTTCAACTTACATGAATTCATTTTGGAGTTCGGCGGTGGTTTCTGTTTTAATCAAATGGACAAAAGACGGCATGAGGGTTCCGGCAGAGAAGATTGCATCGCTCGGACTGCCGCTTTTTCCACATCGAAAAAATGATAAACCGAGTGATAAGTAAGAAAAGAAGGTGACAATATGGCGACAAAAAGATTGGCTTGGGACGAATATTTTGCAGCACAAGCGCTCTTGATTGCAAATCGCTCAACCTGCAAACGAGCAAGCGTTGGGGCGGTTATTGTAAAGGATAATAAAGTTATATCAACAGGATATAATGGATCTGTTTCAGGAACGGAACACTGCATCGATCATGAATGCCTGATAGTTGACGGGCATTGTGTGAGGACTTTGCATGCAGAAGTAAATGCAATTTTGCAAGGTGCAGAGCGTGGAATCCCAAAAGGATTTACTGTTTATGTCACTCATTTCCCTTGTCTCAATTGTACGAAACAGCTTTTACAAGTTGGTTGCAAGCGAGTGGTTTATATCAATCAATACCGTATGGATGATTATGCGCGGTATTTATATAGCGAAAAGAAAGTTGAGCTAGTACATCTGCCAATCGAAAAAGTGAAAGAAGCGATCTCGGAGACTGATTTGATATAACTTTTAGAGTGGGACATTTTGTTTTCTATGAATAAAAGGAAAGAAATTATGACACAAGAACAACTTCAAAAAGCCTGGCAAGCATTGTTTGATGGGCAATATCAGCTTGCCAAGCAATTCGTTTATCAAATAGACCAAGATAGTTATAGTACACTGAATTTAAAAGCTTATATTGCTTTGGAAGAAAAGGATTTTCAGTTGGCTCGTCAGGTTTTAAAAGACTATTATGCTCAAGCTATGTCTGAAAAGAATCTGGAAGAACAGCATATAGGCTTACATCAATTAGCGATGGTCGAACGAGAAGAAGAGCATTTTCAAAAGGCTTATGACTTGATAATGGCAGAAGCTGCAATTATTACAGAGCATTTCCCCGATGATGTCCTAAAGGCATCGGTCAATTTGTACGAACAGGGGTATTTACAATTCAAACTTGGAAATATTCACCTTGCAGAAGAACTTTTGCAAGAAACACTAAATTTAGCGTTGCAGACAGATGACTTTGTCAATCATGCTTGTGCTTATCGGGGCTTGGCTGAGGTAATGTTAGCTAAGGGAGATATAAAAATGGCTAAATTTGATGCTCAAAAAGCACTGGCGTGTTTTGAAAAAGCAGGTGATACCGTTGGAGCAGCAGGACTGAAGGACTTAATGACACAGATAAACTCACAAGATAGAAGTTTATAAATAATGTTTGTGAAATAAGATATTCTAATGTAAAAGTTAGAATATTTTTCTTTTTAGAACAATTTTAGCGAACGATAAGATAAAGATTGCTCAATAAGGTTTTATTTTACCAGAAAATCTTGTATAATAGAATCAAAAAAGAATAAAAGAGGATTGATTATGAAAAAGGAAAAATTCATTATCCCCATTTTGTCAACATTGCTAATTGCTCCAGCAATTTTAGCACATCAGGTTTCTGCTGATGCTGTAGATCCAGCTGCTTCAACAGCACCTGTAGAGCAAGTAGAAGTTCCTAAAGAAAATCAGTCGGTAGCCCCTACGATCGCTCAAGGCGATTCAGCAGTTTCGCCTGCTACTGAAGCTTCCACGGAGAAAGTAACAGAAAAGAGCGAGAACAAACAAGTTGAAAATTCTGTAACCCCAGCAGATTCTACAACTCCAGCCGCTCAAGCGGTTGCTGCACCTACAACTCAATCTGAAAAAGATACGGTTATTCTTCATACAAATGATGTACACGGTCGTATTGTGGAAGAAAAAGGAGTCATTGGCGATGCTAAATTAGCAGCAGTCATTGAGCAAGAACGTGCAAAGACTAATCAAACAACACTTGTTGTGGATGCAGGCGATGCTTTTCAAGGACTTCCGATTTCCAATAGCTCAAAAGGAGAAGAACGCGCGAATATTTTAAATAAGATTGGCTATGACGCAATGGCGGTCGGAAATCATGAATTTGACTTTGGTTTGGATGAGGTGAAAAAATACAAAGAAATTTTGAAATTCCCTCTTCTTAGTGCCAACACTTATGTCAATGGAGCACGTCTTTTTGAAGCTTCTACGATTGTTGATAAAGACAAGAATGTTGTGGGAGATGAATTTGTGGTTATTGGGGTGACAACGCCAGAAACTGCAACAAAAACACACCCACGCAATGTTCAAGGGGTTACGTTTACAGATCCAATTTCAGAAGTCAATAAAGTCATTGAAGAAGTGGAATCTCGTGCGAAAGCGGAAGGTAAAACTTACAAACATTATGTCGTTTTGGCGCATTTGGGTGTAGATACGACGACACCAGTTGAATGGCGTGGTTCTACCTTGGCAGAAGCATTATCAAAAAATCCTTTGCTAAAAGGAAAACGTGTGACAGTGATTGACGGGCATTCACATACTGTAGAATCAGTAACCTATGGCGACAATGTTACTTATAATCAAACAGGTAGTTACTTGCATAATATCGGAAAAGTAACGTATAAATCTGGTCAAATCCTAGGAAATCCTCAACAAATCTCAGCTGATTCAGTAAAAGGCGTTACTCCAGATCCAGCTATTCAGCAATTAGTAAACAAAATCAAAGAGAAATATGACCAAGAAAACGCAAAAGTGGACGTTGCTAATAGCCCAGTTGAGTTAAATGGTAATCGAGAAAATGTCCGTGTGCGGGAAACCAATCTTGGAAATGTCGTAGCAGATGCGCTCTATGAGTACGGGCAAACAGGATTCAGTCATAAGACAGACCTTGCTGTAACTAACGGCGGCGGACTTCGTGAAACAATTGCGAAAGGAAAACCAATCACCAAAGGAGATATCATTGCTGTTCTACCATTTGGTAATACCATTACTCAAATAAAAGTAACTGGGCAAAACATCGCAGACATGTTTGCTAAGTCTTTAGGCTCTATTTTACAAGAAAAAGACGGCAAACCAGTCCTAGATGAAAATGGGCAACCGCTACTTGAACCAAGCGGCGGTTTCCTACAAGTTTCTGGAGCAAAAGTTTATTATGACACCACCTTGCCAGCCGATAAGCGTATTCTTGGCATTGAAATCAAAAATCCTGAAACAGGAAAATACGAAAAATTAAATCTCGCAAAAACTTACTATCTTACAACCAACGATTTCTTGGCTGCAGGTGGTGATGGTTATAGTATGTTGGGCGGGGCTCGCGAAGAAGGTTCTTCAATGGACGTTGCTTTTGCGGACTATTTAGCAAAAACAGACTTAACAGCTTATGCGGTTGTCAATCCTAATTCACGAACTATCTCAATCTCAACTGCACAATACAAGAAACTTCAGGATCAAGCTGCTAACCAAGTGAAGCCAAATGAAACTGGAGAAAAAGAACTTGTGCCAGCAGTTCAAACAAATACAGCTCAAAGAACGGCAACGATTCCAGTCAATGTACATAAACAATTTATGCCTTCAAGTCAAAAGAGCTTGCCAGAAACAGGTACAACAGATACTACCTTTATCAGTTTACTTGGCTTTGTTGTTGGACTTTTAGGATTATCCAGATTTAAAAAAGCTCACAAAGAATAAAATAAAAGGAAGCTAAGATTTTTTATCCTAGCTTCTTTTATTTCTGTTTAGGTTGTTGTTTTGTGATATTCAATCCGAAGGGAATGAGGTTTTCTTGTTTCATCCGAATTCGCTGGATATTATCTTTGTGTCGGACGATAATGATGAGCGCTAATGCGAGTACAATTACGGTAAAGAGTACATCATAACGTGGTAAAAGAAAGCCAAATAGTGGGAAAATTAAGACTCCCAGAATAGCGGAGGCAGCAGCTGTCACACTTGAAAAGGAAATCATACTAGTCAGATACAAGCAGCTGAAAAAGATGACAGCTAAATAAGTGAAGAAAGTCGGTGAGAAGCCCAGAATGACACCTGCACTGGTTGCCACGGCTTTACCGCCTTTAAATTCAGCAAAAATGGGGAAGGTATGCCCAAGAACGGCTAAAAGTCCAAAAACGAGAGGAGAAATACCGTTGATATGAAGGAAAAATGGCAGTAAAGTCGCAAATGTTCCTTTAAAAAAGTCGAAAATAAAGGTGATCATGCCTGCTTTTTTTCCAAGGACACGAAAGGTATTGGTCGTTCCTGTATTTCCGCTACCATATTCGCGGAGATTTTTCTTGTAAAATACTTGTCCAATCCAAAGCCCAGCAGGGATTGAACCAATCAAATAAGCTACTATCAATGTAAAAACTATCTTTATCATGTTTTTATTATACCATGAATTTTGATTTTGATAGTTGAACGACCAGAAATATTTTATAAAATTTGTCTAGGCTGAAAAAATAGCGGTGAGAAGCAGAAAGAATACACTATTTTCTAAAAATCTTTGCAAAATTCACTAAAAACTTGTAAGATAGAAAGGATGAATGATTCAGGAGGTTCCTTGTGGCAAAAAAGGAAATCAATATTAACAATTACAATGATGATGCCATTCAAGTATTAGAAGGATTGGACGCGGTTCGTAAACGTCCTGGTATGTATATTGGATCAACAGATGCAACTGGGCTTCACCATTTGGTCTGGGAAATTGTGGACAATGCAGTTGACGAGGCTCTGTCTGGCTTTGGTGATAAGATTGACGTGACCATTCATAAAGACGGGAGTTTGACTGTGGCAGACCACGGTCGGGGAATGCCGGTTGGTATGCACGCTATGGGAATCCCGACAGTAGAAGTTATCTTTACGGTGCTCCACGCCGGAGGTAAATTCGGTCAGGGTGGTTACAAGACCTCTGGGGGGCTGCACGGTGTGGGTTCTTCTGTGGTCAATGCGCTGTCTAGCTGGCTGGAAGTTGAAATCACACGTGACGGAACGGTTTATCGGCAACGATTTGAGCAAGGTGGAAAACCTGTTACCAGTCTGGAAAAGATTGGCAAGGCTCCCAAGTCAAAAACGGGCACAAAAGTGACCTTTATGCCTGACGACACCATTTTTTCAACGACAGATTTCAAATACAATACCATTTCGGAGCGGCTCAATGAATCAGCCTTTCTTTTGAAAAATGTTCACCTTTCTCTGACAGATGAGCGAACTGGCGCGTCTGTTGATTTTCATTATGAAAATGGGGTGCAAGACTTTGTCAGCTACTTGAACGAGGACAAGGAAACTTTGACACCAGTTCTTTATTTTGAAGGAGAAGAGGGCGGTTTTCAAGTAGAAGTGGCTCTCCAGTACAATGACGGTTACTCAGACAATATCCTATCGTTTGTAAATAACGTCCGCACCAAGGACGGCGGAACGCACGAGACGGGGCTTAAATCAGCTATTACCAAGGTCATGAATGACTATGCAAGAAAGACTGGTTTGCTGAAAGAAAAGGACAAAAATCTGGAAGGCTCTGACTACCGTGAGGGCTTAGCGGCTGTTCTTTCTATCTTAGTGCCAGAAGAGCATTTGCAATTTGAAGGGCAGACCAAGGACAAGCTGGGCAGTCCGCTTGCTCGTCCTGCGGTGGATTCGATTGTGTCAGACAAGTTGACTTTCTTCCTCTTGGAAAATGGAGAATTGGCATCTAATCTCATCCGCAAGGCGATTAAGGCGAGAGATGCGCGCGAGGCAGCCCGCAAGGCGAGAGATGAAAGCCGAAGTGGCAAGAAGAACAAGAAAGACAAGGGGCTTTTATCTGGAAAACTAACGCCAGCTCAATCTAAAAATCCAGCCAAAAACGAACTCTATCTGGTCGAAGGAGATTCAGCGGGTGGCTCTGCCAAGCAAGGACGCGACCGCAAGTTTCAGGCGATTCTGCCTCTGCGCGGTAAGGTTATCAATACCGCCAAAGCTAAAATGGCAGACATTCTCAAAAACGAAGAAATCAACACTATGATTTACACCATTGGTGCAGGTGTCGGATCGGACTTCTCCCTAGAAGATGCCAACTACGACAAGATTATCATCATGACCGATGCGGATACGGACGGTGCCCATATCCAGGCGCTCTTGCTGACCTTCTTTTACCGCTACATGCGCCCACTCGTAGAAGCGGGGCATGTCTATATCGCCCTGCCTCCGCTCTATAAAATGTCCAAAGGCAAAGGCAAGAACGAGGTTGTCGAGTATGCTTGGACGGACGGCGAGCTAGAAGACCTGCGTAAGAAATTTGGCAAAGGTGCCATGCTGCAGCGTTACAAAGGGCTTGGAGAAATGAACGCCGACCAGCTCTGGGAAACCACCATGAACCCTGAAAACCGCACCCTCATTCGCGTTACCATTGACGACTTGGCTCGTGCCGAGCGCCGCGTCAATGTCCTCATGGGCGACAAAGTCCCACCCCGCCGTAAATGGATTGAAGATAATGTTAAGTTTACGCTAGAGGAGAGTGGAGTGTTTTGATAATGAGAGGATATGTTTAATGAAAGTTATTGAATTGTTTGCAGGTGCTGGAGGTTTGGCATTAGGAATAGAAAAAGCTGGCTTTGAATCAATTGGATTGATTGAACTTGATAAAGCCGCTTCCGATACTTTGAAGTATAATAGACCTAATTGGAATGTTTTACATGAAGATATTGAAAAAATTTCACCGTTAAATTTAGAAGATTTATTTAATATTAAAAAAGGAGAACTAGATTTACTTAGTGGCGGTGCCCCATGCCAGTCGTTTTCTTATGCAGGAAATCGATTGGGCTTAGAAGATGCTCGAGGCACTTTGTTTTATCATTACGCAGTATTTTTGGATAAATTACAACCAAAAATGTTTCTATTTGAAAATGTAAGAGGACTAGTAACTCATGACAAAGGAAAAACATTTAGAACTATTATGGAGATATTTGAAGCAGAAGGTTATACTGTTCAGTGGAAAGTATTAAATGCTTGGGATTATGGAGTTGCTCAAAAACGTGAGAGAATGATTATGGTTGGGATAAGAAATGATTTAATTGATAAAATCTCTTTTGACTATCCAGCTCCACATGATTACAAGCCTGTATTGAGAGATATTTTGTTAGACTGTCCACCAAGTATTGGGGTGCAATATTCAGATTATAAGAAAAAGATTTTTGAGTTGGTTCCCCCTGGTGGATATTGGAGAGATATTCCTGAGGATATTGCAAAAAAATATATGAAGTCTACTTGGGATATGGGCGGCGGAAGAACTGGTATTTTACGTCGGATGAGCTTGGATGAGCCGTCTTTAACAGTCTTAACTTCTCCGACTCAAAAACAGACTGAACGTTGTCATCCACTAGAAGCTCGACCATTTACGGTTAGGGAAAACGCACGAATTCAAAGTTTTCCTGATGACTGGAAATTTCAAGGTAGTATTGGAAATCAATATAAACAAGTGGGAAATGCAGTTCCTGTAAATCTTGCCTATGAAGTAGGCATGCAAATAAAAGAAAGTTTAGAAATGTTATGACTTGGAAATTAGATTTTATTAGTGAAGAAGATTTTTATAATCATGTTCAGGCAACCATTGAAAAATATGGGGAAAAATTAAAGTCCTTTGACTTAAAGCGATTCAATAAAAATATTATTGATCCAATTAAATTAATCTTTGATAAAACTGTTTATCATAATTCATGGGATGAAATTATAAAAAGCGAAATTTTTCGTCAGCGTGATAAATCAAATAATAATGATATTGGCTATTTTCATCAAAGAATTTTTCAGTATATAAACAATTGCTCTGTACCAGATAATGGTCATGAAGGTGGATGGGATGTTATTTATGAAAATCCAAATGGTATTGTTTTACCAGAGAACTCCAAGGTTAGCAAAATTTATGTTGAAATGAAAAATAAACACAATACAATGAATTCGGCATCATCTGGTAAAACATTTATCAAAATGCAGAATCAACTGTTGCAAGATGATAATTGTGCTTGTTTTTTAGTTGAAGCTATTGCTAAGAAATCTCAAAATATTAAGTGGGAGCCTAAAGTTGATGGCAAGAAAATGGGGCATAAGTTAATTAGACGAGTAAGCCTTGACCAGTTTTATGCTTTAGTAACGGGTCAAGATGATGCCTTTTATCAATTGTGTATGGTTTTACCAGAAGTAATAGAAAATGTTGTTTCTAAACTTGGAAGTTCTACTGTACCTAGAGACATCGTATTTGAAGAAATTATTCTAAATGCCGAAAAAGAGGATCTTGAGTCTAAAGATTTAGCAATTTCTATGGCTATTTATATGCTAGGTTTTTCTACTTATTTAGGATTTGAAAAAAGTGGAAAACAGCAATAATTCCAACATATTATTTCCCCACAAGAAATCACCTTCCTTACCCCTAAAACAAGAAATTTCACATGAAGAATTTCTTTTCTAACAGTAAAAAACCAAATCACACATGTGTGATTTGAATTTTTGGAGCAAAAGACGAACATTTACATGTGTTCTGAGCAATTTTAAAGCAAAAAACTAAAAAACACACGAAGAAAGAGGAGTTTATGACAAAAGAATATGGAGTTATTAGTTTAACGGTACGCAATTTGGAGAACAATGAATTTTCCCAGCTCATGACCGAGTCGAAAGAGGCGATTGCTGCTTTTAACAAGGCGCACAAGGTTGAAAGTATTTATACGAGCAAGCTGGAAGAGATGAGCCAGCATTTGGCTAAGTTTCAGGAGGGGCTTCATCAGACGAAAGCTAGTCGTTTGGTGACCAGTTTGGACCAAGCCGACCGCGAGCGAGACGATGCTTTGGGGACGCTGACTGCTTTGGTGCGGGCATTTTCACGGGTCAAGGAGACTGCGACCAAAGAAGCCTACGACACCTTGACGGGCTTGCTGAAAAATTACGCAGGGATTGCGGCTGCCAACTATGAAAAAGAGACAGAGGGCATCAACCACCTGCTCCAAGAGTTGAAGAAATCAACCTATCAAACAGCACTAGCAAAACTGCACTTGGAAGCTCATGTGGAAAGCTTGGTGACTGCGCAAAAGCGGTTTGAAGAAGCCTATAAGGAGCGCTTGACCGAGTTAAAAGGCAAAGTGCCTAGCCAAAGCAAGCAACTTCGCATTCAGCTACAAGAAATTTACGATTTCTTGCTGGATTTCACCGCTATCATGACCTATGCCTACCCAGAAAGAAGCCACTATGCAGATCTTCGCGACCACCTCAATACCATTCGCAGCCGCTACAAAAAACGCAAAGTGGTTAAGAAAGTGAAAGAAGCGATCTAGCAAAAAGGTAGGTACTGCCATGAGAACTGAAAGAGAAATGTTGGATTTGATTTTACGAACTGCAAAAGTCATACAAGCGGATTCAGTCGCTCTATCTGGCTCGCGGACAAATCCGAATGCTCCCAAGGATGAGTTTCAAGACTATGATGTGGTTTACATTGTAGATGATTTGGCAGCTTGGGTAACCGACCTTGCTTGGTTAGAAGCGTTTGGCAAGCGCATCATCGAGCAGCATAATATACTTGACCATCGCCGCCTCTATCTCATGCTCTTTGAAGATGGCAATCGGATAGATCTGACCCTTTGCCCCAAGGAGCATATCAAAGAATGGGTGGATAGCGAAGCAGATTTCACGGTGCTGGATGACCCCCAGGGACTCTTTCAGCCCTATACACCTAGTTCCAAACGTTATTGGACAAAACCAGCGAGTGCAGATGATTTTGCAAAATCGTGCAATGAATTCTGGTGGGTTTCAGCCTATGTTGTCAAGGGGATTCAGCGTCAGCAATTTGTGTATGCGGTGGATCATCTCTATGGTATCTGTCAGAAAGAATTGCTGAAGTTATTGGCTTGGCAAGTGGCAGAAGAAAAGGGAGTGATTGATGTCGGCAAAAACTACAAGTATCTGTTTCAGTATTTGCCCGCTGAGAAGGAAGAAGAATTTGCCACTTTGCTTGATTTTTCTGATAAAGAAAGCCTCATCCAGTCTTTACTGTCTACGCAGCAATTTTTTCACAAAGAAGCTCAGGTTTTCTCTCTCAAGACTGGTTTTCCTTATGATAAAGAAACTGCAGAAAAAATGATTCAGTACACTAAAGAAAAACTGAATCTAAGAAAGTGATAATCCACTTTGCTCATTCATAAGAGATGCCTCTTACATCAGGAAGCATTAAAAAAGAAAAATACAGAAAGGATAGTTTGGTTGTATAGCAACTGAACATGGGACTAAGACTTAGAAAAAAAGATAAATCGATTGGAGTTCATCGAACCCTGCATCGATTTCCTATTTTTCTACAGAAATTTTCGGCAAGCCGAAACGTCCCTTTGTATCTTATGAGTAACATTCAAAACATGTCCTTAGAGGACATCATGGGAGAGCGTTTTGGGCGCTACTCCAAATACATCATTCAAGAGCGGGCTTTACCCGATATTCGTGACGGACTCAAGCCCGTGCAGCGTCGGATTCTTTATTCGATGAACAAAGACGGCAACACCTTTGACAAGGGCTACCGCAAGTCGGCCAAGTCTGTCGGAAATATCATGGGGAATTTCCACCCGCATGGTGACAGCTCCATTTACGACGCCATGGTGCGCATGTCTCAGGACTGGAAGAACCGTGAAATTTTAGTGGAAATGCACGGAAATAACGGTTCTATGGACGGCGATCCGCCAGCCGCTATGCGGTACACCGAAGCTCGTTTGTCTGAGATTGCGGGCTACTTGCTCCAAGACATCGAAAAGGACACTGTGCCTTTTGCTTGGAACTTTGACGATACGGAAAAAGAACCGACCGTATTGCCTGCTGCCTTTCCAAATCTTTTGGTAAATGGGGCGACGGGGATTTCTGCTGGGTATGCGACGGACATTCCGCCTCACAATCTGGCTGAAGTCATCGATGCGGTGGTTTATATGATTGACCACCCCAAATCCAAGGTTGACAAACTCATGGAGTTTCTGCCAGGGCCTGACTTCCCAACGGGAGCCATTGTGCAAGGGCGTGATGAGATTAAGAAAGCCTATGAGACTGGAAAGGGGCGCGTTGTCGTGCGTTCTCGGACGGAGATTGAAAAGCTCAAGGGTGGCAAAGAGCAGATTGTTGTCACTGAAATTCCTTATGACATTAACAAAGCTGTTCTGGTCAAGAAGATTGATGATGTTCGGGTCAATAATAAGGTAGCTGGTATTGCGGAAGTACGGGATGAGTCTGACCGTGACGGGCTTCGTATTGCCATTGAGCTGAAAAAGGATGCCAATACCGAGCTGATTTTGAATTATCTCTTTAAATATACGGATTTGCAGGTCAATTACAATTTTAACATGGTGGCGATTGATCATTTTACACCGCGTTTGGTAGGGATTGTGCCGATTCTGACTAGTTACATCGCCCACCGAAAAGAGATTATTCTGGCGCGTAGTCGTTTTGACAAAGCGAAAGCAGAGAAGCGCCTGCATATCGTGGAAGGCTTGATTCGAGTAATTTCTATCTTGGATGAAGTGATTGCGCTCATTCGTGCATCGGAAAATAAATCGGATGCTAAGGAAAACCTCAAAGTCAGCTATGATTTCACCGAGGAGCAGGCAGAGGCTATCGTCACTCTCCAACTTTATCGTTTGACCAATACAGACGTGGTAATTCTGGAGGAAGAGCAGGCGGAATTACGCGAAAAAATTGCCATGCTTTCTGCCATTATCGGCGAGGAGCGGACCATGTACAATCTGATGAAGCGCGAACTCCGCGAGGTCAAAAAGAAATTTGGCAATCCTCGTCTTAGTGAATTGCAAGATACGGCTAATGCCATTGAAATTGATACGGCTAGTCTGATTGTAGAAGAAGAAACTTTTGTCAGCGTCACTCGTGGTGGCTACCTCAAACGCACCAGTCCACGTTCTTTCAATTCATCAACGGTTGACGAGGTCGGCAAGCGCGAGGACGACCGTCTGATTTTTGTCAGCTCGGCGAAAACCACTCAGCACCTTTTGATTTTTACCAATCTTGGAAATGTCATCTATCGACCGGTACATGAATTGGCAGACATTCGCTGGAAAGAAATCGGGGAACACCTCAGCCAGACCATTACCAATTTTGAGACGAATGAAGAAGTACTTTATACAGAATTAGTTGATAATTTTGACGAAGGAACTTATTTTGCGGTAACAAAACTAGGACAAATCAAGCGAGTAGAGCGAAAAGAATTCAGTCCTTGGCGCACCTATAAGTCCAAGTCTGTTAAATTTGCTAAATTAAAAAATGAAGACGACCAAATTATCACACTTTCTCCAATCAAGCTAGATGATGTTATGCTAGTGACCAAGAACGGTTATGCCTTGCGGTTTAATATTGAAGAAGTGCCAGTTGTGGGTGCTAAAGCAGCAGGTGTCAAAGCTATCAATCTCAAAAAAGATGATGTCTTAGCAGCGGCTTTTATTGCCAATACTGATTCACTTTATATCTTGACCCAGCGCGGAGCGCTCAAGCGAATGGCAGTTGCAGATATTCCTGTGACGAGCCGAGCAAATCGTGGTTTGCAAGTGTTGCGCGAGCTGAAGTCCAAGCCACATCGTATTTTCCAAGCAGGTCCTGTCTTTGGAGAGCAACCTGCAGAACTAGACCTCTTTAGTTCAGATCATCCAACAGCAGAAGAAGAGCAGATTCTTTCTATTGTTTCTAACAAAGGAACGACTTACCAAGTGAATCTTGCTAACCTCGGTTTGTCTGAAAGAACCAGCAACGGTAGCTTTATCTCTGATACTATTTCTGATGAAGAAGTGTTCTCTGCGAATATTAAATAATTGAAAATCAGTCCAAGCGGCTGATTTTTTGTTCAGGTATAAACTGAAATTAAAAAATTTTCAGAATTTTGCAAAAAACAATTGAAAATATCTAAAAATAGTGTAAAATAAAAATCATAAAATTAAAAAGGAGAATGTTATGTCAGTAAATCTTGATTGGGAAAATCTTGGCTTTTCCTATATGAAATTGCCTTATCGTTATCTTGCTTATTATAAAAATGGTCAGTGGGAAAAAGGAGGATTGACTGAAGATGCAACTCTGCACATGTCTGAATCTTCTCCTTGTCTTCATTATGGGCAACAAGCTTTTGAGGGAATGAAAGCCTATCGCACGAAAGACGGAAGTGTACAACTATTTCGTCCAGATCAAAATGCAAAACGTCTGCAACGCACCTCAGACCGTCTCTTGATGCCGCAAGTTCCGACTGATATGTTTGTAGATGCTGTGAAGCAAGTGGTTCGTGCAAATGAAGAATACGTTCCGCCGTACGGAACGGGAGGAACCCTTTATATTCGTCCGCTATTGCTAGGTGTTGGTGACATCATCGGTGTTAAACCAGCAGATGAATACATTTTCACCGTATTTGCCATGCCGGTTGGAAATTACTTTAAAGGGGGCTTGACTCCAACAAACTTTATCGTTTCTGACAAGTATGACCGTGCTGCTCCTTATGGAACAGGTGCTGCTAAAGTCGGCGGTAACTACGCAGCAAGCTTGCTTCCAGGACAAATGGCGCATGAAAAGAAATTTTCTGATGTCATTTATCTAGACCCTGCCACTCATACGAAGATTGAAGAAGTGGGATCTGCAAACTTCTTTGGAATTACCAAAGACAACGAATTTGTAACGCCGTACAGCCCATCTATCCTTCCTTCTATCACAAAATATTCTCTTCTATACCTAGCAGAACATCGTTTGGGCTTGAAAGCTATCGAAGGAGATGTACCAATTGATGATTTGGATCGTTTTGCTGAAGCAGGGGCTTGCGGTACAGCAGCGGTCATCTCTCCAATTGGTGGTATTCAGCATGGTGAAGATTTCCATGTCTTTTACAGTGAAACAGAAGTTGGACCTGTGACTCGAAAACTTTATAATGAATTAACCGGTATTCAATTTGGTGATGTTGAAGCACCAGAAGGTTGGATTGTAAAAGTTTAAAAATTTTTGAAGCTATCTCTCGATTGAGGTAGCTTTTATTTTCACGTAGCACTTGCTAGTTTTCCTATTTTTTTGTAAAATAGAGACTTGAAAGAGGTATATGATGAGTAAAAAAGATAAAAAGATTGAAATCCAATTGGCAGATAGCCAAGTCAAAGTAGGAACTGACCAGTACGAAGGTTATGTTCTATCAATTGGAAAAAAAGTCATTGGTCAAATTGCTGAGTTAGACGGGCAATTTGCTATCATAAAAAATGAAAATGTTGATAGTTTTTATAAAAAACTTGAAAATGCCGTGGAAAAATTGATTGAAACCTATAATTTGAGTAAATAAATGCTTGTATTTTCTTTTCATCAATGGTATAATGAATACTGTTGATTATACAGGAGAGGTAGCGAAGAGGCTAAACGCGGCGGACTGTAAATCCGCTCCTTCGGGTTCGGGGGTTCGAATCCCTCCCTCTCCATGAGCGTACTTAGTTTTTAATGGTATGACCACGTTCTTTTTGGGGTATAGCCAAGCGGTAAGGCAAGGGACTTTGACTCCCTCATGCGTTGGTTCGAATCCAGCTACCCCAGTTCTTAGGTAATATATCAGATAAATGGTAAAATATCTTAGGGTATTTTATTTCTTTATAGGGTGAGAAACGTTAAAGATAGTTCAATGTCATTGCGGTGCTTAGGAAAAATATTATAAGTATGTCAAGCGAGAAATGCTTGATTGTTGGAGGATTTTTTTAGATGAATGAATTTGAAGATTTGCTAAATAGTGTTAGCCAAGTCGAGCCAGGCGATGTCGTTACTGCTGAAGTATTGACTGTTGATGCGAACCAAGCTAATGTTGCAATCGCTGGAACTGGTGTAGAAGGTGTGTTGACCCTTCGTGAATTGACAAATGATCGTGAAGCTGACATTAACGATCTTGTAAAACCAGGTGAAACACTTGAATTGCTTGTTCTTCGTCAAGTAGTTGGTAAAGATACTGATACAGTTACTTACCTTGTATCTAAAAAACGTTTAGAAGCTCGCAAGGCATGGGACAAGTTGGTTGGACGTGAAGAAGAAGTTGTTACTGTAAAAGGTACTCGTGCTGTTAAAGGCGGTCTTTCAGTAGAATTTGAAGGACTTTGTGGATTTATCCCTGCTTCAATGCTAGATACTCGTTTCGTTCGTAACACTGAACGTTTTGTTGGCCAAGAATTTGAAGCAAAAATTAAAGAAGTGGATCCAAAAGAAAATCGTTTCATTCTTTCACGCCGTGAAGTAGTAGAAGAAAAAGCTGCAGCAGCACGTGCTGAAGTATTTAGCAAATTAGCTGTTGGTGACATCGTGACTGGTAAAGTTGCACGTATCACAAGCTTTGGTGCTTTTATTGACCTTGGTGGTGTTGACGGACTTGTTCACTTAACTGAATTGTCACACGAACGCAACGTTTCACCAAAATCTGTTGTATCAGTTGGCGATGAAATTGAAGTAAAAGTTCTTGATTTGAACGAAGAAGAAGGACGCGTATCACTTTCTCTTAAAGCTACAACACCTGGACCATGGGACGGTGTTGAACAAAAATTAGCTGCTGGTGATGTGATTGAAGGTACAGTTAAACGTTTGACAGATTTCGGTGCTTTTGTTGAAGTATTGCCAGGTATTGACGGACTTGTCCATATTTCACAAATTTCACACAAGCGCGTTGAAAATCCAAAAGATGTGCTTAAAGTTGGTCAAGAAGTAACCGTAAAAGTTCTTGATGTAAATGCTGATGCAGAACGCGTATCACTTTCTATCAAAGCTCTTGAAGAACGTCCGGCTCAAGAAGACAGCCAAAAAGAAAAACGTCAATCACGTCCTCGTCGTCAAAAACGCCAAGAAAAACGTGACTTTGAACTTCCAGAAACTCAAACTGGATTCTCAATGGCTGACTTGTTTGGTGACATTGAATTATAAGCAAAATAAAGGGATTGGAATTATGTTTTCAGTCCTTTTTTACTTGTTATTTTTTCATTTTTTGTGTATACTATAATAGTTGCCACCCTTAGTGTAATGGATATCACGTAAGATTCCGGTTCTTGAGATGGGGGTTCGATTCCCTCAGGGTGGATAATTGTTATCTGCTTATAAATCTTGTTATATGCAAGATTTTTTATTTTTACAAGGGAGATTACCAATGCCTGTGAAATTGATTGCTCATGCTCTAATTGAAAAAGATGGAAAATATCTGCTCATCAAACGAAGTAAAATAAAACGTGGTTTGCCAAATATGTACCCAGAATATTGGGACATTCCAGGAGGTAGCGTGGAAGAAGACGAATTACCACGAGAAGGAGCTGTGCGTGAAACAATGGAAGAAGTTAATCAAAAGATACAATTAAGTTCGATTCTTCATGAGGATAGCTGTTATGATGATACAAAGGGCATCGTTTTTACGCGTCTAGTGTACAAGGCAAAATTGCTGGAATATAGAGAGGTTAAACTTGATTTGGAAGAGCACACAGCGTTTCGCTGGATTCGGGCGCTGCCAGATATGAAGGATGAAAAGATTGTTCCTTATTTAAAAGATATATTGAAATAAATTGATAAATATGTTTGATAAAGTAAGATTATATAAAATAAATGGGTACGATAAAGCTGATTTGCACGGCATTATGACTTTATCGTATCCATTTTAGATATGAAAAAACTCCTTGATAAAACAAGGAGTAAGAAAGGAAATTCTTTAGTTTTTAGCTGCTGAAGCAAATTCTTCTTTGGAGAAGGCATCATTGATGATGTCTTTTAATTGTTTAGCAGAAGCTTGCATTTTTTGTTTTTCAGCGTCATTCAACGGGATATTTACTGGACGTACGATACCATGTGCGCCAACAATAGCTGGTTGTCCAATGTAGCAATCTGTAACGCCAGGATATTGACCTTCTTGGAATACTGAAAGTGGAAGAACTGAATTTTCGTCATCAAGGATAGCTTTTGTGATACGAGCTAAGGCAACTGCGATACCATAGAAAGTTGCACCTTTTTTATTGATGATTGAGTATGCAGCATCACGGACACCTTCAAACAAGTCAACTAATTCAGCAGCATTGAAGTTTTCTACGTCTTGAAGATAATTTTCAAGGTTGACACCTGCAACGTTGGCATGTGACCAAACAGCGAATTCTGAATCACCATGTTCTCCCATGATGTAAGCATGGACAGAGCGAGCATCTACATCTAATTTTTCAGCAAGTGCTTGACGGAAACGTGCTGAGTCAAGAGAAGTACCTGAACCAATGACACGTTCTTTAGGGAATCCAGAGAATTTCCAAGTTGAATAAGTCAAAATGTCAACTGGGTTAGCAGCTACAAGGAAGATACCGTTGAATCCTGAAGCAACAATTTTAGTAACAACATCTTTGTTGATACGAAGGTTTTTTTCAACCAATTGAAGACGAGTTTCACCTGGTTTTTGTGGTGCACCAGCAGTCAAAACGACAAGATCTGCATCGTGTGCATCAGCATATTCTGCTGAATAAATTTTCTTAGGTGAAGTGAAAGCCAAGGCATGGCTAAGGTCTTCAGCATCCCCTTCTGTTTTTTCTTTGAAAATATCAACAATACCAAGTTCTTGGGCGATTCCTTGGTTTACAAGAGCAAATGCGTAAGAAGAACCTACAGCACCGTCACCAACAAGGATGACTTTTTTATGTTGTTTAGTAAGAGTCATTTTGCTAAACATCTCCTTTATTTTATTGGGGAACATTTTCCCTTTACACATCCATTCTATCACTTTTGTAACATTTTGTCACGAATATAATACATATCATCTTATGTAAACGTTTTTATAATAAGAGGTGTTTACTGAAAAAAATCCCAATTTATGTTATAATGATATGGTCATATAAATGAAGAGAGGCATTTTTTAATGCAGGATAATAATTTAGTAAATGTGAATTTAACAAGCGAAATGAAGACGAGTTTCATCGATTATGCCATGAGTGTCATTGTTGCTCGTGCTCTTCCAGATGTTCGAGACGGCTTAAAGCCTGTTCACCGTAGAATATTGTATGGAATGAATGAGCTGGGGGTAACTCCTGACAAACCACATAAGAAATCTGCTCGTATCACGGGTGATGTCATGGGTAAATACCATCCACATGGAGACTCTTCTATCTATGAAGCAATGGTGCGGATGGCGCAATGGTGGTCTTGCCGTCACATGTTAGTAGATGGTCACGGAAACTTTGGTTCTATGGACGGAGACGGTCCTGCGGCACAACGGTATACAGAAGCTCGGATGAGCAAAATATCGCTTGAAATGTTACGCGATATCAACAAAAATACAGTTGATTTTGCAGATAACTATGATAGCAGTGAGCGTGAGCCATTAGTTTTACCGTCACGTTTTCCTAATTTGCTGGTCAATGGGGCGACAGGTATTGCTGTGGGAATGGCAACAAACATTCCTCCTCACAATCTTAGTGAGACCATTGATGCTGTAAAATTAGTCATGGACAATCCAGATGTAACAACACATGACCTTATGGAAGTGTTGCCTGGTCCAGACTTCCCGACAGGCGCTTTGGTTATGGGGAAATCAGGCATTCATCGCGCTTATGAAACTGGGAAAGGTTCCATTGTTCTACGTGCTCGGACGGAAATCGAAGAAACAAAATCTGGTCGTGAACGAATTGTGGTTACTGAATTTCCGTATATGGTCAATAAAACCAAAGTTCACGAACATATTGTGCGGTTAGTCCAAGAAAAGCGTATTGACGGAATTACAGCGGTTCGTGACGAATCTAACCGTGAAGGGGTTCGTTTTATCATTGAAGTGAAGCGGGATGCAAGTGCGCATGTTATCTTGAACAATTTATTCAAATTAACGCAAATGCAGACGAATTTTAGCTTCAATATGCTGGCGATTCAAAATGGAGTGCCAAAGATTTTGTCTTTACGCGAGATTTTGCTTGCTTATATTGAACACCAAAAAGAAGTGGTTACACGCCGGACAGTTTTTGATAAGGAAAAGGCGGAAGCTCGTGCACATATTTTAGCTGGTTTGCTGATTGCACTAGATCACATTGATGAAGTGATTCGCATCATCCGAAACAGCGAGACAGATGCAGAAGCGCAAGCAGAGTTGATGGCACGCTATGAATTATCCGAACGTCAAAGTCAGGCGATTCTGGATATGCGTCTTCGCCGTTTAACGGGATTGGAACGGGATAAGATTCAATCTGAATATGACGACTTGATGAAATTGATAGCAGATTTAGCAGATATTTTAGCTAAACCAGAACGAGTTGTTGCGATTATCAAGGAAGAATTAGAAGAGATTAAACGTAAGTTTTCTGACGAACGTCGTACAGAACTAATGGTTGGTGAAGTACTGGCTCTGGAAGATGAAGATCTCATCGAGGAAGCAGATGTTTTGATTACACTTTCCAATAAGGGTTACATCAAACGGTTGAACCAAGATGAATTCACTGCGCAAAGACGTGGTGGTCGTGGTATTCAAGGAACAGGTGTAAAGGATGACGATTTTGTCCGTGAATTAGTTTCTACCAGCACACATGATCGCTTACTCTTCTTTACCAATAAAGGTCGCGTTTATCGTTTGAAAGGCTATGAAATTCCTGAATACGGTCGTACAGCGAAAGGTTTGCCGATTGTTAATTTATTGAAATTGGACGAAGGCGAAACAATCCAAACGATTATCAACGTTCAAGCCGAGCATGATAATAATTCCTACCTTTTCTTTACAACGCGCTATGGTGTTGTGAAACGGACAAGCGTAACAGAGTTTGCTAATATTCGTCAAAACGGTCTGAAAGCTCTGAATTTAAAAGATGAGGATGAACTCATCAATGTCTTTTTGACAAATGGTCAAGCAGATATCATTATTGGAACAAAAATGGGTTATGCTGTACGTTTTAATGAAAACCAAGTCCGAAATATGGGACGGGCTGCAACCGGCGTGCGCGGAGTGAATTTGCGTGCGGGTGACCATGTTGTAGGAGCAAGTGTCATTTCGAATGATCAAGAAGTGTTAGTCATCACTGAAAAAGGATATGGCAAGCGTACTTTAGCTAGTGAATACGCTACGAAAGGACGTGGCGGAAAAGGGATGAAAACAGCTAATATTACTGAGAAAAATGGTCCATTAGCAGGTTTGATGGCTGTGAATGGTGATGAAGATTTGATGATTATCACAAATACAGGGGTCATTATTCGGACAAATGTTGCCAATATTTCTCAAACAGGACGTGCAACTTTGGGTGTTAAAGTAATGCGACTAGATAAGGGAGCGCAGATTGTCACTTTTACAAGCGTTGCAGCGGATAGCGAAAAAGAAGAGGATGAAGAATAAATTAGATAAAAGGAAATGTTATGTCATCAACAAGAAAAAAACATAATAAAAGAAAAAATATTCTGATTAACATTATTGCGACATTGTTAATCATTGTTGCACTTGCACTTATTTTCAACTCTTCTATTCGAAATATGATCATGGTTTGGCATACCAATCGGTATCAAGTGAGCAATGTCTCCAAAGATAAAATCAATCGAAACAAAAAAGCCAAAACCAGCTTTAATTTCGATAAAGTTAAATCGCTGTCTACCGAAGATGTGATTAACGCGCAATGGAAAGCACAGCAATTACCAGTTATTGGTGGAATTGCTATTCCTGAACTTTCGATGAATTTGCCGATTTTCAAGGGCTTAGACAATGTGGGTCTTTATTATGGCGCAGGCACGATGAAAGAAACGCAGCAAATGGGGAAAGGGAATTACGCATTGGCTAGCCACCATGTATTTGGGATTACAGGTGCAAGCAATATGCTCTTTTCTCCTTTAGATCGTGCTAAAGCCGGAATGAAAATTTATCTGACAGATAAGGAAAAAATTTATACTTACTCCATTACTTCAGTTGAGAATGTAGCACCTGATAGAGTAGATGTGATTAATGACCGCGAAGGTGTCAATGAAGTGACTTTGGTGACTTGTGAAGATGCTGCGGCTACATCACGAACGATTGTTAAAGGAATGCTGGAAGGAGAAACTTCTTATAAAGACGCACCAAAAGAAATTCTAAATGCATTTAGTAAAACGTATAATCAAATGCAGCTATAATAAAAACGAGGTGGGGACGATAATATCCCAGCCTCGTTTTTATGATGGAAATAAATAGTCACGCGATACTTGAGCAAGCTTTGCAAGAGTGAGAGAACGGGCTAAAAATTTTTAGTTTTCAGCCCTATCCCACTTTTGTTTTTTTGTCGAATGAAATCAAAATGGTTTATGACAATATTTTTGTCAAAGTGCAGAAGTCGTGACTAAATCGCAAATAAATCATTAAGATTTTCAGCTAGAGTTGGATGAGTAAAGATTTGTTTTGTGAAATAAGTATAAGGAATCTTATTGTCCATAGCTACAGTTAGAATGTTAATGATTTCTTGAGCACCTTGTGAGAAGATAGTAGCGCCAAGAATTTCTTTAGTTTCTGTGTTTACAACTGCTTTAAACGTCCCTCTAAGATCCGCATTGACATGTCCGCGTGGCATGGTTGCAACTGGAATTTCTTTGGTTGCATAAGGCAGGCCTTGTTCTTTAGCTTGAGCTTCTGTCAAACCAATTTGTGCCAGTGGAGGAGTGATGAACATAGTAGTTGGTACATGTTTGCGATTTTCAAGTGTGTAGGAGCCATCACCAGATAAGTAATTGAAAACGACACGAAAATCATCTAGCGAAACATAAGTAAATTGTAGTCCACCGTTGACATCACCAACAGCAAAAACGCCAGGAACAGTTGTTTGGCAATGCTTATCTACTTGGATAGCACCGCGGTCTGTAACTTGGATGTCTGTATTTTCAAGTTTTAATGGTTCAATATTTGGTTTACGACCGGTAGCATAAAGCAAAGCGTCAAAGCGAAATGTTTCGTTTTTAGCAATGACAAGCACCTCTTCACCATCATTTTTCACTTCTTGAGTGTAAATATTTTGAAGAATTTCAATACCGTCTTCCGTCATATATTGTTTAGCCAAAGTGGCAATTGAGGGCTCTACACGTGGCAAAAAAGTATCAGCAGCGTCAAGGACAGTAACCTTGCTTCCTAGCTTATTGAAAAGTCCGGCAAATTCAAGACCGATATTTCCACCACCGAGAATACCAAGACGCTTAGGTAATGTAGCAAGATTTTGAATGCCTGTTGAATCATAAACATTTTTTGCTGTAGTAAGTCCTGAAATTGGTAAAACATTTGAGACAGCGCCCGTATTTATGACGATATTTTCAGCTGTTAGCTCTTGCTTTTCGTCGCCTGCTACAATCTCAATTATTTTGTTAGACAGAAAATGAGCTTCTGCATCAATAATATCTACTCCAACACTACTAATGGCTGCATAATTTTTCCCATTAAGTCGGCTAATAACTGCGTTTTTCTCAGCCATTACTTCTTCAAATGATAGTCCTTTTTCTGCGGCGACTAATAAGGTTTTGGTTGGAATACAAGCGATATTGATACAAGTACCACCGTACATAGCTTTGCTGCGTTCAATTAAAGCAACCTTTTTTCCTTGGGTTGCCATTTTTGCTGCTAATGTTTTGCCAGCTTTACCAAAACCAATAACAATTAAATCGTATGTTAACATGATTTTTCCTCCGTTTTTATAAGCATTGTAACATATTCATTTTGCAAATGCTTGCATTTTGCTCTGGAGGATTGGGGAAAAGAATTTCTTTGAAATTAGAGAAAATATTTTTAGAAATTCAATTATTTTTACAAATAAATTTTTAGATTTTGCAAAAATTTTATTTGTAAAATCTTGTCTTTATCCTTTGAAAAGTCAGTAAAATCAATATGTATAATAGAAACTTATGGGACGATTAATTTTTCTTAAGTAGACACAAGATCATATCTGATATAAAATGTAAGCGTCAACAAATACTGAGTCTTGAAATGAAAGCGCTCTTATAACTTTATTATAAAGGAGTCCATACTATGGCAACTAAAGAAGAAATTTTACGTGAATTATATCCTGAAGATCTTTTTCACTATGCAGACGGTTTGACACTAGGAGAAGCAGAAGTCTTACAAGAAACTCGTCGTTTGATTGAAAAACATCTTCGTCCTGTGATCAATGAACATTGGGAAAAACCTGATTTTCCATTTGAACAATTTTACGCAGTTGCCAAAGGCGCGCAAATTATGAACAATCCTAAATTGTTTGAGGGACGTGAAGGCAGCTACAAACCATCAGAACTTTATATCGCATTCCTTTACTTGGAATTGGCTCGCTTTGATACATCAATGGCTACATTCTATACTGTGCATGGTGGACTTTGCTATAACACAATTTTACTCGGTGGTGATGAACGCCAACAAAAAGAATTTCTTCCTAAATTAGCAGCATTTGATTGGCAAGGATGTTTTGCTTTGACAGAACCACTTTCTGGTTCAGACATTGCAGGTGGGCTTGCAACAACTGCTGAACGTGTAGGAGACAAGTGGATTATTAACGGTGAAAAACGTTGGATTGGTGGTTCAGATACAGCTGATGTTATTCCAGTGTTTGCTCGTGACGTTGCAGATGGCAAAATTAAATGCTTTATCGTTCGCAAAGGAGCTCCTGGTTACGATGTAGAAGTTATTCAACATAAAATTGCACTTCGTTGTGTTCGAAATGGTCATATCACAATGACAAATGTTGAAGTTCCAGACTCAGATCGTTTGGTAAACATCAATGGTTTTGAAGATGTAGCTCGTATTCTTACATTTACTCGTGCTGATGTTGCTCATATCGCTATGGGAATAACTTGTGGTTCATTTGTTGCAGCATTAAAATATACTACAAACCGTCAACAATTTAAACGTCCAGTTGCTAAATTCCAAATCATTCAAGAAAAATTGGCTAGAATGCAAGCGAACGCTGTGGCAGCTATTGCTTACTCAGTTCGTCTTGCTGAAATGCAAGAAGCTGGCAATGAATTAATGTTAAATTCTGCCCTTGCTAAAATGCATAATTCACTCGTTATGCGCGAAACTGTTGCCCTTGCTCGTGAAGTAGGCGGAGGGGATGGAATTACTCTTGAAACCGATGTTGCACGTTTCTTTGCAGACGCTGAGGCTGTTTACACTTATGAAGGTTCTCATGAAGTCAACGCTTTGATTGTTGGTCGTGAAATTACTGGCTTAGGTGCATTTGTATAATGACAAAGCAGGAACGGTTGAAGAGTATTCATCATTCAATCGTTCCTATTCTTTCATTTTAAACTTTATAATGTTAATATTAGATAGGAGAGAAAATTGAATATTTCAAAAGTGATGATCATTGGATCAGGTCAGATGGGAAGCGGTATTGCACAAGTCTTTGCCCAATCAGGCTTTACGGTGTATTTGAATGATATTAAAGACGAATTTGTTGAAAGAGGGATTGGAAATATCACCAAGCAATTAACACGCTCTGTTGAGAAAGGTCGTCTGTCAGAAGCTGATAAAAACAGTGTTTTGAGTAAGGTGATTCCCTCAACCTCATACGAAGATGCAAAAAATGTTCAGTTAGTTATTGAAGCAGCTACTGAAAACCGAGACATTAAGTTGAGTATTTTTAAACAATTAGATGAATTAACAACACCAGAAACAATTTTAGCGTCCAATACATCATCTTTGTCAATCACTGACATTGCAGCAGCAACAGTGCATCAAGAACGAGTTATTGGTATGTATTTCTTTAATCCTACTCCTGTCATGAAATTGGTCGAAGTAATCAAAGCACTTCAAACATCAGAAGAAGTAGTCAAAACTGTTCGCGAATTGACTGAAAAAATCGGTAAAACAGCAGTTGATGTTAGAGATTCTTATGGTTTTGTTGTAAATCGAGTGTTGATTCCGATGATTAATGAAGCGATTTTCATTCTTGGAGAAGGAGTAGCATCAGCTGAAGAAATTGATGAAGCGATGAAGCTAGGAGCTAATCATCCGATTGGTCCTTTGGCTTTAGCAGATTTAATTGGTTTGGATGTTTGCTTGGCTATTATGGGAGTGTTGAATAATGGATTTGGTGATCCGAAATATCGTCCTGCTCCATTGTTGAAAAAATGGTTGAAGCTAATAAACTTGGTCGTAAAACCAAGGAAGGTTTCTTTAAATACTAAGGTAAGGAGCAAGAAATGAAAGAAGCAGTTATTGTATCAGCAGTTCGTACACCATTAGGTTCTTTTGGTGGAAGTTTGAAAAATATTTCAGCTGTTGATTTGGGAAGTTTGGTTATCAAAAGCGCGCTGGAACGAGCAAATTTGAAGGCTGAACAAGTTGATGAAGTGATTATGGGAAATGTTTTAGGGGCAGGACTTGGTCAGAATGTGGCACGCCAAATGAGTGTCAATGCAGGTATCCCTGTATCTTCTCCAGCATTCACAGTCAATAAAGTATGTGGTTCAGGGCTTAAAACTGTTCAGTTGGCTGCACAAGCTATCCTTTGTGGAGATGCTGATATCATCGTAGCGGGTGGTGCAGAAAATATGAGCCAAGCACCATATGTGCTGCAAAATCAACGTTGGGGCTCTCGTATGGGAGACTCTAAAGTTGTTGATACTATGTTGCGCGACGGTCTGACTGACGCCTTTAATGATTTCCACATGGGAATCACAGCTGAAAATGTTGCTGCACAGTATGATATTTCTCGTGAAGTCCAAGATGCTTTTGCTGTTCAGTCACAACAACGTGCTGTGGCAGCTATTGAAGCTGGACGTTTCAAAGAAGAAATCGTTCCAGTGATTATTCCACAGAGAAAATGTGAGCCAATTGTTTTTGATACGGATGAATTTCCAAGAAAAGATGCCTCACTAGAAGGTTTGGCTAAATTACGCCCTGTCTTTAAAGAAGGCGGAACGGTCACAGCTGGTAATGCTTCTGGTATCAACGATGGAGCGGCAGCAGTTGTTGTCATGAGTTCAGAAAAAGCGAAAGAGCTAGGCATTCCTGTTTTAGCAACCATAAAATCCTATGCAAGTGCAGGATTAGATCCGAAAATCATGGGTTGCGGACCAATTTATGCTTCTCGTAAAGCACTTGAAAAGGGTGGCTTTACAACTGAAGATCTCGATTTGATTGAATCCAATGAAGCATTTGCATCGCAAGCATGTGCTGTTGGTAAGGAGTTAAATCTTGATCCGGAAAAAGTAAACGTAAACGGTGGTGCCATTGCACTTGGTCATCCAATTGGAGCATCAGGCTGCCGTATTCTGGTTACTTTGTTGCATGAAATGGAAAAACGCGATGCTAAACGTGGTCTTGCAACTCTTTGTATCGGAGGAGGAATGGGCACAGCAGTTATTGTAGAACGTTAAAAATAATTACCTACTAAATTTAATTTACCATTTGATTTTTTACTCTGTAAAACAAATTCTATCTAAGACGTTTATCTTAAATGATTCTTAGTAGAATTTTTTTTATTTTGATAAATTGTAAAATATAGTGCAACAAAAAAACTCATAGCGTTTCATTGGTGTAAACTGTAAGTAACCACACAAACAGAATCCCGAGGAAAAACTATGAGCTACTTCCATCTTACCATAACCGACCGAATAAAGATAGAAACCTACTTGGAATTAGGTTTGAAACCTTGCCAAATTGCAAGTAAACTTGGCGTCCATAAGTCTACCATTTCAAGAGAGTTAAGACGATGCCAAAATGGTTACTCCGCAGCCCTAGCACAGGAACAGTATGACCACAGGGCTAAGCAAAAAGGTCGGAAGTCTCGTTTGACACCAACGTTGAAAAAGGAAATTGAGGACGGTTTAAAATCCTCCTGGTCGCCTGAACAGATTTGTGGCCGCTATCAGCTTGAACAAAGGCCGATGGTAGCTTTTAAAACAATCTATAACTGGCTCTATGCTGGTTTGATTGCTCTGGATTTGAGTGTCCTTCGTCGTAAAGGAAAAACTCGACAACCTAAAGAAACACGTGGAAGATTTAGGATTGGCACATCGATTGCCAAACGTCCTAAAGAGGTCAGGAATCGTGAGACCTTTGGTCACTGGGAGCTCGATACTGTGGTGTCTTCCAGAGGCAAAAGCAAGGGCTGTTTAGCGACCTTTCTGGAGCGAAAAACGCGCTTTTACTTAGCTTTCAAGATACCAGACAGAACAGCCAAATCCATGTTTTCAGCCATCGAACAACTTTATAAGCTATTTCCAAAAGAGGCTCTTAAAACCTTCACTTCAGATAGGGGAAAAGAGTTTGCCTGCTATCCTCTGGTAGAGAATTTAGGAATTTCCTTTTTCTTTGCGGACGCCTATTCATCCTGGCAGAGAGGAAGCAATGAAAACGCCAATGGCTTACTAAGAGAATATTTTCCAAAGAAAACAGATTTAGCCGCTATCTCTGATGAGGCTTTGAACAAGGCCTTATATGATATCAATCACCGACCACGAAAATGTTTAGCTTACAGAACTGCTTGTGAAGCTCTAGTGGATGAGTACGAGTAAATGTTGCACTTATTCTTGCAATTTATCTTTTGAAAATCAAAAAGTCTTAGTATTTTTTATAACTCTATAAGTTTAACTTATAGAGTTATAAATTAAGATTAAGTAGACGAGAGTAGAAAAATGAGATATCATAGCATTGTAAGCTCTTACATTTTGGGTTCAAGTATTTGTTGACATTATACTTAATAATTCAAATTTTATAAGTAGGAGCATTAAAATGAGTAAAACTGTTTTACTAGAAGTAAAAAACAGCATTGGCTACATTACGATCAATCGTCCTGAAGCATTAAATGCTTTGAGTTCTCAAGTATTAACTGATCTAAATGATGTTCTTGATCAAGTTGAACAAAGTGAAGAAATCCGTGTTGTGATTGTAACAGGGGCAGGAGAAAAGGCATTTGTAGCTGGAGCTGATATTAAAGAAATGGACGTGATGTCGCCAATTCAAGCTTTTGAATATATGACATTTGCAAACAATACTTTTACTCGACTTTCTGACTTACGTCAACCAACAATTGCAGTGCTCAATGGGTATGCACTTGGAGGAGGAATGGAATTAGCACTTTCGACAGATATCCGTATTGGATTTGAAAAGACAGTTGTTGGCTTTCCAGAAGTTGGCTTGGGCATTATTCCGGGATTCGCTGGTACTCAACGTATGTCTCGTTTGATTGGAACAAGCCGTACGAAAGAATTGATTTTCACTGCTCGTACAGTGAAAGGTCAAGAAGCCTACGAACTGGGAATTCTTAACAGGCTGGTTTCCGCCGAAGAACTATTAAGCTCAGCTGAAGAATTAGCTGCAGCCATGATAAAGAATGCACCGTTAGCAGTAGAAAAAGCTAAGCATGTCATTCAAGTTGGTTCGGAACTTCCACTTAAAAATGCTATCAGACTTGAAACGGAAGCTGAAGCATTGTTGTTCTCTACAGAGGACAAAGTAGAAGGGATGCGTGCTTTTGTAGAAAAACGCAAGGTGGTTTTTAATCGTAAGTAATAAGTGGAGATATTGGTATGCAAATTGTAACATTATCAGAAGCAATTTCTAACATTAAATCTGAAGATATTGTAGGTATTTCAGGTTTTCTTGGAGTGGGTGAGCCGTTTGAACTCATTGAAGAATTGGTTCGACAAAATCAACAGAACTTAACAATAGTATCTGTTGTTACCTCACAACCGGGTAAAGAGATTGGCGTTGGTCGCTTGTGTGAAAATCACCAAGTTAAGAAATATATCGCAGCTCATGTGGGAACTTCCGCTGCCGTACAACATGAATATTTTAGTGGCGATATGGAAGTTGAATTCACACCAATGGGAACCGTGGTTGAACGACTTCATGCTGCGGGTGCTGGTTTGGGAGCTGTTTTGACTCCGACTGGCGTTGGGACTATTTTGGAAAAAGATTATGAAAAAGTAGCTCGCAACGGCAGAGAATATCTTGTTTATGACCCTTTGAAAATTGATGTTGCTTTAATTAAGGCTACCAAGTCAGATAAATATGGCAATTTATACATTGATGGGACAACTAAAAATATTTCATTGCAGCTGGCTCTTGCAGCTGATACAGTGATTGTTGAAGCCAATGAAATTGTTGAAGTTGGGGAAATTGATCCTAACGATGTATATATTCCCGGAATTCTTGTAGACTATGTTGTTAAAAGCTTGACTTCTAAAGAACATCATAAAATGATGGGCGACCTCTGGATAGAGACTAAAAAATTGGCAGGGGTAAATTAATATGAAATCAAAAGAAATTATTGCAAGACGTGTAGCTCTTGAATTTAAAGATGGAGATGTGATCAACCTTGGTTTTGGGATTCCGAACGCTTCTGCTGATTACATTCCTGAAGGCGTGAATGTTATCCTTCAAGCAGAAAATGGTGCTCTTCGTTTTGGTGAGACACCAACAAAAGAAAACTACAATGCGAATCTGGCCAACTCTGGTGGAGCCCCCATTACTCTTTTACCGGGAGCATCTTTATTTGACCTTCAAACGTCGTTTGCCATTATTCGTGGAGGCCACGTTGATGCTACAGTTTTAGGAGCGTTAGAAGTCAGCCAAGATGGCAGTATTGCAAATTGGATTATCCCAGACAAGTTTGCTCCAGGAATGGGAGGTGCTATGGATCTTCTAGTTGGTGCTAAAAGGGTTATCGCTGCTATCCAACATACTACTGTTGATGGACAGTCAAAACTGCTGAAAGAGTGCACATTGCCTCTATCAGCTAAAGGAGTTTTGGATTTAGTCATCACAGAACTAGCGGTATTCGGCTTTCAAGATGGTAAATTCCTGCTAAAAGAATTAGCACCCCGTGTCTCTTTGGAAGAAGTTCTTGAAAAGACAGAAGGAGAAGTAATCGTGTCAGATGACTTAAAAACAATGTCTATCTAGTTAAATTATCAAGCAAATAGAACTACTGTTTGCCATAAAGTGTGTGACTATATGCTTATAACGAACTTTATCGATGATAAGTTTTTAATCAACCTATTAGCAACTAATCATCTATATTAAAAAGATCAGTTGCTATTTTATTCCTGACAAATTATATTACAAATATTGAAAGATAGGAGACGATGAACATGGATATTATTCAAATGACTTACTTTATCAATATCGTCGAATGTGGATGTAATCTTTCGATTGCTGCTAAAAAAATTCATATTAGTCAATCTGCTTTGAGTCAATTTGTCACAAATTTTGAAGCGACTGAAGGACTGCAGCTTTTTAATAGTAGAAATGGAAGATTAGAAAGTCTGACAGAAGCTGGTGGGAAAATTTATCGTTTTGCTACGGAAATTGTCAATCGTCATGAAGAAATGCAATCCATGATTCATATGGAAGCGCAAAAACAAAAAGGAACTATTAATTTAGGCATTCCTTCTCTGATTTTACGTGTTTATTTTGCCAGTGCTCTTCCTAAATTTTTCAAGGATAATCCGCACATTAATATTCAAGTCGTAGAGGGAGGCAGTAAGGATTTACGCCAAAAATTTCTTGAAGGTGATTTAAATTTTGTTTTATTGATTGAGCCGACTAATTTAGATGCTAAAAAGTACGAGCAATATATTATACAAGCCGATGAATATGCAGCTTATATGGATAAAAATCATCCTTTAGCAGATAAAGAATTTCTTGAATGGAAAGACATCGCTGCTTATGATTTAGCAACATTTAATAAATCATTTACTACTTATGAATTAGTAGCTGAAAAATTAAAAAATAAAAAGATAGAGACAAATTTTACATATTTATCATCAGCATGGGATTTTTTAACAGAGTCTACGTATAAGAATGATATGATTGCTATTTTACCTCGTCCAGTAGAATATTTTGTGGATAAAAATAAGTTTAAAGCTGTTCGTTTTAAAGATCCGATTCCATTTAATATCTGGTTCTGTAGGTCGTATAAAGCAAATTATAATGAAGTTGAAGCATACGTTTATGAAGAACTTTTGAAAGGTTACTATCAGCCTATTTCGAGCCTTGATACCTAACAAAGGAGCAAATCGATGTCAAAAATTAGCACTATAGCAGCTATGATTGATTCATATACGAATACAGCAATCAAAAACTATGTAAAATCACATGATGAATCAACTTATTTTCCAAAGGAAATATGGGATGAGTTGACGAACGAAATGGATATATTTTTGCCCATTTTATCTGAAGAGAATCACACCTTAAGTTCTGATTTCATCACATTTATCCGAAAAATTGCTAATGAATTTGCTGCTCTTTCAGCCATTTTATTAACACAAGGTTGCTATGGAATTTATTCTATTTTGAATTTTGGGACAGCAGAGCAAAAGGAATTATATCTTGAAAAGTTACTAAAAGGTCAGTACATAGGAGGATTAGGATTTTGCGAGTATAAACATCTAAAGGGGCTAGAAGATCTTGAAACGTATGCAACAAAGACTCAGCAGGGATGGTGTCTTTCAGGGAAAAAGGCGATGATTTCCAATAGCAGCGTTGCAGATATACTATTGGTTTTGGCAAAAGTAAAAGAACAAGGTAAGGTGGAGAAGTACGGACTTTTTATTGTTGATCCAAAAGATTCGGATGTGCTAATTGGTGAACAGATTGAAAAACCGGGCTTGATAGGTCTTCCTTTGAGTTCAGTCACGCTGAAAAATGTCTTGCTTTCGGAAAACGCCTTATTGGGAGACGAATTAGCTGGGGATGTCCAATTTGCGAACATCATTAAAAATATGCAACTTGGCTTAAGTGCCATTGCATTAGGTGTTGCTGAGGGGGCTTTCAATAAAGGTATTGAATTTGCAAAGGTGAAGAGAGGATTTGGAAAGCGTTTGATTGATGTGGAAATTCATCAAAATAAATTTGCTGATTTATACAATAAATTATGCTCTGCAGAAGCTTATTTTGATTCTTATCCTAGTCAAATTGAAGAAGATGCAAAATTTGTTTCTCGAATAAAACTGTACACGACGAAAGTTGCCATTGAGATATCCGATGAAATCCTTCGACTAATTGGTCCTTTACAAAAATTCGACAAGGTTAATATCAAACGTTATTTAAAGGATGCAGAAACTATTGAAAACTATGGAAGATCTGGAAATTCTATCAGAAGAGAAATTGCCGAAAGGTGGCTAAAGGAGTAAGAAATGACAGAACTCGCTCTACAAGAGTATCAATTTGGAGACATGAAATTAATTTGGTTACGTGGAGTTGACAAAATGACACATGCAGGCACTTTATTTGGTTCTGTACCAAAAGTTGTTTGGTCACGCTATTATCCAACAACTGAAGAAAATATGATGGTTGAATTAACCGATCCAATATTGATTCAATACAAAAATAAAAATTATTTAATTGATGCAAGTTTTAACACTGCGAAACTATCTGATAAACAAAGACGAAATTTAGGGATTTTATCTGAAAGCAGAATTGAAGAGAGCTTGGAACTTTTAGGTTTGACTCCTGAAGATATTTCTTATGTGTTGATGACTCACATGCATCACGATCACTCTGGTGGATTGACAAAATTAAATGAAAATCATCAATTGGTTTCAACTTTTCCCAATGCTAAGATTTTTGTAAATGATATTGAATGGTACGAGATGATGAACCCAAATAATCGGACTAAAGGGACTTATCTCAGAGAAAATTGGGAACCTATTCAACATCAAGTGGAGACATTTACGGAATACTTAAATGTCATACCGGAAATTCAAATGGTTCATACTGGTGGTCATAGCAATGGTCATAGTATCATTTTGTTGAAACAAGGAAATGAAACCATGATTCATATGGCGGACTTGCTTTTAACTCACGCGCATCGCAAGCCTGTATGGGTCGCTGCTGTAGATGATTACCCCATGCGTTCCATTATTGCAAAAGAAAAATGGCTCAAGGCAGCATTTGAAAACCATTATAAATTTTTCTTTTACCATGATCAATTTTTTGCTGTTGTAGAATTTGACAACGAAGGGAAAGAAATTGTTGACTATGTAAAACGGATTCGCGAACCAAGACTTCCATTTACCGATAAGCAAGATAGAAAACCTGTTTTATATCATTAAAATTTTAAAATTGCCTTTTATTTTTGAAAGGCTTTTTTATTGCTCTACTTATCAATGCGGATTATTTAAAATTCTGATATAATGAAGATGTTAGATTACTGTAAGAAAGAGGTTTTCATGGCAACAATTCAATGGTTTCCGGGACACATGTCCAAGGCTCGTAGACAAGTACAAGAAAATATCAAATTTGTGGATTTTGTGACAATTTTAGTAGATGCGCGTTTGCCATTATCTAGTCAAAATCCTATGCTAACTAAAATCGTGGGAGAGAAACCCAAGCTTCTTATTTTAAATAAGGGGGATTTAGCTGATTCTGATCTGACGAAAGAGTGGCGAAGATATTTTGAAAGTCAAGGTATCAAGACCTTGGCAATCAATTCTAAAGAACAATCAACTGTTAAAAAAGTCACAGAAGCAGCTAAGTCATTGATGAAAGAAAAAATTGCTCGGCAAAAAGAACGTGGGATCCAAATTGAAACATTGCGAACCATGATTATCGGGATTCCTAATGCCGGAAAATCCACACTGATGAATCGTTTAGCTGGAAAAAAAATTGCTGTGACTGGAAATAAACCAGGTGTTACCAAAGGGCAGCAGTGGCTCAAATCTAATAGGAACTTGGAAATTTTAGATACTCCAGGGATTCTCTGGCCTAAGTTTGAAGATGAAAAAGTTGCTTTGAAACTCGCTTTAACAGGAGCGATTAAAGACGATTTGCTTCCAATGGATGAGGTTACTATTTTTGGAATCAATTATTTCAAAGAACATTATCCAAAGGAACTTCAAGAACGGTTCAAGCAAATGGACTTGGAAGAAGAAGCACCGGAAATCATTATGGATATGACACAAAAATTGGGCTTTCGAGATGATTATGATCGTTTTTATCGTCTTTTTATCAAAGACATTCGTGACGGTAAATTGGGACGTTATACTTTGGATACTTTAGGTGAGATACATGGCAACAATTAAAGAGATTCAAGAAATCTTATCTGAAATAACAGACATAGAGAGTCCTGTTTTTGAGCAATTTCGAGATGATAGTCGGGTTGGTGTCCACAAGCTCATTATGAAGCGTAAAAAACAAATCCAAGCTGAATTGGACGAAGACCGTCGTTTGGAGCAAATGTTACGATATGAAAAGGAGCTTTATGCTACTGGTTGCCAATATATCGCTGGGATTGATGAGGTTGGGCGTGGTACCTTAGCAGGTCCTGTTGTGGCAGCGGCAGTTATTTTACCTAAAAACTGTAAAATCAAAGGTCTCAACGATAGCAAGAAAGTTCCCAAGAAAAAGCACGAAGAAATCTATCAAGAAGTGCTCAAACAAGCAATTGCAGTTGGTATTGGTATCAAGGATAATCAAGTTATTGATGAAGTGAATATCTATGAAGCGACGAAATTAGCTATGCTAGAGGCGGTGGGAAATCTTGAAGTTGCTCCGCAACATCTCTTGATTGATGCTATGCAGTTAGATGTTCCAATACCGCAACTGTCTATCATCAAAGGAGATGCCAATTCACTGTCTATTGCGGCCGCTTCGATCGTAGCCAAGGTAACTAGAGATCGCATGATGACAAATTATGAGCTAACTTATCCAGGTTATGACTTTGCACACAATGTTGGTTATGGAACCCAGTATCATTTAGAAGGATTGAAACGAAAGGGAATCACTCCTATTCATCGGACAACCTTTGAACCAATTAAATCCATGCTTGAAGAAGTCGAGGACAAGAGATGATTATTACTAAAGTTTTAAATAATAATGTGGTCATTTCTGAAGAAAACCACCAAGAAGTAGTGTTGATGGGACGTGGACTGGATTTTGGATGTAAAGCAGGAGATGATAGTCGGGATAATCTGATTGAGAAAAAATATGTTTTGTCAGAAAACAAGCGTGAATTATTGTTAGAATTACCTGCTGACATCATAGAAATGGCTGATAAAATTATCACTTACGCACATGCAAAAATAAATAAAAAATTGCAAGATGGTGCTTTTTTAGCAATGGCTGATCACCTTGTATGGTGTGATTTTACGTATCCAAGATCATTTCTTTATGAAAAATTTCCTCATGTGGGACATTAAGCGATTTTTTCCTGACGAATTTGAAGTTGGCAAGTATGCCAATCAATTGTTGGGTGACTATTTAGGACAAGAGTTACCTTTGGATGAAGCAGGCTTTATGGCTTTGACCATTGTCAATGCTGAATTAGATAGCGGAAATGTAGCCGCTCAAGATTTGACGCAACTAATGGAAGAAATCATGACAATCGTCAAATACAGCTTAGAGATCTCATTAGATGACGAGGATATTTATGTTCAACGCTTTATTACGCATCTGAAATTTTTTTGCGAACGTGTTTTAACGGACACCGGACATCAGGAGTTAGATGACAACGATATGTTTGATTTACTGAAAATTAAGTATCCATCAGCTTATGAAACGGCAACAAAGATTACCCAATATCTCAAGCAGACGCGAAATTATCAGACGTCTGATGATGAACAAATGTATCTAACCATTCACTTATCAAGAATGAAAAGGAACGTCAATGAAAACTGAATATGAAAAAATGATTGCAGGAGAATTATACAATCCGCAGGATTCCGAATTACGAAAATTGGTAACACGTTCTCGTCAATTTCAATACGCATTTAATGCAGAACAGGACGGTAAAAAAGAAGTAAACCCGTAAAAGAATGGTTCGGCTCAACTGGTGAGAACATTTCGATGAAACCAAACTTTGTCTGCGATTATGGTATCAACATTCATTTAGGAGAAAATTTCTATTCTAATTGGAATTTGACCATGCTTGATGTTTGTCCAATTACTATTGGAAAAAATGCATTGTTTGGATCAAATTGTCAACTTCTGACTCCTCTTCATCCTTTAGATGCACAAGAGCGCATATCAGGCGTAGAGTACGGTGCACCAATTACCATTGGCAATAATTTCTGGGCGGGTGGCGGTGTAACGATTTTGCCTGGAGTAACATTGGGAGACAATGTCGTCGTTGGAGCAGGCTCGGTTGTTACCAAATCTTATGGTGATAATGTTGTTTTGGCTGGAAACCCGGCTCGAATTATTAAAGAATTAGATAAAATGTGAAAAGCGAGAAATTCTCGTTTTTTTAATTCCTTTTACGAATAATATAAGTGAAGTGTAATTAAAAAGTAAAAGGAATGATAAAATGGATAATTTTGATATTTATAAATTAAAAGAAGCTGGCTTGACCAATCAGCAGGTCATCAATGTTCTCTCGTATGCTGAGATACAAGAAAAAGAATTATCGGTAAAAGATATGGCAGTTGTTTCAGAATGCCGCAATCCTGCTCTTTTCATTGAAAAATATCTGCAGCTAGATGATGATTTATTACGTCAAGAATTTGAAAAATTTCCGTCTTTTTCTATCTTGGATGATGTGTATCCTTGGGATTTGAGCGAAATTTACAATCCACCCGTTCTTCTTTTCTACAAAGGAAACTTAGATTTATTGAAATTACCGAAAGTAGCCGTTGTGGGAAGTCGGAATAGTAGCCGAGTAGGTAGTCAATCCGTTCAAAAGATTGTTAAAGAGCTAAACAATGAATTGGTTATCGTGAGTGGTTTAGCACGCGGAATTGATACCTCGGCTCACATGGCAGCATTGCAAAATGGTGGTCGAACAATTGCAGTTATCGGAACGGGTCTAGACGTTTTTTATCCAAGAGCGAATAAAAAACTCCAATCGTATTTGGGAGAACATCATCTAGTACTTAGTGAATATGGTTCTGAAGCAGAGCCATTAAAATTTCATTTTCCAGAGCGTAATCGGATTATAGCAGGATTGTGCAGAGGGGTTATTGTTGCTGAAGCCAAAATGCGCTCAGGAAGTTTAATTACTTGTGAGCGCGCAATGGAAGAAGGACGAGATGTGTTTGCTATTCCAGGGTCAATTTTAGACGGCAGAAGTGATGGCTGTCATCATTTGATTCAAGAGGGTGCAAAGTGTGTCACATCAGGCGCTGACGTACTTTCTGAATTCCAATTTTAAAACAAGTTCTCCTATAAGAGAATGTTACTAGTTGACATCTTAAAAAAAATAGTTTAAACTCTATGAGGTTTATTACTTTTAGAAGGTGTTTACATTGGTAACAAAAACAAAGAAAAAAACAGCAATGAAAAAAAATCTGGTGATTGTAGAGTCGCCAGCTAAAGCAAAAACAATTGAAAAATATTTAGGGAGGAACTACAAAGTTTTAGCCAGTGTTGGGCATATTCGCGATTTGAAAAAGTCTACCATGTCCATCGATTTTGAAAACAACTATGAGCCAGAATATATCAATATTCGCGGAAAAGGGCCTCTTATCAATGATTTGAAAAAAGAAGCTAAAAAAGCAAAGCAAGTCTATCTTGCGAGTGACCCAGACCGTGAAGGAGAAGCCATTTCTTGGCATTTGGCACATATTCTAAATCTGGACGAGACAGATAAAAATCGTGTTGTTTTCAACGAAATCACGAAAGATGCAGTAAAAAATGCTTTTAAAGAACCGCGCCAGATTGACATGGATTTGGTAGATGCTCAACAAGCGCGTCGTGTCCTTGACCGTATTGTGGGGTACTCTATCTCTCCAATTCTCTGGAAAAAAGTCAAAAAGGGATTGTCAGCTGGACGTGTGCAATCTGTTGCCTTGAAACTCATCATTGACCGTGAAAATGAAATCAATGCTTTTAAGCCGGAAGAGTATTGGACGATTGACGGAACTTTCAAAAAAGGAACTCGTCAATTTCAAGCCAGCTTTTATGGCATGAATGGCAAGAAGATGAAGCTTGCTACCAACGATGATGTAAAAAACGTTCTTTCTCATATTGAAGGCGATGAATTTACTGTCGAAAGCGTTGAGAAAAAGGAACGCAAGCGCAATGCTCCGCTGCCTTATACCACATCATCTATGCAGCAGGACGCTGCCAATAAAATTAATTTCCGAACTCGTAAGACCATGATGGTTGCTCAGCAACTTTATGAAGGAATTAATATCGGATCTGGTGTGCAAGGTTTGATTACCTATATGCGTACAGATTCCACTCGTATTAGTCCAGTGGCTCAAAACGAAGCTGCAACCTTTATTACAGATCGTTTTGGTGAGAAATATTCTAAACACGGTAGTAGAGTTCGAAATGCTTCTGGCGCACAAGACGCCCATGAAGCGATTCGTCCGTCAAGTGTGTTCAACACACCTGAAAATATCGCGAAATATCTAGATAAAGATCAATTAAAACTATACACGCTGATTTGGAATCGTTTTGTGGCTAGTCAAATGACTGCAGCAGTATTTGACACTATGAGTGTGAAGTTGGAGCAAAACGGTGTTCAATTTGCTGCAAATGGTAGTCAAGTTAAATTTGACGGTTATCTAGCTATTTACAATGATTCTGATAAGAATAAAATGTTGCCTGATATGGAAAAGGGTGACATAGTGAAACGGGTCAATACCAATCCTGAACAGCATTTCACACAACCACCTGCTCGTTACTCTGAAGCGACCTTGATTAAGACATTGGAAGAAAATGGTGTCGGACGTCCATCAACTTATGCACCAACAATCGAAACTATTCAAAAACGCTACTATGTCAAATTAGTTTCTAAGCGCTTTGAGCCAACTGAACTGGGAGAAATCGTGAACTCTCTGATTGTTGAATTTTTCCCAGATATTGTCAATGTGAAGTTTACCGCTGATATGGAAGCTAAGCTAGATGATGTCGAAGTAGGAAAAGAGCAATGGCAAAAGGTCATTGATGAATTTTATAAGCCATTTGAAAAAGAAGTTGCAAAAGCAGAAACTGAAATGGAAAAAATTCAAATCAAAGATGAACCTGCTGGATTTGACTGTGAAGTCTGTGGAAGTCCTATGGTTATCAAATTGGGCCGCTATGGTAAATTCTATGCATGTAGCAATTTTCCTGACTGTCGTCATACTCAAGCGATTGTCAAAGAAATCGGTGTAGAGTGTCCTAAGTGTCACAAAGGGCAAATCATTGAGCGCAAAACCAAACGCAATCGCCTTTTCTATGGCTGCAATCGCTACCCAGATTGTGACTTTACTTCTTGGGATAAACCGATTGGTCGCTCTTGTCCGAAATGCGGTCAGTATCTTGTAGAAAAGAAAGTTCGTGGTGGAGGCAAGCAAGTTGTCTGCAGCAATGGGGATTACGAAGAAGAAAAAGTAAAATAAGTTAAAGATGTTTACGTAATTTATTTTCTTCCTGATGCTGAACAATATCTTAAGATTTACACAGCATCTTCGCAAGATTCCTATCGAAATGACCAAAATAATGATAAGGATTTTGTTAAAATTGCTTATCTGGAAAAAATGTTAAAGAAATAGATACATGACCAATCATTATATTCTTTACACCAATGTTTGAGGATGGATACTAATAAGTTAGTGTATTTGCGTTCTAGAAAGTCTCACTCGTCAGTAGGGGCTTTTTCTGTTATAATGGTTAAGAATAATTAGAAAGATTTGTGGGAATCTCTTCCCAAAGAGGTATTCATTTCATGTCTCAATCTTACATCAATGTCATCGGAGCTGGTCTAGCTGGCAGTGAAGCAGCTTATCAGATTGCTAAACGTGGTATTCCTGTTAAACTGTATGAAATGCGAGGAGTGAAATCTACTCCGCAACATAAGACTAGTGATTTTGCAGAGCTAGTCTGCTCGAATTCTCTACGGGGGGATTCGCTAACGAATGCAGTCGGTCTCTTAAAAGAAGAAATGCGCCGTTTGGATTCCATCATTATGCGAGCAGCAGAAGCTACGCGTGTACCGGCCGGAGGAGCGTTAGCAGTTGACCGTGACGGTTTTTCACAAATGGTGACTGATGAGGTGACAAACCATCCTTTAATCGAAGTTATTCGTGAGGAAATCACCAAAATTCCTGATGATACGATTACTGTTATTGCGACGGGACCTTTGACAAGTGATACACTTGCTGAAAAGATTCACGCGCTAAATGGTGGAGCTGGATTTTACTTTTATGATGCAGCAGCACCGATTGTAGATGTCAATACAATTGACATGGAGAAAGTTTACCTCAAATCTCGCTATGACAAGGGAGAGGCTGGTTATCTCAATGCTCCTATGACTAAGAATGAGTTTATGGCTTTTCATGACGCTTTGGTAAATGCCGAGGAAGCACCGTTAAATAGCTTTGAAAAAGAAAAATACTTTGAAGGCTGTATGCCGATTGAGGTGATGGCAAAAAGAGGAATAAAAACCATGCTCTACGGTCCTATGAAGCCAGTTGGTTTGGAATACCCAGATGACTATAAAGGACCTCGTGACGGTGAATTTAAGACACCCTATGCAGTCGTTCAGCTTCGTCAAGACAATGCAGCTGGAAGCCTTTATAATATTGTTGGTTTCCAAACACACCTAAAATGGGGAGAACAGAAGCGCGTTTTTCGGATGATTCCGGGATTGGAAAATGCAGAATTTGTCCGCTATGGAGTTATGCATCGCAATTCTTACATGGATTCACCAAATCTCCTGACACAGACGTTCCAGTCTAAAAAACAAGAGAATATCTTTTTTGCAGGTCAGATGACCGGTGTAGAAGGGTATGTAGAATCTGCCGCGTCCGGGCTGGTAGCCGGTATCAATGCAGCCAGACTTTTCAATGGAGAAGAAGCCCTGGTCTTTCCAGAAACAACTGCTATTGGAAGCTTACCTCATTATATCACGCATGCTGATAGCAAACATTTCCAGCCAATGAATGTCAATTTTGGAATTATCAAGGAGTTGGACGGTCCACGTATTCGAGACAAAAAAGAACGCTATGAAAAAATAGCAAAACGAGCGCTACAAGCTATCAAAAATTATCAAAATCTCTAGTTTTCTTTTGGAAAAGATAGAAATAATGATGATTTGTTATAAAAGTATTAAAAAAGTTAGGAATTCCTAACTTTTTTAATACTTTTATGATATAATAGATAAAAATTTTGAAAATAGAAAGTTTTCTGATAATGAACCATTCCTATTTTTACCTTGAAGTTAGAACACATGAATTAGAAGTGCCTTATACTAAACAAAAGCGTCGTGTTCGGGTGCTCCTTCCTAGAAATTATGAGCAAAATACTAATAAATCTTATCCTGTAGTTTATTTTCATGACGGTCAAAATGTCCTTTATAGTAAGGAGTCTTTTAGCGGTCATTCTTGGAAGATTATTCCAACAATTAAGCGAAATCCGGACATTGAAAAAATGATTGTGGTAGCTATTGACAACGATGGTTTTAATCGAATGAATGAGTATTCTGCTTGGAAATACCAAGAGTCAACTATTCCAGGTATAGAATTTGGAGGCAAAGGAACAGAGTATGCTGAGTTTGTCATGGAAGTTGTCAAACCCTTTGTTGACGAGCATTACCGTACCAAGTCAGACCGAGCACACACGGGCATGGTTGGTTCTTCTTTGGGTGGAAATATTACGCAGTTTATGGGAATCGAATACCAAGAGCAAATCGGTTGCTTGGGGGTTTTCTCATCTGCGAACTGGCTGCACCAAGAAGCATTCAATCGTTATATAGAACGTCATAACTTATTAGCAGATCAGCATATTTATATTTATGTTGGAACAGAAGAAGCAGATGATACAGATAAAACCTTGATGGCTGGCAATATCAAACAAGCTTATATTGATTCGTCATTAACCTACTTCCGTCAGTTAATTGCGGGCGGCTTAGATTTGGAAAATCTATTGTTTCATATTCAAGCTGGGGCAGAGCACAATGAAGCAGCCTGGGCTGAGCATTTGCCTGACTGCCTTCGCTTCTTTAGCGAAAAATGGTAAATAAATCAATTAGGAATATGAGGAAAGAGTATTTATATGCATGTTGAGTTTTTAAGTCATTGGAGTGGTCATTTAAATCGTGAAATGTATGTGAATCGTTATGGACACGCTGGGATGCCTGTAGTCGTTTTTGCTTCATCAGGAGGCAGTCACAATGAATATGCAGATTTTGGTATGTTTGAGGCTTGTTCATGGTTTATCGAAACAGGAAAAATCCAATTTTTCACTTTGAGTAGTGTAGATAGTGAAAGCTGGCTGGCTGATTGGAAAGCTCCTCACGACCGTGCAGAAATGCACCGAGCTTATGAGCGCTATGTCATTGAGGAAGCCATTCCTTTTATCAAGTATAAAACAGGTTGGTTTGATCCAATGATGACGACAGGTTGTTCTATGGGAGCCTATCACGCTGTTAATTTCTTTCTCCAGCACCCCGATGTCTTCAATAAAGTCATTGCACTGAGCGGAGTTTATGATGCCCGCTTCTTTGTTGGCGATTGTTTAGATGATGAAGCAATTTATCAAAATTCACCAGCAGATTATATTTGGAATCAAAACGACGGCTGGTTCATTGACCGCTATCGCAATGCTGATATCATTGTCTGTACGGGACTTGGTGCATGGGAGCAGGATGGACTACCTTCTTTCTATACCTTAAAAGAAGCCTTCAAGCAGAAAAACATTCCTGCATGGTTTGCTGAGTGGGGATATGATGTTTCGCATGACTGGATTTGGTGGCGCAAGCAAATGCCTTATTTTCTCAATCAATTAAACCTATGATTAGAAAGGAAACACTATTATGAACTATATCGTTATTTCACCATATTATCCGCAAAATTTTCAACAATTTACCGTTGAACTTGCTAACAAAGGGATTACTGTTTTAGGGATTGGGCAAGAGCCCTATGATCAATTAGATCAACCTCTGAAAAATGCTTTAACAGAATATTTTCGTGTGGAAAATCTAGAAAATCTCGATGAAGTTAAACGTGCTGTAGCTTTCCTTTTTTACAAGCATGGACCAATTGACCGCATTGAGTCACACAATGAATATTGGTTGGACCAAGACGCAAAATTGCGTGAACAATTTAATGTTGTAGGACCAAAGCCAAAAGACTTGAAAAAGACAAAATTTAAGTCTGAAATGAAGAAACTCTTTAAAAAGGCTGGAGTTCCTGTCGTTCCTGGTCAAATTGTAAAAACCTTGCAGGCAGTTGACATGGCTGTCAGTAAAATTGGACTTCCGATGATTGCGAAGCCAGACAATGGAGTTGGCGCAGCAGGAACTTATAAATTGGAAACCACTGAAGATGTTGAACAATTTAAACAAGAGTGGGATAAGCAAACCATTTATTTCTTTGAAAAATTCGTTGATTCTGGACAAATTTGTACGTTTGACGGATTACTGGATTCAAAAGGAAATATTGTGTTTTCAACAACTTTTGATTATGCTTATACCCCTTTAGACTTAGTTTTGAATCATTATGAAAACTCATATTATATTATAAAAGACATGGATCCCAAGTTACGTCAATATGGGGAAGCTATCATTAAAGCGTTTGGCATGAAAGAACGTTTCTTCCATATTGAATTTTTCCGTGACGGAGATGATTATATTGCCATAGAATACAATAATCGTCCAGCAGGTGCTTTTACGATTGATTTGTATAACTTTGCTCACTCCATTGACCTTTATCGTGGATATGCAGATATTGTGAATGGCGAACCTTTCCCACAACCTCAAGTCGAAGCACAATATGGCTTGGTTACTTCACGCCGTTCAACCTCAAATTATGTGTATTCAGAAGAAGAATTGCGTGCAAAGTACGGCGATAAATTAAAAGCAGTCAAAATCATGCCAAAGGCATTTGCAGACTTACAAGGAGATGTTCATTATATTTTGACAACACCAAGTCGTTCGGAAATCGATCAAATGATAGAGGATTTTGGGAAAAAGTAGAAAAATCTATTTGTGAAATTTTTATTTAGTCAATTCAAATCAGCTTGCCAGCAAGGTTGGCTGATTTTTCTTTGTGAAATTGTTCAAGCATAAATTTTGACAGTATTTTTTAGTTTGGATAGAATGAAATTATAGAATTACACTCATAGAAAGGCTCGACTATGTCAACTTTAGATAAAAATCTTTTGCTAGAGATGTTTCGTAAGATGGAAGAGATCCGTCGGATGGACTTAAAAATTGCCCAACTCGTAAAAAAGGGGAAAGTTCCAGGAATGACTCACTTTTCTGTTGGAGAAGAAGCAGCTAGCGTTGGAGCTATGCTGGCCCTCAATCCTGATGATTTGATTACTTCTAACCACCGTGGTCATGGTCAGGCGATTGCCAAAGGAATTGATCTGAACGGCATGATGGCAGAAATCATGGGCAAATATAACGGAACCTGCAAAGGAAAAGGTGGCTCCATGCACATTGCTGATTTGGATGCCGGAAACTTAGGAGCAAATGGTATCGTTGGCGGAGGCATGGGAATTGCAGTCGGTGCCGCCCTCACTCAGCAAATGCACCAAACAGATAAAATCGTGGTTTGCTTCTTTGGTGACGGAGCAACGAACGAAGGTATTTTTCATGAAGCGGTTAATATGGCTTCTATTTGGAATTTGCCAGTGATTTTCTATTGTATCAATAATGGCTATGGTATTTCTGCGGATATTAAGAAAATGACCAATATAGAGCACATTCATGAGCGGAGTGCTGCCTATGGTATTCCTGGCATCTTTATCCCAGACGGGAACAACGTTATTGAGGTCTATGAAGGTTTTCAAAAAGCTGTTAAATACGTTCGAAGTGGTAAAGGGCCTGTCTTGATTGAAAGTGTTACTTATCGCTGGTTAGGACATTCTTCTTCTGATCCTGGTAAGTATCGAACGCGCAAAGAAGTAGAGGAGTGGAAGAAAAAAGACCCAATCGAAAATCTTCGTAAATACTTGCTAGCAAATCAGATTGCAAGCGACGAAGAGTTAGAAGCTATCCAAGCAGAGGTTAAAGAAGCAGTGGAAGCATCTGTAAAATTTGCAGAGGAAAGTCCATTCCCACCGCTTGAGTCAGCTTTTGAAGATATTTACGCGGACTAAGAGAGGAGATAAAATGGAAACAAAAACAATGTCCTTCCGTGATACCATTATCCTTGCTATGTCTGAGGAAATGCGTCACGATGAAAATGTGTTGTTAATGGGAGAAGATGTCGGTATTTTCGGAGGAGATTTCGGAACATCTGTCGGAATGTTAGAAGAATTCGGTCCAGAACGAGTACGTGATTGTCCAATTTCTGAAGCAGCTATTTCAGGAGCTGCAGCAGGATCGGCCATGACTGGACTACGCCCAATTGTAGATATGACTTTTATGGATTTTTCTGTCATTGCCATGGATGCAATTGTCAACCAAGCTGCTAAAACGCGTTATATGTTCGGTGGTAAAGGTCAGGTTCCGATGACAATTCGCTGCGCAGCTGGAAATGGTGTCGGATCAGCTGCTCAACACTCACAATCTTTGGAATCTTGGTTTACCCACATTCCAGGTTTAAAGGTCGTGGCACCTGGCACTCCTGCGGATATGAAAGGGTTGCTAAAATCTTCTATCCGCGACAACAATCCTGTTATTATTCTTGAGTACAAGTCAGAATTCAACCAAAAAGGCGAAGTTCCGCTTGATCCTGATTATACAATCCCTCTCGGTGTTGGTGACATCAAAAAAGAGGGAACGGACGTGACAGTTGTGACCTATGGAAAAATGCTCCGTAGGGTTATGCAAGCAGCTGAAGAATTGGTAGAAGAAGGCATTTCAGTAGAAGTGGTTGATCCTCGTACCTTGGTGCCTCTGGACAAGGATATCATTATTAACTCAATCAAAAAAACAGGAAAAGTCGTTCTAGTCAATGATGCCCACAAAACTAGTGGTTATATCGGTGAAATTTCTGCTATCATTTCCGAATCAGAAGCATTTGACTATTTGGATGCACCAATTCGCCGTTGTGCTGGCGAAGATGTTCCTATGCCCTATGCTCAGAATCTTGAAAATGCTATGATTCCGACAGTTGAAAGTATCAAAGAGGCTATCCGTAAGACTTACAATAAAGAATAAAACTGAAATTGATATTGGCTACAACGTTTTACATAACTAAAATTATGTAAAAGCAAAAAACAGTTCAAGATTAAAGAACAATCAATAAAAAAAGAAATAGGAGAAGCTATGACTGATGATAAGTTAAGAGCGACCCCCGCTGCTAGAAAATTAGCAGATGATTTGGGTATCAATCTCTATGACGTATCTGGTACTGGCGCAAAGGGACGCATTCACAAAGAAGATATTGAAAGTTATCGAGAATTCAATATTGTGAAAATTACGCCCCTTGCAAAACGTATTGCAGAAGAAAATAACATCGCTTGGCAGGAAATCCAAGGGACAGGCGTGCACGGCAAGATTATGAAAAAGGATATTCTGGCTTTGCTGCCTGAAAATGTTGACTCAGACAGCATCAAGTCACCTGCTCAGATTGAGAAAGCGGAAGAAATATCTGACAACATCACTCCTTATGGAGAAATTGAGCGCCTTCCAATGACGCCAATGCGAAAAGTCATTGCCCAAAGAATGCTTGATTCTTACCTGACAGCGCCAACTTTCACTCTCAATTATGATGTAGATATGACAGAGCTGCTGGCGCTGCGTAAAAAGGTTTTAGAGCCAATCATGGAAGCGACAGGAAAGAAAATCACGGTCACAGACTTGCTTTCTATGGCAGTTGTTAAAATCTTAATGAAGCACCCTTATCTCAATTCGTCTCTGACAGAAGATGGGCAAACCATTATCATGCACAAGTATGTCAATCTGGCTATGGCTGTTGGTTTGGATAACGGGCTTATGACACCAGTGGTTTACAATGCCGAAAAAATGAGTCTGTCTGAGTTAGTCGTTGCTTTTAAGGATGTGATTGGTCGGACTTTAGACGGGAAATTAGCCCCAAGTGAGCTGCAAAACTCAACTTTTACGATTAGCAATCTAGGAATGTTTGGTGTTCAATCCTTCGGACCAATTATCAATCAGCCTAATTCAGCGATTTTGGGAGTCAGTTCAACCATTGAAAAACCAGTCGTAGTAAACGGAGAAATTGTGATTCGACCAATTATGAGTCTTGGATTAACTATTGACCACCGAGTCGTGGACGGTATGGCAGGTGCTAAATTCATGAAAGACCTAAAAGAACTGATTGAAGACCCGATTTCAATGTTGGTGTAGGAAAAAGTTAAAATGAGAGGAAAAGAAAAATATGGCCTTAGAAGTAATTATGCCAAAAGCCGGCGTTGATATGACAGAAGGACAGATTGTTCAATGGAATAAAAAAGTTGGCGAATTTGTAAAAGAAGGAGAGATCCTTCTGGAAATCATGACAGATAAAGTCAGCATGGAGTTAGAAGCAGAGGAAGATGGCTATCTGATTGCTATCTTGAAAGGAGACGGTGAGACTGTTCCTGTAACGGAAGTTATCGGTTATCTGGGCAAAGAAGGAGAAAATATTCCGACTGCTCTGGCTACTTCAGATGATAGTCCAACACCAACTGCAACCACAACTTCTAACGACGATAATAAGAGTAATGACGCTTATGATATTGTGGTTATTGGTGGCGGACCAGCTGGCTATGTGGCAGCGATTAAAGCAGCTCAATTAGGAGGCAAAATTGCCCTTGTTGAAAAATCTGAACTAGGTGGAACCTGCCTCAACCGTGGCTGTATCCCGACTAAGACCTATCTTCACAATGCAGAAATTATTGAAAGCCTAGCCCATGCAGCAAACCGCGGTATTATCATTGAAAATCCAAACTTTACTGTCAATATGGATAAAGTTCTGGAAACTAAAAATAAGGTTGTCAACACACTTGTCGGAGGTGTTGCAGGTCTGCTTCGCAGCTATGATGTTGATGTTTACAAAGGAATTGGTACCATTACCAAAGATAAGAATGTCTTAGTGAACGGTTCTGAACTTCTTGAAACCAAGAAAATTATCTTAGCTGGTGGCTCAAAAGTCAGCAAGATTAACGTTCCAGGCATAGAATCACCACTTGTTATGACTAGCGATGATATTCTAGATATGAAGGAAGTTCCAGAAAGTTTAATAATCATTGGTGGTGGCGTTGTTGGTATTGAGCTAGGACAGGCTTTCATGACCTTTGGTAGCAAGGTGACGGTTGTCGAAATGATGAATCGGATTGTTCCAGCTATGGATGCAGAAGTCTCTAAAAACCTTCGGCTCATCCTTGAGCGCAAGGGCATGACCATTTTGACAGAGACCAAGTTGGAAGAAATTGTCGAAGAAAATGGCAAGCTCCGCATCAAAGTTGCAGGAAAGGGAGATATCATAGCTGATAAAGCTTTGCTTTCTATCGGACGCGTGCCTGATTTGGAGGGAATTGGCGAGGTTGACTTTGAACTAGACCGCGGTCGTATCAAGGTCAATGAATATATGGAAACTTCTGTTTCAGGAATTTACGCACCCGGAGACATTAACGGTACCAAGATGTTGGCGCATGCAGCTTTTCGTATGGGAGAAGTGGCTGCAGAGAATGCTCTCAAAGGCAATCACGTAGTTGCTAAATTAAATCTAACTCCAGCAGCCATCTACACTTTACCAGAAGTTGCGGCAGTCGGTCTGACAGAAGAACAAGCTCGCGAAAAATACGATGTAGCTATCGGCAAATTCAACTTCGCAGCAAACGGACGAGCAATTGCATCTGATGCTGCTCAAGGATTTGTCAAAGTGATTGCTGATAAGAAATACGGAGAAGTTCTCGGTGTTCACATCATCGGTCCCGCTGCAGCCGAGTTAATCAATGAAGCCTCTACTATCATCGAAATGGAAATCACGGTGGAAGAAATGCTCAAGACCATTCACGGTCATCCGACATTCTCAGAAGTTATGTACGAAGCATTTGCAGACGTACTCGGCATGGCTATCCATGCCCCTAAGAAAAGATAAGAGGCACTATGAAATACATTATCAATAATAGTAACGATACAGCTTTTAATATCGCTCTTGAGGAATATGCTTTCAAGCATCTTCTTGACGAAGATATGATTTTCTTGCTTTGGATCAATAAACCCTCTATCATTGTCGGACGTCATCAGAATACCGTGGAGGAAATCAATCGAGATTTTGTACGTGAAAATGGCATTGAGGTTGTTCGTCGTATCAGTGGAGGCGGAGCTGTCTATCATGACTATAACAATCTTAACTACACCATTATTTCCAAAGAATCTGAGAACAAAGCCTTTGATTTTAAGAGCTTCTCTATTCCGGTCATCAAGACCTTGGAAGCATTAGGTGTAAAAGCCGAATTTACAGGGCGCAACGATTTGGAAATTGACAGTAAAAAGTTCTGTGGCAATGCTCAGGCCTACATCAATGGCCGAATCATGCATCACGGTTGCTTGCTGTTTGACGTAGAATTATCCGTCTTAGCGAATGCCTTAAAAGTTTCCAAGGACAAGTTCGAGTCCAAAGGTGTTAAGTCTGTTCGAGCTCGTGTAACCAATATCATTGATGAATTGCCTGAAAAGATTACTGTCGAGCAATTTCGCGACCTCCTGCTAGACTATATGAAGAAAGAATATCCAGAAATGACAGAATATGTCTTCTCCGATGATGAACTAGCTGAAATCAACCATATCAAGGAAACTAAATTTGCTACTTGGGATTGGAACTATGGCAAATCGCCAGAGTACAATGTTCATCGTAGTACCAAATTTACTAGCGGTAAAGTGGAAATCTTTGCCAATGTTGTTCAGTCAAAAATCGAAAACATCAAAATTTACGGAGATTTCTTTGGAATCGAAGATGTAGCAGCAGTAGAAGAAGTCCTCAAGGGTGTTAAATATGAAAGAGAAGATGTTTTAAATGCTCTTGAAAACCTGGATATTTCTCGCTATTTCGCTGGAATTAGCCAAGAAGAAATTGCAGAAGCAGTGGTCGGCTAAATCACAAGACTATAACAAAATAAAAACATCCTTACGTTTATTTAACTAAGGATGTTTTTTCTATTGTTTGAAGAAGCTGGTTATCAGGATGTTCAGATGCTTCTGGGATACACCACAGCCAATAATCGCTTGAAGAATATCCGCTTTGGAGCAAGTTCCTTATTATCGAACCCTACAGAAATTATTGGATAGAATTTTTATAAAGAGGACGAAACATCATAGCAAATGCGAGGTTTTCCTTCATTATTATATTGACAAGCAACTAGAAAAGTACTAGACTAAAGTTAGAAATACATCATAAAATGTCACAAAAATCTGTCAAACTTCTTCGTTTTAGAAAGGATGGTTACTATGGCTAAATTAGATGGAAAAGTTGCTTTGATTACTGGAGCTGCTGTCGGTCTGGGTCAGGGCATTGCCTCAGTCTATGCCAAATATGGCGCCAAGCTCTGCCTTTTCGATCGAGACCCTCAAGTAGAAGCAACTGCTCAAGAACTTCGTGACAGCTACCAAATAGATATTATCAGCTATATCGGTGATGTCAGTCGTCTAGAAGATTTGGAAGCGGCTGTCTCTCAGACTATCCAAGCCTTTGGGCATCTTGATATTGCCTGCTGTAATGCTGGTATCTGCAAGCTGGCGCCCTTTGAAGAAATGACAGACCAGATACGGGATCAACATATTAATGTCAATATCAAGGGCGTTTGGAACACTTGTCAGGCAACCATCAAGCCCATGTTGAAACAGAGAGCAGGCGCTATCGTCATCGCATCATCTGTAACAGGCGATTTGGTTGCTGATGCTGGAGAAGCAGCTTACGCGATGACCAAGGCAGCTCTGGTCGGCTTAACCAAGGCCTTGGCAGTAGAATATGCCGATCGCAATATCCGGGTTAACTGCAGCCAGCTAGGCTATGCTCGGACACCGATGGTCGAAAAAATGGCCTTGGAATCCAACCCAGAACATCCAGAAGTTCCTATTCAAGATATTGCGGCCGCTGTCCCAATGAAAAGATTAGCTAAACCGCAAGAAGTAGGGGAACTCTTTGCCTTTTTAGGTAGTGACGAATCCTCCTATCTTACAGGAACTCAAATTGTCATTGACGGCGGTAGTACCCTACCAGAAACTATGAGCATGGGCACAAACTAGCAGCATTTAGCTCAATTCAAATAAAAAATTTGCATACCTTAAATTATGCAAATTTTTTATTTTATAAGTTATCCAATGCATTTTTTTGTTCGTCATTAACAATATGGGTGTAGAGGTCTGTAACTTGAGTACTGGCATGTCCTAGCTGATGACTGACCAAAACTTGAGATTTAGTAGCATCATAAAGTCGAGTAGCCAGCGTATGGCGGAGTTTGTGAGGTGTCACTCGAACTTTGAAATCTTCAGAATACTTAGCAACCATCTTTTCTACACTAGAAGCATCAATCCGGTTAGGAACACCTCTATATTCCGTCAAAAAGAGGGCAGTGTCTGATTTTTCAGCTTTGTAACGTTTAGAGCGAACCTCCAGATACCTTTCCAAATAAGCTTTGGCAAAAGCTGCAACATTGACAGAATCTCTTTTCCCGCCCTTACGAGTAACTTCAATGACCATCATTTTGAGATTTAGGTCTTTCAAATCAAGATTTACTGCCTCGGATAGACGAACACCAGATGCAAGAAGCAGTGCTATGATTGCCAAATCTCGCTCTTTATTTTTTTCAAAAGAGGAGAGAGCCCGATTTGATAAATTTTTAGGGTATTCTTCATCAATATAATTCAAAAATTGTTCAGTTTCTTCGCCCAAAAAGAGTTTTTGTTTGATGTTTTCAGCGCGCGCAGCTAAAGTTTCTCTCTTTTTCTTAGTAGACACTTTTTTCATGACATTACGATAGAAATAAGGCTCCCCATTCTCATTTTCCACCTCTTCAGTTAAATATTTATAAAGGCTAGAGAGAGCAGAAAGAGTGCGATTAATGGTGGTTTGCGATACCCCGTTCTGTGTAGTATTGGCATTCAGCAATGGACGCTCCCGTAAGTAAAGAATAAACGCTTCCATATCTTTTTTAGTCATATTTTCCAATACTGACAGAGGAATTTCTGCAATCTGCGCCCCATCAGCAATTCCAGAGTCTAAAATCCAATGAAAAAAGCGGTCATATTCTTTGAGATATTCATATAAGGTTGTAAAACTGTATGGAACAGTCAATTTAGACTGATAGTATTCCAAAACGTACCAAGGCATGATAGCCTTTAGTTTTTCAATTCTTTCTAACAATATTTCGCGTTTCATTAAGATATTCTCCATCATTTTCTATAAATAGAAGTATAGCACACTCCTGTATTTTTTTCAAGAAAATTATAGTTTTTCGGAAAGATGTGTGTAAGGGTCTATTGAAAGATTCGTTTCTTTACTTTGTAATAGATAATACACAATACAAAATAAGATTGGTTGGAATCACTGAATTTTATACAACTGATCTTGTTATATTATCACTATCATCGTTATCGTTTTGAATATCTTGGTTTTGTTTTTTTATATTTTCTAGTTCAGTAAGTATTTTGCATAAAGACAATTCGGTTGGCGTAAGCTGCTCTATCGTGAGTGACTAAAACAATAGTCACACCTTTTTTGTTGATTTCTTTAAAGCTTTCCATCACTTTCTGGCTGATTTTTGAGTTTAAAGCACCTGTAGGTTCATCAGCAAATAAAAGTTCTGATTGATTTATCATAGCACGACGTACGACAGATACCTGCGCGTTGTAATTGTCCTCCTGAAATTTCTCGAATACACGTTTATCATCAAATGTCAATAGTTTTTCAAAAAAAATAAAACAGCCCACCAAATTGAACTGCTTTATTCCAATCATCATTTACTACAAAATATGTTTATTTCCGTTTTTTCTTAGCCTTTTTCATTTTATTTGCCATACGTTTCATGGCTTGTTTGGTTGCAAATTCGCCGATTTTTCCTTTAAGTCCGCCACCAAACATCTGGCTCATATCAGGATTACCAGCTCCCCCTAAAGCGGACACGTCCATATTTTGAAGGGCTGACATATCCATACCGTTCATATTTGACATATTTTTCGGTAAATTGTTAGGATTGAGCCCCATTTGCTTCATCATCTTATTCATATCGCCAGACATGACACCTTGCATGACGGATTTTGCTTGGTTAAAGTCCTTAATAAACTTATTCACTTCGACAAAGCTATTACCAGAACCTGCAGCAATCCGACGGCGACGACTTGGATTAAGAAGGTCGGGATTTTCCCGTTCGACAGGTGTCATAGATGATACAATGGCACGTTTGCGGGCGATTTCGTTTTCATCTACCTTAAAATTCTTCATCGCAGGGTTGTTAGCCATGCCAGGAATCATCTTTAACAAATCTTCCATTGGCCCCATATTTTGTACTTGATCTAGCTGGTCAATGAAATCGTTGAAATCAAAGGTATTTTCTCTCATTTTTTCAGCCATCTCAAGTGTTTTTTGCTCATCATACTCCTGAGAAGCTTTTTCAATCAAGGTCAGCATATCTCCCATGCCCAAAATGCGGCTAGACATCCGATCTGGGTGGAAAGTTTCAATATCGGTAATCTTTTCTCCAGTACCAGTGAACTTAATTGGCTTGCCAGTGATTTGCCGGACAGATAAGGCTGCACCACCACGTGTATCGCCGTCAATCTTGGTCAGAATAACCCCAGTCACTTCCAACTGAGCGTTGAATTCGCGAGCTACATTGGCAGCTTCTTGACCAATCATAGCATCTACGACCAAGAGGATTTCATTTGGTTGAGCCAGTGTTTTGACATCGCGCAGCTCATTCATAAGTCTTTCGTCAATTTGCAAACGACCTGCCGTATCAATTAAGACATAGTCGTTGTGATTAGCCTTGGCTTGCTCTAGACCTTGATGAACAATCTCTACTGCTGGTACTTCTGTACCCAGTGAAAAGACTGGTACATCAATTTGCTGACCAAGAGTTTTAAGCTGGTCAATGGCTGCTGGACGGTAAATATCAGCAGCTATCATCAAAGGACGAGCGCCTTCTTCCTTCTTGAGTTTATTGGCCAACTTTCCGGCAAACGTAGTCTTACCAGCACCTTGAAGACCGACCATCATGATAATAGTCGGGATTTTTGGAGATTTGATAATTTCTGCCGTATCAGAGCCTAATACAGCGGTCAATTCTTCATCAACGATCTTGATGATTTGTTGAGCAGGATTTAGTGTATCAATGACTTCGTGTCCGACAGCGCGCTCACGAACTTTCTTGATAAAGTCTTTAACAACTGGCAAAGCCACATCGGCCTCCAAGAGCGCCAGGCGAATTTCTTTGGTCGCCTCTTGAACATCACTCTCTGAAATTTTTCCTTTTCTGCGTAGATTTTTAAAAACATTCTGTAAACGTTCAGTTAAACTTTCAAATGCCATAAATTTTATTTCTCCTAGTTAATTTCTATGTTATTGGTTATTGATTTTTGCGTTTTTTGAGCTGACAATTCACTATTCTCGATTGTCAATACTAGATAAAATTGCGATTTGCTCTTGTAAATAGGCATCATTAGCATATTTTTCCGTTATTTGATCGAAAATCTGACTTCTGACGATATAGTCTGAATACATGTGGAGCTTCTTTTCGTAGTCTTCCAGAATCTTTTCTGTTCGTTTGATATTGTCATAAACAGCCTGACGACTAACTTGAAATTCCTCAGCAATCTCAGCCAAACTGTAATCATCCGCATAGTAAAGCTCGATATAATTCATTTGTTTATCTGTTAAAAGCGCTGCATAAAACTCAAAAAGAGCATTCATTCGGTTGGTTTTTTCAATTTCCATAAAGATTATTATATCAAAAAATACAGATAAACTCTACTAGTGAAGAGCTTTACTCACTAAAAAACACTCTTAAATCACTAAGGGTGTTTACGTATATTAAATTATGTAATTTAAATCAGTTATTTTCCAGATAAAATTCAAATCGTTCGCCGACATACTGACTTTTAACATATTCAAAAGCGGTGCAGTCGTCAAAATAAGAAATCTGTGTCAAACCAAGAATGGCATGTCCTCTAGGGATTTCTAGATAATGTGCAATCTTTTCTTTGGCAAGACGAGCATAAATGGTCTGTTGAGATTTTCCGATTTTATAGCCATGTTCTTGTAAGGTTTGAAAAAAATGTTTCGTAATTTCTTCTTTATTAAAATTTTTGATGAATTTCTCTGGAATGGAAGCGACTTCGTAAACTACGGGGATATTATCCGCATACCGCACCCGCTCCATTCGGACAACGTTTTCCGTCTTCTCAATTCCTAATTTTTCGACCTCTTCTTTACTTGGCAGTGTTCGACGGTAAGAAATCAATTGACTTGAAGGTGTCTTGCCTTGGGATTTGATGATTTCTGTAAAGCTGGTTGTGCCGCGCATCTTTTCCTGAACCCGTGTACTGGCTACAAATGTACCGCTACCCATACGGCGCTCTAGTACTCCTTCTTCGACTAAAAGAGTGATTGCCTGACGAAGTGTCATGCGGCTAACCTCAAATTGTTCAGCTAAATCGCGCTCACTTGGCAGACGTTGCCCGATTTTCCAGATTTCCTCGTCAATTTCTTTTTTTATTTGATCGTGAATTTTAATATAAGCTGGAAGCATAGTAACCCCTTTCAAGAATGGTTTCCTCTCTTCATTGTATTATCAATTGAAATAAAAGTCAATCGCTACTTAATGTTATTGGAAAAAGTCTTTATTTTGTGTTAGAATAAACAAAGAAAAGTCTTTTAAGAAAGGGAAGAAATGACAACTACAACTGAATTGCAAGATGTCGAAAGAATTATTGTATTAGATTATGGAAGCCAATACAATCAGCTTATTTCACGCCGAATCCGCGAGATTGGTGTTTTTTCTGAGCTGAAAAGCAATAAAATCACAGCTGCTGAGGTTCGTGAGATAAATCCGGTCGGAATCATTTTGTCAGGTGGACCAAAGTCTGTATATGAAGCAGGAGCATTTGACATTGATCCTGAAATTTTTGAATTGGGTATTCCAATTTTGGGAATTTGCTATGGAATGCAGCTTTTGACTCACAAATTAGGCGGGAAAGTTGTACCTGCTGGAAATGCCGGAAACCGTGAGTACGGTCAATCCGAGCTCACTCATACTGCCTCTAAACTGTTTGCAGGAACTCCTGAAAAACAAATTGTTCTCATGAGTCACGGAGATGCTGTCACCGAAATTCCTCAAGGATTTGTACGTACTGGTACTTCTGCCGACTGTCCATTTGCAGCTATTGAGCAACCTGAAAAGCAGATTTATGGCATTCAATTTCACCCTGAAGTACGCCACTCTGTTTATGGGTATGATATTCTACGCAATTTTGCTTTGAATATTTGTGGCGCCAAAGGCGACTGGTCAATGGATAACTTTATTGAAATGCAAATCAAGCGAATTCGAGAAACGGTTGGCGATAAACGTGTTCTTCTCGGGCTTTCAGGTGGTGTTGATTCATCCGTTGTTGGTGTTCTCCTTCAAAAAGCTATCGGAGACCAGCTTATCTGCATCTTTGTAGATCATGGATTGCTCCGTAAGGGCGAAGCAGATCAAGTCATGGATTCCCTTGGAGGAAAATTCGGTCTGAATATCATCAAAGCAGACGCTGCCAAACGTTTCCTTGATAAATTAGCTGGTGTTTCTGATCCAGAGCAAAAGCGTAAAATCATCGGCAATGAATTTGTCTACGTCTTTGATGATGAAGCAAGTAAGCTGAAAGATGTAAAATTCCTCGCACAAGGAACACTTTACACAGATGTCATTGAGTCTGGTACAGATACTGCTCAAACAATCAAATCGCACCACAACGTCGGTGGACTTCCTGAAGACATGCAGTTCAAGCTGATTGAACCTCTGAACACCCTCTACAAAGATGAAGTTCGCGCGCTTGGTACAGAACTTGGTATGCCAGATGAAATTGTTTGGCGTCAGCCATTCCCGGGTCCAGGACTTGCTATACGTGTCATGGGGGAAATTACAGAAGAAAAACTCACCACTGTACGTGAATCCGACGCCATTCTCCGCGAAGAAATTGTGAAAGCTGGACTCGATCGTGATATTTGGCAATACTTCACTGTGAATACTGGTGTTCGCTCAGTCGGTGTTATGGGTGATGGTCGAACTTATGATTATACCATTGCCATTCGTGCTATTACTTCTATCGATGGAATGACAGCAGATTTTGCTAAAATCCCTTGGGAAGTACTACAAAAAATCTCTGTTCGTATCGTCAATGAAGTAGACCACGTCAACCGCATTGTCTACGATATTACCAGCAAACCACCAGCAACGGTTGAGTGGGAATAAGTCAACTATAATGTTTAAATATTTTTTATTGGTTTTACAAGGATTGACACGTTATTTCATATACTTACCGCAACTTTTAGTTAAGTTATTCCCTGCCCATATCCCTGCTTTTAACCCCCAACGCTAAATTTTATGCGTTGGGGGTTAATTTCTATATTCATTTTTTCTTAATTACTTGGTTACCTTTAAACTTTACTTTACTCTCAACACCATATTTGATATCAATATCGCCTTCTATAGCTTGTGCAACACTTTCATCATTCCTTGACCATAGGTGCGCATAGTGTTTTAGTGTTATCTCTGGGCTTGAATGCCCTAGTCTTCGAGAAATAACTAAGACATCAATATTATGCTCATTGATAAGATAACTTGCATGGCTCTGTCTTAATCCTTTGGCCTGTATTTGATGGACACCGCTGATATCAGCATGACGCTTAATAATTCTATTAATTGTTGAACGGTGTAGTGGTGCTTTTGAATAACTGATGATGAACGGACCTATATATTGCTTTTCTTGTCGCTGTTTCCATTTAACCAACAGTTGAATAGTTGTATCATCTAAGGAAATAGTACGCTGACTACTAACAGTTTTTGTATAACTCTTTACTCTATAATTTGCTTTACCTCTCATTTCTAATGTACCGTGTATTCGCATTTTTTTATTTTCTAAGTCTATATCCGCCCATTTTAATGCTAATCCCTCAGATACTCTAATTCCAGTCATATAATATAACCAGATTGCGATAAACGACATATGCTCATAAAGGTCATCTATGTAAAAGCTTGTCAGTACCTTCTCAAACTCTGCCTTAGTCCAGTAAGCTACTGTTGTTCGTCCTTTAGAAATTGCATCCGTCTGTTTAGAAAGGTTCGTTTCAAGATATTGTATTTTTACCGCATAATCTAGAGTCTTTCTAAATACTCCATATATCATTGACGCATAGCTCTGTGAGTATTGGTTATGTGTCAAAAGATATACTCTGAATTTTTCACAATCAGTAAGAGTGATGTTCCTTAACTTTATTTTTCCAAATATCTGAACTAACAAGTTTAGTGCAGGCTGTTTAGAAAGCCATGTTCCTTGTTCTACGCTTTTTTCATACATTGGCAGATAATTTTCTTTCATAAATCGTTCATAGGTTATATCATAATCACTATAATTCTTCACTTTATGATACTCCAGTTTTATTTTGGTAACCTCCTCATACGCTTCTTTAGCTGTACGGAAAGGATTGCCTTTTGCTGACTTAGAGGATTTTTTCTGAATTCGTTTTCCTGTAATTCTGTCTACACCCAGTTCTACACTGTAGTAATAAAATCCAGTTTTATCATTTTTATATACACAAGGATATTTTGTTTTACCCATTACAACTGCCCCCTTCAATTTTAATTCCTATCATTTTTTCTACAGCATAGGTTGGAACAACTCCACAACGTTTATTGAGATAGAATTCATACCCGTTTTCAACAAGCCAACATTTAGCTTGTCTAATAATATTTTTGGCTGTATGTTGTCTATACCCCAATTTAATGAGTGCAGTGTAATCTATCGTTTCCATTCTTAATACCCCCTTATTATCTCTGCCTCTATTGCAAAATTTCTCCAGTGCATTGGTAACTCTAAGCAATACATTGCGATTTTATGATTTTCATAGGTTACATATTTTACACTTCGCCTCTTATCCGCTATCCATTTATTCTGACTTATTAACAGTTGGATGGCTTTTTCAACGTTAGAAATAGAGAATTCTTTTTTCAACATCTTGACGAACTCCTCTCTGAAGAAATAGACTCTATACGTTCCTTTCTGAGCTTTAATCATTCCTATTTTCTTTCCACCTATCGAGTATCCCTCCTTGATGTTGAATAGTCCAGCGTGAGATAAAGTATAATCCACTATCTTATCATATAAATCAGAAGGGATTTCACCTCTTTTATCTAAAGTTTCTTTCTCTGTCTTTATTAAAAACTCGCAAACCCTCTTTTTGTCGATATCTATGTCTAGCAATTCCTTAACCAGAATTGCAGAACTATAAATAATGGCATATAGTGTGCATATTCGGGTCTTAAAGTTACTTTCTGGAAGTTTCTCTAGTAGTTCAGTATAGGCTGTTTGATACACTTTTTTTATGTATCCAGTTCCCTGTTCATGTTTAAAAATTTTTTCCATGAATGCATCACTGGCTACTCCATAGTGCTGAGAACATCTTAGTTTGATATCATCAGCAATAGCTCCATTTTTTGTCCAAGCTTCCTCTGAAGAAAGTTCTATATATCTCATATGCAATCCTTGATTTGAATTAAGGTAGTTTGCTATCGGTACCTCCGAGGTTGTAGCGATTACAGTATTGAATCGTAGCTGTTCAGATAGCGTAGAAGAGGAACTTAGCCGTAAGCGACTTCGACCTTGTCCGATTTGATACAATAGTTCCGATAGGTCTGTACTTCTTGAAGCTGACAACTCGTCAATTGTAGTCACTACTCCTCTATTTTCATTCAAAATAGCAAGTAAAGCATTCTGAGTAGCACTGAATGAATACATGTTATTTACTGGACTAGAGTAAATACTATTAATTAAATGCAGCGCTGTTGTCTTACCGCTTGTTGATTGCCCGTAGAAATTGACGATTAAGCTTCCGATATCAGGCTTATCAGTGATTGCTAGGTATCCTAGTACGATTGAACTAAAACCCACACATAATGCAATCTCCATATTGCTATCAAGTACATTATCAAGGACCATTTGTCTCCATTCTTCAAATGTTTCTCGTGACGACAAATTAAAGAGAGAGTTATCTACTAGTAGACTTACTTCTGTATCTCCATAATTTCTATCCAACCTGAAAGTTAATGTGTCTGAATCGTTTGTTTTCCACCCGACATATGAATGGATATTCTGAATAGGGACTGTTTTTAACTGATAATTCAGATATTCAATAACTTTCTGAGGTGCTGATGCTAAAATAATACCGAATTTTGTTAAATCAGAAATCTTATAAGGTGATAGAGTGATTCCTAATATTTTTTAGGTATTCTTTTTACCTTGAATTAGATACTGAAACTCATATTGAAAGTGGTTTGTGTCAATATTGAAGAAACTTTTGGAAATAAAGAATGGAGTGGATGATATGATTTCAGTCTTTTTATCAGAGATTTTATATATACCAGATTTACTAACTTCGTAATCTCCAAAGTTGTATCTCTTCCCATTAATTAAATCCTCTAGAGTTGGTACCTCTTTCCTACTTGTCGAAGATTCTTTTAATAAGAATTCCTCGGGGCATGGATATTTAGATATGAAATCATTAATAGTTTTACTTGAGCAACTAGCATGGAGACACTTAAACCTACATCTTCCATATTTAGTTATGGTGAAACATGCTCCACTATCAGTATTTGAATGCTCTTTCATTGGGCAAGTTTTGAATGGATATAATTTAGTGCCATGTTCATCTTCTTTATATGAATGAAACTCTAAATTATAATATTTTAGCCATTCTTCACCTTTCGCTAATTAATATATAAGGTTTCTCATTAACCTGTTCCCCATTTTTAGCTGTTGTTTTGTTTTCTTGCTCAGGGAGTGTCTCTTTTAATTGAGAAATTAGTGAATTTAAATTTTCTTCCGTTAAACCATCTGATGTCTCGTTGGGAACATAAAGCAGTTTACTTTGACGGTACGGTCTTTCAGAAGTATTCTCTCCCTTACAATTCAGTGTTCCGTATAAGCGAGTAATGCGACTAGGGTTATATACTGTAACATCAATTTTAGACTGTTTATTTGAAAATTTTTGATTTAGTAAATTTAAAATTAATTTTATTTTATCTTTAGTCGTAACTGATGAGAGGAAGTTTAACGGTATTAATAAGTGAATGCCATTTCCTGAATCTGCAATAATTATATGATGTATTGTTATTCCATTAACTTCGAACCATTGTAGAATATTATCGGCCACGGTTATGGCAGATTGCTTTTCTTCCTTTGTAGCACACACCCCGCTCGGACGCTCAGGGTCAATATCTATCAACATAAATCGGTACGAAGAAATATCACTATCTTTAATTGCTACATTTCCTGTCTTACAATCATCATGAATTTTATTAAACGTAGTATAGTAAGCATATTTTGTATCAATTGACACACTTGATTTTTAGGTGATTTTTCACCTAAAAAACGCAAATTAATTTTTTGAATGCCATAATTACTTAATACTCCTAATGTTCGTCCTACTTCTGAAACAATTGCATCATTGGATATTTCATTTTGACACACTTGACACACTAAATCATTGATAAAGGTACTACTCATATTTAGATACCATCCTTTTTTTAATATATAATTTCTCTTGCGCAGGAGATGGTTATATTATATGACGTATCTTAAATAAAAAATCCCCCAACTCAAAACAGAGACAGGGTTGACATTTATTGGATTTTATGTTAATAGAAGAAAGGTTTTAATTTACAAGATATATTTTTATTTTCAAGGATATTAGCGATTTCTTCGTCTATATAGCGGTATATTTGTTCTAGAGGCTGAAGCTTTTGATATTCATTTAGGTTATTAAAACCATCTTTTCTTGATTTATTAAGAGCATCAGGTAAAGAAATCTTCTTACTAGTGACCCACTCCTCTAGAATTGACCTGTTAGCTATTTCTTGTTTTAACTTATCTGAAATTTCAAATACAAATAAACTTAATATTAATTTCTCAGTATCCTCTCTCTCTTCATCTGTCATTTCATTTAAGTAATCGAATAACTTGTTATTTTCTAATATCATTTTATCTTTCTCTTCAATCAGGAACTTTTCCACATCAATACTTCTATATAACTTAGAGGAAACATTTAGCTCCTTGCTTTTAATCACTTGATGATAAAATTTTTGCTTTTCTATGTATTTATCTTGAAGTGACTCAAAGTACTTTTCGGAGTTCTCACTTAATTCCAATTCATCAAGACCAAAAATAAGCATATTTAATAAGAAATCGTCTTTTATTAAACTATCCCAATCTTGGATTTCTAATTGTTGTTTTTCATATGTAAAGGTACGATTAAATATCAAATAAAAATCATTTAATAGATTATTCAGGTTATAGAATGAAATAAGGATAAATAAAAGATATACTACTGGTTTACTAGAAATTTCTATATCATCTATATTATTTCGAGTAAATCTCATATAGCTGTCTATGTTTTGTAAATTACTCAAAGATTCGGGGAAATAGCTCTCATTTCTTACTTGAGTAATAATATTTTCAAAAATATTAGAATGATATTTTTGAAATTCTTTAGAATGTTTTAAAATGATTATACAAGCAAGTAGCCTACGATAGAAATATTTCTCTATTTTATTATCAAATATACCTACTCGTACTTTTCTTCCTTGTTTTTCTCCAGAATCACTATCCATAAGCTTGCTTTGATATTCATATACATAAAAAATATTTTCTTTTATCTCTCTTATCGTAATATTTCCATTATTGTTCACCATCTAGCTTACTCCTTTTTTACTAACATTATACCACTTTTTCCTTACTTGACTAGCCAATGGATGAAAACAAAACTCTTGATGTTCGTCTGTTAAATACCTTATTTTATCATCTAATTGATTATTTTCGAGCAAATGATACAGGTTATCAACTCGGTAAGCTACTTGTTTATTTTTTAAGGGTAATGAGCCATAAGCAAATATTATTTCAGATGATTTTTTCACGCATTCCAATATATGGTCGTCGTTATCTACATTAGTTGCTTTCAAATAGTTTTTCTTATCAATATCATACTTAGAAAATAAGTTTACACTATAAAAGCCACCATACCCCAGCTTATAAACATTTTTAGTAATTAACATCATTGTCATATCATCTCCTACCAAATTACTAGAACTAGGGTATAAAGTTAGCACTGTAACCATAGGCTTATTATTCCATTGTTTACTAAGAACATATCTATGCTGTCTATTGCTAGACTCTATAATTTCTATTTTGATATTAGCATTTGACTGTTTTTTTGCCATTATATGCCTTCTTTTTCTCCTTTCTATTTTGCTGTAACTCATTTAAACACGAGGTTGTTATCAATACAATAATATCTAGTGTTAATTTTTTCCAAAACATATTTGCCTCCTTCTAATTTATAATATATGCTTGTAATTTATTTTCGACCAATAATCCAGTTATAATCGGAATATCTGTTCTAATATGAGTTATGACATATACAATCAATTCATCATAAGCATAGTAATATACTCTTACTTTGTCATCTATCAATAATTTATCACAATTTACAGGTAACAGCCTTCTATCTAATTCAGATACAAATAATTCATAACTTTCGCTGGCTATCTGTGAATAATCAATAGGAGTTTGAGATTCTAAGCGTTGCAATATTTCTTTAACTTTTTCTATATGTTCCATTTTAATAGTTTTTCTTTATATATTTTACTGTAAATAATAAAAGACACAGCACCTTTTTCAAAAAAGTACTATGTCTTTTATTGTTAGAATTGTGTTCTACTATTTCTGATTAATAAAATCGAACAATATACTCCAATCTTTCGGTAATTGTTCTCCATATTTCTCTTTTCTATAGTATAGATAGTTCGCCTTACGTCCAACTAGGATACCAAAAACTACAGATAACGGTATTCCGACAAAAGGGATGAGATAAATGACGGCATCAATTATTGCTAGCTGCCACATACCTTTCGTAAGTGACCAAATTGTTGTGAAGAAAAATGCCACCAAGTTAAATTTCCCTTGATATTCTTCATTACTTTTTTCTATAGCAGAAAATTCGTTTTGATAATATTCTGAATATGACTTATATGAAGAGTCTGAAGTCGTATATTTAGAAGATTCTCTATTTCTTGCTTTACCACTAACCCTTACGCCGCATGATGTACAAACCTCTTGCTCAGCTGTAGTTGTAGCTCCGCAATTTTGACAATAATTATGTCCGTTTAACGGATTAATACCACAAGATGTGCATATTTCGGCTTTTTCATTAACTTTACTTCCACAACCTTTACAGAACGCTTTTGCATCATTACTGTCGGCATTACGTGATACATTTTTTTCAAGATTAACTCCACACGCAACACAAACAACTTGTTCTGGATTTGTGTTTACTCCACAATTATAACAATATGCATTTCCGGTTTGTGGATTTACCCCACAGTTTAAACAAAATTCAGCATTTTGATTTACTTCTTTTCCGCATGTTTTACAAAACATATATAACATCCTCCATTTACTTACTACTACTTTTTTCTTGTACTACTCTATTAATATGCCTAACAGAATACCCGTATTTTTTTGCAATATCTCTTGAATTATTTCCATTAAATTCGGAATAAACTATTCTTTGTAATCCCTCCTTTGATAACAATCTCATGGGAAAATTAATATAAGCTCCTTTATAATGAGTGTATAACAGAATAGTATTTTCTTTTCCTATCAATGAAGCCAACTCCATATAAATTTTATTCCAATCACTAGGGTGTGTTTGTTCTAATGCCATTTTTAAATAATCCCCCCTACAATAAATTTAACTACCCTTTCTAAGACAAATCAACTGCTAAATGACCTAGACAAAATCAACAAAAAGACCATTGATTGCAATTAAGAACTACTCTTTATCTAATTCTTTTCTGAATAATATACACTGTCTGTCTTGATATACCATTTTCCTTAGCTATTTGGGTAACAGGAATTTGTTCATCAAGCATTCGTTTAACGTTTTGGTATATTAATCTATCTGTAGCATTTTTAGCATGTTCATGATATTGGATAGGGCGGCCTTTATAAACACCACGCTGTTTAGCTAACTGGATGCCTTGGCGTTGTCTTTCTAAGATTTTTTCACGTTCGTTTTGCGCTATGTAGCCTAATAAGGATAGGAACATATCAAACATAGCTGTATCTAGTGTATTGTTTCCTGTATTGAAATTTAAAAAAGGCGCATCAACTATAGTTAATTTAATGCACCTTTGTTGTAATTGTCTGACAATCTCTTTTATGTCTTGATAGTCTCTACCTAATCTATCAAGAGAAGCTACTATAATTTCATCACCTTCTCTTGCAAATTCCAATAAATTTTTTAATTCTTTACGGTTCATATCTTTACCGCTAACTTTTTCGCTGAATAACTTTTCAACGCACTCTTGTTTCATCATTTCAATCTGTCTAGCTAAGTTTTGGTCTTTAGTTGATGCCCTAATATATCCTATTTTCATTGCTTATCCCCTTTTTTGTCATGTATTTTTTATAACTCAGATAAATAACTTATATCGCTTGTCATTGTCAATTATAGATACACCTATTTTAGACAGATTACTTTTTTCTCTTTAACTCATTCGAAACAGATTTAGCTACTAAAGCTATTACTTCTAAAACTAAGATTAAACCAAACATCTTACTTACCTTTCTTTAAGAAATTTATATTCTAACAACTGGCGTTCCTTTGCCACTCCCAGTAAACTTCCTATTTGAGGAGAATCTAGTAAACTTATGAAGTAAATATATACTGCATCATACATGTAGATATCTACTTTGACTATGTTTCCTTCAAAGACTTTTTGATACTCACTAGGAAGTAGTTTTTCATCTAATTCTATATAGTCAAAAACATTGCTCTCGTAACTGATATTGTCAAATTCAATGTTCTCTTCAACATGCTTAGATAGATAATCTATCGCTATTAATTTTTGATTCATGAAGCACTTGTCCTCTTTTAAAATTCCCTGCTAGAATCTGTATTACTTATTAGTAAATCAACACACGGAACGTCTTTATAATTATCGAATGGGAATAGAGTTAATAAGTTTAAAAAGCCCTAGAAATCAACATTTCTAAGGCTTTTTCTTTTATTTTAACAACATTTTAACAACAAAAACTATTTTTCACTCCCTAAATCTAATATCTTTTTAACAGTTTTGGCACTCTCTGTATACATACCTTTCCTTGATTCACTAACAACTCCAGCATAGTCTCTATTATCTTCAGACAATTCATAAATACGATAAAAATTATTATTAAATTCAACCCCACTAATCAAATCATTTTCTTCATTCATTATTTCATCGCTACATCAAGTTTCTGAATATATTTCTATTAAACCTTCATACACAGTTAACCAATAAACCCTGATTAATCAATTTTTAAATGTATCTTACCCTTTACTACATCCGGTATATGCTTTGAAGTAATTTCATATTCGACAGTTTGAGGTACATTTTCAAACATTAGTATCGATGGAAATGCCATTGAGGAGTTATGTTTCAAATACTCAATGCCAAATCTTAAAATATCAAATTCTGAATTTGTAAAATCTTTATATATAAATATGTGGTCTAAAGAGTTTTTATAGTTGTATTTTTGATCTTCATAACTGGGTTTTGTAGTATATGTGAGAGGCGGATTAATATTAACTCTTTCTATATTTGATGGGATTATTTGAAAATAAGAGTAAGCATCAACTGAGTCACTTTCTTCAATTTTAAATAGCAATTCATCTAATTCAATTTCCTGTATCTCCTCAATTATGTTCTCTTCTGGATAAAGTAAGTTATTATGTTTTAATAGACAACCTTTTGGTACCATTAGTTTTACATCAATATCTTCATCATATGTTTTACCTAAGTTAGAAACGATTAGTTCGACAAATTTAATGTTATCTATGTATGAAATATTCAATGTACTCTTTGTAAGATATTATTTCCCGATATAATTTGTTTAATTTAGAAAAGCGTTTCTTTTCCTTGTCAGACCCTATATACGAAGGACCACTGTTACCGAAAGGAATTTGTACCTGAAGTTTATGTTTCATTAAATTCCCTAAATACCAAAAATTTTCATGTAGTTTGATTTGGTTTTCTTTAGCGAAATCATTTATAGTATATTTGAATTTATCACTAATGGCCACAGAATCAGCTATTTGATAAAGAAAATCAACATTCGCATTTTCTTTTGAAGGCATAGTCAACATTTTACTTTTATCTTCTAATATACCTGCTTCTTCAGAAATTACGGTACTGTTTAGTTCATCTATATATTCGTTAATCTTACTTTGCTTTTCATTGATAAATTTTGACTCCAGTAAACTAAATTGTTTAGGTAAAATATTTTCGTCAGATAATGTTTTTTTATCCCTTATTGTCAAAAACGGTTTTATATTTTCGTTTTGATAAGTTTCTTTTTCTGAAATTAATTTTAAAAAATAAAGTGATAGATGATTTGTAAAAAGCCTTTGAAAATCACTCTCATCTTTAACTATAAAAAATATCCCTCTATCTTTATATCTTTCTTTAAATTCTTGCACTTTTTCATATTGCTTAAGGTCTATATTAGACGGAATTATCGGAGCTTCTAAAAAGTACATAAAAACTTGTTTGTCAGCTGATAGTATCTCCTCAATTTCTTCTTCCGTTCCGGATCCATAATTATCTGTTGCAGTACCAAATCTTGTCCAAAATATAGCAACAGCGGCATCACATTCCCTAACAATTTGCTTATTTAATAATTCCTGTGGTTTATCACCTGATTCAGGAAAGCTATCCGTTGACCAATGCTTGATTGATACTTGTATATTATTCAAACTACCATACAGTTTATTAAAATTATCAACAGCTTCCTTAATTAATTGAAGATAGCCAGTAACATCCCCGGGGCAAGAAATTAATAAATCGTAAATAGTCACTCCTTCTCTTGGCATCCATGTATCCTCCGAAAATTTAATACTATATAAATTTAACCTATTGTAATTATAAAGCAAAAAAAACAGTAAAATCAAATTCTCTTACTGTTTTTTTTGACTATAAACATTATCAATCAAACCTGGTTCTACTGCTTGAGCTGTCCGTTCATCAATGCCACTAAGCATATAGCCCTCTACAATATCAGTTGCCTTACCGTCTTTATATTTATTACGTTGGCGAACTTGTGTAAAGTCAACTTTTACCTTTTTAGGAATATAGAATTGTGAGCTCTCAAGAGCCATATCTTTTAAAGATAATTCCGGCGTTAGTTTAATCTTATTTTTCACTATTTTGTTCCTCTTTTCTAAAAAATATTATATAATCTAGTTAGTTGTTTTTGACAAGTCTTTGAAAAGTTCTGCTTTTCAAAGACTTTTTTATACAATCATAGGCATTTCCCTCTCTTCTACTTGCCAAATATCAGAATAGTTTGGTATAATTAGTCTTAATAAGACTAATTATCAACAAAAAATAGTCTTATTTGGAATTATTTTGAAAGTAGGTATCTGTATGCTAGATTTTCCAAGCAGATTAAAAGAAAAACGAAAAAATAAAGGATATACCCAAGAAAAAATATCCCAACTGTTAGATATTGGACAGAGCGCTTATGCCAAGTGGGAAAACGGTCGAACTGAACCTACTCTAGAGAATATAGTAAAATTATCAAAAATACTTGATACTACCACCGATGAACTATTAGGTAGGCAAGCATCCTTTGAAGACAGGATTATATTTGATATATCTAAATATGACTTAAGCAATTTGAAGAACTTTAGCGAACAAGAGATTTACGATTTAAAAGCTACAATTGTTCTTGAATTGTTAGATGAGTCCACAGATACACTAGCAATCAAAAATAAACTAGCTATCAAAAACAAATTTGATAAAGATGAAGAAATCATTTTAGATACCGTATTCACTGAAGCAAAAGTACTTGCAGATGAGATTATAGAATTTGAAAAGTTCAGAAGAACAAAAAGAAAGTTCAAATGGCCTTGGCAAAAAATTAACAACAAAAGACTCAAATAATAACCAATAAAACTTATTGATTGTATTAACAATCACTATCAAATCAACTATTCTAAATGGCCAATATCTGACTTTTAGTGAGTGGGAATAAAAATCATGATTACCAGTCTATGAACTGCACCTAAAAAGTTAGAGACAAAAACTAACGATTGAGGTGCAGTTCATTAGCGAGCGGTTTATTTGTCTTGCACCGAAGGTCGCGAGACGGACTGAAAGTCAATAAACAGAAAAAGCTAAACTTCTTATTTCTTGAAGTTTGGCTTTTTCTGTTTATTTTCCCCACAAAAATTGAATCAGTATTTTATCTACTTCTTGGTTTTCATGTAATTGGCTATGTTGTGCTAGTTTGCCGGTAATTTTCTTTTCTTGATAAGATTTGGCATTATCAGCAACCAAATATTTCAAGCTGCGAGATGAAGCATTTAAAACAGAACCGTCTGAGCCATTTTTGTAATCTCCATAGATATTTAGCACATCAATTTGATTTTGTGGGAATACTTCACGTAATGGTAATAATCTTTGGAAAGTTTGCGTAATTTGATTAGGCTGACCAGTTGTTTTGTCAACTTTCACATCAGATGATAAGCCCATAGCTTCTAAACCGGCAGCGAAATTTGCGATATTCACTTGTTTTTGCAGCTGTGGCAAGTTCTCATCTTGAGCATGTTCTAAAAGATAATACAAAATCGACATATTTCCTAAAGAATGACCTACCATATTCATTTTTGTAAAGCCATACTTTTCCTGTAGCTTGCTGACGACAGCTTTTGCATATCGTCCAACATCAATAGGATTGCGATTGTCTTCGTAATTCACTTCTACGATTGGATTGATAGCGCCTTTGGGAATGTCTCCCCTCAACGTAACTGCACCATTTCTATCAACATTTGCTCGAATAACTGTTTTTGTTACTCCTGTTTTTTTTGCTGCATTCGTCATGTGTCGCTCAGCATTGGCACTACTTCCATAACCATGAAAGAATAGGGTTGGAGTAGTTGATTGCACATACTTCTGTCTGTCTAATTTCCCTTCAGCATTGACACGGTAAAATAAAAAAGTAGAAATAGCAATCAAAATTGTTAAAATTCCTGTAATTAGGGCTATTTTCTTCATCATGTTTAGCTTTTCTTTCTGTGAGATATATTTTTAAGTATAACATGTAACGATATAAATAACAATTGATTTGTTTGAAAACCCCTAGTAGAAATAAGCTACTAGGGGTGATGTTATTAAAACCAATTCATCACTTTCATGATGTGCATATTCATCTGAACTTGTCGGGAGTAATAATAATTCCCACCATTGATATAGAGTTTAGAACCATGTAGGAGGGCGATGGGGTGGTAATAAGAATAGGTTTTACCGGTCACATTTCCTAAACTTGGTGCGACAACATTTTTGGAGTATTTTTTTGCCAAATCAAGGGTATTTTCACCACCGTGTTTTGCAATATAATCGATGTAAGCTCGACCAAAGTTATAGGCTTGTACAGCGGTCCAAACATCTACTTTCTTTTCTTGAGCTACATTTAGATTCGCAGATAGGGTCTGGACACCTTGACGAATGCTTTCTTTATTATCTAAAATAGAGTTTTTCTGACCCGTCGCACTTTCACTAGATTGCATGACATCAGAAACTTTTCCTTTTGTTTCTGTGTAAATCATAGCAAGGACGAGTTCTTCGTTGGCTGCAGTATCCTGCTCATCTAGCACTTCTCTCACTAAGCTACGGTAGTTCATCACTTGTTTAACATCATGATGAACTTGAACAAGTTTATAACCAACAAAGATTAAAAGAATGAGAATGATTAATTTTCTAAGAATTTTAAACATTATTTACTTTGAATATCTTCTATGTTTTTGATGAGAATGGAATAGGTTCCATTCTCATTTTGTATGAATTCTACGGATTCCGCATCTTGATAGATATTATTGGGGACAATGAGTTCAATTCCATTTGAAAGGGAGAGTTTTTGATTTTCAAATTTTTTCTTCTGACGACTACTATCAATTTCATCAAATTTAACAGTTTCTGGAATTGTTTCCTTAACCTGATCAATAAAAGTCAAACGAGCTGTCAGATTGTTATCAAACAAGTCATCTGCTAATTTTTCTGGTGATAATTCATCATTTTCTTCTAAATTTTTGAAAATAGATGATTTAACCTTGGATTGAAATTGAAAATCATCCTGATTAAAACTTTCTGCAACTTTTTGAGCCGTTCTTTCTAAGGCTTTAATAGATTTCTTGGGAGAAATTTCAGGATGGACTTGTAATAAATTATCAGAAAAATAATTGAGAAAAGCACCATTGTATTTAATCCGTTTTTCAATCAAATGGTATTTACGCGATTGAAGATTGATGACCAAGGCTTCATCAGCGCCTGTACCAAATCCCGGCAAGTTGTTCTGGGTAATCTTGATAGGATTATCTACTTCTACACCTAAGTGGGTGAGGGTTTCCCGCAGAGCAATGCGCAAAAAAGCAAGATGCTCTACTCCTTCCTTGTCAAATTGAACAAAAATCAAATCATTGGTTTTCTGATTTTCGCTCACCGAAAACTCCTCTTTCCAGAGATTGGCAATCGTTATAGAAGTTTCTAAAAGGTCTTTTGTCATATATGATAAAAAGACATTATCTTCGGTAAAAATACCTGTTTTGGCCTCATCTGAATAGACACGTTCAATCTTTTTGCGAAGATATTCTTCAATTTTTGGAGTAATATTAAGATATTTATCTGCTAAAAGAAGGTCGGTGTCTGATGGACTAAATTGATGAATAATAGCTTTTTTTACGTAAATGTCCATTTCAGTCCTCATATAGTGGAAAGGCATCGGTCAATTCTTTAACTTCTGCACGAATCTGCTCTAAAACAGCTTCATTCTCTGCATTTTCTAAAGTTTTAATAATCAATTCTGCAACTTTAATACTTTCATCTACCCCAAAGCCACGAGCTGCAATAGCTGCAGTTCCGATACGAATGCCACTTGTTTTAAATGGAGATAAGGTTTCATAAGGGATAGAGTTTTTGTTGAGAGTGATATGGACATCATCCAAAAGGTTTTGAGCGATTTTTCCATTTTCAACGACTTTGGTCACATCCACAAGGAAAAGGTGATTCTCCGTACCGCCTGAAATAACACGGAAATTACCATGTTGTTGGAATACTTGAACCATTGCCTTAGCGTTATCCAAAATTTGCTGAGCATAAACTTTGAAATCTGGATCCAATACTTCTTTGAAAGCAGCTGCTTTAGCTGCCACGACATGCTCTAGCGGTCCTCCTTGAATTCCTGGGAAGATTGCGGAATTAATCTTTTTCGCCAACTCTTCATCATTGGTCAAAATTAAGCCGCCACGAGGTCCTCGAAGGGTTTTATGAGTGGTAGTTGTCGTAATATGTGCATACGGTACTGGACTTGGATGCAAACCAGCAGCAACTAAACCGGCAATATGAGCCATGTCTACCATGAGTTTGGCTCCGACAGTATCTGCAATTTCACGGAATTTAGCAAAATCAATAATATGTGAATAGGCAGAAGCACCTGCAACAATCAATTTAGGTTTGACTTCTTTAGCCTGCGCCAAAATCGCATCAAAATCTAAAAGTTCAGTTTCAGGATCAACGTTATAAGGTACAAAGTTGTAGGTTTTCCCAGAGAAGCTAACAGCTGCGCCATGTGTCAAATGTCCGCCTGCTGCAAGATCCATTCCCATTACTGTATCACCTGGCTCAATTAAGGCCATATAAGCCGCACAATTCGCCTGACTGCCTGAGTGGGGTTGAACATTGGCAAATTTTGCTCCAAAAATTTCTTTAGCACGTTCAATTGCTAATGTCTCAATCACATCCACAACGTCCGTACCACCATAATAGCGACGACCTGGATAACCTTCGGCATATTTATTGGTTAAAATAGAACCTTGTGCTGCCATAACAGCTTTTGAAACAACGTTTTCTGAAGCAATCAATTCAATATTGTTTTGCTGACGTTTTTCTTCTGCAGCAATGGCTTCCCAAAGCTCAGCGTCATATTCTTTATAGTCTTTATGGTCAAAAATCATAAGAGTCTCCCTTCTCTTAAAGCGGGGCTAAAACCTATTTAGTCAAGGTTTAGAAGTGAATTTCTGGAATTTTAGCGAGAATTTCTTCGCAAGTGACAGCACCTTGGCGTAGAATATATGCTGTTTCACCAGATAAATCCAAAATAGTTGAATCCTGTCCTGTTAGAAAAGCATCATCTTCTATACCAAGAACTTCGTGATTGAAATCGGTCATAATTTGCTGGAAGTTTACTCCGCTACTCTTTCCAGATAAATTTGCGGACGGACCAATGAGAGGTCCAAATTTTCTAATCAAGTCCAATGTTTTAGGATGACTAGGGACACGAAAACCAATTGTTTTCATACCTGAATTTACCCAAATCGGAACTTGTTCATTAGCTTGTAAAATAATGGTCAAAGGACCGGGTAAAAAGGCTTGATAGAGCTTTTTTAAATACTGAGGCTGATGTTTGGAAAATTGATAAATTTCTTCTAAGCTTGAAACATTTAAATTCAAGGCCTTTTCGCGAGGTCTACCTTTTAAGTCATAGACATGACTGACGGCCTGCTCGTCCAGTGCCTTACAAAATAAACCATATACAGTCTCTGTTGGCAGCACGACCGCTCCTCCGCTGCTCAGTATTTCCTCAATTTTATCCATTATCTACCACTACCATTCTATCTTTTCCGAATTGATCTTGCAAGACGCGAATTCTCATTTTTGGAAATGCAGACTCAAATAATTTTTTTACATGTTCCCCTTGCTTGTAGCCAATTTCGAGATAGATTTTACCTTTTTCTGTCAAATGTTTTTGGGCGTTCTCAGCAATTTTTCGATAAACAGCATACCCGTCTTCTTCAGCAAAAAGAGCAAGATGAGGTTCTGAAGCAAGGACATTTAGTTCTACTTCTTCTCTGTCCGTCTCTGAAATATAGGGCGGATTGGATACAATAATATCATACTTTCCTGTAATCGCCTGAAAGCAATCAGACTGAACAAAATCAATCGCTACATCAATTGCTTCCGCATTTTCTTGCGCCAAATCCAGAGCATCTTGGGAAATGTCGGAAGCCGTGACCTGCCAATTCGCACGCTCAGCAGCCAAAGATAGAGCAATTGCTCCACTTCCAGTGCCAATATCCAAAACTTTCAGACTGCTATTTTGATTTTCAGACAAGATAAGGTTGACCAATTCTTCGGTTTCTGGTCGGGGAATTAGCACTCGTTCATCTACTTTGAACGAATGTCCATGAAATGCTGCGTTCCCAATAATGTATTGGGCAGGTTTATGAACCAATAATTGAGATTGAATCTTTTTCAGTAATTCTATATCATCTGCTGTTGCTTCTGCTTGCATTTTCAGCACAAATTGGGTGAAGGATAAGTTTCTCAAAGACCGAAAGGTAAAGGAGAGGCTTTCAGCTTCTTCGCCAACTGCTTCAAGCTGTTTTTCCATTTCAGCAAGAATTTGAGCTAATTTCATTATTTATTCAATTCTTCTAGTTTTTGTGTTTGGTCATACAATACCAAGGCGTCCACGATTTCATCTAATTTTCCAGCTAAAATCGTATCTAGCTTTTGCAGCGTTAAACCGATACGGTGATCTGTCACACGATTTTGTGGAAAATTATAGGTACGAATCCGCTCCGAGCGGTCTCCAGTACCAATAGTTGATTTCCGCTCGGCATCTTGCTCGTCTTGCGCAATTTGTGCAAAATGATCTGCTACGCGCGCACGAATGATCTTCATAGCTTTGTCGCGATTCTTTTGCTGGGTCCGTTCTTCCTGCATTTCAACTTTGATATTTGTTGGCAAGTGAACAATCCGAACGGCCGTTGCAACTTTATTGACATTCTGACCTCCAGCACCAGAAGCGTGATAAATGTCAATCCGAAGATCTTTTGGATCAATATCATATTCTACTTCTTCAACTTCAGGCATGACTAAGACTGTTGCTGTCGAAGTGTGAACCCGTCCTTGGCTTTCTGTCACTGGGACACGCTGTACGCGATGAGCACCTGATTCGTATTTTAGTTTGGAATAAACGGATTGACCAGAAACCATCGCTACTACTTCTTTGAAGCCACCGACTCCATTCATGGAGGCTTCCATAACCTCAAATTTCCATCCTTGCGATTCGGCGTATTTTTGATACATTGTCAGAAGATCACCGGCAAAGAGCGAGGCTTCATCACCTCCTGCTGCACCACGAATTTCTAAGATGATGTTTTTATCATCGTTTGGATCTTTTGGTAAAAGAAGAATTTTCAATTTTTCCTCGTATTCTTCTTTTTCAGCTTTTGCATCTTTGATCTCTTGCTTTGCCATTTCTTCCAAATCAGCATCGCCAGAAGCGTCTTTGATCATTTCTTCGGCATCTGTGATGTTTTGGAGCACCCTTTTATAGTCACGATAAGTTGCTACCGTATCGCGTGTACTCGCTTCTTCTTTGGACAATTCCATAAAACGCTTGGTGTCACTAACAACATCTGGGTCACTCAGAAGTTCTCCCAACTCTTCATAGCGATCTTCAACGGCTTGTAGTTGTTCATAAATATTCATCGTTTGCTACACCTCTCCTTAACTCTTCATTTCGTCAATTTCTGGCTTAAAATAATGCTTCCGACAGACAGGAATATATGTTTCATTCCCACCGATTTGAATTTGCTCACCTTCATAGACCGGCTTACCATTCGTTGTTCTTAATACCATGGTTGCTTTTTTGGAGCAAAATTGACAAATTGTTTTAATCTCATCAATTTTATCTGCTAGAAGCAGGAGATATTTCGAGCCTTCAAATAACTCATTGCGAAAATCATTTTTCAAGCCAAAAGCCATAACTGGTACATTTAATTCGTCAACTACTCTCGCTAAGTCATAGACATGACGGCGAGATAGGAACTGCGCTTCATCAATCAATACACAATAAGGCTTTTCGGGCATTTCCTGAATAAAGCGGAAAATATCAGTATCTTCTGCTATTGCAACTGCTTTTCGCTTCATGCCAATACGACTAGAAACAACGCCGAAACCGTCACGTGTATCAAGTGCGCTCGTCATAATGACAACACCTTTGCCTTGTTCTTCGTAGTTGTGTGCTACTTTTAAAATTTCGATTGTTTTGCCCGAATTCATCGTGCCATATTTATAATACAACTGAGCCATTTTCTTTAATTCGTTCCAAATTCTCCAATTTTTAATACTTCTTATTTTACCATATTCTGACACGCTTTAAAACCTAATTTATGATAAAATAAAAATATCAAAGATAAAAAGGAGATATAACATGCCATTTGTCAGAATTGATTTATTTGAAGGACGCACGTTAGAACAAAAGAAGGCTCTTGCAAAAGAAGTTACTGCCGCTGTTGTGAAAAATACTGGCGCGCCACAATCTGCTGTTCATGTCATCATCAACGACATGCCAGAAGGGACTTATTTCCCACATGGTGAAATGCGTACAAAATAACAAAAAAGAATCTTGGATAAAAATCTGAGATTCTTTTTTAATTCAGAATGATAAATAATGTAGATGCAACATTTAAGCTAATTTCTTTTTTGAATATGATTGAGACGAAGTTGGTATAAAATGCCACTAACAACCAGACTAGAAATTAAACCAATCCAATAAGCAAAGGGACCTAAATTTGTCATGTGATCTAATAGTAATCCAACTGGTAACGACACACCCCAATAGCCAATCAATCCCAAATAAAATGGCACTTTTGTATCCTTATAACCACGTAAAATTCCTTGAAGAGGCGCTGCGAAAGTATCTGCTAATTGAAAAAATAAACTGTAAGTTAAGAAAATGGACGTCAAACGTATAAATTCCTTGTTGGTTCCATACAATGAAGCGACTTGATAACGGAAAAGATATAAAAATGTCAGCGTGAAAACAGCGAACCCAAGCGCAGTCAATCTTCCCAAAACACAATATTTTCTGACATAGTCTAGACGCTTTGCGCCAATTTCGTAAGAAACGATAATCGCCATAGCATTAGAAATGCTCATAGGAAAAGCATACATAAGATTGGAAAAACTAATAGCCGATTGGTGACTGGCAATGATTAACGAAGAAAACTTAGCCATGAGCAAACCTACGACTGAAAATATCACAACTTCTGCAAAGACAGTCCCGCCAATAGGAAAACCGAGACGAATCCCTTCCTGCAATCCTTCTTTATCCAAAGGTCGAATTTTCCATAATTGATATTTTTTTATTCTAGGATGTCTTTTGGAAACTACCACCGAAAGGACTAACAGCACCCAGTAAGCCAACGAAGTCCCTAGCCCCGCTCCTGCTCCGCCCATTTCTGGGAAGCCAAATGCTCCATAAATTAAAATGTAGTTAAAACTGGCATTCAACGGTAGCAAGAGCAACATAAGATACATGGATAATCTTGTCAATCCTAATGCGTCTAATAAAGAGCGTACAACACTAAATAAAAGCAAAGGGATAATACCAAATGCCAAATACCAGAGGTAGTGTATAGAGACTTCTGCTACTAATGGTTCTAATCCAATATTGGACAAAACAAGCGGTGCACCTAGAAAAACGAGCCCAAACAAGAGAAGAGACAAGCCGAGAGATAAATAAATAAACTGATAAAAATCAGAAGCGATTTTTTCTTCCTGTTTTTGTCCTAGATGATGTCCAATAATCGGAACCAAGGCTGAGACAATACCAGTCAAAAAAGTAAAAAACGGACTCCATAAGCTAGTCGCCATTGAAACTCCCGCCAAATGCAACGTATGGTATTTCCCTGTCATGGTTGTATCCACAAACGAGGCTGAAAAATTGGCCAGTTGATAAATCAAAATTGGCAAAAAAATCGAAATAAATAGGGTCATTCGCTCTTTTAAATTGCGCGCTTGGTACATACAATCTCCTCAAACAATGCTTTCTCTCTTAACTATACTATAAGCGCTCAAAATAGTCAAAAAAGCTAGGAGAAAATCCTCCCAGCCTCTTGTCGAGTTTTATTTTTTCTCACGATTTAAAATAAGGTTCAATACAATCGCAATGACGCTCGCCATAACAATTCCATTTGAGAAAAACATTTGTAAGCCAGTTGGCAAACTGTTAAAAAGATTGCTTCCATTTAGACCGACTCCTGCGGAAATAGATACAGCGGCAATCAAGAAATGGTGTTCATTGTGTTCAAAATCAACTCGCGCTAGCATTTGCATTCCCTGAACAGAAACAAAACCAAACATGACAAGCATAGCACCACCGAGTACAGGACTTGGGATGATTTGTGCCAAAGCTCCGAATTTCGGTACCAATCCTAACAAGACTAAGAATCCTGCTGCATAATAGATTGGGAGCCGTGTTTTAATTCCAGAAAGTTTGACCAAACCAACATTTTGTGAAAATCCTGTATAAGGGAAAGTGTTAAAAATACCGCCAAGAAGCACTGCAAGTCCTTCTGCACGATAACCATTTCGCAGACGAATGCTATCTAACTTTTCGTTTGTAATATCTGAAAGTGCAAAATAAACACCTGTTGATTCTACCAAAGAAACTGTTGCGATAATACACATCATGACGATGGATGAAAGTTCAAACTTAGGTATTCCAAAATAAAACGGTGTCGGAACATGTACAAGAGGAGCTTGAGTTACTGGCGCAAAATCTACTAAGCCCATAAAGCTGGCAATAATCGTTCCAATAATTAAGCCAATCAGAATGGAAATGGATTTTAGAAAGCCTTTCGCAAAGATATTTACTAACAGTATAATTAAAATCGTGACAGCAGCCAACAGCAAACTTTGTGCAGTTGGTTTTTCACTATTATTTCCCATATTGCCAATCGCAACAGGAATAAGTGTTAAACCAATGGTAGTAATGACTGAGCCCGTCACAATTGGTGGAAAGAAATTAGCAATTTTAGAAAAAATGCCTGCAATCAAAAGAACGTAGATACCGGAAACGATGAGCGCTCCAAACATAGCTCCGCTTCCATGTTTTTGACCAATCATAATCAGAGGCGCAACCGATTGAAAAGCAACGCCAAGTACGACTGGCAAGCCAATTCCGAAATATTTATTGAGTTGCAATTGCAAAAATGTTGCCACACCACACATAAAAATATCTGTGGAAATAAGATAGGTCAGCTGTTGGCTCGAATAACCTAGCGCACCAGCAATCATAATGGGTACAAGGATTGACCCAGAGTACATTGCTAATAAGTGCTGCAAACCTAAGACAGCCGCCTGTGAATGTTTTTCTTCTTTCAGTTCCATTATGCATCAGCCTCCATAAATACAACTTTTCCATTTTCAAATTTTTGAATACGAGCCAAAGAAACGACTTTTCGTTTATCTTCTTCTAGCAACTTTCTTCCCTCTTGGAATGATTTTTCAATTACGATACCAATCGCTTCCACATGGGCACCTGATTGTTCAATGATATTAACAAGCCCTTTAGCTGCTTGACCATTTGCTAGAAAATCATCGATAATAAGCACTTTATCATGATGATTTAAAAATTTCCCTGCAATTGAGACCGTACTTGTCACTTGTTTGGTAAAAGAATAGACCTCTGTCGTCAAAATATCTTCCGTCATAGTAATGTTTTTTGACTTTTTCGCAAAAATCATCGGAACGCCCAATGCTTCTGCTGTATAAATAGCAGGTGCGATGCCAGATGCTTCAATTGTCACAACTTTTGTAATACCAGCCGAGCGAAAATAGGTTGCAAACGCTTTACCAATTTCTTTCATCAAGTTGAAATCGACTTGGTGAGTCAGAAATGAATCCACTTTTAAAATATTTTCTCCTAAAACATTTCCATCTTTTAGGATGCGTTCTTCTAATAATTTCATAAAATCTCCTTTTAGAAAAAACAAAAGGCTTGCCAAAAGCAAGCCTAAAACAATTGGTTACCCAACTGAATACAAAATTCCTTGCTAAAAACATAGCAGGAAAGTTGAAGACTTACTTATTGTTAGACATTAGGTGCCTTGTAGAAACATTACGCCAAATTCGTAATATAAATAAGTAATTATTTTATTATTAATGCGCATCACCGTTCCAAATAGAATTTTTCACAATGACGTAATCTACGTGCTTAAGACCAGCTAAGTCTCTTCCGCCAGCATAGGAAATAGCACTTTGCAAATCCTGCTCCATTTCAACCAAAGTGTCAGCTAAATGTCCTTTAACCGGTAAAAGAATTTTCTTTCCTTCCACATTCTTATACATACCCTTTTGGTACTCTGAAGCCGAACCATAATACTCTTTGAATTGTTCACCGTCTACTTCGACCGTTTGACCTGGGCTTTCGATATGACCTGCGAATAGGGAACCAATCATCACCATGGTAGCACCAAAGCGAATAGATTTGGCAATGTCGCCATGCGTACGAATACCACCGTCCGCAATAATTGGTTTGCGAGCAGCTTTTGCACACCAACGAAGAGCCGCTAATTGCCAGCCACCTGTACCAAAACCAGTTTTTACTTTTGTGATGCAAACTTTCCCTGGTCCAATGCCAACTTTGGTTGCATCTGCTCCAGCATTTTCCAGCTCACGAACAGCTTCGGGTGTCCCGACATTTCCTGCAATCACGAAAGTATCGGGGAGTTCTTTTTTGATGTGTTGAATCATTTCAATGACACTATCTGAATGCCCATGCGCAATATCAATCGTGATATATTCTGGAGCGTCTGTTTTCAATTGACTAATGAAATCATATTCATAATCTTTCACGCCAACTGAAATAGACGCAATCAGTCCTTGCTCATGCATGCGCTTGATGAAAGGAATGCGGCCAGCTTCGTCAAAACGGTGCATGATGTAGAAATAGCCACTTTTCGCCAATTTTTCTGCTACATCTTCATCCAGAATTGTTTGCATGTTAGCTGGAACAACAGGAAGTTTGAAGGTGTGTTTCCCAAAAGTAACGGTCGTATCTGCTTCTGAGCGACTTTTGATGATACATTTATTCGGAATCAATTGGATATCTTCATAGTCAAAAATAGGAAATTCATTCAGCATGTCATTCTCCTTTAATTTTATGCTAAAAATGACCTACCTATGCTTTCGCATCGCTACGTCTTTCCTGACATTTCCATTAGTATTATAACACAAGGTACAGAAATTACAATATAATAACGTATAATATTTTTTATCGTTCGGAAATTGCAAGTTATTTTTTCAGATTCTAAAAAAGAGATCCTCCTCTTTTATAATAGTAAATCTTTAATGCGTCCAATATCTGATTTTTTCAATACCACATAAATCATATCTCCTAGATACAGGCGCGTGCTGCCATTCACTGTTTGGTTCTTTCCGTTGTGGTGTTGCATGGTAATCAGTATATCTCTTGGTAATTCCAACTCATGAACTTGCTTACCCGCTATTTTTTCAGAGACTGGAATTTCGATAAGGGTTGTCTCGCCCTCATCTACCACGTTATCTGGTAACATTCGCTCTAGCATAGCTTCATACACGGGTGCTCCGCCCAACAAGTCCATTACAACGTATGCCACTAAAGTCACTAAACCAAGAGGCATGAGGTTTCGTATATCGCCAACCATCTCAGTCACCAATATGATTGCTGTCAATGGAGCTTTAGAAATTGCACCAAAGTAGCCACTCATACCTAAAATAATAAAAATAGGAAATTGCTCTTGGGTTGCAAAGCCTAACTGCACACAAACGACACCAACAATTGCTCCCAAAAGAGAGCCAAGAGCTAAAATGGGGAGAAAAATACCACCAGGAAGCCCACTACCATAACTAATCATACTCCAGATAAAGCGAATAACGAAAAACATCACTAATGTTAATAGCAGATAGTGTTGACTGGTTAAAGAGAGAACCAGTTGATTGCCACCGCCTAAAAGCTGTGGAAGGAAATATCCTACTGGAAAAATGAAAATAAAGGCTATAATAGGATAATATTGCGGAGAAAGGTGCAAAACTTCTCCAATCATATCATAAATGCGAGGCATAGCTAGAACTACTTTTTCATATAAAAATCCTGAAAAACCAAGAAAAATTCCTAACAACAAATAAAGCCAGTATTGCCCTAGTCCCATCAGAGGAATATTATCTGGCATATTTAATACAGGGGTCATTCCAAAAATCATAAGTGAAACAAAATTTGCCGTTAAACTTGCCGCCAAAGACGAGACCCAAAAGAAACGCGAAAAATGATGATAGACTTCCTCAATAACAAACAGTAAACCCGCAATCGGAGCATTAAAAGCTGCTGCCAGCCCTGCTGCCGCTCCACTAGCAATCAAAGAACGCTCTTCCACAGGGCTTAAATGAAGATGTTTGGCAATTCCTTTTCCACCCATTGCTCCCAGCTGGATACTTGGGCCTTCACGTCCTAACATTAAGCCACTTGCAATGGCTAAAACACCTAGAATATACTTTTTCCAGAGGACACTCCACCATGACAAGCTCATCAGTCCTTTCAGCTCTGCTTCCACTTGCGGAATTCCAGAACCTTTAATATTCTTTTCTGAAAGCGTTAATTTTGCACTAATCCAAATGACACAAGCATAAAATAACAGAATAAAAGCAAACCCAATGATACTATCATGTCCTTGCTGATAGAAATGTTGAACAATATGAAATCCCTTTTCAATCAAAAAACGAAAAGAACCGACAATTGCACCTACAATAATCCCGACTAAAATTCCTCTTGAAACTTGCAGAATAACCGAACTAGATGTAAACGCAAATTCTTTCTTGGTATTTGATATTCCTTTTTCTGTCTGAACAGACATCGTTGCCTCCCAAATATATTCTCTTTCTATTTTAGCATAATTTTTCTATTTTTATTATTGCTTGCGGAAATTGTTTTAGAGAATGAAATCCAGATAAAAAAGTAAACCAGTCTCATACGAAACTGGTTTGTAAATTCAATAGCCTATCTTTATTTTTCAGCCGTCAATGCTGCCATTGTAATGTAGTTATAAGGTTTATTAAAGTGTGGCAGGAAGAAAATATCTGTCAACGCTAATTTATCAATGGTCACTTTTTCTTGGATTGCAAGTGAGAAGAGATGAATACCCATTGAAATATCTTCGTGTGAAGCCATTTGTGCTCCAAGGATGACGCGTGTATCTTTATCAAATACGATACGAATAGCTACTTCATGGTTGTTGTGTTTGATAAATTCTGGCTTTTGAAGGTCATTAAATCCTGTTTCAACTGCGTTATAACCCGCAGCTTTTGCTTTTTCCAATGTCAAACCAGTTGAAACCATTTTAAGATCGTAAATGTTAATACCGTTTGAGCCTTGCACACCAATGCCTTCTAACTCATGACCAGTAGCGTTGTAAGCTCCGACAATACCTGAACGAACAGCATTTGAAGCAAGGGCGATATAACTCATATCATCTAGAGCATTGTCATAAATCGTTGCACAGTCACCAACTGCATAAACTCCTGGAATGCTTGTTTCTTGTTTTTTATCAACAAGGAAAGCACCGTTATGGAAAAGCTTAATTTTGCCAGCGCCAAGAGCCGTGTTTGGACGGAAGCCAACAGCCATAATGACCATGTCAACATCAAACGTTTCTTTATCCGTTACAATCCGTTCAACTTTGCCTTCACCTTCAACCGCTTGCACAGTTTGACCATAGGCAAGTTTAATGCCATGATCTGCCAAGTTTTTACTCATCAAGTCAGACAATTCACGATCGTAGTAACCAGCAAGACAAGTGTCTGCCACATCAATCAAGGTCACTTCTTTTCCGAGACGTTCGAAAGCTTCTGCCAGTTCAACACCAATGTAACCAGCTCCTACAACAGCAACACGATTAATACCTTCGTTGTTTTTCAGCTTTTCAATCACTTCGGCAGAATTTTGATACAATTTTACAAATTGAACATTTTCAAGAGTTGCTTTAAATTCGCGATTACCTTCAACAATTTCTACGCCTTTTATTGCTGGAATAACTGGTTGTGAACCTGTGGCAAAAATCAATTTTTCATAAGATTCTACATGCTTTTGCCCATTTACAAGTGCAGTCACTTCTTTTTTGTCGTAATCAACGAACAAAACAGGACTTTCCATATAAACTTTAGCACCTTTAGCTTCAAGCTTTTCTTTATCTGAATAGAACAAACCTTCTGGACCATCAATTTGTTTTCCAATCCAAAGTGCCATTCCACATCCTAAAAATGAAATATTTGAATTTTGATCAAACACAACAATTTCATTTTCATTTCCAAAGTTGTCAAGCATCGTATTGATACAAGCTGTGCCGGCATGATTGGCACCGATAACGACAATTTTACTCATAGAGCAATTCCTACCTTAATTTTAATTTACAGACTTATTATAACATCTCGTGTGAACGTTTACAATATATTTGTTCATAAAACTGAAAAATATTACATTTCTTATCAATTTGATAGAACTTTTCATGAATGATTTCATTTCTAATCTCAATGTAGTTTTTATCTCATCTTGTAGGCAGACAGCTCTGTTGAAATTGTCAGAAAATTATAGAAAAAGTTTGTGAAAACGTTATCTATCTATCTATCTGTTATAATAGATATGTATTTTTTATTTGTAGAAAGGATGTGATATGGTGGACTTCAGCTCTCGTTCTATTCAATTAATGGGAACGACGATTACAATTTTGATTCTTCATCATCAGGCAGACTTGTTACTTGACGAGGTTATTCAACTACTTTTTCTGTATGAGAAACGCTTTAGTGCAAATGATGATGCTTCGGAGTTGATGAAAATCAACCATCAAGCTGGAAAGCAATGGGTTCAGGTACATCCTGATTTGTTTGAGCTAATTGAGTTAGGAAAACAGCACAGTTTAGCTCAAAATAGTCACTTAAATATTACTATCGGCCCACTTGTACAAACATGGCGAATTGGTTTTCCAGACGCCAAAGTGCCTCAGCCGGAAGAAATCAAATATTGCCTTTCTTTAATAGAACCTACTTTTATTAAACTCGATTCTGCTTCTTCTAGTGTTTTTTTGGCAAAAGAAGGAATGAAAATTGACCTTGGAGCACTTGCAAAAGGCTATATTGCTGATAAAGTGATGGAGTTCTTAAAAAATAAAGGCGTGACTTCTGCTCTCATCAATCTAGGCGGGAATGTATTAACCCTAGGTATCAACCAAGTTTCTAAGCGTCCTTGGCGGATTGGAATCCAGCATCCCAAATTAACCCGCGGGAATAATCTGGCTGTTCTTCCTATCGTAAATCAATCCGTTGTGACTTCGGGAATTTATGAGCGAACCTTTGAAAAACAAGGGCAAACCTATCACCATATTCTTGATGGTAATACAGGTTATCCTGTGGAGACAGATGTCGCTAGTTTAACGATTGTGTCTAATCGCTCTGTAGACGGTGAAATTTGGACAACCCGATTATTTGGCGAAAGCCCATCGTCTATTCTAGAACAAGTCGAAAAAGAAGAACAGATTGAAGCGTTAGGGATTACAAAAGAAGATCAATTATTCTATTCTTCTGGTTTAAAACCAGAATTGCTATTTTAATATCGGAAAGGAAATAATTATGTTAAAACTCATCGGTTTAGTTGGCACAAATTCAAAACGTTCCACCAATCGCCAACTATTACAATATATGCAAAAACATTTTGCAGATAAAGCAGAAATTGAACTAGTGGAAATCAAAGATATTCCCATTTTCAATAAACCCGCAGACAAAAAACTTCCAGCTATTGTAACGGAAATTGCTGAAAAGATCGAAGCGGCTGACGGGGTCATTATCGGAACGCCTGAATACGACCACTCTATCCCAGCTTCGCTCATGAGTGCTCTGGCTTGGCTATCTTACGGCATTTACCCATTGCTCAATAAACCCGTGATGATTACAGGTGCTTCCTTTGGAACCTTGGGTTCGTCTCGTGCACAGTTACAGCTTCGCCAGATTTTGGATGCCCCTGAGTTGAAATCTTCCGTCATGCCTGGCTCTGAATTTTTGCTGTCGCACTCTCTGCAGGCATTTGATAAAGAAGGCAATCTCATCGACCTTGAAACCATTCAGAAATTAGATGCACTCTTTGATGATTTCCGTCTTTTTGTGAAAATTACCGAGAAACTATCCAGCGCGCAGGAATTATTGCACAAAGAAGCTGAAAACTTTGACTGGGAAAACTTGTAAGCAAAGGAGAATGACGCAATGAAATTTGTAGGAATTGTAGGCTCAAATGCAGAGCAATCGTATAATCGTAAATTACTGGAATTTATCAGAAGGCATTTTAAACTAAAATTTGAATTGGAAGTCTTGGAAATTGATGAAGTTCCGATATTTAATCAAGACGAAAAATGGGACGAATCTTTCCAGCTTCGCCTCCTATACAACAAAATTACCCATGCAGACGGAGTCATTATCGCAACACCTGAGCACAACCATACCATTACCGCCGCTCTGAAAAGCGTGCTTGAGTGGCTGTCATTTGAAGTTCACCCATTTGAAAACAAGCCTGTCATGATTGTGGGCACTTCTTACTACGATCAAGGAACTTCACGCGCACAGGCCCATTTACGCAAAATTCTTGACGCACCAGGTGTCAATGCTTATACTCTTCCCGGAAATGAATTTCTGCTTGGAAAAGCCAAAGAAGCCTTTGACGATGAGGGAAATATTACCAACGAAGGAACCGTCAAATTCCTTGAAACCTGCTTGGATAATTTTATGAAATATGTAGAGGTCGTTTCAAAATTGAAAAAACCAAAACCAATTGAACCAGAAAATTTAGATGTTACCAAACCTATCGCAACAACGATTCAAGGCATTGACCCAGATGATCCTGAATGGGTTGAAAAAGCCGCTGCCATGGTGGGCGCTGTCTCAGGAGATACCTATGTAAAACTAGACCACGGTATTTTAACGGTGGATCAGATCAATATGTTCTTGAAATCCATGCCTTTTGAACTGACTTACGCCGATGACAACAATCAATTCCTCTACTACAACAATGCACATCAAGACCCTGATACCATGCTGGCAAAACGTATACCATCTCAGTCAGGAAACCGCCTATCAACGGTTCACAATTCACTTCCGACTGGCAGAATGAAAAATGTAGAGTGGGTGGTCGGAACCTTGCGTAACGGCAATCAAGAATATGTCCGCACCCTGATTCCAAATCCGCATTCACCAGTTTTAAATACACACAATTATCAGGCCATGTACTATCCAGACGGCTCTTACGCTGGTATCAATGAAATTGTCTTTAATTTCAGACCATGGCTGGAATGGTACTTGGAAACAACTGGTCAGCAGCTAGTTGGCGGAAGCGGTCCATTCGCTCCTGCAGGAGGACAGGCTAAAGCTGATGCAACTTCCGGTGCTTCGGATACAGGTAGTCACAGCGAGAGCACGAGTGAGGCAGATGCTACTTCTGCTGCTTCCAGTCATTGATCTAAAGAAATCAAAGAAAAGGTTGAGCAATTTTGTCTCATCCTTTTTTCTGTGTAAAAGATCATTCCATAAAATTCACTTGCACAGATTTCGTGAACTTGTTATAATAATGAATATACGCAAACGTTTTCTGCCACAAGGAGATAATGATGATTGAAGCAAATCAATTATATAAGACATATAGTATTGTCGAGAAAGAATTAGGCCTTAAAGGTTCTATCAAAGCCTTTTTTCACCCTAAGAAAAAACAAATTCACGCTGTACAGAATATTTCATTAACGGTTCAAAAAGGTGAAATTGTTGGTTATATTGGTTCGAATGGAAGCGGAAAGTCCACGACTATAAAAATGCTGACAGGTGTTCTTTATCCAGATCGAGGCAGTGTTAAAATTAATGGACTTACCCCACAGAAACATCGGACAGCAGTCAATAAGAAGATTGGCGTTTTGTTCGGACAAAAATCACATTTACGTTGGGATATTCCTGTGCTGGAATCTTTTATTTTGCATGCGAAAATCTACGACGTTCCTGATAAAGTTTTTGAGGAACGCTTGGAGCAATTAATTGACCTGTTGCAGCTAGGAGATTTTATTCACCAGCCTGTTCGTAATCTTTCGCTCGGGCAACGAGTTCGCTGCGAATTTGCTGCTATATTCATTCATCAACCTGCCGTTGTTTTCTTGGATGAACCTACAATCGGTCTTGATGCCAGTGTAAAAGAAACCATCCGCTCTTTCATTCGCTTTATGAATAAAGAGTATCAGACAACTTTCCTCATTACGTCTCATGATATGCAGGATATTGAGTCGCTCTGCGAACGAATTTTCATTATTGATAAGGGCAAAAAGGTTTATGATGGAAGTCTGACGAAATTAAGAGAAAAATTTTCAACAGTTAAAACCATTTCTTTCAAAACGCAAACGCCAATAGAAGAGCTATTCCAAATCAATGGTTTTCGTTTTGAGAAAATTGACTCTTATCATTTCAATATTCATTATCAGACGGATATTTATACTAATGCCCAAGTTATCAATCAGATTTTTGAGCATTATTCAATCGAAGACCTAGCTATCAAAGAATTGACAATTGAAAATATCGTCAAACAAATTTATGAGGAGGGGCTTGATGAGTAAATATATTCATATCACACGATTAGCTCTTATTACGCAACTTCAATATAAATCTTTCTTTGTCGCGACCCTGATTCGTACTTTCATACAAGTTCTAGTCTCTATTTTCGTTTGGAAAACCATTTTTTTCACCCAATCTCAAGTCAATGGTTATACTTTAGAAACTTTCACAACCTATATTATCTTTGCAAATCTACTGGGAAATCTAAATAGTTTCAGCATTGGACGGGATTTGTCTATAATGATTGTTGATGGGAATATTACTGGCGAGCTACTCTATCCTTATTCCCTCATTACTTCTCTCTTTTTCCAAGACTTTGCTGTCAAAATCGTTGAAATTGTCAAATTCATTCCAATTTTATTAGTTATCCCTTTGCTTCAAGGACAGCTTTATCTTCCAAATTGGCAGACAGGCTTGCTTTTCCTATTTTCTAGTTTATTAGGAATGTTTATCATCCTCCTGTTAGATTTAGGATTTAGCTTAACAGCCTTCTTCACGGCAAATACTTGGGGAATTTTGATTCTCAGAAACGGGCTTTTCTCACTCGCTTCAGGAGCGCTTTTGCCACTAAGTTTTTATCCAGAAAACATTGCAAACATTTTGAAACTATTACCTTATAGCTTTGCTGTTAATTTTCCGGTCAATATCCTTTTGAGAAGACAGGTTAATTTTGAGCTCTTCTGGATTCAGTTGGCTTGGATTCCGATACTTTCAGCTTTTATTGCTCTACTTTGGTACCAAGCTAAACGTCGTTTAGTCATTTTAGGAGGTTGAAGATGAAATACATCAGCATTTATTTTTATAACCTCAAAGCTTACTTGATTGCTAGTATGTCTTATAGGATGGACTTCTTTATTGGACTTATTTCTTCTTTGATTGAACAGATTGTTTATTTAATCTTTTTAAATGTATTATTTGCAAATATCAAGGAAATTGCTGGATTCAACTATGGACAAATGCTATTTATTTATGGAATGGCAACTATCGGACGATCCGTTCACCTGATTTTCTTTGACAATCTTTGGATGTTTGGAAGCCGCTATATTCGCAAAGGTGAGTTTGAACGCCTGCTTATCATGCCCATCAATCCTCTTTTTCAGCTAATTTGTGAACGCGTGCAGCTACAAGGATTTGGCACAACACTAATGGGAGCTATTGCAACTTATCAAGCCTATCATTTACTCGGACTGCACTGGAACATTTTTCATCTACTTCTCTTTGCCTTTATCTGTATTTGTATTGGTTTACTCTATGCCGCTATTCAATTAGGACCTACTGCTCTTGCTTTTTGGATTGTCGAATCTTTCCCTATCACAATGGGGATTTTCTCCCTCAATCAAATGGCACAATACCCTATCAAAATTTACCCAACCTTTATCCAATTGATACTAATTTTTGTATTTCCTTATGCTTTTACTTCTTTTTTTCCAGCTCTTTATTTTTTAAATCTAAGCTGGATTGGTTTGCTACTTCCTTTAGTCCTACTTGTTATTTTTACTATCAACTACGCTCTATTCAAATACGGCATGAAAAAATTCTCCAGTGTTGGGAATTAAATATTAAAACCCAACTGAAATCTTTCATCAGTTGGGTTTATTTGCCCTTGGAAAATAGAGACGAATCTCCGTATAAGTATTTTCTTCAGATTTTATTTCCATGTGATAGGATTTACCAAATTGTAATTGCAAACGCTGATTAACATTTTTCAAACCGACACCACCTAGGTGCATCAAGAGGGTATCAGCTGTATCATGAGCGACAAATCCTCGACCATTATCGTAAATGGAAAGAATCAGTTGATGACTATTTTCATAAACACTAACTCGAATCATCCCTTGACGATTCATTTCCTTGATACCATGATAAATCGCATTTTCAACCAAAGGCTGCAAAATCAACTTCGGAATTTTGTAGTCATCATATTGCTTCAACTCTTTAATCTCATATTGCAATTTCTCACCATAGCGCTGTTTTTGAATAAAGAGATACTGACGCACGTGGTCAATTTCATCTTTAAGAGAAATTTGTTCATGTCCTTGGTTCAAAGCTAAACGGAAATACTTAGCCAGTGATTTTGTGACTTCTACAACACGTTTGCTATCGTTAAATTCTGCCATCCATACAATTGTATCTAACGTATTGTAAAGAAAATGCGGGTTGATTTGGCTGGAAAGCGCCTGCAATTCATATCTTCTGACATTTTGTTCCTCTTCTTTGACTGCAATCATCAATTGATCAATCCGGTCTAACATAATATTAAATTGTCTTGCCAAATCAACTAATTCAGGAGATCCGGTTTCATTAGCCCTCAAATCTGAATGCCCGCTTCCAACCTTTAAAATGGTTGCTTGTAAATCTCGCAAAGGTTTAATCCAAAGCCGAAGCACAAACCAGATCCCGATTAGACAAACACCCAATGCGAACAGCCCTGTTCCAATAAAAGACCACAAAATCTGTGTTTGAACTGCATGCAATTGTTCCATTGAAGAAACCCCAATCAATGTCCAACCACTATTTGGAATTTGATATCGAGATACATAAGCTTGTTTTGATTTGGCATATCCATTTTTTACAGAAAGATAAGGCGCCATCGCTTTCATTTCAGCGTGAGAAGAATAAACTGCTTTTTTAGGATGATAGACAAAGTCATGATTGGCATCGACGATAAAGGTAAATCCTTCTTTTCCTAACTGTAGTTGATCTAAATAAGCTTCCAACGTCTTGTATCCAATATCTAAGCGAACAACCCCTAGATTTTTACCATCTTTATCTACAACTTCCTGCATGATTGAAATCACCCATTTTTCACCAGTTGTATGACTGACGGTTCTTCGTGCTGGTGTCAAAATCGGCATAGCACCTTTATGGATAGCATCCTGATACCATTTTTCTTTCATCATATCAGCAGATGTCTTCATGGTGAATTCAGGATCTGTTGATATGAGATTCCCGTCTTTTGTTACCAAAATAGCAGATACCAAATCCGAATCTGTTTTTAAAATTGTTGCGAATAATTGCCAAAGTTGTTCAGCGTTTTCTTGGCTTGGTGTTTGTGCATATGTCTTTATTTTCTCATTTTCAGCCAAACTACTCGTTGTCTGTTTAACTTTTTGTAAATAAGAAGTGATAAACTGACCACTTTGCTGAATGGTCTTGCGTGTATTTTGCTCAGTTGTCTGGCGAATAGCAACCGAACTAGTCTGATAATAAATCCCACCGACAATTCCCAAAAGAGCTAATATCATAATAAAAACATAAATCACTAACTGAATCAGAAGCGAATAACGTTTCATTGCCCTTCTCCTCGTTTAAATTGCCGCGGTGTTACTCCAACGACTTGCTTGAAGCGTTGAGAAAAATAGTTCATATCTTCAAAGCCTACCTGCTCTGCAATTTCATAAACCTTCAAGTCAGTTGTCAAAAGCAGTAATTTTGCTTTCTTCATCCGTTCTTGAATTAAGTAATCCTGAAATGGCAAGCCCAGCTCTTTTTTGATGAGAACACTCAAATAAGACGAACTAAACCCAAGTTGAAAAGCGAGTGATTTAAGAGATAATTCTGTATCGGTTAAACGATCATGAATTGCTTGTTCTAAATCAGAAAATTCTGCTTGCTCAACCAGTTCATGAACTTGCTGCTGCTTTCGCTCCTTGTCCAATTTTTCTTTGACTTTAAACAACATCGTTTCCACATCTTCCCGCGAAAACGGCTTTAGTAAATAATCGTCAGCACCTAATTTTACTGCTGATAAAGCGTAATCGAAGTCATCATAGCCCGTTAAAAAGATAATATGAACAGAAGGATATTGTTCCTTGACTAATTGAGCTAGTTTAATCCCGTTTATATGTGGCATATTGATGTCTGTCAAGACAATATCGGGCTGTGCAAGCTGTATCTTTTCCCAAGCATCCAAGCCGTTTTCAGCCTCATCCATAACTTCCATATCAAATGTTTCAAAATCTACTAAAGACGAAATACCTTGCCGAACAAGGTATTCATCTTCTACAATCATAATTGAATACACTAGCGCACCCCTATTATTTATTAAACTCATTATAGCAAATTTCTGTGAAAATTGCTGTTACACATAGTTTAATAAATAACCGTAGCCTTTACTTTCCATTTGGTCTTTCGGAATGAAATGAATGGCTAAACTGTTGATACAGTAGCGAAGTCCGCCCTTATCTTTTGATCCGTCCGTAAAGACATGCCCTAGATGAGAATTTCCAACACGACTTCGCACCTCTGTCCGTGTCATATTAAAACTATGATCTTCCTTATAAGTTGCGACATCTGGGCTGATTGGACGGGTGAAGCTAGGCCAGCCACAACCAGACTCAAATTTATCTTTGGAAGAGAAAAGTGGCTCACCTGTTACAACATCTACATAAATACCTGCATCAAACTTATCCCAATAGCGATTAGAAAAAGCACGCTCAGTATCATTTTTTTGTGTTACAGCATATTCTTCATCGGATAGTTTCTTTTTAATCTCTGCATCACTAGGCTTTTTATATTTGGAAGCATCAATAACTGGATAAGAAGCCTGCTTAACATTGATATGGCAATAGCCATTTGGATTTTTCTTTAAATAATCTTGGTGGTACTCTTCAGCCTTAATAAAATGTTTTAATGGTTGTTTTTCAACCGCCAACGGCTCTTTAAATTTTTCTTTCTGCTCGTCAAAGACTTTATTAATTGTTTCTACATCAGCCTGATCTTTATAATACACACCTGTACGATATTGCACTCCACGATCATTGCCTTGCTTATTTTTGCTGGTTGGATCGATAATTCTAAAGTAATGTAGCAAGATTTCTCTTAAAGAGATTTTATTGGCATCATAGGTTACATGAACCGTTTCTGCATGTTTTGTCTGCGAGATTAGTTCGTATTTCGTGGTTTCGCTAGTGCCATTAGCATAACCAGAGACTGCGTCAACCACTCCATCTACACGCGAAAAATATTCTTCTACACCCCAGAAACAACCTCCTGCCAAATAGATATGCTTTAAATTTGCATTTTTCAGGTCCGCTTTCTTTTGCTTGACCGGTTCAGCCTGGCTAACAGCTGCTTCTTTAATCTGATTAATAGCAGACTGATTTTTAAGGGTTGGCATCATGCGACTTCCCAGCACAAATAAACCTAAAACCAGCAGGACTGCTCCACCAAATAATAACCATTTCATTTTATGTTCCATCATCCTCCCCTCCTATTTAATGCTTTTAAGAGTTGATTCAATTTCTGCTTTTTTAATAAGTCCAGGACGAGTTTTTACCAATTTTCCATCGCTTCCAATAAATGCAGCTGTCGGATAGGAACGAACACCATATTGTTCCAATAGTTTACCACTAGGATCTAGTAAAACAGGTAAATGTTTATAATTTAATTTCTCATACCAGTTTTTAAAATCTGCTTCAGATTTTTCACCAACATGCCCCGGTGAAACAACCGTCAAAACTACATAGTCTTTCCCAGCATTTTTAGCTAACTCATCAGTATCCTTTAATGTAGATAAGCAGATAGAACACCAAGATGCCCAAAATTTGAGATAAACTTTCTTTCCTTTGAAATCTGACAATTTATAAGTTTTCCCGTCAACTCCTTTTAGTTCAAAATCAGGAGCTGCTTCGCCTTGATTCAACTTTGTAGCTGTCGTTTTATTTGTAAATTGCCCGTGTCCAGACTTAGTTCCACTAGCTGATTTTTGATTTCCACAGGCACCCAACAGAGCAACACAAACAAGACCTGTGATGACTAACATTGTTTTTTTCACGAGATTCCTCCTTTTATCCACCAAATATTGAAGCTAGAACATTAAGATTTCCCAGCATAAGTAAAATTCCCATCAAGATGATAAGTAACCCGCCAATTTTCTTTAGTAGTCCCATATAAGGTTTTATTTTCCCGAAATGGCGTAAAACAATAGAAGAGGCAAGCGCCAAAATGAGAAATGGGATAGCAAGACCAAGGGTATAAACTAACATGAGGAAGCCACCTTGTACTGCTCCATTACCACCAGAAGCTGCAATTGCGAGAACAGAACTCAAAACAGGACCTACACAAGGTGTCCAACCAAAGCTAAAGGTCACACCTAGCAAGAAAGCATTGTAAAAATCATTTCTATTTTTATCTTTTTTTAATTGAACACTTTTCTGTCGTTGTAGTAGCTTAAAATTGATCAGTTCCATTTGATGAACACCGAGCAAAATAACAATTGCTCCTAATACATAGCGGAACCACTCTGTATAGAGAACTTTTCCCAAAAAGCCAGCGCCATATCCAAGAATTAAAAAGACTACGGACAATCCTGCAATGAAAAATAGTGTTTTTATAATTCCGTACCAAGCAATCTTCTTTCCAAAAATAGTGATTGTTCTTGGTTCATCTGTATCCAATAAAATACCAACATATACAGGAAGCAATGGCAATATACAAGGCGAGAAAAATGATAAAATTCCCGCTAGAAATACAGAAATCAAAAACACAATAGATATCATTATCTTTTCCTCCTCATTTTCTTTCTAAGAAAAGTATACACTGGTTCACTATCTAAAAATAGAGGATACGATTTGTAAAAACTTGAATTTGATATGGTCATAAAAAAGGGAGTGGGACAGAACTAAAAATCGAAAATTTTTAGTTCGTAGTCCCACCCCCGCAAGGGTGATTAGGTGCTCTTCTGAGCTTGAAAAGCGAATGAAGAGTCCAATCACCTACTGCGTTCTTCGTTTATTACTAAATCTAATAGAAGCTGAGCACTTTTGTCTCAGCTTCTTTTTTATCATTCCATTTCAAATGAGTCACTTTTTTGTTTATTTGGCAAAAACAAGGACAACACAATCCCGACAATCGTCGGTACCAGCCAAGGAATTGAAGCTTGCGCAAATGGCAAAGCATTGATTAAATTGCTCACACTAGTCAATTTAAATTGCGAGCCAATGATATTCGCAAAGGCAATAATTGTTACAACTGCGACCGTTAGCTGCATTCCAATCTTAGATAAGGCAACAAACTTATTGACAATCACAATCATTACAATCGCAATGGTAATCGGGTACAAAATTTGCAAGACAGGAACTGAATACTGAATGATCGCTCCCAAACCAAGATTTGCAATTGCAAATCCAATCAAGGTAAAGGCTGTTGCATAAGTTTTGTAGCTGATTTTAGGAAAGGTTTTATTGAAAAATTCTGATGTTGAAACAATCAAACCAACCGTAGTCGTGAAACAAGTCACTGTTACCATGGCTGCAAGGAAAATCTGTGCTGTCGGACCAAAAATAGCTTGTGTAGCTTGAGATAAGACATAAACTCCTTTATTGGCATTAGACGCCATTACATCAGCCGAAATTGGGAAACGATTTCCAAGAAATCCTAATCCAATATAAAGTGCACTAAATCCCAATGCAACAACAATTCCAACAATCCAAATCGTTGATATATATTCCTTTTTGTTGGCAAAGCCGAGTTGGTTCAATGTTTGCACAGCGATAACGCTAAAAGCAACAGAGGCAAGTGCATCAAGCGTATTATACCCTTCAAGAAAGCCAGTTCCAAAAGCTGCTTTTGCGTATTCCGCGCTAGCAGCTTGCGGTGCATCTGCTCCGTATTTTATTGCCCCTAAAATGACTAGAATGACAATCAAAATGGCAAACACAGGAGTCAAAATCCGACCAATCCGATCCAAAATTTTGGAAGGATTTAATGAAATCAAATAAGCAGCCACAAAATACAAGATTGTAAAAATAATAAGTCCTAATCCAGTCATATTACTCGAAAGCAATGGTGCAATCCCAACTTCATAAGAAGTCGTTGCCGTCCGAGGAATGGCAAAAAATGGACCAATCGCTAGATACAGAACTACCAAGTAACTGGTCGCAAACCAAGGAGAAACCTTTTTAGAAATTTCGTAAACATAGCCTTTGGGATTTAAAGTACCGATAATCAATGTTAAAATAGCAATTCCAACTCCTGAAAGCACAAATCCTGCAATCGCTGACCAGAAGTGTTCGCCAGACAAAGCCCCTAAAGTTGGCGGAAAAATTAAATTTCCTGCGCCGAAAAATATTCCAAACAAGAGTAATCCTGTCAGTGCTCCTTTTTTAATCATCTTCTCTCCCTTTTCTAAAATTCAGTATGTTCAACCATTATAACAGATTCTTACAATACTTCAAGTGATATAAAGTATAAAGTTAAAATATTGCACATATTCTGAATGTTTGAGCAAAACAAAAGCAGCATAATCAAGTCATGCTACCATATTCTTATTTAATCCCTAGGGCGATGCGTGCGTAGCGACTCATTTTATCCACAGTCCATGCTGGATACCACACCAGCCTCACTTCTACTTTGCTCACTTCAGGTACATCTGACATCGCATCATGAATCTGATCAGTTAATAAGTCAGCCAGTGGACAGCCCATTGTTGTTAAGGTCATATCAATCTGCGTCTCACCATTTTCACCATTGAACCGAATTTCATAAATCAAACCAAGATTTACAATATCAATTCCTAATTCAGGGTCAATAACTTGTTCCAAACTTTCCAAGATACGATTTTTAATATCATCAATTTGTTCGTTTGTGTATGCCATGGTGCCTCCTTTTGTCTACTAATCTTCAATAAAGTCACGAAGTGGCTTGCTACGACTTGGATGACGCAATTTGCGTAGGGCTTTGGCCTCAATTTGTCGAATCCGTTCACGAGTCACGTTAAAGACTTTTCCAACATCTTCCAGCGTACGCATTTTACCATCATCTAGACCGAAACGCAAACGTAGGACATTTTCTTCACGGTCTGTTAATGTATCAAGAACCTCGTCTAATTGCTCACGTAGGACAATACGTGTTGTGTAATCAACTGGATTTTCAATCACTTCATCCTCAATGAAATCGCCAAGATGACTATCATCTTCTTCTCCAATTGGAGTTTCAAGAGAGACCGGCTCTTGGGCAATCTTCAAAATTTCACGAACTTTATCTGGTGTCATATCCATGCGCTCAGCAATTTGTTCTGGCGTTGGATCTTGTCCCAATTCTTGCAAAAGATTTCGTTGCTCCCGCACTAATTTATTGATTGTCTCAACCATGTGAACCGGAATCCGAATCGTACGCGCTTGGTCAGCAATCGCACGAGTAATCGCTTGACGAATCCACCAAGTGGCATAGGTCGAAAATTTGAAACCTTTGGTATAGTCAAACTTGTCAACGGCTTTCATCAATCCCATATTGCCTTCTTGAATCAAGTCAAGAAACTGCATGCCGCGTCCAACATAGCGCTTAGCAATAGAGACAACCAACCGCAAATTCGCTTCTGCCAAACGTTGTTTCGCTTCTAAGTCGCCTTGCTCCACAAGAACAGCTAATTCTTGCTCTTCTTCATTGGTCAATAACGGAACAACACCAATTTCCTTTAAATACATACGGACAGGGTCGTTCACTTTAGCAGAATTGCTACCAAGCAACTCCTCATCTGTTAATTCAGCTTCTTCTTCCTCTGTATTTAAAACCCGTTCACTTGGGTTGCCCTCTTTATCCGTAATAGCAATCCCTGCGTCCTGAATCCGTTGAAGAAGATCTTCAATGCCATCAGCTTCCAAAGTAAATGGAATGACTAGCCGATCATTGATTTCATCATCGGTTGCTGTACCAGTTTTTTTATGGTTGCGAATAAATTCTGCAACTTGAACATCAAAAGTTGTTACTTCTTTTTGTTTTGTAGCCATTCCTACTCCATTCTCCTTTTTTGAGCAATAAATCGCTCTAGCTCTTCTAATGCCGTATCTGCATCCCCACTATGAGATGCTTCACGGACTTTTTTACCAATCAATTGATTTTCTTTGCGAAGCAATTCCTTATCTCGCGTTTGCTCCACTTCAATCAGTTCCTGCTCAGAAACTTCCTCTGGTAGATTTTCTTCTAAGACCCGATACCAAGCTTGCTGTACCGAATCATTTTGCTCAGACAAATCTTGTGGCGTTACCTCGCCATTTGTTTTTAAAATATCGTACAAAGTCTGCAATTCTACTGTTGCGAAATGAAAATCTTTCCTCAAACGATAATCATTTAAAATTACAGGATTATCAATCATCCGCTGCAGAAGATGACTCTCTGCCTTAATTAGCCGTGATACTTGCTGTGTTACCGGAATGTCAAGTCTTGACACCTGTTGATGCGATTGCTGTTGTTGCTCTCTTCTATTTACTAAACGATGATTATTAACAGCTTGCTCCACCTGCTGGTAGTCAAAATCAGGTAACAATTCAGCTAACATATAAATATAGGAATTTTGTGCAGTGATTGATTGAACCTGTGCAATCAGCGGAGACATTTGTTCAACAAATTCAATTTGAGCTTGCAAGTTTTCGATATTATCTGGCTTCAGATAGTTCAAAAGAAACTCTATATCACTAATTCGTGTTTTAGTCAGTAAATTTTGTAAATCATCAGCAGAATTTTTTTTGATAAATTCATCCGGATCCATATTATCAGGAATCCTGACAATTTCAACTGATAAATTATGCAATTCATTCAGAGCTTTTGCTGTCGCTGCTTGTCCTGCTTTGTCACCATCGTACGTTAAAATAATTTTGTTTGCAAACTTACGAAGATGCTCCGCATGCTCATGCGTCAATGCTGTCCCCATAGATGCTACAGCATTTTCAATGCCAGCACGATAAGCGGCTATAACATCCATAAAGCCTTCCATTAAGTAAATTTCGTGACTTTTCTTGATAGTCGCTTTGGCTTTGTCCAGATGATACAACTCATAGCTTTTATTGAAAATCGGTGTACTGCGACTATTCTTATACTTAGCAACCTTCTGCTCTATATCGCTTGCTTGCCAAATACGACCTGAAAAAGCAATGACTTGTCCTTTATCATTTGCCAATGGAAACATAATCCGATTTTGAAAGGCGTCATAAACCAAATTGTTATCAGCTAAGTTGAACAAACCAGAATTCATAATGACTTGCTCATCAAACTTTCCACTAACACTTTTATAAAGATAGTTATTTTCATTGGGCGCTAAACCAATTTGAAAATGCTTGATAACCTCATCTGTTAAGCCACGTTCATAAAGATAAGAACGTGCTTCTTCTCCTATCTTTGTTGTCATCAATACTGCATGGTAAAACCTTGCAGCTTCCGCATGAATGTCATAAAGTGCTTGATGAGGATGTGTATGTGTATGTGTTGACTGCTCTTTGCTACTATGCTCTATTTCTAATGGAATCCCTGCACGATCTGCAACAATTTGTACAGCGTCCATAAAAGAAACACCACGATAATCTTCAATAAATTTAAAGACATCACCTGACTTTCCACAGCCAAAACAGTGATAAAATTGTTTTTCTTCTACTACATTGAATGATGGAGTTTTTTCCCCATGAAAAGGACAAAGCCCCAGATAATTCCTTCCGGCCTTTGTTAGAGCAACGACTTCTCCTATGATTTCGACGATATTGACGCTATTTTTAATATCAGAAATGATTTCTTTATCAATCAATAGACAACACCCCCAATTTATCATAGAATAACAACTTACATTTTATAATAAATTTACCAAAAAGTAAAATATTCACTATGTTTTTTAGACATTTTATTGAACTTTTCCCTGTTTTAAGATATAATATGTTTTAGTATTTTGAAAGGAAAAAGAAAATGTTAAAGGACCTTAAAGAGTTTTTGCTTCGCGGCAATGTAATTGATTTGGCAGTCGGTGTTATCATTGCCAATGCTTTTGGAGCTATTGTGACTTCGCTTATTGGAGATGTTATTACTCCACTCTTTCTCAATCCAGCTTTAAAAGCTGCTGGTGTAGAACAAATTGCTAGTTTAAAATGGAATGGAATTGCATACGGCAGTTTCTTAAGTGCTGTTATCAATTTCCTCGTCATCGGAACAGTTCTCTTCTTCATCGTCAAGTCTGTTGAAAAAGCGCAAAGTCTTACTAAAAAAGAAGAAGACACTGCTGAAGAAGCTGCAGGACCAACTGAATTAGAAGTTCTTCAAGAAATCAAAGCATTGCTCGAAAGCAAATAATTATGAAAAAATTCACTGATGAAACTCAGTGTTTTTGTTTACTCTCGCGGTTTCTTGATATTCTGTTTGCCTTACCCTGCCCCTCCAGCTGCTACTTCTATTAAACTTGCGGTGGAGTTTTGAGATGACAGATAATGTCCATACGGTAAAACTGCTAAAGCTATTGGTTTTTATTGAATACGAGTTCGATTTTATCTAAATAGAAACAAAAAACAGACCGAAGTCTGTCATTTTGCTCAATTAGAATTTTTTACGTTTACGAGCTGCTTCTGATTTACGTTTCCGTTTTACAGAAGGTTTTTCATAGAATTCACGTTTGCGTGTTTCTTGAAGAGTACCAGCTTTAGTAACCGCACGTTTAAAACGACGAAGAGCATCGTCAAGGGATTCATTTTTACGTACTACTGTTTTTGACATTTTTTCACTCCCTTCAAGCTTAAAATCTTTTAAATTTTATCATATTAAAATACACTTGTCAAGTCCCAGAAATCAAGGGAATGTGTAAACTTTTGTAGAACAAGCAATATTATTAACTTAAAAGAGAGTTGAATTTTAGCAAATTTTTCAAAAAAATCTGCCAACTACTTCATTCTGTAATCTAGGCTGTAAATTTATTATCGAATTTGTTCAAAATGCAAATGGACTGCGATATGATCGCCATAACCGTTCCGGTCTAAATCACGTTGCAAGCGGTAGGAAATATAATGTTCGGCAATAGTGATATAACCAGCACCTAGCAGGCGATTTTCTACCATAGATTGGATCATACTGATAGTAGCTCGTTCAACACCAGCTTCCTCCAGATCTAACACTACTTTTTTAGTCACAAGCGCTAAATTTTGACGTAAATCGTCTGTCAAGACATAAACCGTTTGTGCTGCTTTCAAAATAGCTTGATAAATTTTATCTGGATTAAAATCAGTAACTTCTCCATTACGTTTGATAACTTGCATAGGAAACTCCTTTAAACTTGTTAGTTTTGTGTACTTAGTACAGTAAAAACATTATACTATTTTTCCACCAATTCTCAAAATGATAGATACTATGGGAGAGTTGGTAGACAAAAGCTACGGTTTTCAATGCTTGCTTTTGATTGTATTGATTAAAAAAAAGACAAACACTCAAAAACAGAGTTGTTTGTCTTTGGGGCGAAAGATTAGACTTTTTCTAAAATCTTCAATTATTTAATCTTCGTTATTTCTTTTACGACGGCGAGCACTAGTTAGAGTTCCTAAACCAAGTAGCAATCCTAATGCAGCAACCTGATCTGCTTTAGTACCTGTAGCAGGCAGAACTTTTTGACTAGTATTTTGTTGTCTAACTAACAATGGTTTTGGTTGGTAAGTTCTGGATAAGTGTAAGTTTTGTACTTTTCTACCTGTTTCTTTTTGAGCCTTCGGAGGAAGTTGACTTTTCAATTGCTCATAGTTTTCTTGTAACTTGGTATAAATTGAACGAGAAATCTCTAGTTTTGCTTCTTCATATTTTAACGTTTTAACCTTAGAGGCATAGTCAGCTTGTGCAGCTTGAAGAGCCTTTTGAGCTGCTTCCAGTGCTTGTGGTGCATTTTGTAATTTTTCCAAGTTATCTTGTGCTTCTTTTAGCTTGGTTTGACTAGCTTGCAAAGCATCTTTTGCTTTAGCAACATTCAATTCTGCTGTAATTAAGGCTTTCTTTAGTTCTGCTAACTTATTTTTAGCGGTTTCTAGTAATCCTTGTTCTTTTGCTAATGCTGCTTGTTTTGGCGCCAACTTGGATGCAATAGCTGCAGTTGCACGCTTCAAAGCTGCTTCTTTTGTCACAACATTTTGTTTCGCTTTTGTCAAAGCCGCTTCGGCTGTAATCACTCCAGCATTCGCAGTAGCAAGAGCAGCCGAACGATTCGCAGCTAATTTTTGAAGGTCTGCTAATTTTGCCTTTTGGATATTTAAAGTAGATACATAACCCGTTCTTTGAGCTCGCAACACACCTAATTGATTCTTGGCTGCTGTCGCTTGTGCATTTGTGGCTTTTGCAGCACCAGCAAAATTACGGATTGCTTGCTCATAAGCATCTGCGCTAAGAAGAGTACCGTTATTGAAGCGTTCATTAGATACTGTGTGGAAACCAACTTCATATAAATTATTATATGGATTTGGATCACTACAATATGCTGCTGAAATCGAATTAAAGTTTTTATCCATCATTTGAAGATAGTGACCAACTTTGTAGAAGAAATCAAGCTGACCTCGCTTGTAAAGAGTAGTATAAATTTTATTGGAATCAATGTCTCGCTCATTTGTTGTTAGCCCATACTTAGCTGCCTCAGCCATATATAAGGCTTTTTCTTTATACCAGTAGTCAACCGCTCCTCTTACAGAGCTATTAATGGCCACGTTTTCATTGCCAAAATATTTGCCCATATGCCAATTTGCTCTTCTAAAATAAAGAGTTTGGACTTGGCTGGCTGGATTTTTGTAAGGATCAATCAACAGTTCTTTTAATCCAGCTTGTCTACGGTAAGCATTGATTGCCCTAACCAATTCAATCGCTTTTAAATTATTTTCCAAAGTTGCTGGACTTGTTGAATCAGAACCAACTGTAATACCGTCTTCATGTTTAGCTCTTTCATAAGTCGCTAGAGCTTCAGCAGCTGCATTACGAATCGCTTGGTTGGCTCCATTTGTTTTAGCATGTTGCAAAAATTCACCATAGGTTGCCTTGTTTAAATCAACATTTCTTCTATTGGTAGCTGACTGTTCAGCACGGGCTACTTCAGCGGCTTTTTGAGCAATAGCCGCTTGATTTTCTGCAACTTTTTGCTCACTTTGCTTGACTTGCTCAGTCGCTGAATTGATTTCTTTAGGAAGATTAGCGATTTCTTCTTTCACTTTAGCAAGATCTTTTTGCTTTTCTGCCAAATTCTTTTCAGCTTGTTTTTCTTCTTCCTTTGCGCGGTTAAGATCTTGTTCTTCATTGGCAACTGGAGCTTTAGCTGTGTCTAATTCGCGTTGTGCAACGTCAACAAGTGATTGTTGCCCTGCAACAACATTTTCTTGATTTTTAACAGCTTCTTTTGCCTTTGTTTCAGACTGTTCTGCTGCTTGAACTTTATTTTCCTCTGTTGTAACCGTCTTCTCTGATGTCGCCACTTCTTCTTTTGCGGTTTCAATAACTTCTGGAGTTGCTTCTTTCTTTTCTGCCTCAGCATTTGCAACAGCTTTTTCGCTATCTGCCACCGCGTCCTTTGAAGTATTTACATCTCCTTTGACTTGCTCTACAACTTTTTGCTGAGCATCTGTTTGAACCTTTGCAGCATCGGCTTGCAGCTTTGCTGATTGAACATCTGTTTCTGTAACTGGTTTGGTGATTTTTTCAGATGTCTTTGGCTCAGTAGATTGTGTTTTTACTTCTTCGGCATTTACTTGATGTGATAAACTGCCTGAAATAATAGTGGTTGCAGCTAAACCGGTCGCAACTACCGATTTTTTAATTTTTCTCTCCATTAGACGGCCTCCTAATATACTTGCTACCTTTCATTATAAACCATTTCAGCCTAAATTACAATTCCGCTAATGTATTACTCAGATAACTATTTCATTAAATTTCTTTTACATTAATTATTGGTAGGGAGAAATCTATGGGGGAATCCTACACAATCCAAACTATCATTTCCTGATTGTAAAAGATTTCAAAATACGCTACAATAAAGAAAATTTCTTCTGTATGGGGACAGTTAAGATGATAAAACCTAAGTATCAATGTATTGTAGATCAGATTAGCCAAGATATTAAAAGCAGGAAATTGTCCAAGGGACAAAAGATTCCTTCTGTCCGTCAGCTGGCAGAATACTATCGCTGTAGCAAGGATACAGCTCAAAAGGCGCTAATGGAATTGAAATATCAAAAGTATATCTATGCGGTTCCTAAAAGTGGCTACTATGTGTTGGAAAATAGTCTGGAGGATCAGCAGGACATGGAGCTAACCGTCAGAGATGACCACTACCAAATTTATGAAGACTTTCGACTTTGTCTCAATGAAACGCTGATTGGACGTGAGAATTATCTTTTTAACTACTACTCGCAACAAGAGGGACTAGAGGATTTGCGACAATCTGTCCAGCAGCTGCTTCTAGATTCCGCTATCTACACCTCTGCTGACAGGATTGTTCTGACATCTGGTACCCAGCAGGCTCTTTATATTCTTTCGCAAATTGCCTTTCCAAATGAAAAATATGAAATTCTAGTTGAGCAGCCGACCTATCATCGGATAAACGATTTGCTAACTGCCCAAAAACTTCCTTATCAAACAATTGAGCGAACTCCAGAAGGAATTGATTTAGGAGAATTGGAGAGGATTTTTCAATCTGGTCGTATCAAATTCTTCTATACTATCCCACGCTTTCATTATCCCTTGGGGCATTCTTACAGTCGAAAGGAGAAGGAAGAAATCATTCGTCTTGCTCGGATTTATGATGTTTATATCATAGAAGATGATTATTTGGCTGACTTTGACAGCAAACGCGAACTGACCTTTCATTACTTGGACGACAGCCAGCATGTCATCTATATCAAATCTTTTTCTACTAGCCTCTTCCCTGCCCTTCGGATAACAGCTCTGCTATTTCCTCCAGCTATTCAGTCAACTTTTATCGCCTACAAAAAAGCAGTAGACTACGACAGCAATCTCATCATGCAGAAAGCTCTATCTCTTTATATTGACAATCTCATGTTTGAAAAAAATCGTCTTTCTCTGCTCAATCAACAAGAAAAAGAATTGACGAGAGCTAGAAAACTTTTAAGCCAAAATCAACTCAAACTTTCCTACTTTATCAATAGAGATGGTATCTTACTAGATCTACGTGGACTTAAATATGTCAGCTCCCTTAAACATAGCAATCTGCCATTGGATTTTTTTGAAGCAAGTTATATACAGGATTGTCCTTATCAATACGCAAAAATTAAATACGAGGATCTAGAAAAAGTCTTACAACATTTAAATGAATATTTATAAGGGAGTGGGACAGAACTAAAAATCGAAAATTTTTAGTTCGTAGTCCCACCACCGCAAGGGTGCTTAAACAGTTATCAAGCTGTTTAAGGTTGCAGATGAAGAAAACGAAGTTTTCGCCAAAAGCGCTCTTCTGAGCTTGAAAAGCGAATGAAGAGTCCAATCGCCTACTGCGTTCTTCGTTTATTACTAAATCTGATAGAAGCTGGGACACTTTTTGCCCAGTCTCCTTCTTTAACATATCACTCTTCTTTCATCATTCCAGCTTGCAATTGATACATTTTATAATAAGTCCCCTTAAGCGCTAGAAGCTCTTCGTGTGTGCCAGATTCAATGATACGTCCCTGCTCCATGACATAAATGCAGTTAGCGTCCTGAATGGTAGACAGACGGTGAGCAATGGCAATCGTTGTTCGTCCTTGGCGCATTTTTTTCAGCGAAGTTTGGATAAGTTCTTCGGTCTCTGAGTCAATATTAGCAGTTGCTTCGTCCAAAATCAAGATTTTGGGCTTGCTAGCAATTGTTCTCGCAAAAGCCAATAGTTGTCTTTGTCCGCTTGAAAAAGTCGCACCTCGCTCGGTTACTGGACTGTCATAACCTGCAGGAAGCTGAGTGATAAAGTCGTGAGCATCCACAAACTTAGCAGCTTCTACAATATCTTCTCGACTCATATTTTCCTGATACATTTGGATATTAGAAGCAATGGTACCGTGATAGAGGAAAGGATCTTGAAGAACTAAACCAATATTGCGACGCAGTTCAGCTTGGCTGTAATCCTTAATATTTTGATCATCAATTAAAATTTCTCCCTTTTCAAATTCATAAAAACGCAGAAAGAGATTGATGATCGAAGACTTGCCTGAGCCAGTCGCACCGACAAAGGCGATTGTTGCCCCCTGCTTGACTGAAAATGAAATATCTTTCAGAACATCACGCTTGCCGTCGTATGAAAAGGAAACATGACGAAATTCAATATTCCCAGCTGTAATTTCCAATGGAAGATTAGCTTGATTGGGCTCATAGTCTCTGCGGTCTATGATTGCAAAAACACGGTCTACAGCCACCATAGATGTCTGCAAAACAGAGTAATTCTGCATCAAATCAATCAGAGGATTGAAAAGTTGATTGACATATTGGATAAAAGCGTACATGACTCCTGCTGTCACTCCTGCAACCTGCCAAGTAAAGCCAAAGTAAGCTAAAATAACTGCATAAGCTAAAATTTTTAGCAAAGACATAGCTGGACGCAGAAAAAGACTATTGATATTGAGGTAGCGAACTGTATACTCCAAATGCTCGCCGTTAATTGTTTCAAATTCATTTATCAGACGCTTTTCCTGACTAAATGCCTGAATAATTCGCATTCCCTCAATACTTTCAGAAAGTTTGACATTCAAATCACTCAGTTTGCTTCGGACGAGTTTGAGGAGACGATTAGATAAGCGTTGATAAAGTAAAATGGAACCCAGCATGACTGGTAAAAAAAGTACAATAAGTCCTGTCAAGCGCCAATTCAAGGTGCACATCGTCACTACTGTTACAACAAGAATAAAAATGGAACTTAGAAAACTTGAAAATATGCTACTAAACATATCTGCTACCGCTTGTGTATCATTCGTCAAACGGGAGACAATCGCTCCTGCAGCCGTTTGATCAAAATAAGCCATACGTAGTCGCTCAATATTTTCAAAACTCTCCTGACGCAGATCGCGAACAATGCTATATGCCACACGGGCAAAAGAATACTGTCCTAAGAAAGTAAATAGCACCCTCAAAAGAAAGAGAGCATAATAGAGAATCAGAATATAAAATCCCGCCATAATCTGACGACGACTGATAAAATGGTCAATAAAATACCGGGCCAAAAGCGGCAAAGCTGTCGTCACCAAAGTTGTCGCAAAGATAAAAGTAAGTGCCAAAATGCTCACCCATTTATAACGCCACATATAAGTCAGAAGGCGATGAAAAGTTGTTTGTTTTTTCATAATCACTCCTCCTTCAGACTTTCTGCCAGTTGCTGGTTGTGATAAGTATGCGCATACCAACCGTTTTGTGCCAGCAATTCTTGGTGAGTGCCACGCTCTTTAATGCGTCCATTCTCCATCACCAAAATCAAATCTGCATGAACAACTGCTGATAATCGGTGAGCAGTAATAATCGTCGTCTTGCCGTCTCGTTCTTCCTTGAGATTTTCCAAAATCAAATGCTCTGTTTTAGCATCAACAGCAGACAAAAAATCATCCAAGATTAAAATATCTGGTTTCAGAACGAGCGCTCGACTCATGGCTAAACGTTGCTTTTGACCTCCTGAAAGCGATACTCCTCTCTCGCCGACAATTGTCTGAAAGCCTTCTGGCATGGCAATAATATCCTCATAAAGGCCACAAAGTTTACTAGCTCGAATCACTTCGTCATCTGACAAGTCTGGATTTGCAAAACGAATATTGTTCGCAATCGACATTGCAAAAAGAATCTGTTCTTGCGGCACGTAACCAATCAAACTCCGCAAATCGTTTAAGCTATAATCTCGAATATCGTGATCATTCAGATAAATAGCACCTTCTTGAATATCCTGTTCTCGCATGAGCAGGCGTAATAGTGTTGTTTTACCAGAACCTGTTTGTCCGACAATTCCTAGCGTCTGCCCCTTTTCTAATGCAAAATGAATATTGGATAAAGTGGTTGTTTCTTCATAAGAAAAACGCTGAATATCATAGACCAAACGGCCATTTTTTATAGGGAAAACGGGATTGTTGGTCTCTTCGACATCCGATTTTTCTGCCAATAGTCGCTCAATCCGTTCATAAGAAACCATTCCTCTTTGGCTGATGTTGAAGAGATAGCCCATCGCCTGCAAAGGCCATACCAGCATATCTAGATAAGTAATAAATGTCACTAACTCTCCAACTGTAAATTGTCCTCTAGAGATGAACATTCCCCCAAAAATCAAGGTTAATGCATAAGATAAGCCGATGAAAATCAGAACTATAGGGTCAAAGAGGGAATTGTATTTAGCGGCTAAAATATTCTTCTCATAGACATCCTGATTTGTCCTAGCAAAAGAGTGACTTTCTGCTTTTTGATAGCCAAAAGATTTCGTTACTTTAATCCCTGAAACGCTTTCCTGTACCTTGTTATTCAAGTCAGAAAAGGCCTCCTGAGCCGCTTTAAAGCTCTCGTGATTTTTTCTTCCAATTAAACTGGTTCCCCAAGAAAGAAACGGCAATGGCAAAATAGCAATCAAAGTCAAACGCCAGTCTAAAACAAAGAACATAGTCAGTAACGTTACCAGTGCGGTGATAGAGGCATCTACCGCCGACATGACACCCCCACCTGCCACACTTACAACTGCGTTAATGTCATTTGTTGCATGCGCCATCAAATCTCCTGTTCTATATTTTTGATAAAAAGACGGTGCCATTTGGGTAAAGTGTTCAAAGAGTTGAGAACGCAAAAGTCGTCCCAAATGATTTGCTGTGCCAAAGATATATAGCCGCCAAAGATAACGCAGACCATACATAATAAAGGCCGAAGCAACCAAAAGTAAAAGATTTAAAAGCAACTGGTCTGACGTTAGATTTCGGCTAGCAATACGGTCAATCACCACACCGATTACTCTAGGAGGAATTAAATTAAAAACACTAACCAAAGACAAGGCTAGAATTCCGATAATATAACGTTTTTTCTCCAGTTTGAAAAACCAGCCCAATTTTCTGATAAGATTCATACTCTCTCCTCTGCTATTACTGATTACCATTATACACTATTTTGTTGCATTATCTGTAAAGATAAAACGCAGCTAGCACAAACTAACTGTGTTCCTCATTTCTTTTGGGTCAATTCAAAGCTCTTATCCAAAAGGGCAAAAAGTTCTGTATCTCTTAAAGTATCATCCAAGGGCAGGCTAAGCCAATATTTTTTGTTCATGTGAAATGCTGGGTAAATCCCTGCTTTTTTAAGTAAATCAGCCACTTGATTGTTTTTGACATTCAGCACTTCTATTTGACCAGTTTTGCCATTTTCAAACTTCGACCAGTCTATCGTCATAAAAATACCATACCATTTTTTAGTATCCTTATGTCGAAAAACACCAGCATGAAGATTGCTATTTTTTGAAGAATTCTCCCAGAGATATTCCAGTCTTCCGTCATAGGTTCTTGCTACGTACTCCTGCAAGCGGCTACTCTGTTTATAAAGAAAGCCAACTTCCTCAAAACAATTAGCTCGAATCATCAAGAAAATCTCTTGACAAGCTTCACGAACCTGTCCGACAAATTCCCCCATCATCTGCTCCATTTTGACCTGCACGTATTCATCGCCTGTTTCTTGATCAAGCACTTGGTAGTCCAGCTTCTCACCCTGTAATTTTAGTTGTAATAAAAAGTCGCCCTTCATTATTTCCTGAGAATAAACAAACTCTACTCCTCTTTTTTCAAAACCAAAGGCTTGTAATTTTTCTGGATTTGCTTGGTATTTCTCAAATAAGTCTAACATGATTTTTACTTTCTAAAATACAATTTTGGTGCCATGAAGTTGGTTCACGCCAAGATTTGCGATAATTTCATCACGATTATTAACCGTAATACCACCTCCTGGTAAAATTTCAATTCGACCAGCTGCATGCTTTATCAAAGTATTTAACCAGAGAAAATGATTTTGAATCGGCTCTGTAGCTACTCCTCCATGAGTTAAGATTCTACTCACACCATGTTCGATTAGCCAATCTATTGTGCTGAACTGCTGTTCCTTTGGAATAGCATCAAAAGCCATGTGAAAGACGATCTCTAATCCTTGAGCAGCTTCTACCAACTTTTCCATTTTTAGATAATCAATTTCATTAGCAACTGTCAATGCACCAAACACTACACCATGTGTACCAGCTTTGCGAGCCATTTGAATATCCTCTAACATGATTTTCATTTCTAAATCATTGTATACAAAATCTCCTCCACGTGGACGAATCATCGTTATAACAGTTGTATGATAAGGACTCACTAACTCTACAGCTGCTTTTATGACACCATAGCTAGGCGTCGTTCCACCCACCGCCAGATTATCACAAAGCTCAACCCTCCGAGCACCTGTTTGCATGGCTTTTTCCAAATCAGTCACGTTTTCTGCACAAAATTCATAAATCATTTTTGACCTCTTCTATATGAAACAGTTTTCTTAACCATTATAACACAATCTTTATTTATTCCTCAAACTTCTTTGCGACTCGTTGACACCAATCTAACCAATTTTTCTTGTAATCCGACACAGACAAAATCCGATTTTCTAAATCTTTTATTGTAGCAATACCTATTTTGTCACAAACTTGAAGACAATAGGAATAGAACTCCCAATTCAAATCGTCTTTTTCTGCATAAACTGGAATCTCTTCAAAACCAGCTTGATAAGCTATAAATGCTCTACTGTGTCCATCAGTAAAAAAGATTTTGTCTTGGAAGCGCTTAATTGGCAAGGGTTTTAAACTACTTATGTTCTTTGTATCAAACCATGTCTGAACCTGCTTTAGTTTCTCTTCTGAAAGATAAAATTGACTTGGTTGAATAGCTGATAAAGGAAGCAGTAAATCCAAAGCATAGCGATGTCCTTTTTCAGTCTTTTCTATGGGATAAAATCCTACCGATTCAAACATCTTTTTAGAAGCAGTATTGTAATCATAAATTTCTCGAACATACAAACGTTCATAGCCCAGCTGACGTCCACGTTCAATTAATGCTTGAACAACAGTCTTCCCGATTCCATGACCACGATAATCTGAGTTACCAATAACAATAGGCATATCCTCTTGCCAAAAACTTACATCACCAATTGGCATCCAATTTTCATTTATCAGAATCTCAATAAAATACACTTCTCCATGCTGAGTAAGATAGTCATACATTTTCTTGATTCGCTGAAGTGTATAAGGCTCTCTACTACCATCAATCAAACGGATTACATCAGGATTCTGATACCAAGAAAAAGCTAGATGAGCTTGTCCATCATACTTTCGCAAACGTAAGGAAGAATGAATAGCAATATACTCTGGCTGTTCCAACATATCTATCATAGTTTTCTCTTCTTATTAATATTCTAACAAACATAGTACCTACTATTTAAGAATTTTGTTTACTTTATCGAAATTTTCTCTTGACATTATCTGTAAAAACAGTAAAATATACTTATGTGTATACAGTAAATGGAGGGGATTATGAAACCAAAAACAAAAAACCAATTTATAACTCTCACAGCTCTTTTGACAGCGCTAGCTATTGTCATTCCTATGATTATGCCTGTAAAAATTATTATTCCACCCGCTTCTTATACGTTAGCAAGCCATGTCCCTATCTTTTTAGCCATGTTTATCTCTCCTTTGATGACTTTAGTCGTTATTCTAGGTTCCACCTTTGGATTCTTAGCAGCTGGTTATCCTATTGTTATTGTTCTTCGTGCCTTATCTCATCTCTTCTTCGGATTGTTAGGTGCTCTTTACCTTAGAAAATATCCTAAAACTTTAGATAAACCAATTCAAACTTGGATACTAAATATTATTCTTGCTTTCGTTCATGCGATTGCTGAAGTTCTTGCTTGTCTCATCTTTTACGCCTCTACTTCTTTTCCAGAAAATATGTTTTACCTTCTCTTCATTCTCGTAGGTGTTGGAACAATTATTCATAGCATCGTTGACTTTATCATTGCACAATTTATTTATAAGACTCTACAAAAAATCCGTTAAACCTTGAATATTTAACGGATTTATTCTACAATGAATTTATGATAAACAAAAGAAGAACTGATTTATTACAACTTTTAAAAAATGCGGAAACTCCTTTAAATGGTCAAATTCTAGCAGAAAAATTCAATGTTACGCGCCAAATTATTGTTCAAGATATTGCCGTTCTTCGAGCTGATGGTGCTCCTATTATTAGCACAAATCGGGGTTATATTTACAAAATGAACGATACTGTTAAATATTACCACCAGCTTTTTAAAGTCAAGCACACAATTGAAGATATCGAAACAGAATTGTTGGCAATCGTAGACAATGGCGGACGAGTCCAAAATATTATGGTGGAGCATCCCGTTTATGGGGAAATCCAAACGTATCTGAAATTAACTTGTCGCAGAGATGTCCAACATTTTATCCAACAAATTCATGAAAGTAATTTTCGAGGTTTATCTGAATTGACAGATGGTATTCATTATCATTTGGTTGAAGCCGATTCGCAGCAAGATTTAGATTATATCGAAAAAGCACTAGAAAATTTAGGTTTTCTACTGTAAAACATACACAAATCATTTTAAGGATAGATTTCAAAAAATAGAGCCTGAATGGCTCTATTTTATTTTTCATCAATAACAATTCTAACTTTTTTATCTTCGGTTGGAACAGAGTAAACAATCGTTCTTATCGCAGAAATTGTGCGACCTTTACGACCGATTACACGTCCAACATCACTTGGATCAAGATCAAGATGATACTCTAAAAACTCAGGTGTATCTTCAATCTTGATAGTTAAGGCATCTGGCTGTGAAATCAAAGGTTTCACTATCGCAATAATGAGATTTTCAATCGTGTCCATATATCAACCTGCACTTCTATTATTTAGAGTATTTTGAATCGTGGAATTTCTTCAATACGCCTTCTTTTGAAAGGATGTTGCGAACTGTATCAGAAGGTTGAGCACCTTTTGACAACCAGTCAAGAACACGATCTTCTTTCAAGGTCACTTGGTTTTCAGCAACAAGTGGATTATAAGTTCCGATTGTTTCGATGAAACGTCCATCACGTGGTGAACGTGAATCTGCTACGTTAATACGATAGTAAGGTTTTTTCTTAGAACCCATACGAGTTAAACGAATTTTAACTGCCATTTTTAAAATTTCTCTTTTCTCTTTTTATTTTTAGGTATAGCAGAGCTATTACCAACATACTCTATCATATCACAAGTAAAAATAGGTGTCAAGAAAAAAACTTGACATCTTTAAATTTACCACTCTACAACTTCAAAGACTGTCGCTGTCAAATCTTCAACAAAAGAATCACTAACTTGACGACTATTTCCAGCTACAAGTCTCAAATTGCCAATATCTTCAATGTTGTAACTTTGGCCGCTTGCATTGAAAATAATGAGATAATATTTCTCATCTTTCACCTCAAAAATAACAATCCCACTTCCTGAATGAGCTGAGTGCACAAAGACGTGCTGGTAAATGTCTTCGTAATGTTGATAAGAAAATTCTTTTGTCATAGTTTTTAAATGGATAATCTTTTTGATGTAGTCAATACTTTCTTGGTGATCAGCTATCAAATCCCAATCCACCTGATTGACAGTATCAGGAGCGTTATAACTATTCATAGCACGCTCATGATCTTCCTGAATAGTTTGACCATTTTCTCCAGTTGCTATTAGCTTGCTACGTGAAAATTCCTGTCCTAGTTCCATAAAACTCATACCTTGCAACAGCAGATTCATCGCAGTCGCTAATTCAATCCGTTTAGTACGAGTCAAGTCATCATCATCTGGGTGTAGTTCCACTAACAAGTCATGCAAATTATAATTATCATGCGCTTCTACATAGTTCACAACTTGGTTTGGCGTCAGATAAGTCCCTAACTCATTGCTTCCTAATATTGCTTTCGCAATAATAGCCTCTGTTGCCTCTCCACTGACAAAACCAGCTTTTAAGCCACCGTAGACCTCTGCTCCTTTAATCGCATCACGTTCAGTATCATTGAAAAATCCGATATTTGATAATTCAAAAGCATTATCTTTCTTAGCTTTATCAAGAGGAAGCAATCCTGTTCCCATGTCCCATCCTTCTCCATAAGTCAGGATTCTCGGATCAATCTCATCTAACGCTTCTCGAATCTGACGCATGGTTTCAATGTCATGAATTCCCATCAAATCAAAACGAAAACCGTCAATATTATACTCTTTTACCCAATAAAGGAGCGAATCAATCATATATTTCCGGAACATCTCGTGCTCACTAGCTGTCTCGCTCCCTACACCTGTTCCGTTTTGGAAAGAGCCATCTGGATTCATTCGATAATAATAATCGGGCATTGTGGCTTGAAAAGGAGAATCATAGGTAGAATAAATATGGTTGTAGACAACGTCTATCACCACGGAAATGTCTGCATCATGATAGGCTTGAATCATTGTTTTTAAGTCCCGCATGCCTTGAGATGGCTTTGTTGGATTTGTTGAAAAACTCGTTTCTGGAGCATTGTAATTTTGTGGATCATACCCCCAATTGTAGGTCACATTTCCATGCCGATCATACTCTTTGTGTCGATCAGAGATTGGCTGCAATTGTACAACATTGATACCTAAAGATTGGATATAATCAAATCCCGTCGCTTGACCAGATCGATTTTTAGTTCCTTTTTGACAAGCACCTAAAAAGGTACCTCGGTATTTTTTAGATACACCAGAACTACTAGACTTTGTCAAATCTCGCACATGCATTTCATAAATAACTGCCTGACAAGGATTATCCAAACGCCAAGTCGCTTGTTGACCTTGTTTCACTTGAAAATGTTTTGGATTTCGCTCTGTAGGTGACAAAATGACAGAGCGTTTCCCGTCTTCAGTTGTTGCTTCGGCGTATGGGTCACGCGTCAATGTTTTGTGATGTTCAAACTCTAATTGATACTGATAAGCTCTATCTGCTAGATCATCTGAAATCACTCGAGACCAAATTCCGATTGTATTTTCAGAATGATCTTTTGAAAAAACTTTCCCTCTTTGTAAGTCATAAACTTTCCAGATTTTCGAGTGGTTACTACCATTCTTATACACCACTAATTGAACTTTTTTTGCAGTTGGTGCCCAAAGTTTAAATTCAGCTTTTTTACCATCATACCGACAACCTAGCCAACCTTGATAGCCCCAATGCTGATCAAAACGTTTGCTATCTAATGCCATATCAAAAGCATGAGGATCTTGCTTTGCATAATACGGACTAGTCATAGCAGCTTGTCGGGAATAATAAACTTGACTGTCTCCTTCAATAATCCAAATTTCCGTCACCAGATGAGGAGGTAATAACTGAATGGAATAATCAACCGACTGGTGAGACCAATCGATTGTTTTTACAATGACATGTACATATCCCAAAGCCTGATTACTCTTATACGATAAATTCCCTTGAATGCCAAAGTCATCTCTCTGAAAAAAAGAAGCCTCCTCTCCCCATTGATTCATTTGCCACTTCCACATATTGTAAGCAGCATAATTGTCTAACTGATTGTGGTAATGAATTAAGACACGATAGTCTAACATCTAATTCTCCTGATTATTTTTATTTTCTAATGACAAAGCGCTATCGCTAATCTCATCAATATTTGCAAAAAATTCTAAATGGTTATGAAGAACTTCTAACTCAACAGGAGTGTCTCCACCATATTCACCATCCAAATTCAACATAAATGATGCTTTTTTATCTAAAACTTCTAATTTTAATTTACTTGTTTTTAAATATTCTACATTCGCATCAGTCACATGCTGTCCGCCATTGATGGCTTGAATCATTAAGCCCAGCATATCAAATAAGCGAGCAGTTTTCACTAAAATCAAGGTGAAATTTCCGTCATCTAACACCGTATCTGGCGCTAATTTTTCAAAACCACCGATTGAATTGGTTAAGGCAACAAAGATTAAAGAGACCTTGCCTTCAAACACACCGTGGTCGTGCTCAATATGTACTTTACGTAATTTAGATTTTGGCAGCATTTCCGCTCCCTTGGCTACATAAGCAAGATAACCAAGGCGCGATTTTACTTCACTTGGAACACTATATGTTAATTCTGTCAAAGTCCCTGCCGCAGCGATATTGATGAAATATTTTTTCCCATAAGCCTGACCAATATCCATTTTTATGGTTTGATCTTTTTCAATAATCCGAGCAGCTGCTACTGGATCTCCCATTGGAATTTTGAGAGCACGCGCATAATCATTGGTTGTACCAGTAGGAATAAACGCCAACTTAGGACGGTTTTCCAACGGTGCCACTCCATTAACCACTTCGTTAATTGTTCCATCGCCACCAGCTGCCACAATTAAATCAAATCCTGCTTTAGCCGCTCTCTCTGCTTCGTTTTGAGCTGATAAAGGAGCGGGCGTTGTCTGATAAGCACTTGTTTCATAACCCACATCTTCTAAAACGTCTAAAACTTCTGCGATATTTTTTTTAATAATTTCCTGACCAGAGGTCGGATTATAAATCAATCGTGCTCTTTTTCTAGCTGTTTCCATACAAACCTCTACAAGCTCTCAAGCCAAGATTCATCACGAATGTCAATGCCTAACTCTTGAGCTTTTATTAATTTACTTCCTGCATCTGCTCCAGCAACGACTAAACTCGTTTTTTTAGAAACAGAGCTCGTCACCTTTGCACCTAAACTTTCTAATTTTACTTTTGCTTCTGAACGATTCAATCGTTCTAATTTTCCTGTTAAGACAACGGTCAATCCAGAAAGAACTGCGTTTGCTGCAACTTTTTCACCTAAGTAAGCTAGATTAAGCCCTGCTTCTTTCAATTCTCTCAGTAGAATCTGCGATCCTTCCTGAGCAAAATAACTAGTCAAACTTTCTGCAATCACCATTCCTAGACTATCCAGTGCAACAATTTCTTCTCTTTCTGCTTTTGCTAATTGTTCCAAATCATGAAAATGCTCTAACAAAATCTGACTCGCTTTGCTTCCAACATGGCGAATGCCCAGCCCAAATAGTAATTTCTCTGCTGAATTTTCTTTAGAAGCTTGAATAGCAGAGTACAACTTGTTAGCTGATTTTTCCTTAACATTCTCCAATTGTAACAAATCTTCGACAGTCAAGTGGTAAATGCCAGCCACATCTTTCACCAATTCCTGAGCAAATAATTTCTCCACCACTGCTGGTCCAAGCCCTGTGATATTCATGGCATCACGGCTCGCGAAATGAATCAACCCCTCCTTAATTTGTGCAGGACAGCGCGGATTGATACAGCGCAAAGCCACCTCATCTTCAAAGTGAATCAGCTCGCTGTTGCAACTTGGACAGTTCGTTGGAATCTCTAGTTGCTCTTCTGATTGGCGCCTGTTTTCAACCACTCGCAAAACAGCTGGAATGATATCACCCGCCTTATAAACGATAACTGTATCGTCTTTACGAATATCTTTTTCAGCAATGTAATCGACATTGTGCAGAGTTGCTCGACTGACGGTTGTCCCTGCTAATTTCACAGGTGTAAGATTAGCGGTCGGTGTAACCACTCCAGTTCGCCCAACCGTCCAATCAACCGATAAAAGCTGTGCTTCTTTTTCTTCCGCCGGAAATTTATAAGCAATCGCCCATTTAGGAGCTTTCACGGTAAAACCGAGCTCTTCTTGAACAGATAAATCATTTACCTTGATGACAACACCGTCAATATCATAAGGCAATTGCGCACGTTCGTGATTGATTTGCTCTATAAATCGCCATACTTCATCCATCGAATATGCCAAAATACGCCGTTCATTTACGCTAAAGCCATTTTTAGATAACTTATTTAAAACAGCTTCTTGAGTTGACACATCTGTTGGACTGGCTTCTTGATAAAGAAAAGTTGCTAGATTTCGCTTGGCAACAATTGCAGTATCCAACTGACGCAGCGTTCCTGCCGCTGCATTTCTCGGATTAGCAAATTCTGGTTCTCCGTTTTCCTGACGTAGCTGATTCACCGCATCAAAAGAGCTACGTGGCATATAACATTCACCACGAACTGTCAAATTTACAGCAGTTGGCAAAGTTAGCGGAATATCTTTCACCCTTTTTAAATTTTCTGTGATATTTTCTCCGACGGAGCCATCTCCCCGAGTGGCTCCTGCAACCAAAATACCATTTTCATACATAAGAGAAATGGAGAGACCATCAATTTTTAACTCACACAGATAACTCACCTTTGGAAAATCTTTGCGAATCCGTACATCAAATGCCTCTAACTCTTCACGTGAAAAAGCATCCTGCAAACTATATAGCGGATACTGATGTTGGTATTTTTCAAACCCTTCTAAAACCTTACCACCCACACGATGAGTTGGGCTATCAGCCTGAACGAGCTCTGGGTATTGCTGTTCTAAATCTAACAATTCATGATATAACCTATCATATTCACTATCCGATACGCTTGGATTATCAGTTGTATAATATTCATGCGCATATTGATTTAGTAGATTCACCAGTTCTAACATTCTGTCTTTCATATTTCTATTTTATCATAAAACATACGATTCTACAGGATTATTACTGTTAATATCATAAAAAATTTAGACATATCAAATAAAACAGCGTAAAAACAATGATGTCTAAATATTATAAGTATTTACTAGCTAAAATCTGCTGTATTTTTACAAATAATTTAATGAATTTTTTTGGTTAAAAAGCTAGAGCTAGCCTACAACTTCAAAAATTATAAATTCAAAATTTAATTGATAAAAAAAGATAAAAGAAGTAAAATATATATAGTTCATTTTCTTTTAATAAAGAAATAATCCAAACAATGTAGAGGAGGAATCTTATTGTGAATATTACAATTGCAGGTGCAGGTGCAATGGGCAGCCGGTTTGGTCTCATGTTGCATCAAGCGGGTCATAAGGTCATTTTAGTAGATGGTTGGGCAGACCATGTAAAAGCTATCCAAAAAAATGGCTTGCAGGCTAATTTTAATGGCGAGGAGCTTGTTGCGAAATTGCCAATTTATCTTCAAAACGAAGTAGAACCAACTTTGTCCAGTGATTTAATCATTTTATTTACTAAAGCAATGCAGTTAGAAACAATGCTAACAGACATTCAGCCATTGATAAAAGAGCACACAAATGTTCTTTGTTTATTGAATGGAATTGGACATGAAGAAATCATTGAAAAATATGTTCCAAAAGAGCATATCATGATCGGAAATACTATGTGGACAGCAGGTATGGAAGGACCAGGTCGAGTGAAGTTATTCGGAAACGGAACTGTTGCACTGAAGAATCTCGTTTCAGATTCAAAAGCGAAACAAGCAGCTGATCACATTGTAGAAATCTTAAATTCTGCTGGATTGAACGCACAGTATTCTGAAAATATCTTGCACGCCATTTATAAAAAAGCCTGTGTAAACGGGACAATGAATGGTTTATGCACTATTTTGCTTTCTAATATGGCAGATTTCGGTGACACCACTCCCGCCCATACGATTGTTGAGCGCATTGTCAGCGAATTTGCGGCGGTTGCAAAATATGAAAATGTCGATTTGAATGTTGAGGAAACTGTAGATTACATCGAAAAAAATTGCTACAATCGAGATACAATCGGATTACATCACCCATCAATGTATCAAGATTTGAACGAGCATAATCGTCTGACAGAAATTGATTATATCAACGGAGCTGTCGTTCGAAAAGGGCAAAAGTATGGTGTACAAACCCCATATTGCTCCTTCTTAACAGAATTGGTTCACTGCAAAGAACAAATATTAGGCGCTAAATAGTTTGGAAACAGAAAGGGAAATTAGATGGAAACACAAGCACAAGAAAAGATGACGGCAAAAATTTTTGTCAATAAAGTATTGTCGGGAACGGCATTAGGAGTTATTATTGGTTTAATTCCAAACGCTGTTTTATCAGCTATTTTAAAATATTTCAGCACCGTGCCAATTGCACAGACCATTATTCATATCGCTGTTATCTTCCAATTAGCTACACCATTGATTATCGGTGGGTTAATCGCTTTGCAATTTGGATTTAAACCCATGCAGATGATGGTCACTGCAGGAGCTGCTTTTGTAGCTTCAGGTGTCGTCACTTTCAATACTGAACTTGGAAAATATGTCGGAGCTGGCACAGGAGACCTAATTAACACCATGTTAACAGCAGCTATCGCAGTTGGCATGCTTATGTTAATCAAAGATCGATTTGGTTCAACAGCTGTGGTAGCTATGCCAATTGTCGTCGGGGTAGGTGCAGCCTTGATTGGCTTACTGCTCTTGCCATTTGTTAAACAAATTACAACTGGCATTGGAGTGGTTATCAATGAATTTACACACTTACAACCGCTATTGATGTCTATTTTAATTTGTTGTTCATTTGCCTTTATTATCATTTCTCCAATCTCAACCGTTGCCATTGGTTTAGCCATTCAATTAAATGGAATTTCAGCCGGAGCTTCAGCAATGGGCGTGGCAGCTACAGCCGTTGCTTTAGTTGTTCACTCTTGGAAAGTGAATAATTCAGGGGTGACTTTAGCTATTGCTTTGGGAGCTATGAAATTGATGATGCCAAACGTCTTTAAATATCCAATTATTTTAGTTCCGTGTTTGACAACAGCCGTTATATCCGCTATCCCGGTAGCTCTTTTCTCAGTCAGTGGAACAGCTCAATCAGCAGGTTTTGGTCTCGTAGGTTTGGTTGGACCATTAGCCTCTATCGATGCAGGATTAAATATAGCTTTAGCAGTTGTTGTATGGCTCATTGTTCCAATCCTTGCAGCTCTTGCAAGTAAAATTGTTTTTGAAAAAATCTTGAAACTATATGACTCTTCTGTTGTATTTAAATTCCAAGACTAATAAAAAATCTGTCGAAGATTCGACAGATTTTTTATTAAGTCTGCTATTCAAAACATTTATTTCCCCAAGTCAATCCGCTTATTTAGCTTGTCCATTAAAATTCCACCAATAATGAGTGAAACAAACTCTCCAATTGCCGTTGTAAACCATGTAAAAAGAAACGGGGCTTTCGCAACAAAATATAACTCTGCGGCAATTGTAATCATTGAAAATGAAAAGAAAATCGCAAAATAAAAGAAAGCTTTATTGATCAATCCGTTAAACAAATATTCGTTCATGTATTTTCTAAAGAAATACACACCCAAGCTCAAAAAGACCAAGGTTGATCCGCCACCAACAAAGACATCAATGATTCCAAAACTAAACAAATTAGCAATCATACAGCCCAGTGTGACCCCAATGATGTACTTGGGTTTATAAAAAGCCATAAAATTCATCATTTCAGAAATCCGAAATTGGTAGGCACCATAGCTAATAGCATTCAGGGGCGGTGTCATTGTTAGAGCGACATAAATCGCAGCAACGAGAGCAATCTGAGCCATATCGCGAATAGTAAATTTTTCCATGTTTTCTCCTTTGGCGGCTATAACCGCGTATAATATGCTTGGCGAAAGGAAACTAAGCGCCAAGGGCTGCATTGAAAACATTAATACAGCTTTTCAAGTATAGCACAATTTTAGAAATTATGATAGACTGAACGTATGAAAAAATGTATAAAATCTTTCTTTGACAATGAAATTTTATCTTACCTGTTTTTTGGATTGGCTACCACGATTGTTGCTATCATCACACGCATACTCTATTATGCATTGAGTAACAACGAACTATTGGCGACCGCCTTAGGAAATATCGCTGGTATCCTCTTTGCTTTTGTAACAAACGATACGATTGTTTTTAAACAAGAAAGAAAGGGTTGGTTCTCTCGTTTTATCAAGTTTGTTGTTGCGCGACTCTCTACCTTTTTATTGGATATGGGACTCACACTCGTTTTCGTTACTACTTTTCCTGCTATTATTGGTCAATTTGTCCACAATGACATTAAAACGGTCAACACTATTGAAACTTTGCTTGCTCAAATTATTATTATTGTGCTCAATTATGTTTTCAGTAAAATCTTTGTATTTGATAAATTGTAAAATATAGTGCAACAAAAAAACTCATAGCGTTTCATTGGTGTAAACTGTAAGTAACCACACAAACAGAATCCCGAGGAAAAACTATGAGCTACTTCCATCTTACCATAACCGACCGAATAAAGATAGAAACCTACTTGGAATTAGGTTTGAAACCTTGCCAAATTGCAAGTAAACTTGGCGTCCATAAGTCTACCATTTCAAGAGAGTTAAGACGATGCCAAAATGGTTACTCCGCAGCCCTAGCACAGGAACAGTATGACCACAGGGCTAAGCAAAAAGGTCGGAAGTCTCGTTTGACACCAACGTTGAAAAAGGAAATTGAGGACGGTTTAAAATCCTCCTGGTCGCCTGAACAGATTTGTGGCCGCTATCAGCTTGAACAAAGGCCGATGGTAGCTTTTAAAACAATCTATAACTGGCTCTATGCTGGTTTGATTGCTCTGGATTTGAGTGTCCTTCGTCGTAAAGGAAAAACTCGACAACCTAAAGAAACACGTGGAAGATTTAGGATTGGCACATCGATTGCCAAACGTCCTAAAGAGGTCAGGAATCGTGAGACCTTTGGTCACTGGGAGCTCGATACTGTGGTGTCTTCCAGAGGCAAAAGCAAGGGCTGTTTAGCGACCTTTCTGGAGCGAAAAACGCGCTTTTACTTAGCTTTCAAGATACCAGACAGAACAGCCAAATCCATGTTTTCAGCCATCGAACAACTTTATAAGCTATTTCCAAAAGAGGCTCTTAAAACCTTCACTTCAGATAGGGGAAAAGAGTTTGCCTGCTATCCTCTGGTAGAGAATTTAGGAATTTCCTTTTTCTTTGCGGACGCCTATTCATCCTGGCAGAGAGGAAGCAATGAAAACGCCAATGGCTTACTAAGAGAATATTTTCCAAAGAAAACAGATTTAGCCGCTATCTCTGATGAGGCTTTGAACAAGGCCTTATATGATATCAATCACCGACCACGAAAATGTTTAGCTTACAGAACTGCTTGTGAAGCTCTAGTGGATGAGTACGAGTAAATGTTGCACTTATTCTTGCAATTTATCATTTAAAAATAAATCAAAGAAATAAAAAACAAACCTACTCAAAATGGTGGCTTGTTTTTAATCCCAAAGAGCTTTGAAGCTCTTTTTTATTCTTAAATTTCTACACTTGGATGCTCCATTGTCAAGTGAGTGATTTCTCCTTTTACACCAAAATAATCTTCTACCAAATATTGCAATTCTTGCATAGCAGCTTGTGCACGTTTTGCTTGTTCTTCATTGACAGCTTCAATAACTAGCACTGCATCTCTGGTTTCTTCTGTCAGCATAGTTCGCTTAGCTTCGCGCCAGTTGAGACAACGACAAACCGCTCCTTCATCATCATGGTAGATGATTTCTTCTGGAAGAGCTGGTGCATCCGTCTCCGCTCCAAGCGGAAAGAAAGATTCTCCACCTTTCGCTTTAGCTAAATGTAGTCCTCCCTCAATTTTGTCAATATCTTCACCACCACAAGGCACAGCATAAGAAAGTGAAATACTATTATAAATATCCACCAATGGATTGATTGGATTGAACTCACGACCTTGACTCACTCTTTTTAAAAGTGCTTCAATGGAAGAACGGGCTCCTTTTTTAGTTTTAAATTTGGTAAAAGCCTGCCGCCATTCCTGAATAACCTCATTTTGCGTAAATGGTTCATCAGAAATAAAATCTTCTGCTCGTTTGCTTCCCTTGTCTAACTGGGATTTAAAATAAAGGTCCTTACTTTCATCAACACTATTATCCAATCCTTTAGCTACCATAATACTAATTTGTGCTTGAGGAAATAACTCCCAAAATTCATTTTCAACTGTAACTTTCATCATCTACCTCTTTCGTAATTTCTTTTTTGTCCTTTTTTTACTGAATCCCAATCACCTGTGATATTTTCGCGAACTCGAATCAACATTTCCTCCAACTGCTTTGCTTCTGCTATCGAAAAACCCTGCAATGAAGTTTGCTCAGAATATTGATTTTCAGCTAAAATAAATGGATAGAGAGCCGCGCCTTTTTTTGTAACAAACCATTCTTTGTTTTTTCGGTTATCAGGTGCTGACTTCTGTTCTAAAAATCCTTTTTTCTCCAATTTCTTCACAGAACGGGCAACCGTTGAACGATCTACTTTTAAAAGTTCAGACAACTCTTCCTGAATAATCCCTGGATTTTCAGCAATTCGGACTAAATACAAATACTGTCCACGTGCCAAATCAATATCACGAAATTCAATATTCGCAATCGAATCCAAGGATCGGGCAATAATTCCAATTTCCCGCAAAATAGTCATATTCCCTCCTTCGCCAATTATTATAAACTATTTTTATTGCAAATGCAATAAAATAATATTAAAAAAAGAAGTTTTATCTTCTTTTTTCATTTTTTTGTTTTTTGAATGAGTCGCGTAGTCAATTGTTTATGCCTTGTTTCAAATGAACTTTCGTGACAACTTTGATAACTTGCATTTAGAATCGCGCCAATAATAAGTATTTGAGCAATGAGAGTAAACCAAATCATCACTACCACAACAAAAATGGAACTGAAAAATCGAACATCCATTAAGTGATTTACATAAGTGTCCAAATAAACGGAAAACAAATTTAGCAATACACCAATTGTAAGAACTACAAAAACCGTTCCTGGTAGTACATAGCGAATTTTCTTGATTTTGACATTAGGTAAAAAGTAATACAACATCAATAAAGAAAGAAAAAGTAAAGTGTAAATGGTTGGCTGCGTCATCTTTTGTAGACTAGTATAAAGCTGGTTATCAAATCCCCAAAAACTATGGAGCAGACGAAGAGACATTCGCCCAAACATTGTCAGCAAAAGAGAAAGAGCAAAGAGCAACTGTAATCCTAAACTCATCACTATACTAAACAATCTGTGCGAAATGAGTCCTCTATCTTTGGCGACACCATAAGCTTTATTAAAAGCTTTTTGCAAGAAAGACATTGATTGTGAAAAAGCCCATAAAGCCGAAAGAATGGAGAAGCTCAACAATCCAGAAGACGGTTGGGTTAATACATTACGAATGACCTTTGCAATCACTTCATAAAGTGACTCTGGCAGAACATCTTCTATCGCTTCTAAAAATTCTGCTATTGGAATTTGAAAATAAGGCAATATATTCACAACAATTAACAGCAATGGAAAAATTGAAATCAACAAATAATAAGCCACTGCAATGCTGGTCAAATCAATCTCAGATGCCTGATAAAATTTAAAAAAAGCTTGTAAAAATGGATTATGTCCGATCCTAGAAACCAACTTCTTCATCTCATCCCCTATAGAAGAAGGAGCAAAAAGCCCCCTCATTCTACTTCTAGTTTTAATACGTTCCTTCTTCCCCTTGACTGGTCAAGATAACAGGACCATCTTTGGTAATCACAAATTGATGTTCGTATTGACAAGAAAGTCCACCGTCCAGCGTTTTATGAGCCCACCCCGTCTCAAAATCTGTGTCAATCTCCCAAGTGCCTGTTGAAATCATCGGCTCAATTGTCAAGACCATTCCTTCACGAAGACGTAAACCACGTCCAGCACGTCCGTAATGAGGCACCATTGGCTCTTCGTGCATAGTTGGTCCAACACCATGTCCTACTAAGTCACGAACAACACCATAACCATGACTTTCCGCATATTCTTGAATCGCTGCACCAATGTCACCAATCCGATTGCCAACTTGAGCAGCTTCAATTCCACGATAAAGGCATTCTTTTGTAACCTCCATCAATTGTTGTACTTCTTCACTCACTTGACCAACTGCATAAGCCCAGCAAGAATCCGCCACACCTCCACGGAAATTTTCCGTATAGTGTTTCATTTGTTCCACATTATTGAAATCAAGTTTAGAAACATCTAACTCAGCTTTATCAACCAAGCCAACGACCATATCTACTTTGATTAAGTCACCTTCAACTAATTTTTTGTGACGTGGAAAAGCATGTGCCACTTCATCATTCAATGAGCAGCAAGTGGCATAAGGGTAATCCATGATGCTGCCTTCCACACCAATCTGAAGCGGAAGAGCATTATCCTCCTTACAACGTCTGCGGACATATTCTTCAATTTCCCACATGTCAATGCCCGGCTTAATCAAATCCCTTAAACCAATATGAATACTGGCGAGAAATGCGCCGCTTTTTTCCATTAAATCAATTTCACGTTGTGATTTTAAAGTTATCATTCTTTCTCCTTAATATCTGAGGTATTAGTTTATCTTTACTGTAATGGTCGCTTTTGCAACCAATTGAAGTTTTAAATAAATATCGTAATCTAAAATGGCAGAATGCCTTGTTTGTCGAACTATTCTTGGACGAAGTGTCAAACTTTCATCAATCTGAACAGCTTGCAAGAAATAAATTGTCATTTGCTCAATGACAATATTGTTCTTGCCAGATGTCACATACTGATGCGTTGCTGTCGTTAAAATCTCTGTTAGAATCCCATTAGACAAAACACCGTTACTTTCTAACATAAAAGGTTCCACAACAAAAGAAAATTCATTGTTGATATGACGAAGTTTTTGAGAGACTTGGTCACCAAAAGTCGGTAGGCTGGAGATTTGTTCCCGACTCATTTTTTCCATGACATCACGACGCGTAATGACTCCAAGAAGAGTTTGATTGCTCCGAATGACTGGCACCATTTCAAAGTCTTCTGTAATCATGCGCTGGCTAACATTGGCAATGCTGGTGTTTAAAGTAACGGCATAGATATTTTTCGTCATGACTTTATCTAAAATCGTGTGAGGAGACTTGTCACCAGTATCACGCATAGTCACCACGCCAACGACCATATTATGCTGATTAACAACAGGAAAACGACTGCTACGGTTTTTTCGAACCAAATCCATAAAATCACGAACGGTATCTGTATCTTTTAAGAAACCATACTCATGACTACCACGATAAACCTGTTCCACGGTTAAAATATCTGTTTTGATCTGCATGTTGGACAGAGAACGATTGATAATCGTTGCAACTGTAAAGGTATCATGTTGGGATCTTAGAACAGGAATGCTTAAGCGGTTCGCCAATTTTAAAACATCAGAACTCACTTCTAAGCCACCCGTCACTAAAACAGCATTTTCATGCTTCAAAGCCAATAACTGAATACGGGTGCGGTCTCCAATAATCAAGAGACCTCCTTCCGTTAAGTAACGTAAGAGATTCTTCTCGGTCATTGCCCCGATTGTGAATTTACTGAATTCCTTTTCAAGTCCGTCTTGACCAGCTAAGACTTCTGATTTCGTAATTTCAGCAATTTCTTTAAATGTTAAGTGCTCCAGCTCTACTTTGGGAGATTTTACGCGAATCGTGCCGCTACGAGGACGTGTTTCTACCAATCCACGATTTTCAGCTTCTTTAATTGCACGATAAGCAGTCCCCTCGCTTACTCCTAAATAATTGGAAATACTGCGTACACTAACACGCTTTCCTACTGGTAATTCTTCCAAATAAGCGATAATTTCTTGATGTTTACTCATGAAAGTCTCCTTTTTCATAGCAAAACTCTAAATAATCCCGCATTTTACGTGTATAACGGTCGCTCCCCTTGAACTGCCGCCTACAAGAAAATCCTGTCTTCTCGGCAACTCTTTGGCTGGCTTTGTTTTCCAGATGAGTTATAATATAAAGTCGCTTCAAATCAAACTGTGTAAATGCCAAATAAACAATATTTTTGACGCACTCAGTCATCAGACCATGTCCCCAATAATCATGCCGAAGAAAATAACCAAGCTCTGCTTCGCCCTTGATTTCGTCTATCTTTTCAAATTTGACAGAACCAATCATCTGCCCAGAATCTTTATCGCAAATCGCCCAAATTCCAAGAGGATGTTTCATAAAATAATTAGCCAATACATGTTGGCTTTCTTGTAAATTAGCCTGCACAGGAAAAATGAAGCGTAGATTTTCAGGATTGGAGGCAATTTTATAAAAATCTTCACTATCCATAAAGGAAAATGGACGTAATACTAAATGTTCTGTTTCTATAAAGGCGAATTCCGCCAATTTTGTCCACAAATTCATATCTTACCTCTAAAGATAAGACCCAGTTGGTACGCCAACTGGGCTATTTCACCTCATCATGTCAACGTTGTTTCGAATCTATTCTTCGACAAGCTGAATGTCTGCTCCTAAACTCGTCAACTTTTCAATAATATTTGAATAACCTCGTAAAATAAATTCTACATTTGTAATTTCGGTTTTTCCATGAGCTAGCAAGCCTGCAATTACAAGTGCTGCTCCTGCCCGCAAATCAGTTGCTTTGACCGCTGCACCTTGCAATTGATTAGGGCCTTCATAAGCAATATGATTGGCACTCGTTGAAATCTTTCCTGCCATTTTTACTAACTCAGGGACATGATTTACTCGCTTTTCATAAATCGTATCAATAATTAAGCCACGTCCTTTAGCAGTTAACAAAAGTGGCGTAATAGGCTGTTGCAAGTCTGTAGCAAAGCCTGGATAAGGAGCCGTCTTAATATTAATTGCTTTCAAATCATGTTGCTTTTCGACATACACACTATCTTCAGAAACGGTCATGCGAACTCCCATTTCTTCTAATTTCGCAATAAAGCCTTCTAAGTGTTCATAAAGGACATTGTTGATTTGCACACCTTCACCAATTGCAGCAGCCATTGAGATATAAGTTCCTGCTTCAATTCGATCTGGAATGACTTGATGACGAGTACCATGAAGTTTGTTAACACCTTCAATGACAATAATATCCGTACCAGCTCCTCGAATGTGTGCTCCCATATTATTCAAAAGTGTCGCTACATCAATGATTTCAGGCTCACGAGCTGCATTTTCAATAACGGTGCGCCCTTTTGCTTTTACTGCCGCAAGCATGGTGTTAATGGTCGCCCCAACACTGACTGTATCCATGTATATACTAGCTCCGTGGAGATGTTTACCACCTGTCGAAAGGTTCATGAAATTCCCCTCGTAAGACATAGTAGCCCCCATGGCTTCAAATGCTTTCAAATGCAAGTCAATAGGTCGCGGACCCAAATCACAGCCACCAGGTAAACCAACTGTTGCCTCGCCGTAGCGACCTAATAGGCTACCATAAAAATAATAAGAAGCACGCAAGCTATTGATTTTACCATAAGGCATGGGCATATTTTTTATACCACGAGGATCAATTCTCAGCGTATCATCTTGGCGCTCAACAGTAGCTCCCATAGCTTCCATAATGTCAATCAAACTCACAACATCGGAAATATCTGGCACACAGTCCAATGTCACGATTTCATCAGATAAAATTGTCGCCGGAATTAAAGCGACTACGCTATTTTTAGCACCACTAATAGTCACCTCTCCTTTTAAGGGGCGACCACCATTAATTACAATTTTTTTCATTTTCAGCTCTTTCAAGGAATTTCTAATCAAATATACTGCACTTTATTATAACACAGTTTCTGGGAAAATCCTATCCTTTTAAAGAAATCTCTTTTGACTTGTCATTCTTGTTATATAACGATTACAGAGCCATTTTATTTTTGTAACATTAAAAAAGGAGTGAGATCGAACTAAAATTTGAAAATTTTTAGTTCGTAATCTCATCCCCGAAAGGTTGCTCAACAATTTCCTAGACTGTTGAGAGGTGAAAGTTTTTTATCAAAAGTACTCTTTTCTGAGCTTGAAAAACGAATAGTCTTGAGACTTGCTTAGCATAAGCTCTGTTCGCTATATCCAAGTCCTACTTTGAGTAATCAGCCAACTGCGCTACTGGTTTATTTTGAAACTAAAGATTTTTGGTCTAAGCGACCTACTTGTTATTTCACAGTTGCTTTCAAAGCATCTACTTTATCCAGTTTTTCCCACGGCAGGTCAATATCCGTACGTCCCATGTGCCCATAGGCAGCAGTCTGACGGTAAATTGGTCGTTTCAAATCAAGCATTTGAATAATACCCGCTGGACGAAGATCAAAGATTTGTCGAACTGCTTCTTGAAGCTTGCTTTCTGAAACTGAACCTGTACCAAAAGTATCAATGCGGACTGATACTGGATGTGCGACTCCGATAGCATAGGCTAGCTGAACTTCTACTTTCTTAGCTAACCCTGCTGCAACAATATTCTTGGCAATATAACGCGCTGCATAAGAAGCAGAACGATCGACTTTTGTAGCGTCCTTTCCAGAGAAAGCCCCACCTCCGTGACGTGCATAACCGCCATATGTATCAACGATAATCTTACGTCCAGTTAAACCAGAATCTCCTTGAGGCCCACCAATAACAAAGCGACCAGTTGGATTGATGAAAAACTTGCTTTCTTCATCTAAATACTCTGCTGGAACTACTTCTTTAATGACCTTTTCAATCACATCTTGATGAATCTGCTCATTGCTTACTTCTGGGTCATGTTGAGTGGAAATAACAACAGTATCCACGCGCACTGGTTGGTCATTTTCATCGTATTCAACCGTTACTTGAGATTTTGCATCCGGACGAAGATAGGAAATTTCTCCAGACTTGCGAAGCTCTGCTAAACGACGGACTAATTTGTGACTGAGAGAAATGGGCAACGGCATTAGTTCAGGTGTTTCATCTACGGCAAAACCAAACATAAGCCCCTGATCTCCAGCACCAATCAAATCAAGTGGATCTTGTTCAGTATTTCCACGAATTTCAAGGGCTTCATTCACCCCTTGAGCGATATCTGGTGATTGCTCAACAAGCGACGGATGCACCCCCACTGTTTCTGCTGAAAAACCATATTCAGCTTTTGTATAACCAATCTCTGCAATTGTATCGCGAACTATGCGGTTAATATCCACATAAGCATTGGTAGAGATTTCCCCAAAAACATGGACAGAGCCTGTATAGACAGCTGTCTCAGCAGCCACATGAGCTTCTGGATCCTGCTCCAAGATAGCATCTAAAATAGCATCTGAAATTTGGTCTGCAATCTTATCTGGATGTCCTTCAGATACAGATTCAGACGTGAAGAGTTTACGTTCTGACATATTCATGTCCCCCTTTTAATGAAATATTCCCTCCTAAAAATTCTATTATTGCTAGGAAGTTACTTGAAAATCTGTAAACAGACTTACGTTAAAAAGTTACAAAGCACTAGTCTCTATGGTTAATATTTAACCTTTGACTACCTTTTCGGGACTCTTTTAACTTCTCTATTGTATCATTTTTTATCCTAATAAACAGAAAATTTTCTAAAAATTATAAGAAATTTAAAATACAATAAGGTTGAAAAACACTTCCAACCTTATGCTTGTTATGATGATTTGCTTCCATAGACAATTTGTCCATCACAAATCGTATAGTGAACAACACCTTTTAATTTTTCACCGATAAATGGTGAATTAGTTGCTTTTGAGGCAAAATCTTCTGTTATCATGCGTTCAGCATCTGTATCGAAAATGGTGAGATCTGCTGGCCCATTCTCAGCAAGGTAACCCGCTTCAAAATCATAGAGTTGCGCTGGGTTAATCGTCATTTTTTCCAGCAACTGCATGAGTGTCAAATGACCTGCTTCCACCAAATACGTCAAGCCAAGCGAAAGTGATGTCTCTAGACCTGTCATGCCAGACGGTGCTTTGGTGATGTCTTTTACATTCTTTTCATCAGAGTGATGAGGTGCATGGTCTGTCGCAATGACTGAAATAACTCCAGACTTAAGTCCTTCAATGACAGCTAAACGATCTGATTCCAAACGAAGTGGCGGGTTCATTTTAGCATTGCTACCTTTTAACAACAATAGCTCTTCTGTCTTAGAAAAATGCTGGGGCGCTGCTTCTGCAGTTACGTGAGTGCCCAATCGCTGAGCGAATTCCACGACTTTCACACTTTCTGCTTTTGATAAATGCTGGATATGAATATGAGTATTGGTTGCATGAGCAATCATCACGTCACGCGCAATCATACTATATTCAGCGACCCCAGTCGCACCACAAAATCCAAAATGTTCTTTGGCAATCTGCTCATTAAACCCAAGGATACCATTTAGTTCTGGGTCCTCTTCGTGAAGGCAGATAAATGTACCATTTTTGTCAGCTTCTTCCAAAGCTTCGCGTACCACTTTTGTACTTTTTAATGGAATTCCGTCATCTGAAAAACCAATAGCTCCCGCTTCCAAAAGCGCTTTGAAATCTGTCAAATGCTGTCCATCAAAATTCTTTGTAATGGTTGCAACAGACTTAATATGAATGTTTTCACGATAGGCAGATTCTAATACTTCTTTCAACGTCTCTACTGTTGAAATCGTTGGAGTGGTATTTGCCATCATGACAACCGTTGTAAATCCACCCGCTGCCGCAGCTAAAGCACCCGTATGAATGTCTTCTTTATGCGTCTGACCAGGTTCACGAAAATGAACATGAATATCAATCAGCCCTGGCGCCACCACCAATCCAGTCGCATCAATCACCTGAGCGTTTTCTGCCTTCAAATCCTGACCAATTTTAAGAATTTTTTTATCCTTAACCAAAACATCGCAAATCTGATCTAAACCAGACTTAGGGTCCATGACACGACCATTTTTAATTAACAACATGTACTTTTCTCCTTATTCTCCATAAAAATCAACATGACTCTCCACCAACTTCTCTCCTTTGTAAGAAAATTTAGCCGAGAAGAATGGTTTATCTTCTAAAATCCAAGATAGAAACGTATGATCTCCCTCCCAAGTTGGTTTGGACAAAACTTGTTCATAAGGCACCCATTCCAAAGTCCCCTCATCGCAGTCAATCAAGTCTCCCTCAAACTCCGTCACTTTAAATACATAGGTATACCAATCATGGTTAGGTGTAAAATCTGGAAACGTGATAATACCTTTTAATACTGGCTTATTGACCCGCAAACCTGTTTCTTCAAAGATTTCTCTTACAGCGCACTCCTGCGGCGTTTCACCTTTCTCTAATTTACCCCCAACACCAATCCACTTACCAGCATGAACATCATTAGGCTTTTTATTTCGATGTAGCAATAAAAATTCTTTGCCGTTGTCAATATAGCAAATCGTTGCTAACTTAACCATTTTTCTCCTTTCGAAAATACCACTATATAAAACTACTTATAATAACCAATTTATCGGCTCTATCCCTTGCGCTGTTAGAAAGGCATTGGTTTTAGAAAAAGGTTTGCTGCCAAAAAATCCACGATGAGCGGATAAGGGACTCGGATGAGGAGATTCTAAAATGAGATGTCTAGGATTAGTTATCAAGGCTTTTTTCTTGCGTGCATAAGAACCCCAGAGTATAAAGACAACAGGTGTATCTTTTTCATTGACAACCTTAATCACAGCATCCGTAAACGGTTCCCAGATTTGACCGGCATGCCCATTTGCTTGCCCAGCAGGAACAGTCAAACTGGCATTCAGCAGCAAGACTCCTTGCTGTGCCCATGGTGTCAAATCATGAGATTCTTTGATGCCAAGGTCATCTGCTAACTCTTTCAAAATATTTTGAAGAGAAGGCGGCGCTGGAATATCATCTGGTACTGAAAAGCTCAGCCCCTGCGCTTGACGCGGACCATGATAAGGGTCTTGTCCCAAAATCACTACTTTTACATCTGCTAAATCCGTCGTTTGAATCGCATTAAAAACTTTTTCACGCGGTGGATAGATTGTGCCTGATGAATAAACTTGATTTAAAAAGTAATTGATTTTACCAAAATACCCTTCAGGCAATTGCTGCTTAATCAAACTATGCCAAGCTGAATGTTCCATTGTTTCTCCTGTTCTATATCGTTATTTTTCTTCCTCTGGATAAGTCATGCCCCACTCTTTTCGCAAATCCGTCATGATTTTCATGACATCACGACTATAATCCAAATACATCTCATTTTTGTCACCAACTACTGCTGCTTCCATATCAAGAACTTCATACATTAAAGCTTCGCTCGTCTTTCCCGTTTCAATGATTTCTTGATGCCCATCTTCAATATAAGTAATGACCGCCTTTTGCCCTCTAGGATATTCATACATTTCAATGTAGCCCTTATCATAAGCAATTGTTCCACGCTTGGGCTGTTTAGCATGGAGGCTCAAGGTCAAAGTCGCCATTTCTCCTTCGGCATTCATTAGAAGAATCCCTACTTGCTCATCGACACCCGTTGGTGCAAATTTCACTTGCGAAAGGACTTGGTTAGGGCTAGATGTCATAAACCACCGAACAAATGACAAGGCATACACGCCAATATCTAACAATGCACCGCCAGCAAGCTGACGATTAAAGAAACGATTTGTCATATCATATTCTTTGTAGCTACCAAAGTTCATTTGAATCATTTTTAAATCACCTAATTGACCACTGGAGATGATTCTGTTCAATTGTCGATAGATTGGCATGTGGTAAATCGTCATCGCTTCTGCCAAAACGACATGTTCTTGCTCGGCTAATAAAACTGCTTCTTCCAATTCTTCTGAATTTAACGTAATGGACTTCTCACATAAAACGTGTTTCCCGTTTTTTAATGCTTTTCGTAAAAAATCAATATGCGTATTATGTGGTGTGGAAATATAGATAATGTCCACATTTTCGTCCTTAAATACGTCATCAATCTGATCATAAACTTTTTCAATACCATATTTCTGTGCAAAATCCACACCTTTTGCATACGTTCGATTGGCAACAGAATAGAGTTTTCTACCCAATTTCTCCAAGGCCTGTGCCAATTCATTAGCAATCACACCTGTACCTAAAGTTGCCCAATTATAGCGTACCTTATTTCCCATGGTCATTCTCCTAGCTACATAATTATCTTTATCATACCAAATTTTCCTTCATTTAGCTGACTTTTTGTGTAGAGACATCCCTTTTGACAAAATCCTATGAAATCAAACTATGCTTTTCTATCTAAACAATCGAATAAAATCAAAGATTACAATTATTCAGAATATTCCTTTATGTTATAATAAATTGAGAAGGGAGCAATTTTATGTGGTCTTGGTTTATTGTATTTTTACTTTTGGTTATTGCTTTATTTTACTTTTCAAATATCATAATAAAAACTATTATCGGATTTGGATTATTTATTTTTGCGATTGCTATCATTTGCTTTATCATTGATTATCACAACGATCCAAATAAAGACTAAAAATTGGCTTAAATAGGTCATTTTTCTAATGGGATAAATGAGATATAAGATTGGCTTATTCAGGAATAAATTCCTAAAAATGATATTAAAAAAATCGTCATTTCTAAAAAACACCCCAATGCATTATTGGAGCATTTCTAGTTTAGTTATCTTCAGAGATAACTGAGTCCAACTCTTTCTCATCTGATTGAACAACTTGTTCTGGAGTTTCAGTTGTAATCGCAGATTCTTGTTGAGGTTGAGTTGGTGTTGTTTCAGGTTCAACTGCTTGTTCTTGTGGTTGAGTAAATTGTTGTGCTTGAACAGGTTGTTGCTGAGATTGTGCTTGTTGTGTCATAAATTGTCCTTGGTGAACCGTAGATGTTTTCACTTCTTTAGTTGGCATACAAAGTAGGACAATTAGAGCGATAAAACATGGTAACATAGCTAAAGCACCCAAGATATTTAAAAATGGAACCCACATCAAAAGTATAGGACCTGCATATAAAAAGATAAATGCCCAATGATAGCCAGCATCCCGCAAACGACGCACAATAATCGCCAAATTTGGGACTAAAGTTGCTATCCCAAAAATACTCAATAAAACAAAGACGAAAAGTGTAGAACCTAATCCAGCTATAAAGACGCTTGGATCAAACCCACTCCCTCCTTCATAGTAAGCTGCTTGTTGAATAGCACTGAAAATCGCTGTCATAATCGCTCCAAAAGCTATTATCACAAATGGAAGGGTAATTAAAGCATTGCATAAAACAGACCACCAATAGTCAGATCTAGTTGATTTTCCTTCAAAATCAGCATAGTGAGTCCAAAATTTTTTATAAGCGGTAAACATCATAAATCTCCTAATTTTTAAATTTTTAATAGAATACCATACTTTTCCTAATAAATCAACGGAAATTAATTTTTAGAGAACAATTACTTGACCATCTCTAATCGCCAGTTTGTCCACCCTGAAAATTTAACTGCCCCTTGTTCATCTGTCCGATAGACCTTAGCAGGCAATTGTGCAAATCGCTCTATTATATCTTGACTTGGTTGCTTAGATTGATTATTTTTCCCAACAGAAATGAGAGCGACCGTTGGTTCTATTTGTTGTAAAAATTTTGAACTTGATGAGTCCTTGGCTCCATGCTGTCCGACTTTCAAAACATCTGTTTTCAACTTTGGATAATGCTGCATTAACTTTGCTTCGCCCTCTTCTTTCAAGTCGCTCGCAAATAAAAATCTTGTACGGAAAAACTGACCATATAAAACGATCGAATGGTCGTTCTTGCTAGCACCCGAAAGAACTTGCAAATGATAATCAAAAATAGGAAGTTTGTCGCCTTGTTTTACAACATGAATGAATGTGTTTATTTTCCTTAATTTCTCTAGAAAATCTGCATTGCTTAGACTACTTCTGGAAATATAAATTTTCTTTATTGCAAATTTTTTAGCAACTTCTAATACATCTCCTGCATAATCTGGATTAGGATTTGTTAAGACTAAAGCATCAATCGTATCTATGCCACGACTTTTTAAGTAAGGAATCAAAGTTTTCTCTGCATTTGAGCTAGTCGCTCGTTTTTGCCAAGCTTCTTTTGTTCTAATTTCCTCACGTCCCCCAACATCAATCAATACATTTCGTCCTTTCCAGTCTCTCAGAAAAATACTATCTCCCTGCCCAACATCAACCATTGTGATCTCATTTTGCAAGGGAAATTTATTTATGAAAAAGAGTAATGAAAGAAGCAGACTAAGAAATATTACCCATTTTTTATTTTTTCTAATATCATACAAAATAGCCAGTACAAGTAGCATAACAATCAGCAAAAGCGGACTGGGTTGCCCAAAAACGATTGGTCTGCCAAAGACACTTGCTATCCAACGAATGCTATTTTCTAACCCTTCAAATAGAAAATTGACCTGAGTTAGCTTTATCAAAGGCGAAGAAAGAAAAATCAACGTCAAGCCTGGCAGCATCATTGTATCGAAAATTAGTGAAAAAACAAATGTCAACAAAATAGACCAAGGTTGAAATTCACCAAAATAAAAGATTAGAATCGGTAAAACACCAAGCGAAATGACACTGCTCTCTACAACAATCTTTCGCCAAGAAGTCAGACTTTCAAAATCTATCACACTAATAACAAAAGCATAGGCGCAAGAGAGAACTCCTCCTGCCGTTAAAAGAAAGGAAGGCATAATCAAGGACAATATCATCATCGTTAAAGCAAAATTATCTAACTTAGTGATACCATGTTGCGACAATAATTTCTGAACTAAGCTTCGTACAACGGATACTGAAAATCCAGTCATTCCCGCATAGAAGAAAGAAAATGGATATTGGCATTTATGGACCATTTCCTGTGTAAGACCCAACCTTAACAGCAACTTACGAAAACCCTCCATAAAAAAGCCAACTTGCATGCCAGACAGCGCAAATAAATGAATAATCCCCAAGCCAGAGTAAAGATTGTTCATTTCATCGAAGTCTGTATCCAAGGCACCAAATAAGAGTCCTGTCATGTAATTACTCATCGGATTTGGAAAATGCTTCTTGATAAATACCAGTGCTTTTCTTCGCCAGCTAGAAAGCCACTCAAAAGGGTGCAAGCTGATTCTGTATTGGCTCGATAAAATGGTATCCACTTTTAAAATTCGATAAATCCCTTGCGTTTTTAAATAGGATTGGTAATCAAAACCAGCAAAATTACGCTTCTTCTCAGGGATTTCAAATTCCCCTTCAACGGTCAATATAACCAGACTAGAGAGATTTTGAAAAGCCAACTGTTCTTCCTTTGATTTCAATTTGTAGTAAACTTGATAAGTCTGCCCATTTGTTTTACCACGGAAAGAAAGTGAATCTCCATTTACCTTAATCGTGTCAGGTAGAACTGCTATTTGTTTTACGGGAGAAGGTTCTGCATTTGCTTGCCGCTCTGCCATTTCCCTACGAATAAAGAAAAAACCAACAAAACAAGAGAGAATCATGAAGGTCATGAAACATTCTTTTGGTGAATAAAAGCGAAAAAGACGAATCACCAGAAAGATAAAACCCAACCAGCCTAACCAGCTACTTTGATAGATTGCAAAATATAACCAGACGAGTAAGAAAGCAATGTAAATCGGCTTAATCGGAAATTTTTTAATCCACTGTGACATATTCTTTCAATTTTTCTAGTGTTTTGGCGCCTACTCCTGATACATTTTTCAAGTCATCAACAGAATTAAATTTCCCGTTTGACTCACGATAATCTAAAATATCTTGGGCGCGCTTTTGTCCAATACCAGAAATAGACTGTAAATCAGACAAATTGGCCTTATTTAGATTGACCTTATTCCCTTTTTGTGCCGCAGTTCCATTGGTATCTGTCGTTAAAGTTTGTCCATTATTACTTGCAGCATTTGTTACATTTTCACCCATAGCTGCCACATAAATCACAGCCTCATCTGTTAGTTTTTGAGCCAAATTGATAGATTTGCTGTCAGCGTCTGTCGTTAGTCCACCCGCTTTTTGGATAGCATCATTGATTCGGCTTGTTTTTTTTAATTGATAAATACCTGGATTTTTAACAGCACCTTTAACATCTACAGTTAAAAATTCCAATTCTTCACTCGCTAAATTCTTTTGAGATTCTGTTTCTTCTTTCTGTTGTTTTTTCTTCGTTTCAGTTGAAGTTTCTTTCCGTTCTAGTTTTGCATTTGTGGCCTCTTGTGCAATATCTCCTACATTAGATTGTCTAGCAGATTTACTAGTCATCAGAAAAAATCCTGCTATGATCAAACCAATCAGGCTTAAACCAACTAAAATTTTATACTCTTTTATTTTTTTGATGATTACCTCTAACATTTTTCCTCCTAAACTGAATGAAAATTTACTTTATCTGTTTATTCGTAAAATAAATAAAAAAGCTGAAAAAATTTTTCAGCTTTTGCGATATTAGAAAAAGAATTTTGATAAGGATTAACCAATGAAACACTTCACCCTATTAAAAAATGAGAGTAATATAATGGATATTATCGTATATTATAAGTCTTCATAGTCCGAGCAATATCTCTATTTTGCTCACGACGTTTAATAGATTCGCGCTTATCATAGTCATGTTTCCCTTTAGCCAATCCTAAAAGCAACTTAGCATAACCATCTTTAAGATAAACTTTGAGAGGAACTAAAGTCATCCCAGTTCCTTTGGTTTCCTGCTCTAATTTTTTAATTTGCTTTCTATGCAACAGCAATTTTCTCCTACGTTCAGGATCTTGATTCCAAATATTTCCTTCTTCATAAGGAGCTATATGGACATTACTGAGCCAGACTTCTCCATTTTTGATTTGAGCAAAGCCGTCTTTTAGGTTAATTCGTGCAGCGCGTACGCTTTTAATTTCAGTTCCAGTTAAAACCATGCCCGCTTCAATCGTATCAACAATAGTATAGTCGTGACGTGCTTTCTTATTTTGAGCGACGACCTTTCCCTCTCCTTTTGCCATTCTTACTTCCTTTCTTAGTCATTTCTTTATAAAATGGTTTCTTCCCTTGGCTTTTCTTTGATTTCTTATCCCTAGAAATGATTCCTTTTGAAGATTTGCTCTTTCGCTCTCCGTCACCGCGATAAGACTGTTGACGTCCGTTTTGCTTGAACTTGGAGTGTTTTTTCTTTTCAATTACATCATATTCACTAGGTAGGTATTCAAAGTCAATCTCACCAGTCGCCTTATCCGATCGAACTAACTTAATGCGAATCTGTTGACCGACTCGAAAAACAACACCGGATTTTTCACCCTGCAAAGTTAGATTACGTTCATTATAGCGGAAAAACTCTGGCAAGTTAGCTACATGAATCAAACCTTCAACTGTGTTTGAAAGTTCGACAAATAGACCGAATTTGACTACACTCGACACAATACCATCAAATTCTTCTCCCACAAATTCTTCCATAAACTCAGCCTTTTTCATAGCTTCTACTTCTCGCTCTGCTTCAATAGCTCGCCGTTCCCTGCTGGAAGACTGACTAGCAATATCTGGAATAACTTGCTCAAAATGCTCTGCTATTTCCTTAGAACGCCCGTAATCGCGCACCATGCGATGAACCAAAAGGTCTGGATAACGGCGGATTGGACTGGTGAAGTGAGTGTAAAACTCGGCTGCCAAACCATAATGACCGTAGTTATGCTCTGAGTAACGAGCCTGCTGCATGGAGCGCAAAAGCATCATAGATAGCACTTCTTCATAGGGCTGACCTTGGACTGCTTTCATAATATCCTGAAGGGCAGATTGGCTCATAGAATTAGCCGTTCCGTAGACCCGAACGCCAAAAGTAGAAGCATAATCAATAAACTTCTGCACTTTCTCAGCCTTAGGTTCTTCATGAATCCGATAGATAAAGGGCAGGTTTAACGTAGCAAAATGCTCTGCTACTGTTTCATTGGCGACTAGCATAAAGGACTCAATCATACGCTCCGCAAGTCCACGCTGGCGCAAAACAATATCTACTGGACGTCCAGTCTTATTGACCAAAATTTTAGCTTCTTTCGTATCAAAATTAAGAGCTCCGCGCTTAAACCGCATCGTTTCTAAAATAGTATGAAGTTCTGCCATTGCTTCAACGCTCGGCAAAATCGCTTTAAAAGCTGCTTGTTTTTCCTCATCTCCAGCAATCATGTCATTCACATCGCTATAGGTCATACGAAAAGTGGTTTTAATGACCGTTTGAGTAATGGTATGCTTGATAACTTGACCTTTTTGATTAATCTCCATGATAGCCGATTGCGTCAGTCGATCTACATTAGGATTGAGCGAGCAGATGCCATTGGACAGGCGCTCAGGTAGCATCGGTATTACACGGTCGGTCACATAAACCGATGTCGCTCGGTTGAGGGCTTCCTTGTCCAACTCGGATCCTTCTTTGACATAGTAAGAAACATCTGCAATGTGAACTCCTAGTTCAAAATGGCCGTTTTTCAGCTTCTTGATATGAACTGCATCATCCAAATCTTTCGCATCCGCCCCGTCAATGGTAAAGGTAATTTCATTACGCAGATTTAAACGTCCTTCAAAATCCTTTTCAGACAGCGTCTCTGGAATCGCTGATGCTTCCTTCAAAACTCTTTCTGGAAACTCAGACACAATATCCATGGACTCCAAAACTTCCAGAACATCAATACCCGGATCATCCTTGTGACCCACTACATCCAAAATAGTAGCTACAAAAAAGTCATGCTTTTTAGTTGGATATTTATCAATCTCTACTTTTAAAATCTCTGTTCCATCCAAAACCAAAGCAGGCTTCTTAATATAAATAGGTTGACTGATTTTCTGATTTTTTGACCGAATATAACCAGCATACTTAGGCTTTTCTTCATCCAAGATGAGCTGACCCACTGCTGTTTTTAAGCTGTGTTCCAAAATATCAATAACCTTCGCTTCAGCAGATGTTCCCTTGCTGCGATCTGCAACCTTAGTAATTGCAACTTCTACCGTATCACCATCAATCGCATAGTTGACATCATTGCGACCAATAAAAAGATCATCCTCTTCTTCATTTAAGGTAACAAAACCAAAGCCATTTTTATGGGCGTGAAAGGTCCCTTTCAAAGTAAGCAGCTGCTTTTCTTTACGAAGTTGGATTTTCCCAACATTACTAAAGGTCAACTGACGCTTTCGTTCCATTTCAGAAATCGTCTGAACTAAATTTCTAAAGTCTTTTGCTTTTTCTTTTCCTAATCTTTGTGCCAGCTCATCCATACTAGCTTCTTTTTTTTCTCTTAAATAACTTAAAATTTCTTCTTTCATTCTTTCCTTTTTCTTATGTTTTCTAAACTTTCAGTCGCCTTTTCTTATCTAATACAGAAAAAATAGGCAAAGACAAAGTCAAAGCCCATTTTATTTACTAGATAAGATTGTCAGCATTAGTGCAATCAACAACCAAAAGAAAACCATCACTCCTGTCAAACGCTGCATAACTGCTTCAAAACCTCTTGCTTTTGGTCTTTCAAACAAGTCTCCTGCGCTTGCGTCAAATACATTACTTGATTGATTTTTTGTAGGCTGCATAAAAATTGCGATTAAAATAAATACTGATAAAATCAATAAAATGGTTAATAATAAATTATACATATCAAACTCCTTAAAATCTTAACTATTTTATCATAAAACTTATTTTGATTCAAGATGTAAGGTCACTTTTCTTTCTTTTGGGCAATACTTCAACACTTCAATCCTTTCTGGATGTGTTTTCATATTTTTGCTTGTTAAATAATTCTGACTGCCACAACTTGAACATTGTAAATTAATTTTTACCCGCACTGACTTCTCTCACTCCTAAATACTTTCTAAAACTAAATAATAAAAAGAAAAAATTCAATAAAGCTAAGCCTGCTGTACTATAGAAAACCCAATGATAGCCAAAATGAACAGAAATAGCTGACCCCATTAACGGCCCAATAACGCCACCAATATAAAAGAAGGTTTGATTGTAACTGAAAATCCGTGAAATACCTTCTTTAGGTGTGATTTTATTCAGTAAAGAACTAACTCCGGGCAGAAGAGCTCCAGTGCCCAATCCAAATAGAAAGCGATAAATTCCCAATTCAAGTGGCGTACCAGCCCTCGCACAGAAAATATAAATTACAAAACTATACAAAAGAGCCAGCAAGAGCAAACGGTGGTTTCCTATTTTATCTCCTAATTTTCCTAACCAACTAGAAGAAAATATACTTGAGACCCCCATTGCTGAAACAATTGCACCAGATACTAACAATAGATTTTCCTTTTGCCCTAAAGAGCGGATATAAAGTGTCAAAATAGGGGAAATGGACTGTCCAATCATCTGAATCACCATGCTAGTAATAAACAAGCCAAAAAGGATTGATTTTTGAGGAATTCGCTGAAATAGTTGCTTGGTCGAAACTTCTTTTCCTTTAGAGACAGGATGAAAATCTTCTTTTATCCCAAAAATGGTCCACAAAGTAACAACAAACAAGAAAAATCCAACCAAAAGGAAAACATTTCTCATTCCCAAACTTTGAGTTATCATTCCTCCTAAGAGCGGTCCCATCAGAGTCCCCGCTACGACACCTGTTGACAATGTTCCCAAGGCATAACCAGAGTGTTTTTTAGGAGCTTGACTAGCAATCAAAGCCGTGCTATTCGGTACATAACCAGAAAACACTCCATTTAATAGTCTCAATACAATGAGCCAAAATACATTTGGTACAAAAGCCAAGCCTCCCATCGTAAAGGTCATTGCAAAAGCTGCCCGAATCATCATAGGCTTGCGGCCATATTTATCAGCTAAACTTCCCCAGACAGGAGATAAAAGAGCGGCTGTCAAAGCTGTGCTCGAAACCGCCAAACCTGAATAAAATTCAACCATGGAGCCTCTAGCACCTAATTCTTCCACATACAAAGACATAAAGGGAACAACTAGTGACAGGCTAGCACCTATAAAAAAGTTCCCCAGCCAAGCAATCCATAAATTCCGTTTCCAATTCACTTGATTCTTAATAAAATCATCTTCTTTCCAACTTGTTTATAACACAGAATAATAAACATCACTCTGCCCTTTTAATTCTTCTAAAGATCCTAGTTGTGCACTTTTAATAATGATTTTCCCAGCCAGTCTTTAAAAATTTTTTATAATCAATGTTCAATTGACACAATTCTTATCCTTTGTCATTAACCAATAATCAATCTATTAGGCTACTTTGAGCATCATCTGAATGATAGCCTATCTAATATAGGGTTGTCTATACTAAAAATGAATTCTTAAAGCAATCTTTCCTTGGGGGTGTTCGTTCATCACATATTGGATAGCTTGTGAAACCTGAGTAATGGGATAGACCTTATCAATGAAAGGTTTGATTTCTTTCTTCATCACTAACATCTGCATTTCATTATAATAAGCTGCTCTTGGTTTTAGAAAGTAACTAAAATAGCGAACCCTTTTTGAAAAGAAAGATTGCAAGAATGAAGCAGGCAGATAGCTCGCTCCTACACCTACTAGAATACCATCTTTCTTCAAATGTGCCTTTAGTATCTTCAAATCAACATGTCCATTAACGGCTAAAATGAGATCATCTTTTCCTGCTGCTTTCTCAAAGTCATCATGTTGATAATCAATGACTCTATCACATCCCAAATCAGTTGCCATCTTCAAATTGCGCTGGCTGCATACACCGGTTATAGATGCTCCTAAAGCTTTGGCGTAACACACTAAAAGGTGCCCTACACCGCCCGAAGCACCATAAATTAAGACACTCTGACCAGACTGCAATTGCCCTGTACATAAAGCGCCTATGGCTGTCTTAGAGGCACTAGCTAAAACAGCTGCTTCTTCATATGAGAGATAGCTTGGTTTAAGTACAGTCTGCTTTTCTTCCAGTAAAGCATATTCAGCCCAAGCTCCGAAAGCCATGAAACCTAATGTTTGACCAAAGACCTCATCTCCTTTTTTAAAGTTTTGAACTTGTTCTCCAACTGCTTCGACCTGCCCTGAAACTTCACCTCCCAAAATTTTTCCTTTACCTCCAAAAAGAAGGGTTGCTCGAGCAAACAAAGACAGTTTTTTCCCTTTAAAGCGCTCATAGTCAACATTATTTAGAGAAGAATAGTTTACTTTCACTAGAATCTGGTGTTCCTTAGGAATTGGGCGTTTTATCTCTTTTACTTCAAAAGCATTCCCCAAATCGCCTCCTCTATAAACCATTGCTTTCATCATTTCTTAATCTCCTAAGCTTCTTATCAATCTGTTCTATCAGCTCTTCTAAATTACCATCATTTTTGATTACAAAATCTGCATAAGGAACTTTATCCTCCAGCTTCATCTGACTGGCAAGGCGTTGCTGCGCTTCTTCTTGTGAATAGCCATTTCGTGCCTTCAGCCGCTTGATTTGTGTCTCTGGATTCACGTAAACCAGCCAAACCTCATCAAACCAGTCTGCATAATCCTGCTCAAATAAGAGCGGAATATCCATAAAGAAAGTCTCCTCAGTCTTAGCCAGTTGGTCGCGTCGATTGGTTAACTCTTGCCGAATGATATCATTTTGTAGTTGGGAAGATTTCGCTAAATTTTCCTGGCTAGAAAAAATGAGCTGAGATAGTTTAGGACGATCAAGCTCACCTGCTTCGTTCAAGATAGCAGACCCTAGCCAGCTGATCAATGCTTGATAGAGTTTACCGCCTTTAGTCTGCAATTCATGAACCACCTGATCCGCATCAATCACTTGATAACCTTGAGAGCGCAGGAAGTCTGTTACAACTGATTTTCCAGAGGCGATTCCGCCTGTAATTCCAATTATTTTTGCCATGTCCTACCTCATTTTTTGACAATGTGGGCAAAGATGAGTTCCGCGACCAGCTAGTTTGATTTTTTCAATTTCATGACCGCATCTAGTGCAAGGTTGACCTGTTTTTCCATAGACTTGCAGGAAATCTTGCATGGTGCCGTCTTCTCCCAACGCATTGCGGTAGGTGCGAATAGTTGAGCCTCCCTTTTCAATACCTAGCTGCAAGACTGCAATAATCTGCTTGCGTAATTCCTCTGCTTCTTTTGCAGTCAAGCTTTGGGCTGCTCTTGCTGGATGAATCTGCGCCCGCCATAAAACTTCGTCCACATAGATATTACCAAGACCCGCGACTAAGGTTTGATCCAGCAGGTAAGGTTTTATCAATTTCTTAGATTTTTTCAGAGCAACTTTAAATGGTGGTAAATGAAAATCTGATTCAGTCGGTTCTGGTCCCAGCTTTCGCTCAGTAAAATAGGATGTTATTTGTTCTTTTCTCAACAACTCCATCGTGCCAAATTTCCGAACATCCTGATAAACGAGGCTGCTGCCATCTGTAAAATGAAAAATTACATGAGAATGCTTCGTCAACTGGACCTCTTCAGGATAGAAAAGATACTTTCCTTCCATTCGCAAATGCGAAATCAGCACCCAATTCGTCAAATAAAAAATCAGATACTTCCCCCGACGCCCAACAGCATCAATGCTTTGCCCTGGTAATTCTAAGACAAAAGGATCTGCCCCCGTTCCAATCATCTTGGCATAACGGACATCTACCTTTTCAATCTCTTTTCCTTTAACCAGCCGCTCTAAACCACGGCGTACCGTTTCTACTTCTGGTAATTCGGGCATAAAATCTTTATCCTTTCTTATCCAAATGTAATATGTAATGAACAGTTCGACTTATTTCTTCAAATCCCCCACTCTTGTGAAAAGCTTGACTGACTACATTGTCTATATCACAATCTGAAGCTAGCTGAGACACTCCTTTTTCTGTCGCCCACGACTGTGCAAAATCCACAAGCTGAGTATCAATACCATTTCTTTGAAAAGCAGGTGCTACCGCTATGCCTTCAATATATGCGACAGGAAATTGCTCTGCCCCTTCCATATATTCCGAACGCATAGATAAGCTAATCCAAGCAACAGTTTCTCCTTCTAAGTAGTATAAAAATTCATTAGGAAATTTTCCTTCAGAAAATGCTGCTAGTAATTTCTTTTTCTCTGTTTTCCAAGCTAAATGAGCAAAGTAAGCCCAGTCAGCTAGATGAGATTTTTCGACTGCTCGAATTTCCCCTACCATTACCTTTTTCAATCTTCTCTTCCTAGCAGGCGGTGAGCATAGATTGCCTGACCTGAATGCATAGTAGCATCGTCAATGATAGATACTAAACGATTCCCACGCTTAACAGCTGGAGTCCAATTCTCATCAACAACATCGTCCAAACTATCCTCATTCACCTCTGATAAATAAGCAATTGTTGCCGCAACCGCATCAGACAGATAACCTTTGAGAAACTCAATATCTGTCACCACAACTTTATGCGCTTCTTGAGGAGTGTGATGCCAATCTTCTGTATCATCTGGCAAATCCAAAGCAAACTTTTTCTTCCAGCCTTTAGAGAACCAGACTGGCTCGGTCTTAGCTAAATCAGCAATCTGAAAATCCAGCTCCCGAGCCGTATGCCAAGTCAACCAAGTCACAGACTTAATGGACGGAACTGTATCCGCAACCGGAAAAGCATTCACTTCTTCCACAGATAAATTAGTCAGCACCGACAAAAAACGCTCCTCGGCTCGTTCCACATTTTCCACTAAAAGATTTACAAATTCCATTGCCCTACCTCCTTAAAAAATAAATTAATCACGGATTATATGTCAATCTCAACTCAATGTCCCATCGCAAAGTTGTCATCAAAATACTCAGCTAACATCAGGCGATGCTTACTACTCACAAATTCTAAATTCTCAATTTCTTCCTTAGAAAAGAAACGCAGGCATAGAGTTTCTTCATTGTGAAAATCTGCAATATTCACTGATGAAACCGCCACCAGCTCATAGATGAAGACAACCGTCTGCACCGCATCACCATTCGGATAAACTTCCTCGAAATTACTGTAAACATTGAGAAAACGAGTAGCTTCTACTTCAATGCCAGTTTCTTCAAAAAATTCACGCTTAGCAGTATCAAGAGTGGATTCGCCAAGCTCCATTGCACCGCCTGGAATAGCCCATGTTTTCTTATCCCCGCGTAGTTGCAACAGCACGCGTCCCTTGTCATCTGCTAAAATACCACCAGCAAAGGTCAGGATAACCTTATCATGCCCAACTTTTGAGCGAATGTAGGAAATGTAGTCCATATTTAGAAACCTTTCAATTTATATGGAAATGCTCCGTCTTAAAAAAGTAGCGGAGTAATTGTATATGCGTGTCAGTATCACTAAACAGCCACACATGCCCTTTATTTGGATAATAGGCACAATCACTCAGTCTGTTTTTTCTTGCCAATTCTTTGTGAGATTCATGAATTGACTTCGATTCTTTACCGCCCGAAACAGAGAAAACAGGATTGTCGAAATTTGCAGTAATCCTCAGCAGATTTGCCTGTAACATTGCTCGGCGAAACGATTTTCTGGATGCTCTTTGCAAATCATCAATAAAGCCTCGGCAATCCTCTTCAGCGACCCCATCATCCTGCATCATTTTTGTCATAAAGTTGACCAATTAGCTTAGTGTTTTTAAATAACGACATGATGTAGACAACGGCAATAACTTTACCATGCCCATTAATCGGTTCATGACTAGCACCGTCAACAATCGCTCTATCAAATAAATCAGCATGTTTTTCCAACAATTTAAGAACGAGACCGCCTCCCAACGATAGTCCAACAAGGTGCGGCTTGCCGTGAGCCCTGTTTTTGATAATATCAGCAATCATTTCTGTAACATCATTAAAATTTGTCCACCCAATGTCGCGGCTAGAACCATGTCCAGGCAAATCAACAGCTATACAGTGAAAATCATTTTTTAACTCAGCGATATGATGTGCCCACATCTAACTGCTAGAACCAGACGCATGCAAAAGGACAATACTTTTATCATTTTGGTGACCTTTTTCTGCGACAAATAACGACCTCATCTTCCTCAGCCTCTAATACTCCTTTTTGTTATATCCAAAATCTGCCAAGTCTAGCTTTTTGTCCCGCCAGTTTTTCTTGACTTTAATCCAAGTTTCAAGAAAGACTTTATCACCTAGCATGAGTTCAATGTCGCGGCGTGCCAAAGATCCGATTTTCTTAAGCATAGATCCGCCTTTGCCGATGATAATGCCCTTTTGACTATCTCTTTCCACCATAATGGTAGCACGGATATGAATCTTGTCAGTCTCCTCATCCCGCTTCATACTGTCAATGACTACCGCTACTGAATGCGGAATTTCTTCACGTGTCAGCAATAAAACCTTTTCCCGAATCATCTCAGAAACCAAAAAACGCTCAGGGTGGTCGGTAATCTGGTCAGCTGGGAAATATTGGAAACCTTCCTCTAAGTTTTCACTTAAAATATCAACCAGATGCGAAACATTATTGCCTTGAAGAGCAGAAATTGGCACAACTTCCTTAAAGTCCATCTGCTTGCGGTAATCATCAATCTGACTCAGCAGCTGATTCGGGTGTACTTTATCAATTTTATTGATGACCAGAATAACAGGGACTTTAGCTACTTTTAAGCGTTCCATGATCATATCATCACCCTTACCGCGTTTTTCATCGGCAGAAACCATAAAAAAAACTGTATCCACTTCACGCAACGTGCTGTAGGCAGATTCCACCATAAAGTCGCCCAAGGCAGTCTTAGGCTTATGAATCCCCGGCGTATCAATAAAAACAATCTGCTCCTGATCTGTCGTGTAAATTCCCATAATCTTGTTACGAGTCGTCTGAGCCTTATCACTCATGATAGCAATCTTTTGCCCCATAACATGATTTAAAAAAGTAGACTTTCCAACATTTGGACGTCCTAAAATAGCAACAAATCCTGATTTAAAGGTCATTTTTCACCTCGTTTATTCCTTATTAGTCTAATATAAGAAAATCGGAAAGGATTCTCCGATTTTCATGTTAAAAAAGTAAATTCCAAATTTTCGGAACGAAAATAATCATTCCTGTTATAACCGCAAAACCGGAAACAACCAAAACAGCTCCTGCTGCCATATCCTTGGCGTTTTTAGCTCGCATGGAGAAGTGATAATCACTAGCTAAGTCCACCACATTTTCAATAGCAGAGTTCATAATCTCAAAAGAAATGACTAGAAAAATACTCAAAAAGAGAAAGAGCCACTCTATCGCAGATACCCAAAAAAGCAATCCTGCAAGCACGACCGCAACTGCTGAAACGGCATGATTGCGCATATTACGTTCTTCTTTGATTGCTGTAAAAATACCTGTCAGAGCAAATTCTAAACTCGAAATGACATCTCGATTTTTCCATTTACGTTTGTTTGTATTATTGTCTTGTAAGTCCATAAGCAGTCAAAATTTCTTCCTGTAAGCCAAACATTTCCGCCTCTTCTTCCGGCGTATAGTGATCGTATCCATTGATATGCAGAAAACCATGTACTGCAAGAAAACCCATTTCCCGCTCAAAGCTGTGACCATATTCTTCTGCTTGTTCACGCGCCTTATCTATGGAAATAAAGAGTTCTCCGATATAGGCATCAAAATCTTCTAACATTTCCGCCAGCTCAGGATTTTCTAGTAAATCCTCCTCGTCAATGGCAATGTCCAGCTCAGGCTTGTACTCCAAGCTGATAACATCTGTCGGGCGGTCCGTATCTCGATATTCCAAATTCAGCTCATGGCTGCGCTCGTTGGTAACAAATGTCACTGCCATTTCTTTTTCTTCTTTGCCAATCTTTTTAGCAGCAAATTCCAGTATATCATGTGTTTGCTTGATGATTTCTTCTGAAACTTGCCCTGTCTCGTCGACCATTTCTATATACATATTACACCCACTTTATTAGTATCACTTCATTATACCATATTTCAGATAGGGATGCCTGATTTATAAATCATTTACTATTTCGTTCTGCTCTTTATTTCATATTTTTTCTTTCAAAACTTATACTTGTTGCTGGAGGCGGCTCATTTGCGCATAGATGCCATTTTGTTTTACCAATGTATCATGTTGCCCTCGCTCCACAATCTTTCCTTCAGAAATAACCAAAATTTGGTCTGCATCTTGAATGGTGGATAAACGGTGAGCAATGATAAAAGTCGTTCTCCCCTCCTTTACCACCGCCATTGCTTTTTGAATCAGCTCTTCGGTTTCTGTATCAATATGAGAAGTTGCTTCGTCCAATATTAAAATTTTGGGATTAGCATAGAGAGTTCGAGCAAATGAAATCAATTGCCGTTCACCGCTCGAAAACGCCGCCCCTTTATCCTTTACAGGCTCGTCAATTCCTTCTTTACAACGAGCCAGCAAGTCCCCTGCACCGACTTTTTCTAAAGATTCCAAAACTTTTTCACGATTGATGCCTGAATGGCTCATCGCTACATTGCTTGCTAGTGTTCCTGTGAATAGATAAGGATCTTGCAAAACAATCCCCATGTGACTACGAAGACTTTCACGAGAATATTGTTGAATATCTTGTTGATCAATATATATTTTCCCTTTTTGGGGATCGTAGAAACGATAAAGTAGGTTCATGATAGAAGATTTTCCGGAGCCGGTATGCCCTACCAAAGCAATCGTCTCTCCTTGCTTTGCCTTAAAGCTAATATCGTGCAGGATAGTTTTTTCTTTCTCATACGCAAAGCTCACATGTTCAAACACAACCTCACCTTTATTGACTACTAACTGGGCTTTCTCATCCGCTTCCTGAGGTTGATCTAGCAATTCTAAAACTCGTTTTCCTGTTTCCAATGATCGTTGTACATTCGGGAAAAGTCGAACCAGAAAACCCATCATATCAAATAAATCAATAATATAATTGAGATAGACAAACAGTACACCTGCGGTAATAACGCTATGACCGCCTAAAAATTGCTGGCCAACTATTGTCAAAATAACAGCAAGCACTGCATTTTTCAAAAATTCCGTTAACGGCCAAGATGAAAGAGCGCTTACCCATACAATTTGTTTATCAGCTTGGCTCATTTTTCGGGCAGTTACATCAAATTCTGAAAGAACTATTTTTTCCTGATGATATAGCTGTATCAAACTAGCTCCATGCATCAATTCATTCACTTGATTATTGATGTCACTACGTGAATCGTAGAAATCTTTCATCGGCTTGTCCGTTAGTTTTTTATAAAATACCTGAATTCCATAAAAAGCAGGAAGTAATAGCAACAGCACTGAGGCTGCAAGCGGATTAAAATAAAATAACAGAACGTAGGTAAAAACAATCCGAAGAACTTGAATCAAAACACTAACCAAACTGGCATAAAATTGTCTTCGTAAGGTTTCCGTGTCATTTACAATTCTGGTCGCAATCTTCCCTGCCGGCTTATCATCAAAGTAAGAAATCGGCAAATTTTGCATAACCTGATAAGCTTCATTTCTCAGATGTTCGGCAACTTTGTTGCCACAATGCGCTAAAAGTCGGTCGCCTAAGTAAGTCAAGGCACTCCCCAAAACTACAGCAATTAGGTATAATCCAGCTAATTGCAAAAGCTGAACCTGACGATCTTTTCCGTTTCCAATCTGTGTAAGCGGTCCGTCTATCATATTTCTCAAACAGAGAGGAGACAGTTGGCTAGTCACCGTTGCTAAAACAGCAATTCCAACCGCAAGAAAGAATGCAATTCGAACAACTTTTAGTTCTTTTAATAAACGGCTAATGATACTCATTCACTCCCTCCTTTCTGATGTTGCTGCCGTTGATATTGTTCGGCGTACCAACCTCCTTTATTTAGCAACTGGTTCGGTGTCCCCTCTTCAACAATTTGTCCATCTTCTAAGACAAGAACCCAGTCTGCCTGCTGGATAGCTGACAAACGGTGTGTCACAATGATCGTTGTCTGATTAGCTCGCATATCCTGAAGATTTTTGATAATTCGACGCTCTGTTTGAGCGTCAACTGCCGACAAAGAATCATCCAAAACAAGGACTTCTGGCTGTCTAATAAAAGCGCGTGCCAAAGAAATTCTTTGTTTTTGACCGCCAGATATTGACACTCCCCTCTCACCAATAAGCGTTTCCAGTCCGTCTGGCATTCGTTTTAAATCTTCTGAAAATGCTGCTGTTTTAATAGCTTTCTCAATATCACTTAATGTCGCATTTCTCTTACCAAAGGCAATATTGTCTTTGACAGATTTTGAGAACAAAATATGCTCCTGAGGGACATAGCCAATCATTGCTTCAATCGATGGACGTGAATAGTGACTGACGGATTTTCCATTTATCTGAAATTCCCCTTGTCCAATAGGATATTGCTGAAGAAGCTGACGAACTAAGGTTGTTTTACCAGAGCCTGTTTTTCCAACAATACCATATGTCTTTCCTGCTTCAATTTGCCAAGCTATGTTACGCAAGCTAGGTCTTTTTGTTTGTGGATAAGTGAAATGATAATCCTGAAAACGAATAGAGATAAGATGTTGCAACTCCTCTTTTCCACTCATTTCCATATCATCTGTCGTTTCAATCAGTTCTGTTACCTTTTTAAAAGACGTCTTCCCCGTTTGATAGACCAAGATAAAATCCGACAGCATCCAAAAAGGTTCAATCAGGCTAATCATATACAATTGAAGAGCAATCACTTGCCCAATTGTCAACTGTCCCGTTTTTATAAAAGCAGCACCAATAAGAAGCACAATAATCGTTGATAAAGCGATAAAGACAGAAGAGAGCGGTGCGTAAAGATACTGAATGCCAGCAATTTGATCGCCGACCTTAGATAAAGCTTTCGTGCGCAATTGGAACTGTTCTTTCTGAGTTGTTTTCTTGCTATAAGCACGCGCAACTCGGACTCCCTCTATCGTTTCCAATACCTCATCATTCAAAGATGCCACTGCTTCACGATTATTTTCGACTAGTTTATCTTGTTTTTTACCAAGAAAATAAATCCATATCATCAATATCATAAGCGGAAGCATAGCCAGTAAGCTAATTTCCCATGAGATAAAAAACATGGTCGGAACGACAAAGGCAATCATGCCTCCTGTGTATAAGAGAATGACAATCCCATAGCCAGCCATCTCCATCATTCCCTCAACATCCGTTGAAAAACGCGTTAGAATATCGCCAGAACGAAATTTTTCGTAGAAAGGCGTTCTCATAGCTACCAATTTCTCAAAAGCCCTTCTTTGCATGAGAAACTTATAGTCAATGGACGACTGATATATCTTTAAATGCCAATAGTAAGCCGACAGATAGTTGCAAATTGTCACCAAAGCTAACAAACCAACATCTTTAATTAAATGCTGCTGTGTCAAACTATGATGCGACAGATGATCTACCAAACGCTGAATCACCTGTGTTGGAATCAACATGGTAAAATCATACAATAGTAAAACCAGAGCAATGGATAAATATAACCATTTATGCTCTTTTATATATCCAAATAAACTTTTAATCATCCTAATCCTTCCCGAAACGCACAAAAAAGCCCAAGACAGAATAAACCTGTCTTGAGCTTACTTGCTTTTATTTATTTTTTCATCAAAAATAAATTACAGTGCTGTGCTAGAAAGGAGTTCTGTCGCATGATATACCTGAGTACTGTTTTGTTTTACATTATTCATGATACATTCTCCTTTCTACTTTTAATTAGTTAATACTTTAACATTAAAAGAAATGCTTGTCAAGAATATTTACAAAAAATCCTCCCAAAACTGAATGAATTTTCTGCCTTAAAATCAAGATTAACAATTCTTTGTAATAGCAATTTCGGCTGCGATACGTCCAAAAGTGAAAATATCAGTAAGGGAATTGCCACCTAAACGGTTTCCGGCATGCAGTCCGCCAGCTACTTCTCCAGCTGCATAGAGACCTTGGATAACTTGTCCTTGTTTATTGATAACATGTGTTTCCGTATCAATCTTAAGCCCACCCATAGTGTGGTGAACGGCTAGTTTTCGAGGAGTGGCATAAAACGGTGCTTTTTCAACCTTGAGGTCGAAAGCTCCCTTTTCAAATTCAGGATCATAGCCCGCATCAACATAAGAATTATAATCCTTAATAGTTTGAACAAAGACTGCTGGATCCACACCAATTTGCTCTGCCAATTCTTCCAAACTATCTGCTCGGTAGAGTGTTCCATTCGCTACCTGCGCATCAATCTTTTCTTGACTGGTATTATAAGCTGTTTCTTTGATATCTTCGTCTGCAATTAGATAGAAAAGACCGTCATTGTCAATTGCTGCTTGGGCCAATTTATCTCGACTACCGTACTCATCTACAAAACGTTTTCCTTAAGTATTGACCATGATGAAGTTAGCCGGAGACGCCTGTAATCGGGTCAGATACCAGCATTATTTGATAGAAGGCCAAACCGACTAGGTCTGTACCAACGCTTTGACCTAAGCGAATACCATCACCTATAATAGCTGGTGAATTTGATGTCTTAATATCGTCACCAATGCAAAAAAGCCCATTAAAATTGGGCTTTTTCCTGTTCTTCATGCTAATTGCCGGGATCGAACCGGCGACCTCATCCTTACCATGGATGCGCTCTGCCAACTGAGCTAAATCAGCAGTACCTATCTACTATATCATGCAGATAGATTCTTGTCAATAGATTTGAAAAATGTTTTCATCAAAAGAGAAAGAACTCTTTGCCAGAACGTTCCAAAAAGAACCTGTTCATCATTAAAATTTCCTATAAATGTCACATTCATATCAGTATTTTTTAAAATAATCTTCCTTTGTCAAACGATAATAAGCTCTCTGAGAAATTCGACCTTCTTTATGTAAATCCAAGGCAGCATACGGATCTATGTGAGAAAAGTTCATACCAGCCTTTTCCATAACTCGTCCTGAAGCTGGATTTTCCACATCATGGAGAGCCACCAACATATTCATATTCAAACGTTCAAAAGCCAGCTGGATTATTTCTTTCAAAGCTTCCGTTGCCAAGCCCTGATTCCAGTAATTCTTATGAATCACATAGCCGATAGCCACCTTTTTGAGGACCGGATCTAGCTTGTGTAGGTCAATGCTGCCAATCAGTTTTCCATTTTCTTTTAACTCAATTCCCCAATTTCCGAGCGGTCGACTAATAAATAAACGAGCAATAATATTTTTAGTTTCTTCCAAATCTTTATTAGGTAAAAAAGTGTAGCGAGTATTTTCTTCATCAGAGGAATATTCAAACATATCCTTCGCATCATCTAAGGTCACAGGCCGCAAGAGCAGGCGATCTGTTTCCAAAGTTCGGTTTTCAGCTAGCTTTAGATAAATACTTTCCATTTTACACGAACCTCCTATGTTGCCTCATAGCATAACATAAATATTCACTGAAATCAATGTTTCTAATTTTACCTTGATTTTTAAAACGTTTTTATATGATAAATTGCAAGAATAAGTGCAACATTTACTCGTACTCATCCACTAGAGCTTCACAAGCAGTTCTGTAAGCTAAACATTTTCGTGGTCGGTGATTGATATCATATAAGGCCTTGTTCAAAGCCTCATCAGAGATAGCGGCTAAATCTGTTTTCTTTGGAAAATATTCTCTTAGTAAGCCATTGGCGTTTTCATTGCTTCCTCTCTGCCAGGATGAATAGGCGTCCGCAAAGAAAAAGGAAATTCCTAAATTCTCTACCAGAGGATAGCAGGCAAACTCTTTTCCCCTATCTGAAGTGAAGGTTTTAAGAGCCTCTTTTGGAAATAGCTTATAAAGTTGTTCGATGGCTGAAAACATGGATTTGGCTGTTCTGTCTGGTATCTTGAAAGCTAAGTAAAAGCGCGTTTTTCGCTCCAGAAAGGTCGCTAAACAGCCCTTGCTTTTGCCTCTGGAAGACACCACAGTATCGAGCTCCCAGTGACCAAAGGTCTCACGATTCCTGACCTCTTTAGGACGTTTGGCAATCGATGTGCCAATCCTAAATCTTCCACGTGTTTCTTTAGGTTGTCGAGTTTTTCCTTTACGACGAAGGACACTCAAATCCAGAGCAATCAAACCAGCATAGAGCCAGTTATAGATTGTTTTAAAAGCTACCATCGGCCTTTGTTCAAGCTGATAGCGGCCACAAATCTGTTCAGGCGACCAGGAGGATTTTAAACCGTCCTCAATTTCCTTTTTCAACGTTGGTGTCAAACGAGACTTCCGACCTTTTTGCTTAGCCCTGTGGTCATACTGTTCCTGTGCTAGGGCTGCGGAGTAACCATTTTGGCATCGTCTTAACTCTCTTGAAATGGTAGACTTATGGACGCCAAGTTTACTTGCAATTTGGCAAGGTTTCAAACCTAATTCCAAGTAGGTTTCTATCTTTATTCGGTCGGTTATGGTAAGATGGAAGTAGCTCATAGTTTTTCCTCGGGATTCTGTTTGTGTGGTTACTTACAGTTTACACCAATGAAACGCTATGAGTTTTTTTGTTGCACTATATTTTACAATTTATCATATACAATAAAAACATCTCAAAAAAGGAGTAAATCTATGTTAATCGGTATTCCAAAAGAAATTAAAAACAATGAGAATCGTGTTGCTTTAACACCAGCTGGCGTTCACAGTCTTGTCCAAAAAGGTCATCAGGTTTTGGTTGAAACCAAAGCTGGTCTTGGTTCTGGATTTACAGACGCTGACTACAAAGCACAGGGAGCGACAATTGTTACAACTGCAGCCGAAGCTTGGACAGCTGATCTAGTTGTCAAAGTCAAAGAGCCCTTAGCTGCTGAATACGGCTTCTTACGTGATGACCTCTTGCTTTTCACTTATCTGCACATGGCTGCTGCATCTGAATTAGCCGATGCGATGATTGTGGGCAAAACAACAGGGATTGCTTACGAAACCGTTCGTGACCAAGAAGGAAAACTCCCTCTGCTCGTTCCTATGAGTGAGGTCGCAGGGAGAATGGCTGTGCAGCTTGGAGCTCACTTTTTAACCAAACAAGAAGGCGGTTCTGGCGTGCTACTAGGCGGGGTTCCTGGTGTTCCTAAAGGAAAAGTCACTATCATCGGAGGTGGAGTTGTTGGGACACACGCAGCTCGCATCGCTTTAGGACTGGGAGCGCAGGTCACTATTCTTGATATCAGCGCTAAACGACTGTCAGAACTAGAAGACCTTTTTGGTCACCAAATCCAGACCCTTATGTCTAATTCTTTCAATATTGCTGAAAGTGTCAAAGAGGCCGATGTAGTGATTGGAGCAGTATTAATCCCTGGTGCCAAAGCTCCCAAGCTCGTTACTGATGAAATGGTCAGTAAAATGCGATCTGGATCTGTTATTGTGGATGTAGCCGTTGACCAAGGTGGAGTTGTTGCAACTGCTGATCGTGTAACCACTCACGATGAACCTGTCTATGAAAAACATGGTGTACTTCACTATGCCGTTGCCAACATCCCAGGTGCTGTTGCTCGCACATCAACTCTTGCTTTAACAAATGTAACACTTCCTTACATTGAAGCTTTGGCGGACAAAGGGTTTGAACAAGCTATTGCAGATGATTGGGGGCTACAACAAGGAGTGACTACTTATAAAGGTTATCTCACTAGCCGACCAGTTGCAGAAGGGCTCAATCGTGACTACACCGATATCAATGATTTAGTATAAATTTTGAAAAGAAAAGGATGACTTCGCAAGTCCTACCCACTGTGCTTTGTGTCATCAGCTACTGCATCATTGGTTTATTGTACTGTATACTTTGCAACTGGAGACTTTCGTTCCAGACTCAATTGTGCATAAGAAATTCTAAATTGAATAAAGTCAACAGAGTTTCGCCCAACCACTGCGTCTTGTAATGACAACTATATAAACCAAAGGAAGCTGAGCTCTTTCGTCTCAGCTTCTTTTTATATATAAAGTTTTGCCCGTGCAAAGACAGGGCCTTAGCAGGCTTCTTTGTTGCTTTGTTCATATTTGCTTTTTCTTTTTAGGTTTGGGCATTGGCAATTGATCATACATGGCTAAAATTAAATCTTCTAGAAACATCTTATTATCAAGGTCTTCCACTAAAATCATTTCTTTGGCACCTTCGTATGGAAACTCAAAAGAAGGTTGGTCAATCTTATCTAAGACTGCTTGCACGGGTTTAACTAAAAAGCGATCGTCATAAATGCCGCCAATAATCTTGCCACGGAAGTAAAGAATATACTCTCCCATCATGGAACGGTAAGTCACATCATCTAATCCTGATAATTGCTCCAAAACAAATTCCAAATAGTTCTTACTTGATGCCATTTCTAATCTCCTAAGCTCTGTTCAACGATAACAACCGTATAGAGTGCTTGCTTAACCTCGCATCCAATTGGTTTAAAGCCCTGCTTTTCCCAAAAATGCTGAGATTGAGGATTCCCCTTGACATAAGCCAAACGTGCTTTTCGAAAGTTGTTAGCAAAATAAGCTAGCGCTTCTGTCACAATCTGACCGCCAATTCCTTTCCCCTGATAGGCTTGATCAACCATGAACAAACCAATAAAAATAGTCTCCTCATCAGGATATGCATAAACAAAATCCATAACAGCCACAAGCTTAGAATTATTCCAAAAGCCAACATAAAACTTATCAGCCTTAGCTTTACCCTCAGGTAGACGAAGCATGTCCTCTTTTATACTTGCCAAATTTGGCGCTGGTGGACAATACTGAAAATATAGAGGATTGCTTTCATATAAAGATAAAATACTTGGAATATCCTTTTCAGTTAGTATTCTACAACTGTAATACTTAGATAGTTGGTCAATCATTTTTTAATTCTTACTTTCTGTGTCCTGTGATCATGACATAGGAAGATGCATTGATAGTCATCAGTCACGTAGCAGATTCTTTTACAAGCGTACTTCCTCAAAATCAGTCGTGTGCAACTTGTCCAGATTAGTCAAGAGATATTCCTTCATCATCTTCCAACTCCTTGGCTGGCTCGCCGACGATTTTGGAATTGGTCAAACTTGAATTTTCTTCTTTAGAAAAATGATGATGCACCACTTCAGTAGAATGTTCATAGGCTTGGATAATCTCTGCAACCACAGGATGACGCACAACGTCCTTGGCTGACAGGTAAACAAAATCAATTTGCTTGATATTTTTCAATTTCTCTGTCGCATCAATGAGACCTGATTTACTATTCTTCGGCAAGTCAATCTGGCTAATATCCCCATTGACAATCATCTTTGAATTAAAACCAAGTCGTGTCAAAAACATCTTCATCTGCATAATAGTCGTATTTTGCGCTTCATCTAAGATAACAAAAGCGTCATCTAATGTTCGTCCACGCATGTAAGCCAAGGGGGCTATCTCTATGATTTCTCGCTCCATAAGGCGCGTTGTTTGATCCTTGCCTAAAATCTGATACAATGCATCGTAAACTGGTCGTAGATAAGGGTCTACTTTTTCTTTTAGATCCCCTGGTAAAAATCCTAGACTCTCACCAGCTTCAACCGCCGGACGAGTCAAAATAATTCGCTTGACCTGACCGCGTTTGAGTGCTGTCACTGCCAAGGTCACCGCTAAAAAGGTCTTCCCTGTCCCTGCTGGTCCAATCCCAAAGACAACATCATGGTTCTTAATGCTATCAACATAAATTTTCTGCCCTAAAGTCTTAACTCGAATGGGCTTGCCATAAGAATCTTTGATAATCTCTTCCTCATACAGAGCCACAAACTTATCAATTTCACCATTTTTGACCATGGTAATAGCCGTCACTACATCTGGCGTCCCAATCGTCATACCGCGATTCACCAAAACTAGCAGAGCTTGAAGCACCTGGCGAGTCTCCTCACAAGCTGCTTCGCTACCGATAATCTGGACAACCTCCGTCCTTGCATGAATGGTTACCTGTAACTCCTGTTCCATTAAACGCAAGTGACGTTCATTGGAACCAAAAAGATGAAAAGCATCATCGGGATGCTGTAAGGTAATTTCTACTGAATGTTCTTGCAAATAAAGAACCTCTTTCTTCACATTATTTACTATTATTATAGCAAAGTAACTTGGAAAATTCTATCATTTCTCCGAACTAATGAGCCTGATATTCTTCCCAAATCGCATCGAAATCGCTAAGATTAAAGGAAAAGTCAGCATGTTCTTCCAAATAACGGCTAACTTCATCAAAATCATCCGTGTGCTTAGGGAAATTTGTTTCATGAAACACTAAGTCTGCTAAAATCGCCTTAGGCGCTTTGCTTTTGGGATTTCGTTCCGTCATCAACCAAGTGTAAAACGATTTTCTCATTTTATCTTTTCTCCTTTCTTACTTTTTAACCAATCCGGTAAATATTTAGTCAATCCTAATGCAGACAATATGATGATTTGCGGTAAAAATTGTATTAAATACCGCGTCTTTCCACCTTCAAAAATGAGCAAAAACAACAAACCACCAAAGACTGCAAGACTGAGCATATTGAGTTTATCATCTGCACGATATTTCCACAAGGCAAAAACAAGACCCAGACTCATCACAATCCAAATAACCTGCTTCACAATCTCATAATACCAATACTCATTCTTATCGACACTCAGAAAATAAGTTCTGATAAACTGCGCCACAGGATTCTTTTTTGTATAAGGATAAAGAGGAGAAATATAGGGCGTTTTTTCATATTCCACATCTCGATACAACCAGCCTAGAGTTCCTTCTGAAACAGTTAATGAATGCTTATAGTAAAGATGATTGAGAAATCCAAAAAATGAATACTCTTTTAAACGTCGTTTGATTTCTTTTTTTACATTTTCTTGCTTAAACATTCCATTATTATACTGTTCTCTCTGTTCCACATCAATGTATTGAAGCAACCCCTCTTTCATGTCTTCTTGATCGTGTCCAATAAAAGTCAACCCTAAGTCAATAAAGAGCAGAGGACTTTTAGACAATCCTTTCTCTTGTATCAATGTCACTTCTCTTTGCGTCGCTTTCAGATAGTTTCCGCCGAGAGAAATCATGCCAAACGATAAGAGAAAGGTGAAAAAAATTAGAATAAATTTCTTCCATTCCTTTTTGAAAAATAGCAACATAAAACCTGCCATAATGACAATCAACACAGTTGGTCGAATCAGAACTGCAAGACCACTTATCAAGCCCAATCCGATTGTCTTTATGAAGAGTCCTCTCTTATCCTGCCATTGAAGTTCAAATAAATCAAAAAGTAAGAATATTTGTAAAGCAATGAGCGGAAGAAGGCATATATCCGTGTACATCGAATAAAAATAAGGTGAAAAGCCAACTAGCAAGACATACAAACTAAATGTCATATCAGCAGCAGACTTGCTCACATGTTTTTTCATTCCCTTGTACAAAATGAGAGCCGTTATATCGGCATAAAATATATTTAACCCTTGCAAAATCCATAAAGCTGAACTTCCAAAGATATTATAAAAAAAGCGCTCATACAAAAAGAGAAACAGATTATTCGGATTGCGTGTCAAATAGCTGGAAATAGAAGATTCTTTTAAATATTTGAAAGCACCATTGAAAACAACTGCTGCATCTCGCCGAATCAGCAACTGAGCAGACAAAAGCATTGCTAACTGAAATATAATTACCGCTATCATAATAGCAACTTTGTGCTTCATCAGGTAGTGGTAGCATTTTTTTAAATTTTCTAGATAACGATAAGCTAGAAATACTAGTATGACTGTTCCAATCAAAGCAAGACTTGAAATTGTCCCTAGATGAATAATCGCAGTAAAAAACCAATGCAAGCCAATCAGTAACATAATTTTTTGCAAAGCCGAAAAGAAAAAAGAATACATTTTTAGCATAGGAATATTATAACAAAATCTACAGTGTTTCGCTATTTTAAAAAACAACAATCGTCAGATTGCTGCTTAACGTCTAATTACTTGCTACGTCCGTTTTCTTCATTGTCTAAAAGATAATCTTCTAAAACAGTAAAAATTTCTGTAACAACCAAACCAGACTCTGAAAATTCTAATCCTTCTTCTGGCAAGGTTTTACGCCAATAATCACCAAAAATAGTCTGCCAATCTCTTAAACTACGATTGCCTTCCCCTTCTAAAAAAGCTTCTTCTGCTGTCACTTGATGAAAGGGACGGACAAGAACTTCTTTAGTCACCATGACCAAGGCTCGACTAGGATTCTCCATTCTATCTAGCATGATGGAGACTTCTCCAACTTTAGGTAACGATTCCTTGTCTTTTTCATACTCTTCAAACCAAGAACTTGTCGCTTGCTTGACTCCTCTCAATGTTAAATCATATAAGTTTGGAAACTCATCTGGATGTGCCCAAACTTCTGCCCGAGGATACTTCCTACTTAGTTCTATTAGATTCATCTTTCTTATCCCTGCCAATTTTCTTGGTCATGTTTAAATTTCTCAAGTAGAGCCAATCCTTCTGCTGAAACATAACCTTCTTGTTCTGCCAGATTGATCAATTCAGTGTAGTTAGATAAGGTTACTAATTTCACACCTGCATCTGAAAAATTCTTTTCTGCTCTAGGTAATTCATAAGTGAAAATAGCCACCACTCCAATGACATCTGCACCTTCTCGCTTTGCTGCAGCAACGGCATCCAAAACAGAACCACCAGTTGAAATCAAATCCTCAACCACGACCATTTTTTGACCTGATTTTACCCGACCTTCAATCTGATTTCCAGCCCCATGATCTTTTGGTTTACTACGAATATAGGCAAAGGGCAGATTCATCTTGTCTGCAATAATAGCACCATGAGGAATACCCGCTGTCGCTGTTCCAGCAATCACTTCTACTTCTGGAAATTCAGCCTTGATTTTCTCTACAAAACCATTTTCAATCAAGGTTCGCGTTTCCGGATAGGCTAAGGTCACACGATTGTCTGTGTAGATTGGAGACTTAATACCGCTCGCCCAAGTGAAAGGTTCTTCCGGTTTCAAGTAAACAGCCTCAATTTTCAGTAAGTCACGGGCAATATCTTTTGCTAAAGTCATGATTTCTCCTTTACAATAATTCAATAGTGGAAACAAAATATTGTTCCAAAAAATATGTCTTTTCTTTAATATCTTCTATGGTAATATTCTCATTTGTAGAGGTCAGTACCCACTTATCCTCCACATCATCTTGTCGGTGAATAACAGCAATCAATTCTCCTTCAAAAGATTCCAAAGGTTCTCGTATTTTTTCCGAAATGATATAAACATCTTGTTCTTCGCCGTCTCCAGCAAATAAATCCGGAATATAACCATAGTTGATAGGATAACGATTTCCAAAACTATCTTGATAACCTATCGGTCTGTCAATGATTGCTCGATAGATTTTTCTAACCATTCACCCATTCCGCCTTTATAGCTCGGTAAGCAGCTACTGGATCAGTTGCTCGTGTGATTGGACGCCCAACCACAATGTAATCACTACCAATTTGATGAGCTTCTTGCGGCGTCATAACCCGTTTTTGATCTCCGATTTCAGAACCAGCTGGTCGAATACCTGGAGTAACGCACAGAAAATCTTCTGATGTTGCGGCTTTAATCAGCTTAACCTCCTGAGCCGAACAAACAACTCCGTCCAGTCCAGCTTCCTTAGCTTTGCAGGCATAGTTGACAACAGATTCTGAAACAGTTGTTTGGATATTTTGGCAATCTCTCATATCTTCCTCACTGGTAGAAGTCAACTGGGTCACTGCTACGAGCTTTGCTTGATCACCTAAAACCTTCTTGGCTTCTCGCATCATTTCCACGCCACCTGCCGCATGAACCGTCACCATATCAATCCCAAAGGTTCTCAAAACTGACATGGCAGAGCGTACTGTATTTGGAATGTCGTGCAATTTCAAATCTAGGAAAATGCTGTGTCCCAAACCTTTCAGATAATGCACAATTTCCGGACCAATGGCATAGAAAAATTCCATACCGATTTTGACATATAACTTTTCGTCTTCTGGAAAATGCTCTAAAAACTCCTTGACATCATCAAATGACGGAAAATCAAGGGCAATAATAGGACGTTCTTCACGCATGGATTCTTCTCCTTTTTATAGGCTTTTCGCCATTTTTAACCTTTTGACAGAATCTCTAGCTCTGCCACCTTTCAATACTGACTATACTACATCAAACGGTGAAGTTGCTTAGTAGCACTAGCTAATCATCAATAGCTCTAAATTTGCCTTATTACGAGCTATAGAAAAACCTTGCCTGAGAGCAAGGTTACACGAAAATCAGCATTGTATTGCTATTTTAAACCGTATGTACCTTGGAGCCTCTCTGGACTTCTTTAAAGGTTTTATTTCAATCATTTTATAATTTACTTTATCTCTTGTCAAGTAAAATATCAATTAAGCAAGCAAATTTTCCTTGACTTCTGCTCGCAGACTTTCCAAACTTTCAATGCCATACTTATCCATAACTTTAGGTAGGTTCTCAATGATATTAGGACAAGCGTGAGGGTCAGTGAAATTTGCCGTGCCAACACCAATAGCTGATGCTCCCGCAATAAACATTTCAATGGCTGCTTCTGCTGAATCTACTCCACCCATACCAATGATTGGCAAACTGCTGGATTGGGCTACCTGACGAATTAACTTCAAGGCAACGGGAAAAACAGCAGGACCTGACATACCGCCCGTTCCATTTGCGAGAATCGATTTTCTACTTTTCAAATCAAATCGCATACCAACTAAGGTGTTAATCATGGTAAATCCTGTTGCTCCTGCAGCTTCTACAGCTTTAGAAATTTCGGTAATGTCTGCTACACTTGGCGTTAATTTGACATATACCGGCACACTAGAAGCTTCAACTGCTGCTTTCGTAGCATTGTAAGCCAAATCTGGCACCTGCCCAATCAATAATCCTCCATTGCCATGATCTACATTGGGACAGGAAATATTGAGTTCAATCGCCTTGACGTTTGATGCTTGAGAAATTTTTCCTGCGACAAAAGCATATTCTTCATTGGAAAATCCAGCAACATTAGCAATAATCGGCAGATTAGGATAATGTTGAGCCAGCCAAGGAAGCTTTTCTGCTAACACCACATCTACACCAGGATTTTGCAAACCAATAGCATTGAGCATACCAGCTGGTGTTTCCGCCACACGCGGTGTCGAATTGCCAAAACGAGGATTCTGCGTGCTTGCTTTAATCATGATTGAGCCAAGCACATCCAGATCATAATATTTGGCATATTCCTGACCAAAACCAAAACAACCCGAAGTTGGAATAATTGGATTTTTCAGTTCCAAACCCGGAAGAGAAACTGCTAAACGATTTTTCGACATGTTCACCTCCTACACCAAGACTGTGCCCGTCTCAAAAACTGGACCGTCTTCACAGACACGCTTATTGACTGATCGATCCTCACCAGCCACATGAAGTACGCAAGCATAGCAAGCCCCCATTCCACAAGCCATTCGTGACTCCATAGAAATGTAAGCTCGTGGATGACTACGAAATGTTTCATCAACATATTTGAGCATACCAGGGGCACCGCAAGCATAAACCGCAGTAAAACTTTCTGGCAACTCATTCACAACAGAGGAAACATAGCCTTTGCGACCATAAGAGCCGTCATCTGTTGTTACGATGACACGACCGTATTTTTTCATCTCTTCTTCCAAAATAACGGCGGCTTTTGTTGCAAATCCAAGAACTGAAGTGACCTTGACCCCTTTGCTATGTAATTCTTTTGCTACCTGCAGCAAGGGCGGAACACCAATACCGCCTCCTATGATTAAGGCTGTATCTTCAATGTCCAAACCAGATAAATCAAACCCATTTCCTTGAGGGCCCATGACATCCAACTGAAAACCCTTCTGCAATTTAGAAAAAATTTCTGTGCCTGCTCCTTCTATCCTGTAAATAATCCGACAGATTTTTCTCTCTTTATCAATCTCCGAAATTGAAATAGGTCGCCGTAGAAGCTTCGTATCATCTGGGACTCGAATATGTAGAAACTGCCCAGCCTTTATCTGGATAACCATTTCCCCTTGTAAATCCATAGCAAAAATTCGCGGAGCAATTTCCTCTTGATGCACAATGTTCATCTTCTCCAACATGATTTTTCCGAGTCTCTTCTTGCATGAGCTGCTTGTCATTTCTACCTCATTTCTTTATTAAAAAAGACCTTGCATATACACAAGGCCTCACGAAAATAAAGAGTCGGTTTTCTCACTCTTCCTTCACCCGAAACCTTGGAAGCCTCGCTGGACTTTCTTAAAGGTTAAATTTAATCTATTTTACAACTTCAAATGTGTTTTGTCAATGCTAATATGATAAAATAGACTCATGAGAATTCAGCAATTACATTATATTATTAAAATCGTCGAAACTGGCAGTATGAACGAAGCTGCCAAACAGTTATTCATCACCCAGCCCAGTCTGTCTAATGCTGTGCGTGATTTGGAAAATGAAATGAGTATTGAAATTTTCATCCGCAATCCCAAAGGTATTACCTTGACTAAGGACGGCATGGAATTTCTCTCCTATGCTCGTCAGGTAGTAGAGCAGACCCAGCTGCTGGAAGAACGTTATAAAAATCCCGTTGCTAACCGAGAACTTTTCAGCGTTTCCTCCCAACACTACGCCTTTGTGGTCAATGCTTTCGTATCTCTGCTCAAAAAGAGTGACATGGAAAAGTACGAGCTCTTCCTGCGGGAAACCCGAACTTGGGAAATCATTGACGACGTCAAAAATTTCCGTAGTGAAATTGGTGTTCTGTTTCTCAACAGCTACAACCGCGATGTCCTCTCCAAAATGCTAGATGACAATCACTTGATTGCCACTCATCTCTTTACCGCACAGCCCCATATCTTTGTCAGCAAGAGCAATCCTCTAGCAAAGAAAAAACTGGTGCAACTAGCTGATCTAGAAGATTTTCCTTATCTGAGCTATGACCAAGGAACTCACAACTCTTTCTACTTTTCAGAAGAAATCCTATCCCAAGAACACCATAAAAAATCGATCGTCGTCAGCGACCGAGCAACCCTTTTCAATCTTTTGATTGGTCTTGACGGTTACACTATCGCAACTGGTATTCTCAACAGCAACCTCAACGGTGACAATATTGTTTCCATTCCGCTAGATATTGATGACCCTATTGAACTGGTTTATATCAAACACGAAAAAGCTAGCTTGTCTAAAATGGGTGATAAATTCATTGAGTACCTGTTAGAAGAAGTTCAATTTGATAAGTAAATCATAATCATCTGTTCCACTCTTATATGTGATAAACAATGAAATTTTTATGCTATATTTTCTCCTGTCGCTTTACAATAGGCTTGAACACCTTTATTGTATCGCGTTGGGAGTTTTTCTAGCATTTTCATTTCTCTGTGTAACGATAAACTGTTATCCTATCATTTAAAATGGAATAAAATCATGCAATTAAAAATAGCACAAACTTTCTTACCATAGGTTTATGCTATTTTCTTTAATACATAGGTCTATCGCCGTCTGTTCTTGGCTTTGAAATGCCTAGACTAGCATAACTGTGTAAAGACGGTTCTTTTATGATACGAACAATCAAATCCGCAATACTTACTCTTGAAATGATTGTTCCCTTGTAAAACTCCCCTTTTTCTGTTAATTCATAGTCAATTTCAGGATTATTTGTCATGTATGCGGCGCGTAAAATCGTATAATTAACAGTAGACTCTTCAATGATTTTCGCTGCGCGACGAGTATCGTCCATAATATCCGAACCAATACTTTCTTCCACCCAACGACCAAACTCTCCTGGAACTTCGTGATACAAACCAAGACCTGTTACATAAATCAAACGAGAAACTTGATTTTCTTCCATGGCTTTGACAATATTTGCTGCCATAGGCTCAACCTGTCCACCAAGATTGGTGTAAACAATATCTTGACCTTTCATAGCTTTTGTCAAGGCTGCAAAATCATTGACATCCCCTTCAAGAACATCCACTCGCTCACCTGCAAGTGACTATAAACGAGCAATTTTTCGCAAATAAAGCGTCAAATGTACATCTGTTTCCTGTAATAATCTTGGAATCACCAAACGAGCAATTTGCCCATTGGCTCCTAAAATAAGAACTCTCTTCATTCTAACAGTAACTTTCTAATCTTTTAATTGATTATATTCTTCGTCTGAGACGGCTTCACACCATTCATTTCATTTGACAAATCTTCCCCAGGAACACCAAGCGCTATATGGCTGAACCAAGAATCTTTTTTCGCACCGTGCCAGTGCTTTACATTCGCGGGGATAATCACTACAGAGCCTTCAGATAAACTAACGGCTTCTTTACCTTCTTCTTGATACCAGCCTTCACCAGCCGTACAAATCAAAATTTGTCCACCACCCTTGCTAGCGTGGTGAATATGCCAATTATTTCGACAACCAGGCTCAAAAGTAACATTATGAAGGGCAATCACACCATCCTTTGTTGCACCGAGGGCATTTAGATACGATTGACCGATAAAGTATTGAGCACAAGCATCATTTGATGCACCAAGTCCGAAATGATTTGCCTTATCAAAGGCTTCTTTTGTTTGATATTTCATTTTTCTACTTCCTTTGTGATAAATTTACTGTTGTACATTTGCAACTTCGTTGATACAACTAAGCGCATTGAGAGTACGCGGATAACCGATATAAGGGATACAAGCAGAGATGACTGCAATTAACAAGTTTTTGTCGTTGCCTAAGCGAAGATTGGCTGCAATGTGCCCTTTTAGCTGCGGTTCACAGCCCCCTTGAGAATAAAGGTAGCAAAATGTCAGCCAATTCACGCTCAGCATAATCAAGGCTAGAGCGAGTATAGTAATCACTGAAACAATTATCGACTAACCATTTGTTGATATGGCGTACATCCGGCTCTCCCTTTGTCGCAAAGCCCTTCATCTGGTCGCCAAAAATTGCAATCTGAGCTTCTTCACCAGCTTCTAAGCGAGTTTGATTTTTCGTGTTTTTTTGACTAGCCAAAGGAAGAGAAGTTCCTTGATTGGTAAAAATCGTATTCGTAGGTGCGAAAAAGGCATAAACCCGACTAAGACCTAGATAAGCAACCGCTTGATACAGCATTTCTTTGACTTCCACGGCTTTCACCCCATTGTCCAAAGCAACGGGAAGAAGCTCTTTGTAGGCTTCAAGCCCTTGACTGCCAACTAAAACAGCTAAAGTGGCTAAGTAATATCTTCTTTCATCTAATGAGAAGGGGAGGTCTTTCGGCACTTCCTGAAAAGCGAATTGCTTAAAAAGTGCAACAAATTCTGGATCCGTTTCAGATAAGCCTAGCAAATCCGGAAAAGAGACTTTATTATCAATATCCATGATATTTCCTCACTTTCTTCTTTACATTTCTTATTGTACGGCTTTGCTTTTGACAAATCAATTTGAATTACAAGAAAAATCAGATAAGAAAAACTTATCTGAAATAACGTTTAGCAATTTCTAAAAAATCTTCTGTGTAAGGATGAGCATGCTCCAAATGATAAAAAAGAAAATAGTCTCGCTCTATCGGTTGCTGATTCTGCAAAAGAGGAAATTCGCAATATTCGCAATAAAGGTTTGAAGTTGCCTTAGTAGTCATTTTTTCAAAAGTAAAATAAGCAGTAGAAACCATGAGTTGCAATGCTGCTTCTTCTGGAGAATAAGCAAAATTAAATTCCGACTGAAAACCAAGATTGTCACGATAATAATCAGATTCTATCTTTTCCTGTCCTTTCACAGCTAATAACAAAGCTGGATAGACCTGCAAGTCTTTCATCTGAACAGATTTTGATTGGGATAAGGGATGAGCATGTCCAACTCTGATATAAAGAGGGAAAGAAGTTAAGCAAATATTCGCATAATTGCCAGAAAATGCTTTTCGTTGGTCGCTAATGGTCATATCCAACTTTTGCTGGCGCAGTGCCGTGCCAATCTCTTCATGACTTCCTACCATGATTTCCAACTGAACACTTGGAAAACGCTCTTTGAATTCAGCTAAAATATGGGGCAGTACACTTTCCGTCATTCCCCACAATAGACCTATCCGCATGGAAACTGGCTGTGTTCCTGTCAAAACTTGTGTATCAGCCACCAAACCGTTATAATCTTCCAGCAACCGTTGACTTTTTTGATAAAAAAATTTCCCAGCTCTCGTTAAATGAAATCCGCGATTCTTGCGCTCAAAAAGGGTCACACCAAGTTCCTCTTCTAATGATTTCATCTGCTGGGACATGGCTGATTGCGAAATAAAATTTTCTTCTGCTGCTTCTGTAAAACTCCCTGTACGAACAATATCCTGAAAATACGACAGCTGTTTAAAATTCATCCCATTTCCTCCTATACTTGCCTGATTTCATTATATCATGAAATACAAAAAGCCTGTCATTCAAATGAACAGACTTTCATTAAAACTTAATACACTACGCTTCTTTTACGACTAATTCTTCTCCTAATTGTGAGTAACGTTCTGCTTTTAAGTTCTTAATCGTCCACAAGGCAGCAAAGCTAATCAAATAAAGGCTTGCTAGGAAAATCATGACCATTGAGACACTTGAAACATCTAAAATTTTCCCAATAATTACAGATGAGAAGCCTCCAATTGCTCGTCCAACATTTAAGATGACATTATTAGCCGTGGAGCGAATGTGAGCTGGATACAATCTCGTAATCATCGCACCATAACCCGCAAACATACCATTGACAAAGAAACCAACAATCGCACCGCCGATAATCATGGCTGGCATTGAATTGGCGAATTGGAAGAGGTAAACACACATGGAAGAAGGTAGAAGAAAGATTGAATAAACAAATCTTGGTCCCCATTTATCAAGGATTTGACCGAAAGTGAGCATTCCCAGACACATTCCCAAAATCGTTGAGACCATCCAAAGTGAGGAATCTTTTACAGAAATATGCAGGCTTGTTTGGATAATGGTTGGAAGCCAGTTCATCATACCAAAGTAACCCGCAATTTGCACCGTTGTCATGACCATAAGCGCTACTGTCTGAGCTGTTAGAGCTGGTGTTTTAAACAATTCGCTCATTTTAACTGACTGGCGTTCTTTTGCCGTTGCTTTCGCATTGCCATTATCTCGGATATGGCCATCATCAATCGCCAATATCATCCACAAAACCAAGGCAATAGGCGCAAGTCCAAAGAGGAAAAGGCCTTTCCAGCCAAGTGCCGGCGCTAACCAACCTGCTAAAAGTGCTGAAGTGATAGAACCAATCTGACCTGCAATTCCGTTCAGAGATGAAATACGTCCCATTTTTCCAATAGGAACAATTCCTGCCATGATTGCAATGGCAACTCCATACTCTCCACCAACACCTATCCCAGCAATGAAACGCATGAGATAGAGATAATAAATATTTTGTGTAAAGTAAATCAGTCCTGTCGCCAATGAAAAAATAACAATCGTCCATTTAAAGACTTTGAACTTGTGATAACGGTCAGCCAGTATACCAAAGAGCAAACCACCAACCAACATTCCTAGATTGGTAATCGTCGCAAGCCAGCCCCCTTGGGCTCCTGTAACGCCCAATTCTGAAATGATAGACGACATCGAAAAAGCTAAGAACATGACATTTAAGTCGTCTGTTCCTGATGCAACAATTGCAGCAACTAATGCTCGCTTATTATTTTTGTCTAAAGACATGCATATTCTCCTTAATCGTAGCTCACAGACTACATTTATTAATTGAATACAGCCCTAAAAATCAAAAAGCTCAGGAAGTCCTGAGCCAAAAGTTTACAGTAAAATAGTAGATTAGCATACTAATCCATTTTAATGATTACTTTTATGCCTCACGGGACATGATTAAAGTTGTATTAATTGTATTAAGTATAAGATAGATAAATAGATTTGTCAAGAGCTTTTAGAAAAAGAACTTAATATCATGACAAAAAGAATACCGCTCTAAATTGCTTCTGTCATAAAGCTACGACTTTCTAAGACCTTTAGCATGGCATTAGCTGTATCAAGTGCTGTAAATAGCGGCACTCCATGCTCAATGGCTGATTGACGGATAGCCTGACCATGCTTATCAGCTGTTCGCTTCGTTCCGACTGTATTGATAATTGCCTGAACCTTGCCTTTGCGAACAAAGGCAGGAATGTCATTGTCATCAGCTGTACCAATTTTTTCAACTAATTGCGTCAAAACACCATTTTCTTCAAAGAATTTCGCTGTGCCTTGTGTTGCTAGAATGCTATATCCGATCGCTGCAAAACGCTTCGCTAATGTGAGGGCTTCTTCTTTAGTATCATCAGCAATGGTAAAAATGACATTACCAAAAGCAGGAAGGTGGAAATAAGAAGCTTCAAAAGCCTTGTATAAAGCTTTTTCAAGAGTTGCATCTGTTCCCATAACCTCACCTGTCGATTTCATTTCAGGACCAAGAAGGCTATCTACCTTGGCTAACTTGGTAAAGGAAAAAACTGGCGCTTTTACATGTACTTGTTTGCTTTCTGGATAAAGACCGTCTTCATACCCTAGCTCCGCCAAAGTTTGACCTAAAATCAGTTGAGTTGCCACCTGTGCCATAGGAATATTTGTCACTTTCGACAAGAATGGCACCGTCCGGCTAGCACGAGGATTGACCTCAATGACATAAACCTTCTCATCTTTGATGACAAACTGAATGTTCATCATACCGATACAGTGAAGTCCGATAGCCAATTTCTTAGTATAATCGGCGATAGTCTGCTGCACTTGAGCAGATAAGGTTTGCGGAGGATAAACAGCCATAGAATCACCTGAGTGAACTCCAGCCCGTTCAATATGCTCCATAATCCCTGGAATCAAGACCTGACGACCGTCTGAAATAGCATCTACCTCACATTCCTTACCGACAATGTAAGAGTCCACCAACACCGGATGATCAGGGCTAGCCTTGACAGCAGTTCGCATATAAGAACGAAGATCTGCTTCATTCTCGACAATCTCCATAGCCCGACCACCCAGAACGTAGGACGGACGAACCAAAACAGGAAAACCAATCTTACGAGCAGCTGCTACCGCTTCTTCTTCATTCGTCGCTGTCTGACCTGGTGGCTGCGGAATATTCAAATCCTTAAGAGCCTGTTCAAACAAATCACGATCTTCTGCACGGTCAAGATCAGCCACTTGAGTACCTAAAATTTTCACACCAGCTTTTGACAATGGTTCAGCTAGATTGATAGCGGTTTGTCCACCAAACTGAACGATAACTCCCTTAGGTTTTTCCAGTTCAATGACATTCATGACATCTTCAAAAGTCAAGGGTTCAAAGTAAAGCTTATCAGAAACCGAAAAATCTGTTGAGACCGTTTCAGGATTACTATTCATAATGATTGCTTCATAGCCAGTTGCTTGAATAGCCTTGACCGAGTGCACGGTCGCATAGTCAAATTCTACTCCTTGACCAATCCGAATAGGTCCAGAGCCTAGCACCAGAACAGATTCTTTGTCTGACTTGATTGATTCATTTTCCAAAGCATAAGTAGAATAAAAATATGGTGTGCTTGATTCAAACTCAGCTGCACAGGTGTCAACCATTTTATAAACTGGAAGAATCCGCTCTTCTTTACGAAATTGACGCACTTCTTCTGCTGTCATTTTCCAAAGCCGAGCTAACTTAGTATCTGCAAAGCCGTTTTGCTTAGCCTGTCTAAGCAGATTTGCATCTCCAATATGAGTCATTAACTTCTGCTCTAATTCATGGATGTGAAGTAATTTATCCAGAAAGAACAAATCAATCTTGGTTAGTTTTGCAATTTCTTCGATATCATAGCCACGGCGGATTGCTTCAGATATATAGAAAAGACGATCATCCTGAGCTTTGACGACCTTTTCCAGTAAATCATCATCTGCCACTAGATTTAGTTCTGGCATTTCATTATGATCAACACCAATTTCCAGAGAACGACAGGCTTTAAGAAGACTTTCCTCAATGTTACGTCCAATAGCCATGACCTCACCGGTAGCTTTCATCTGCGTTCCCAGATGACGTTCTCCATGTTCAAATTTATCAAAAGGAAAACGTGGAATCTTCGCTACCACATAATCCAGAGCCGGTTCAAACATAGCATAAGTTGTACCTGTGACCGGATTGATAACTTCATCTAGTGTTAAGCTAACGGCGATTTTTGCAGCCAATTTAGCAATAGGATAGCCTGTCGCTTTAGAAGCCAGAGCTGACGAACGAGACACACGTGGATTGACTTCAATGACATAGTAATTAAAGCTATGTGGATCCAAAGCCAACTGCACATTACAGCCTCCTTCGATTTTTAGAGCACGGATAATTTTCAAGCTAGCATCCCGCAACATTTGATTTTCATAATCCGAAAGAGTTTGCGTTGGTGCAAAGACAATGGAATCGCCTGTGTGTACACCGACTGGATCAAAATTTTCCATATTGCAGACCACCAAAGCATTGTCAGCCGCATCACGCATAACTTCGTACTCAATTTCTTTGAAACCAGCAATAGAGCGCTCAATCAAACACTGAGTCACGGGAGATAATTTCAGACCATTCTCTGCAATCTCTCGCAATTCCTCCTCATTGGCACACATTCCGCCGCCAGTTCCCCCTAAGGTAAAGGCTGGGCGAACAATGACTGGGTAGCCTATTTTCGCTGCAAACTCCACTGCTTCTTCGATTGTGTTTACAATTTCAGATTCTGGAATAGGTTGTTTCAGCTCTTCCATGAGCTGCTTGAACAAATCACGATCCTCAGCTTGGTCAATAGCCGACAGCTTGGTTCCCAAAAGTTCGACACCCAGTTCATCCAAGATGCCTTCTTTAGATAATTCCATTGCCATATTGAGACCTGTTTGCCCACCCAAAGTCGGTAGAAGTGCATCTGGTCGCTCTTTCCGTAAAATTCTTGTGACAAATTCCAGCGTGATTGGCTCAATATAAACCTTATCAGCAATTTCCTTATCTGTCATAATCGTTGCAGGATTGGAATTAACTAAAACGACCGTGTAGCCCTCTTCTTTCAAAGACAAACAAGCCTGCGTTCCTGCATAATCAAACTCAGCAGCCTGTCCAATGACAATGGGACCAGAGCCAATCACCATAATTTTCTGAATATCTGTACGTTTTGGCATGTCTTTCTCCTATTTCTAATCCATTGCTTAAAATGAACTATGCTGTTGTTTAAAAGCATCAATCATTTCCATAAACTCATCAAAGAGATAACTGGCATCATGCGGTCCTGGTGCAGCATCAGGATGAAATTGCACTGAAAAAGCAGGGAAAAACCGATGCCGCACACCTTCAATAGATTTGTCGTTGATTTCCTCATATGTAATCAGCAACTCGCTCGGAAAATTTTCCCGACTAACAGCATAACCATGATTTTGGCTGGTAAAATCAATTCGCCCTGTCGCAATCTCTCTGACAGCATGATTAAAACCACGGTGACCAAATTTCATTTTATAAGTCTGCGCTCCATTAGCCTTACAAAAAAGTTGATGTCCCATGCAGATACCAAAAAGAGGAATTTTACCTTGAATCCCTCGAATCATGTCTAGCACTTGCGGTACATCATCTGGATTACCTGGACCGTTGGATAACATGACACCGTCAGGATGAAGATTGAGAATGTCTGCTGCACTTGTGTCATAGGGAACAACTGTCACATTACAATTGCGTGCCGCTAATTCGCGAAGAATTGAATGTTTCAATCCAAAATCAACTAACACAATGCTAGGACCTGAACCCGGTGCTGGATACGATGTTTTCGTTGAAACTTGTTTGATATTATCAGTCGGCAAAACAGTTGCTTTCAACTGATCTTGTAGATGCACCATTTGGTCGCCCACATTGGCTAGTGTTGCTTTCATCGTTCCATGCTGCCGAATGATTTTCGTCAATGCCCGCGTATCAATACCAGCAATTCCTGGAATTTTTTTGACTTTTAAAAACTCGTCTAGGGTCATCTGATTGCGCCAATTGCTCGCTCGGCGTGCCCACTCATAAACGACCACTCCCTTGCAAGTGGGAGTGATCGATTCATAGTCGTCGCGGTTGATTCCATAATTTCCGATTAACGGATAAGTGAAAGTCAAGATTTGCCCATTGTAAGACTGATCCGTAATGGATTCTTGGTAGCCAGTCATACCTGTATTAAAGACGATTTCTCCAGTCACATCTATATCAGCCCCGAATGCCTCTCCTTCAAATACTGTATCATCTTCCAGAATTAACAAGCGTTTTTCCATTTTCCCCTCCGTTTGTTCTTACAGCAATACCTTAGTGTCTATTGCTCTTTTCGTCCATTTAAAACAGACTCAATAATTGCCATACGGACAAATACACCATTTGTCATTTGCTCTACAATCCGCGATTTTGGAGCTTCTACCAGATGATCTGCAATTTCAACATCGCGATTGACTGGAGCTGGATGCATGATGATGGCTGTATCCTTCAATCTGTCATATCGTTCCTGTGTTAGACCATGCATTTTATGGTAATTTTCTTTTGAAAAGAGTGAATCATCATCATGGCGCTCGTGCTGCACGCGCAGAAGCATTAAGACGTCTACTTGCTCAACGACTTCATCAAGTGTGACAAATTGCCCATAATCTGCAAATTCTTCACTTCTCCATACTTCTGGACCTGCAAAATAAAGTTCTGCACCCAGACGCTTCAAGATTTGCATATTTGACTTCGCCACACGCGAATGATCTAAGTCGCCTGCAATCGCAATCTTCAAGCCATCAAAATGTCCAAACTCTTGATAAATGGTCATCAAATCTAGCAAACTTTGACTCGGATGTTGTCCAGAGCCATCACCACCATTCACAATTGAAGTTGTAATCGTTGGACTTTCAACTAATTCCTTGTAATAGTCCACTTCTGGATGACGAATGACACAGACATCCACTCCGAGCGCTGACATGGTTAAAATCGTATCATATAAGGTCTCTCCTTTGTTGATGGAGCTAGTCTTTGAATCAAAATCCAATAGGTCACAACCTAGTTTTAATTCCGCTACTTCAAAGGCTTTATGTGTTCGCGTAGAGGGCTCAAAGAAGAGATTAGCGATAATATGTTGTTCATCATAATGAGCTTTCGCTCCATTTTTAAATTCAATGCCACGTTTGATTAAACTTAAGACTTCCTCATTGGTAAGAGTTTCCATAGAGACAACATTTTTAAGAGCGATTTGATTAGATGACATGGTGTATTTCTCCTTTTATTAGATACGGCGTTTCTTTCAATAAAGTTAAGAATTCAAACTAATTTTTAGGTTCAGGCAAGATAAGATAGAGTACAATACCAAGAACGGTTGACAAGGCAACCCCTGAAATTTGCAGACCTGAAAGTTGAAGCGTTAAGCCGCCAATTCCTGCAACTAAAATTACACTGGCAATTAACAGGTTTTTCTTATTATCAAAGTCTGTTTGCTTTTCAATTAAAATTTTCAAACCACTAGAAGCGATGACTCCAAAGAGCGCAATAGAAATACCGCCTAGAACTGGAGTTGGAATAGATTGTAAGAGTGCCGATACTTTTCCGACAAAACTCATCACAATCGCAAGTACTGCTGCACCTGCAATAACATAAACGCTATAGATTTTATTTAAAGCCATCACACCAATATTTTCACCATAACTAGTCACTGGTGGTGCACCAAAAATCCCAGCTATCACTTGTGCAAGACCGTCTCCAGCAAGAGTTTTATCCAATCCCGGGTCTTTAAAGAAATCTTTTTCGGTCAAACTATTCAGTACCATGACATGACCAAAATGCTCTGTCATAGTCACAAATGCAATTGGCGCCATTGTTAAAATTGCACTTGGGTAGAATTTAACGCTATAGTCTAAGAAGGGAAGATGCATAGGTGGGACATGAAACCATGAAGCTTGAGACACTTTTGTAAAGGAAATGATGTCTTCTCCTGTTACCGCTCCAAGAACGAGCGCAAAGACATATCCTACAATCAAGCCCAACAGCACTGGAATAATTCCTACAATCTTTTTACCATAAACATTGAAAAGAATGACTGCAAAGAGAGTAACGATCCCAATAATGAAATAAGTTAAATTGTATTTACCATCTTTTAACATGACATCGTTTACCGCTGTGCTGGCCAGACTTAGTCCGATGACCATAATGATTGGTCCTACCACAACTGGCGGCAAAATCTTATCAATCCAAGCATTCCCAGCAAACTTCACAATAAGAGCTACAATGAAGTAAACCAAACCACCTGTAATAGCACCTTGAGCGACTGCTGCGATACCGTCTGTTTTCATCAACATTTGCATAGCTGCAATATAAGCGAAACTAGACCCCATATAAGCTGGAACTTTGTACTTAGTAACTGTTAAATGCGCTAATGTTCCAAGACCACTTGAAAACAAGGCAACTGCTGGGTCAATTCCAACCAGAATTGGAACCAAAACCGTTGCTCCAAACATAGCGAACAAATGCTGAAAGGACAATCCTACAAGCAAACCAGGTTTTGGCATATCGTGCACATCATATTTCACATCTTGACTCATTTTCTTATAACTCCTCCGTAATCAAGACACGGTCTTGACCATCCTGTTCTACCATTTCTACAATAATCTCTTCTGTTCGGCTTGTCGGAATATTTTTTCCAACATAATCTGCTCGAATCGGCAACTCACGATGCCCACGGTCTACTAAAACAGCCAAGCTCACGCGTGATGGACGTCCCAAGCTAACTAGATTATCAATAGCAGCACGAATGGTGCGTCCTGTATATAGGACATCATCTACCAAGATAACTTCGCGGTCTGTAATATCAACAGGAACATGTGTTGTATCTTCTTCCACTTTAAAATCATCGCGGAATGGTTTGGTATCCAACTCACCGATAGGTACATTAATCTTTTCAAGTTGCGCTAATCGTTCTTGAATCCGCTGTGCAATGTAAACACCCCGTGTTTTTATACCAATCAAGACAATCTTGTCTAGCTCTTTGTTGCGCTCAATGATTTCATAAGTGATCCGTGTAATGGCACGTTTCATTGTCAAACCATCGACAACTTCTTTTGTTTTCATGGAAAACCTCCTGCATAAAAAAGATAAAAGAAAAAGTCTCCTTCACAAGGAGACTTCAGAAAATCTAGGTAAGCATAGAGAAACTGCTAACAGCCTCACCGTGCGACACCATCTTATACTTTGACTCCTTGTCTGCCTCACGGGACAGATTTAAAGGATTATTTAATTTTTATAACTATATCACAAATTCAAAACTATTTCAAGAAAAAATTGCATTTTGAATGTGGTAAACTTTTGTAGAAAAAACAATATTTAAGTTAAAGGAGAGTTGATTTTTAGCAAATTTTTCAAAAAAAGACTGAACAATTACTTGCTCAGCCCTTGACAATGATTTAATTATCCTTTATCATAGTCATATATACTGAGTAAGCAAGTGTGGATTGCTAAACTCGGTGGTCGTATGTGTTGGACGCACGTACGACCTTTTTTTATTCGTTTAAATTAAGTTAATTTTAACATACTTTAACACACAAGACAAGTATTTTGAGCGATTTTTAAAAAAATTGCACACTCAAAAAGACCTAGTAATACTAGATTTTTTTAATATGTGTTAAATCTTCTTACCATCTTTTTTTCAAGCTGTAAAATTGATAATCCTTTTTGATATGATTCTGTCGAACCTTGATTGTTGCAGCAGTCAACTCTTCTGCTGCTTTATATTCCTGATACTCTTTTCGCCACTCACCAAAGAATAATTCTCTTAATTGACCGGATTTTGATAATAGGATCATATTAGTCATCGATTCTGCTCCTGTTTGACTCCATATCATTCCTCTCTTTTTCATCCGATAAGTAATCTTTCTATGCTGAGATTCCATAATGCCTATTGGTAAATATCGAAAGCCCCTCAATTCAAGCGGTTTTGTATATTGAAAATTTCTTAAGAACTTTTTAGAGAATTTTGAAAAATTTTCTTCTTCGGCGGAAGTCAATAACGACTCTGTTGTATCCAATACTGTTCGTAACAATTTTTTATCATGCGTTTGAATAGATTGATATAGTTTATTCTTTAAATCTTCCGGATAACCTTTATACGTTTGGTCAATTTCTTTATAAACATGGAACTCATCCCAAAAGTGTTCATGACGTTTTATTCCTAATACTTTGGCAAATTCTTTAAATACATAAGGTGTATAACCGTGACCACCATCAGAATTTGTAATTAGAATTGTATTTTCGGTAATTTCAAAATTTTGATAAAGATAATCCAAGACCATCTCTCTAGCATGTCGATTACTGATTGACATAATACTCTTTTTATTTTCCAATTTCCAGCGATTCTTTTCAATTTTTTTACTACCTGTATGAATCACAAAATGAGCAAAGTCTCTATAACTAGCTTTGTTCTCTTCGTCTAAAACTCGTAAGAATACCCCGTCTCCTTCCACAAAAATAATATCAGCTTTAATTTTATCTTTCTTTTTCACTTCTTCCTGGTAATATTGGTATTCTTCGTACTGGTTTCTCAATTGATCCGCAAACTTTACTGTCTTAATGACTGTTGGTTTTGTAATCTTAACATGATACATCATTTGAACAACTTTAACAACATGGTCATAAGACATCATTGTAGATAATTCTGCAATTTGATAAATCAGTTCTTTAGAATAACGACTGTTTTTATCTAACCCTAGCCATACATCAACCGGTGAGTACCACTCTGGTCCACGTTTCCATTTCCTCCTACTGAAGCAGAACTCACCAAATGTAAACGCAACAGTCCTTTCAGCTGAACGAATACAAGTATAACCTCTTGCTTTCATTACAGGAATCATTGATTCATCATATTTTTTAATGTTCCGATAAAAGTCTTTCTCAGTTCCTACTATAAATTTTTCTTTCAACTTACGTTCATCTATTACTTTCACAAACCTTCTCCCTCATGAAAATGATTTATGAAAATTGTAATTTTTTTCTTATAGCTCTTCAAATTTATTTTTTTTCTGACAAAAAAAGCTGCTCAAATGAACAACTTTTTACAATTAAATTTTACTTTTTACTTATATTCTTGTTTGTATTTCTTTTTATATCTACGAATTTTACTTTGGCAAGATTCTACAAACGGAAATAAAAGTCCTGCCATCACAATGGAAACCGGAAGCCCGATAAAAATAAATTGAATAATGTCTGCAACAAATGAAAAACCATTATTCAAATAAACGAATAGAGAGACAACTATAATAGGAATAACTGCAGCTGGAAAAAATTTTAAAGCAAGCAAACCTACAATTAGTAACACAAGCATTGAAAATCCAAAATGATTATAAAATATTTGAAGTCCTGCAATGGCAATTGCCGCAAATATCAAATACCACAAACGCTTAAAACTAAATATAAACATGCGTTTTTCTCCTTTTTACGATTGAATACGCTGCCACTCCTTATCAATCATTTCTTCTAAATAAGCAGAAGCAGACTTATACGAATAGTAGTCAACAATGTCATCTAACTTACTCCTTATAGAAGGGGTCATAGCAAAGGTGACCTGCTTCTTTTTTTCATATCCTACTGGAGAAAGTTGTTTCTTAGGTAAGGGTTGAACGGGAGCTGTTTGAGGCTCCTCATTAAACATTTTCATAAAATCAGCTTGATTCTCTTTCTTCGCCATTTAAAACTCCTTATGTAATTTCTTATTTATTTTATTATTTATCTTATTATATCACAAATAATGTATTATTCAATTGGGAGAGTATAAATTTTATCAAACAACTCCCAAGTATTTTTGAAAAATTGGCGATAAGACGGCGTTTGATGAGATTCTTCTAATGAAGTCAAGGGTTGTCTAGTTGTTTTGGTCTTACCAAATAAACTCCGCCCTTCAAAATAACCTAGAAATTGATTATCTCTTTTCATCATTGCTTCAAAAGCTCGCTTGAACGCCTGAGAATCACTTGTATTTTTGACTACCTTATTTCCAACTTTAATCAATCTTGTATTGACAAAGCTTTGATTCGTCATAGGATTGATAAAGTCTTTTGTTAATTGAGTGATTTGTCGTTCTTCTAGTTTTAATTTTTCAATAGCATCTTCATCTATGTCCGCAATAGCTAATACTACATCTGACACAGCAATCGCATTATTGGTAAAAATACTGAAATCATTATGCGTATCAATCAAAATATAATCATAATTTGCTTCAATAAAATCTAATTGGCTGTAATACCAGGATAGTAGATAGCCTCTTCCTTTTCCTGCTTCTACTTCTTTTGTCAATTCATTAAGATGATCGTATCCTGCAATAATAGATAAATGATCAGTTAATCGAAGAGGAACTGGAACAACATCTGAGAATAAAGCTTTTACAGTAGAAATTTCTGGAATTGGTTCTTCGTAATAATCAATAAAACGCTTTGTCAAATTGCAAGAATCATCTAAATCTATGAGTAAAACTCGTTTGTTTTTCTTGACAGCCAAATAAAATGCGCCATTAAATGTTATAGTTGTTTTTCCAACTCCACCCTTTTTTATATTTGTTGTATAAATCTTTGTCATTTTTCTTCTCCTATATATCTTTATACATACTTTATTATTTAATAACTTATTTTCATTGTTAAATATTTTGTTAAATAACTTTACATTTATTATATCACATTCAACTACTTTGTCAAGAAAAAATACATAAAAATTAAATAACTTTTTATGTATTTACTTAAACTTCTTATCATTTATCTTTATAAACTATTTTACCCATAAGTTCCTCCAATACGTCCACCGATATAAGATGTTAATTGTATCTGCTTAACAGTTGTATTAAAATTTGCGATAAAGTAGCATTTCTCTTCTCCGTCTTTAACTAAAGGAATAATGACTTGAACAACATCATCATTATCCGATTTCATGACCTCTAACTGAGAAGACTGATATTGATACCGATTTACTAATATAGCCATCGCAAAAGTTTGAATCATTCCACCTTGACTCATAGCTAAATGATTCTCATAGGTTGCCTTCACTTCTGATAAACTCTTAGCTTTGATAATCGCATCTACGGCAGCATTAACAGATTCAATCACTGATTGTTTTGCTTCCTGAGAAGCTTCTGTATAAGGATGCTCTAGCTTTAACTTTGCTTTACGATAATTTCGTTGATCGGGTGTTTCCTCCTCTAATGTCGAAGAATTCTTCGTCTTAGAGGAAGAGCTAGATTGTGTTGTTTTCGATTCTTCTCGTGAAGAATGAGAGACTTGTACAATTCGTAGCCCTGCAAAGAAAAGAAGTAATAAAACTAATATCACCCAAACCCAATGTTCTTTTGATTTTTCTAACATAAACTTCTTCTTTCTTTTACAAATTATTTAGTCAATTTTGGAGCTTTGTTATCCGGATATGCAAACGTCCATTGTTCTGCCTTTTGTGTTTCTGGACGGACAATTCGATAATTCCAGGTATAAGCCTTATGATAAGAATCCCAACCGCTTATTGGGGTATTCTGCTCACAAATCAAGACAGATCCATCTTGGAATACATGGCAGACAATTCCTGTATGCCCGTATTGGGGAATAGAGGAATTAGAAAAGATTGCCCCTTTTTTTGGTTTTTTCTTGACTGAATTTCCAAATATCCTTGACCAAGCACCTGCTTGATCAACCCCATTTCCTAAAACATTTCCAGAATGTCCGTACATGATATTTGCCATACTGATCGTTAAATTTACACATTGACCATCTAATGATGGGCCACTGCCTGTTAAATTCCAACCTTGTGTTCCTCCGTAGTTCATTCCAAGGCGTTTAGGATCAATAATATAAGGTTTTAAACTAGCTGGGAGATTGTCCGGCTGATAACCCCAAGCGGTTGCATCAGCTGGGACTGTTCCCGTTCCATCAGCTACACTTCCACTGTCTGAAGAATCTTCACAGGGATTTTCTTCTTCAGCGGAAGAAATAGAGGTTGATGGCGAATTAGCTGTATTGGTAGAGGATTCAGTTAAGTTTACAGGTTTTTGTCCGTATTTTGAAATGGCTTTTTCATCTAACCATTTGTATTTACTTCCTAAATTCTGATAAATTTGATTAAGAGTTGTCTTATAATTTGGATCAGTCGCCCAGCCACCATCTGCAATTGCATTTAATGTTCCAACGCCATCTATGTTATTGATAGCTGCCTTGTAAAGGCTTTGACGACTCATGAACTCTGCTTTTCCAACAATTCCAACATCAAAATCTTTAAACCAAGTATAACCACCACCAGTATTATCTCCAACAGTCGTTCCTGAACCACTACCTGAAACAGCATTAGAGCCAAATAATTCAATCGTCTTGGGATAAGTTGCCGCTGAAGTCCATTTGACACCGCCCATATTGTGCGCTGAAGCGAAAGAAGGCACATTCATAGAAAAAGAAGTTTCAGCCATTGTTTGAGCAATGGAAGCCGAAGGTAAGAAGCCCCCAACTCTCCATGATTCTATATAAGCATTCTCATGTTCCTTTACAAAAGAATCAATAGAGGCATTTCCTGAACTAGTTGGACTGGAAGTAATGGTTGTTTCAGTAGTAGAACAGTCATCCTGCTTACTGGATATAGCTCCCAAAATACTCGTCAACATCATCATAAAGACCACAATAGATGTAATGATAGAGCCAAGAAAAAGAACAATTTTAAAATTGAACCACTTTTTCAATTCCTCACCTCGTTTCTACCAAAGCCCTAAGATTGTTCTTAAAATAGCGTAAAAAACAAGAAAAAGAATGACTCCGATTCCAATCTTCTTTAACCCTTGTAAAAAGACTTTGTCTCGTTCTCGTTGGGCTGCTAATCGTTCGGGATCAGACTCTCCTTCGGAAGCAAAATAATCTCTCACTTCCTTTGACCTTTCTTTCCGAATAGTAACATAGTGATCAACCGCTCTTTTTCTACGAGCAAAGAAACCCAATTTTTCTGTTTTTTCCTCTTGTATATTTTTAGACATCTTCGTTTATCCCTTCTATCTATTTATTTTTTAAAATAATCCTTCTTTTCTCAAATTTGCATATTCCTTTAAAAGACTATACAGTTCCTCAGGCTCAATTTGAAATTCTTTCAACCAGAGACCTGATTGTGAGATATGAAGCTCTTTTTGTTCATCTAAAAATTGCATGGGGACTAATAAGATAATCGGGTCTTGTAATTCTAAACCACATTCTTTTTCTAAAAAAGCCACAATAAAATCTTGCTCCCCTTTAGTCCGAAACTGCCAATATGTTGAGTTCCCATTTTTGTTTTTGTGCAACGAACTGTATTTCACATCAATTGTTAATCCATCAAACCAAAAGTCATAGACCGGATTATTTTTCTTGAAATACTTATTGGCATCTACTGCAGCTGGAACATACTTCTGAAATAATTCTTCAGCCATGCCACCAAGCTTAGCGGTTCGTGAACCATATTGAATCTTATCTTGGATTTTTAGACAACCACTTTGTAATAGTTTTAGATGAGCCACGTGAATAGGAAGACCAGAACGTTCAACTGCTTTATGAAAGTCTCCACATTCCATATAAATATCTACAATATCCATTTCATTTCCTCTTTTGTTATTGAATTCCACCATAGCGTTGAACTTCTGACTGAAGCAACTGTTGATTGAATACCAGGTTTCCAACTCCTGCAATATTCATAAACAATTGCCCTTTACTAAGGCGAGGTAATGTTTCTAATTCCGATTGATTCATAGAGCTCGTTAACGCATTGGCAAGCAATGGAACGCTAGTTTCATCTGTTTGTGCAAAGACACGGTATTGCATCAGCTCAAAAATGCGTTTTACAGCAATCACATACGGATCTTTATGATTTCCAGAACCAGCTTCAAAAAGAATACCTTGTAATGAATTTACGGAAAGAACAACTCCTGCAAAGTTTTCTCCCATCGAATCAATGACATCTGCTAACAATTCAACACTTGTTTCATAGCGTGGATTGATGAGAGTTTGTGCCTCGCTAATATTAACGATATAGTGTTCTAAATCCATTTCAGATAACTTAGGATTTTCTTTTAAGAGCCGCTTGCAACGTTTTCCATTATTGACAATATCTGCCGAGACAAGAGACAAAACGGAAAAGATTTGAGCATTTAATAAGTTCGGCATATTTTTCAATCCTGATAAATCAAAAGTTACGACTTGTTCGGTTGAAATATCTTGAAATTCTGTTATACCTTCAAACATAGAAGCGTTAGATGTCAACATCTCATCAAACGTATTATAAATTCGTTTGACGGATTTCAGTTCTTCTTCATCTTTTTGTCTCTTTTGGGTTAATCGGCGTTTGTAATCATCCAAATAGAGCAGAAAATCAGATAAAATCGGATAATCTTCATTGTCTAACTGAGTAGCTCTTAATTCATCTTCATGTAGAGCCGGGTTTACAAACCATAAGTTCTCTGCGATGTAAAACTCATTCAAAATTTTTCCGAAAGTAATGAGATCATCTCCTGTGACTTGATCGTTCAATAACTTCAGGATATTTTTCAACTTTTCAATATGCAGTTTATAGGATTGTTGTTCATCCACTTCTATTCCCTCTGTATTGGTAGCAGTTGGGAAAATCTGAAAAATGTTAATACGATTGACTTCACCTGATAAATCTAGAATTAAGCCATATTGTTTTTGAGTTAATTCTGTAAACGTTCCATTCGCATCAAAATTCCGAATATAATTACCTTTTGCATACAAGCCGTCTGTGTGCTTCAATAAAAAGGATTTTTGCCCCATTTTAGGATTTCCGGACAGAATCATAAAGGAACGAGTCCGCTTTTCATTTCTCTCAAGAAAGTTAAAGTTGACAGCACCTTTCGTAGGAGTCCAGCCTAGATAAAAACCTCTTTGGTCTTCTAACTTGGTATGGTTGAAGAAGTAACCACCAGCTAAATCGTGGGCTCTAACGGATCTTCCTTTTCGATTATTTGGCAAGTCAACTTGATATTTAGCAGGAATAAAGGGAGAATGATATTCAAAATCTAATTCCCCTGAAAGGATAGTTGATTTATAATTAGAGGTCTTATCTTTAATTTCCTCTACCTTTTTAAAGAGTTCCTCCTTTGTAGTAGCTGAAGCAAAGACACGAACATACATTCCTAACATTGCTATATTTTTCTTAGTAATCTCACGATTCAGTTGTTGTAAATCGTGAATTTCATCCAACTCTTGCTGGTTATCTGTTAGTTTGCTATTCCCCGTGATTCGAGTTGACTTTTCTTCAATCGAATCCGTTATATCTTTTTTAAGCTCTGTATTGTTTTCTCGATAAAGAGAAAGAAAAGAACGAGTTCCAGAAATTTGCATTAAATCTGTCAACCAAAATTGATCTAAATCCTCTGAAGGATATTCGTAATAATGAAGGACAGTATGACAACCATCTCCACTGACCCAATAGCGGTCATGCTTTTTGAAGTCAATATTTCCTTGAGGTTGCACTTGACTGATAAATTCCAAGTCATAGCCCTCAGCTTGTAACTTTCGTTGTTTCCGTTTTGAAATCTTTGGCATGAAAATCCTCCTTACAATTTTTCATTCATATTGTTATATTGTGTAATAATTTGAACCTTTTTCAGGTGAGTAATCTCCTGAGGCACAAAATCATTATTTCCGTAGCTTTTAGCTTTACGAACTAACTCATCTAATTCACTAGTTGTTGGAGCAAATAGCCACAAAATAAACTCTGTGTTATAGATTTCTTTTTGAATACTTTCTTCTACCTGAATTTGTTCCTGTAGTAGTTTTTCTCGATCTTCTAATTGTAAGTAGCGCTTAGAATTCGGAGTTAACCGACTCTTTTCTTGCCTTACCTTACTGAGCCAATGACGTTGGTGCATCCGTTGTGCATCAGTATTGGTAGGAAGAGTCGTTACTTCAAATTGAATATCTGTATTAAACTCAGATAGCCACTTTTCAAAATTTTGGATGGTTCGATTTACTTCAACATAACTTAAAGAACCTAAGTCTTTTCCAGGTATTTCCATAAATTGAAGATAACCAAAGTCCACTAGTTTAATGTACTCCTGCGGATTCTTCATAATCGCTTTAACATCTAGCAAATCAATACAAGAATGAATATCAAAATATTCTTGTTTGTATTCTTTTTTACTTCTATGCGCCCCTCCTAACGGTTGCTTTTCTTGAATAGACGCTGCTTGTCGTTGAATCGCCATTATCTTTCTCCTGTTCTTTTTTGGTAATCTAAACTAATATATCGTCTTCTCCGCCGGCGGAAGAATAGATAGAGTGTATTCCAATTTTTCTTGCCGCCATTAGCTGGAAACACAAGATACAAAGACAGCAGCATACTTAATACAATAAATAGAATCATTTGAAACCATTGTTCAGTAGGAAAAATTTTGGTCGCATATCGTAAAGCAATGATTCCTGATAAGCCAACAAAACTAATGTCTGCCATAAACAAACCAATCATTTTCATTCGAGCTTTAATGTCTCTGGGGACACCATATTTTTCATTCATAGTTCTTTTTCCTTTCTAACTATTCCATCATGATAAGAGCAGTATAAAGGATAATGATTTTTTTGTTTTTAAAGGGACATTTCAGAATCAGTTTATCCTATCACTTAATAAACTAGATAATAAGTTATTTAATTTATTAAGCATTTCAGTACAAAAAAGAAGCCTCATGATTGAGACTTCTTAACGATCTGAAAGAATTCTTCTTCAGATAAAAGCGTAATAGCTTGTCCTTCTGCGATTCGAGAAAGAGCAGCCTCATACTTTTTGGAACGCTTATCTACTTGAAAGAGATCCAATTGTTTATGACCTACGATTAGAATATCGGTTTGAGCTGATATAAACCCTTGTACCGTAGCTCCTTGATCCTTTAAGAAAAGAATAACTTCTTCTCTTGTCATCGGTCTTAAACTACCTGTAATCACAATCTTTTTATCAGAAAGCTTCATGCCATCACCTATCTTCCTCATCCTCTATTTCAGCCCCTTTTATATGACTCTGTCCTTGCATATATTGACCGGCTTGTTGAGCTTGTTGCTGCATTCGATTCATCTGATAGAGGGACTGATTCAAGTTATTTCTGGCTGAAGAAGGTGAATTTGGCTTAGAAGATGGTGCTTTTGGTGTTTGGGAAGCAACTGAATTAGTTGAATTGGTTAGAGCGTTTTTATCGCTCAAAGTAGGATTAGGACTACTTGGCTCACTGATTCCCTTGAAGTCTTCTTTCTGAGACTCTTGTTGGATATTTGATATGGTTGGGTCACTGACTCCACCATCTGCCATAGAAGGATCCTCAAAAAGTGGTTCTCCGCCATACATGCCTGAAGGATTCAAGGTATATTCGGGTTCATTATTATCACCAGATCTAAAACGAGCTTGATCCGGAATATCGTCATTCTTCAAAGCATTGTAAGTTGAATATAATCCTGTTTGGGCTTTATCATCCAGGTTATCCATGACACCTCCAGCATAATCCACTGCTTTTTGCCCCATCACTTCGGCTAAATCAACCGCATTACTGATCCCACCTTTTACGGTATTTCCTATTCCTTGGTCTTTGACTGCATTAAAGATACCTTGAATGCCTCCACCTGTTGTAGCAAGGCTATTTCCAACATGTTTACTTGCGTTCTTAACTGCTCCAGGTGTTTTCATTGCCATATTGCCAGCGCCTTGTGCTAATGCGAAACCACCTTTACCAATCGCACCGGCACCTGTCGCAAAGGCATTTCCCATCATCATTGCACCAAGCAATTGTTGAGCTGTCTCGCTATGTCCTGTTGAGACACCTAGCCAACGTTCAATCATGGTCACTCCCTGCATAGCTGCCAAGAAGACACCAATATAAACGATACTTGCGGCCAGACATTGTTCCCACATGTTCAATCCGTCGTAGAATCCACCGGAAAGTTTTGTGATAGCGGTCACGGATAAGGTTGGTAAATCTCGACAAATTTCTAAGGTCATTCGCATAATAACTACTTCAAATATAATACCAGCAAATGCCCCTCCTATCGTTCGTAGGAGTTCCTTGTACTTCTTATTGGAAGAAAGGGAAGTATAGCCTTGAATTGGAGAAATCACAGCTTCCATGATAATATCAAAGACCGATTTGACAAACTTGATAGACATACTCATCAGCAAAATAATCAAAATAATATACTGCATAAACATGCCAATCCAGTTAACCTTATAGCGAAGATATACTGCTTCAAAAGCATTTAATCCGTCAACAATTCTATGTGTTGTGATAGTTTCCACACCATCATGATTAGAATTTAACTTATGTAAAAAGAGACCTTTAATTCCTGCTTTTTTCTTTTCCCAATCTTTAAGTTGTTCCTCATTAGATGCTCCGTATTTTGCAGCAAAATCAATTTTAGTCGCAAAATCTGGTGTATCTCGCTTGTCCTTACTATCTGTAATCTTATTTAGTGCTGTAGATCCTGCTTTGACGGGTTTAATATAACCATAATCATCCATTGGGAATAATTCTGTATTAAAATCATGATCAACTAAAACTTTTAAATCTACCACATTATTTTTCATAGGTTGAATAGAAAGAGAGGAATATTCTGTTCCCTTATCTCCCGAAATCGTTTGAATCGTTTGAGCATCTTGTGCTAGAGCAGTCGCAATCGTTGTAAGAGATAGAGGCATAACCGAGGTAACAAAAGTAACCAACAGAAAATTAACAATCACATTCTTGTACTTTGTCGGCTTTGTGAAGACACCTGTGATTGCACTTGCCACTAAAAGCAATGTGAAAATCGTGACTCCTACAATTTGAAACCAATAAAAGAATTGTCCGATAATGGTTTTCTGATCACCTAAATAGCCAAAGAGACCAAAGAGCTTAAACATATTGTTAAAAACATGTTCTAAGCTAGCGGTTATTTGGTATAAGGCTTTTCCAATTCCTCCTGGAATAGCCATAAAATAAGTCAGGAAAGCTGGAGTCGGCTCTAGATAATTTCCCCAGTAATTATAGAACTGAGCAAATTTAGTAGCATTATCTCCAGTAATATTTCCATTCGTGGGTCCATTCATATCAAAAAAATCTTTACTTAGATCTTTTACTAAATCTGAATATGTTTGATAATTCAATAAAGATACCTTCTTTCTTTAAAAGTATCTTTACTTTAAAGGATAATGATTTTCTTTGTGTTAATGGGACATTTCAGAAAAAGAGCAAAAGAAAAAGTCTCAATTGAGACTTTTTACTCTATTCAGATTCACCACTAAAATCATAATAACCACCTTCAGCTGCATAATCTCTTCGCAATTCAATTACACGAATTTTCTTACCCCCAGCTGATAAAGCAATTTGATAGGTTGCTTCTGCCTGTTTCTTAGTAGGATGTTTTTCTCTGCTAATAATAATTGTGAAATTTTCAGTATCTTTTAATTCAGATTTTAAGCTAGTAACCACGCCTTTAGTTGCTGGCGGAAGATCTTTTTCATGAATTACAGAAAAATAAGTTTTATCACCTTTGCTGTTAGTAATACTATTTTCTTTCTTATCAAAAATTAACTGATCACCACCAGCTATAAAAGGATATTCATATCCTGATAATTTAGAATATCCAGTATATTTATCCTTCAGAATATTTGGTACACCATTTTTATTTACTTTAGACCCACAAGCAGCTAATGCCACTAGCATGACGACTAAAGTAAGCAGGCTAAATAACGATTTCTTCATGTGTTTTTCTCCCTATATAATTCCTATACATGCTCATTATATCAGAACGATTGGGTTATTTCAATAGTTAAATAGCTTTTTATGTATTATCCTATATAGTTTTCTATATAGGAAGGACGCTAAGAAACATCATCCACAAATAAATCTGAATAATCATTGTTGTAGTCTTCATCTCCAAAAATCGTTTCTTGAGCTAAAGCATGATAGAGTTCTTCTTCAGTTGAATAGACTTTTTGAGTGATAGTCGGTTTCTTTCTATAGCGAGTAGATAGTTTTGGACTGGTTCCACCAGCACCAATTCGGCTGTTCAAGCGTTCTCGCCAATCAATTAGATTATCTAAAGCTGTTGAAGCATCTACGGCAATTTCTTGCAGATCTAACCCTCGATGAGGACAATCAACTGGAATATCAGCTAGTTTCAAGCTACGGTCAAATTCTTCCTGAAGGAACATATAACGATAAGGGAAGGCGGTTTTATCATGTGCAAAAATAGGATCTGCAGTTGTTTTATAACCAGTCTTATCCCGATTCTTGATATACCGGAAAATAACAACTTCTCCTTCTTGCAACTTAGCCAGTTGCGTAGGGGTGAGAAGAGGCTGGTTCTCAGTTCGATAGGAAACATTTGGATTAGCCTCATCAATGATATTGGCAGACTTACTGCGAATCGTAATCGTTCGTGTTCCCAAATCTTGGCTAAAGGCTTTGTTGGTATCACTAGAGCTCGTTTTAATATACATGTGAATAGCACAGTTATTCTTAATCGTTTCTGCCACTTCTTTTCCGTAAACATCAACTAACTGTTCTAAGTTTTGAATCCACATATAATACAAAATATTTTGACCCAAACCAATGGAGATTTTAGTTGCCATTGCAGGAATGGCTGGAAGGTTAGTAAACTCGTCTAGGACATGCAAAATCCGATTGACACATTTTCCGCCATTTGAAAGAGCCAACTCATAATTGACGTTAAAGAGTTGATCTAAGAACATAGAAACTAGTGCATTGTATTCTGATCGATGAGGAGGCGTGACGAGATAAATCACCTTTGGCTGATCCGAATAAATGAGTTCAATATCTTCTTTTTCTAACAAAGTGCCATCTGGCTTATCAATGGAGATAATCGCTACATGATCTAGAACTTTCTTCTTGCTATAGCGATCCAGTTGAATAATATTGCCACGTTTTTGATAAACTTTTTCAGCTGAAAGAGTAAAGCGTTGATTTCTGATCCAATCATTCGTATTATTTTCATAATCAAAGTCGATAATGATTTGAAATTCGTCTGGCAGTTTTGGCTCAATCACAAAATTCAAATATCCGTGACCATCTACCAAAGCTGTTTGTTCTTTGACATGAACAATTTCTTGCGTCTTCAATCCCCATTTTTTGGTACTTAGAATCGTCACTTTAGCAGTTTGATAGGCAAATGTATTTTCTAAGCTCTCACTTGTACTAGAACGGAATTTGATGGATAAACGACGTGGAAAACCAACTGAAGCCATATCAATGGAATTTTTGGAGGTCATCTTTGCCACATTATCTTGCAAGAAGAGATTCAATCCCGTAATCATGCTAGAGTAAATATTTCCTCTTGTTTCATCTCCACCAAAAGCAGAGGCTCGAAATTCATTGTCTGCCATTGCTCTGAATTTAGAGAATTGTTTTCGATTAACCATTCTCAGATTATCAAAATAAACTGTAATCTTAGACTTTTTGGTAACTAAATCCCCTTGTTCTGGATTTTCTTCAATTTCATTTTGAGAATTGACAAAAACTTCTTCAGAACCTAATTCATTCAGGAATTTTGCGACATTTGGAATAGTGATTGTGTCCCAGGCATCTGCTTCTCCATTTTGAACTGTTTCATGAGCCCGATCCATTAACGCCATTGTCAAAGCGTTGAAGAGCGACACAGAGGATTTTCGGAAATATTCTGCATTGCCTTTCTCTCCACCCTTTGTTTTAGGATAAATCATTTGAGCGGTCGCATTCACACGAGTTTGAGCCATTTCATAATAGCCTTTTTTAGCGGCTTCTACAGCTAATGCTAGAGGATTAAAGCTCATGGAAAAGTCCATTTCTTGATAATTTAAAACTTCAACCGCATAGCCTCGTTTACGCATCGTTTTATAAGAAGACCGATAGTGTTCTCCTTTAGGATCCCCAATAATCATTGATGGCTGGATTTCCGCTCGACTATTGATGTCAATGGTTGGTGCAATCACTCCCTCCCCTTTACCGGAACGAGTCATCCCATTACCTAGAGTACTAATGGTATCATCTTCAATATAATAGTCGCCTGAAGGAATGGAAAGCAGTCCTAAAATCTTTTCTGCATTCGTCAGATAACGACTAAACCGTCTATTTTGGTATATCATTTGTGTTCGCAATGTCCACCCGGCCAGATTATTTCTTGTTTCATGTAAAACTGGAAAACCACCGTTCCCTGGATATGTCTTTTGTTTATTCGGGATCTTCTTATACTGTTTATAAACTTCTTTTTCAGTCGCAAAGCGATCATCTCCTTTTTCATTCCCATTATAGTCCCGGTATTGCTCGAAGTTGATCCAGGCAGACTTCCAAGCAAGTAATTCGCCAATCAGAAATAAAGGAATTGCTAAGATAGGAGCAAGCGTATAAACCCGAATATTGAACAGATTTCTCACTAACAAACTATTCATATCAAAGCTCGCTTCCAAACTTCTGCTTGAAATGAGTAAATATAAATAGTGTAGTCCCGCTCGAATAACCGTAACAAAGTAATTTGTCAAGACAAGGGCAATCAAGCTAAAACCCAATCCCATGAGAATCATGCTACGATAATTCTTGAAATACAGAATGGGTTTCATTTCTTTGTTAAATCGTTTCCGCTCTTGCTTTACAAAAGGTAAATGATAAAACAAACGGAAAATCAGATTACCAGCAACTAGAAAAATAAATGACAACAAATATAAAACACTCTGCTTGATAGTCCCCCATAAATTCTTTTTTAAAGCATTCTGAACTTGCTTCCAGGAGATTTTCTTCTGACCTTTCCAAATCTTCTCCTGTTCTTTTTTCCATTTTTTGAAGCGATTTTTTATCTCCTCTCGATGTTCAAATACATTCTTTATTCTTTGAAGCCCTCGACCCCAAAAAGGGATAACTAAGCGAAAACCTTTATAAAAAACATAGATTCCGACACTCATGAACAAAAGAAAATTCACTAGATTCACTTTTGCCAGCTGAATGAGAGTATAGACTATCATTTCAAGCACACTCAACATAACTTACCTCCTCACTTTCATCTAATGCTCTCTTTATTTTTTGACCATAAACAGCTGTAAAGAGAAAAATTCTAAATTGTAAACTAGGAGATGCTTGATTATATCGCCGTAAGTAGCTAGAAAATTCTTTCTTCATATCCTGAAGAAAAATGGCACTACAATATTTCTTCTTCTGTTTCAAATAATTATCTATTTGAATAGAATCGGCTAGTAATTCATCAGAATTGACTTCAGCTTTCATCATCATTTCGTTTCCTTTCTACTATTTTCTTTCTATTTTAAAAAATAAAAAATTTTTTTGTGTTAATGGGACAAATCAAAAATTACATATAATACTAAATAGCTTTATATGTAATTTGACATTCCATTTTAAGCATTTTTCGTGAATCATTCTTCATAGAAATTATAAACAAAGCCTTAGAATGCCTATCTCAGCACCTCATTTATACAAAAATAACACACAAGAATTTATTCCTGTGTGTTAAAAACTTTTTTAGTTTGGAAATGATTAGAATGGGCTATCTACGTCCATTGGAATTGGATCATCTGGAATATGAGAAGCTTTGCCAGCTTGAACCTGTTTACGTTGCATAGCTGCTTCTTTACTTTCCAAGAAGGTAATTCCATTTTGAAGCGATGGAGCAATGTATTGGTAAGTTCGATTTTGTCCTTGATCGTTTTTGTAAGTAGTTTGAACAATTTCTCCTTTCAGTAAAATTGGAGAACCTACTGAAAGACTATCATACATTACATCAGCCTGTTTCCCATAAACTTGAACATGAAAGAAACTTGGAATCGGTTTACCATCTTTATCCAATTGACTAGAATGACAGACAAAATCAAATTTAAAAAATGAAGTACCTTTAGCTGTTTTACCATAAGCACCATTTGGAATGCTTGATACTCGCCCATAAGCAATAAACTCTTGCATGTTATTCTACCTCTTTTCTTTTATGACCTGCAAAACTAAGAACTGAGAGAACAGCTCCTCCGATAATTCCTAACCAAGAGGTAACTTCCCCTGTAGAAGGCAACTGTTTAGCAGAAACAGTATTATAGTTGACCGTTACTCGTTTATGATTGGTTGGAGTGAGTGTTGGTGTAACAGCTTGTTTCTTTCCGTCCACATAACTTGTAATTTTACCTGTTTCGTCCACAACCGGAATTGCTTGTCCGCCTGCTTGTTCAATCGCTGCTTTTTGCGCTGCTAATTTTGCCAAGCGTTCTGCTTCCAATTGAGCCTGATATGTTTTTACAAGCTTAGTATGTTGAGCGACCACTTCTGCTTGAGTTTCTTTTAACACTTGCAATTTTGCTTCTTCTTTCTCAAGCAGAACTTTCTTTTCTGCTAAAGTTTGTTTAACTGTCAATAAGCTTTGTTTTGCTTGAGCTAAACGTGCAGGTGCATCTTTCAATTGACGCACTTTTTCTTGAGCCGCTGTCAAACGTGCTTTAGCTTGAACCAACTCATTGTTACGTTGGCTAACCAATGCTTGTGCTTTTGTTAAATCAGCTTTCTTAGTAGCTAATTTGTTTTGTTCAGTAGAAAGACTATTTTTAAGTGCGTTAAGCTCTGACTGTTGTTGAGCTAATTCAGCTTTGGCTTGTGCTAAAGCTGCTTGTTTAGCTTTCACGTCCGCATTCAATTGAGCAACGGCTTCTTGGGCTGCTTTATTTTCAACTTCATCCGCTTTTAAAGTTGCCTGTGCTTGATCCAATTGAGTTTGTGCTGCAGGAGTTTTAACTTCTATAGCTTTAATAGCGTCACGTTGTGCCGTTACTCCTGTTAAATAAGCAGTAGCTTCTTTAACAGAAGTTTCTGCTTTCGACTTATCTGCTTGTGCACGTTCATCATCTTGTTTTGCAGCATTATAAGTACTTTGAGCTTCTTTTTGAGTCTTCAATAATTCTTGGCTATCAAATGGGTTAGCTAATACTGTACGATTAAAGCTACTACCCGTCAGCCCCTTATCATGAATTAACAAGAAATTAACGATTTGCCAATAATCATCTTTAAAAGATGTACCAACCCCTAAATAAGTCGTTTTGACACCTGGACTAAAAAGACCAGACAAGCTCGAAGCATGGAAAAATTCATTATTCTCATTGTTTTCATAATCTTCAGAAGCATTAAACATCATGTTCACAATCGCATTATAAACCAAACGTTTCAATTCTGCTTTTGTTACAATCTGTCCTGCTCCAGCACCACCATTCAAACCAATATTTTCTTCAGTGCCAGAAGAAATTCCATACTGTGCCAACACTTTATTGAGGTTTGCCAGGTCATGACCTTTCACGCCATTTGTTTTTGAAGTTGAAACATGATTGTGAACAATTTTAGCTGCATCTTTTGTTACTTCAACCTTAGATGTACCAAAATATGAGTGAATTTGATTCAATAAATCCGCTGCAAAGAGAGACAATTCTTCTCTCGTTGCTTCTGAAAGATTATTCAAGTCAAGTTTTTCTTGGCTATCATTTTTATTCGCTTTAAAGCGATTTTGTTTCGCCAAAACTTTTCCAAGAGCCACTAATTTATCCGTCATGGCTTTTTCTTCAGCTGGAGAAGCTGTGGCGATTTTTGAAGCATAGTCTCTTAAAGCGGCAATATATTCTTGAGTCAATTTGATTTGGTTTATAGCCTCTACATCTTGGTCAGCTTTGGTTAAATCAGCTGTTGCCTTTTCTAAAGCTTGAGCTGTTTTATTAGCCAAAGCTACCTTTTTATCTAAATCAGCTTTGGAAGTAGTTACCGCCTTTTGAGATTGAGTTACTACTTTTTCTGCTTCAGCTAAATCGGAAGTACGTTTTCGGTCATCTTGTTTTGCTTTAGCTAAATCTGTCTGAGCCTTAGCAACTGCTTCTTTATCAGCGTTTACTTTTGCTTGCGTTTGTTCAGCTTTAGCAATAATTTCTTTAGTACCCGTACCATCTAAAATGGCTTGTTTTTCGGCTACTTTCTTTTCTGCTTGAGTTACTTCTGCTTGTTTTTTAGTAACTGTCTCTTGTACTTTTGCGACTGCTTCTGTTTGTTTAGTCACTTCACTTTGAGCTGTTTGTTGGGCTGTTTGACTAGCAGATACAGCATTTTCAGCTTGGGTGACTTGACCAGTAGCTTCTTTAACAGAAGTTTCTGCTTTAGCCACATTTTCTGGAGTCGCTTCTTGAGCGACTTTTTCAGCTTGAGCGACATTCGTTGTTTCTGTTTTGACCGTATTTTCAGCAGCCGTCACATCTTTTTGTGCTTGATTAGTTGCTTGTTCTTGTGCTTTGACCGCTGCAGTTGCGGTGTCTACAGCTGTTTGAGATTGAGCTACTTCTTCTTTTGTTACAACTGCTTTCGTTTGAGCAGCTTCCGTACTTTTAACCTCTTTTGGTTGCACATCTTCTGCTTGTACTACTTGACCAGCGCCTACCACAGCAACAGTCGCAACTGTTGTCATCAATGTTTTACTAACTTTATTCATAATCTTATGACTCCTTTTAAATGATTTATAATTACATTATAAGACATACGTCTTATAATGTCAAGTATCTTGCTCAGAATTTTTGATGACTTTTATCAACTTTTCTGCTGTATCTAAAGTCATATTCCCGATTTTTCGCTGACCATTCATAAATTTTTGAATCGCAGTCACATCAACACCAGATTCTTTTGCAATACTATAGGCAGTACGCCCACTTTTTAATAATTCTTCAATTTCTTTTTTCATGCTTATAAAATGACTCCTATTGTGATGGATAACTTTATTATACGATACAAAAATAATGAATTCAACCGATACCAAAAAGAAAAGCTAGGCAAAACGCCTAGCTTGCTCCATCAGTCTGATCAAAGCTATCTATTGCGTTTATCAGATTTTCTTTTTAATTTTCTTTATATTTTTTCAAACCAAACAGACCAAAGCCAGCAAGGATCATTCCCAAAACAGACAATCCAATACCAGAAGCTGTACCTGTTTGTGGTAAAGCTGGGGCTGGTGTCTTTGGTGCAGGGGTTGGTTTCTTAGGTTGTGGTTTTTCTGGTTCAGGTGTAGGTGTACTTGTTTTAACCGTATTAGAAACAACTTCATGACCATTCACCACATTCTTATAAGTATTTTCAAATGTTCCATCCGAAATTCGTTTCATTTGAATAGCCGCATCCACATCAAATTCAGAAGCATTGTCTACTTTATCTAAGAAGTCTTGCTTCATAGAAATCTCGACAACACCTTTAGCTTTGTTATATTTCAGCTCCGCATATTGTGATAAGTCTGTGCCAGCTTTAATCACCGAACCATCTTTGAGCTTAATATCAACCCCTGCAATAGCTTTATATTCACCTGTGAACTCATCACCCTTTTCATCAAAATCATCATAGAAACGATATTCTTTGAGTGCTTCACCACGATTTGCAGGTAATTTAGCTCCATCTAGGAAATAATAGAACTTATCACCTAGTTTAACAAGCTTACCATCAAGATTTTGACCATCACCAAGTTTGTTATAAACTCGTTTTTGTACCTTCAATTCTGGTACATGATTAACTACCACATTTGAATAGTAACCATTGCCGAATTGCACTTGGAAGGTTTGGTTCGTGTATTTACCAGTAAAGCCTTTCTTGTTTTGCATTGGAGTATGGAAGAATAAGTCCATACCTGTTTGAACGTAGGCTTTATAAAACTCTTCTGGTTTTTCTGCTACCCACATGTAAAATGCGCCTTTAGGGGAAATACCTGATTTGTCAATCATGTCATTTAAGGCTTTAGAGAGTGTCTTACGGTCTAATACATGGTACATCTTCAAACCGTTAACAGCTTTGCCTTCAGCATCTTTCACTTGGAATCGACTTTCGAGCGGTGTGACAGCATCATCCTGGTAATCTTCAATATATGCAAAGCCTTTAGCAATCGCTTCTTTACCAGACTTGTCATTCTTATTTGGGCGATTCGTCCATTTAGAAACATAGTAATTGATTCCTTCAGGAAGCATTTCTTTGCCATCTACCACTGTTCCAGCAGCATTGTAATTGTGCTTTTCTGGTTTTAGTGGATCACGATTTGGATTTTTTGGATCGTTTGGTTTATTTGGATCTGGTTTTCCTGGTGTATGAATCAGGACTTTATTTGACTTGCGCACATAACCATTTGAACCACCACCGTTCACGACCATTTCAAAGACGTTTTCATAATCTGCAGCGTCATTTTGAGGACGACCCCAAACAGACAAATCAGCCAATTTGTACTCTTTAGCTAAATCTTTATTAACCGAAGTAAGAGTAGCTGTGGTTGCCTTAAATGTCAACAAGTTTGCCTTTTCATTATAAGCGACCTCATAACCTTTATTCGCTTCTTTTGTCTTTTCCAAATCCACTTTAAAGCCTTGTGGTAAGTGGTCATTAAAGACTAATTGAGTAATTGGCTTGCGACCTGCAGGAAGTGTTTCCGTCTGCAAAGCAAAACGATTAAGCGAGTTTTTAGCAACGTATTGACCGTTAATATTCACCTTATCCGCATTTTCAACTGCTTTCTGTACTTGTGGACGAGTAGATAATTTATAATCGTGCACATGCACTGTTGGAACAACAGGCGGTGTTGGCAATTTTTCAGTTGGTTTATATGTTGGTGTTGGTACACCATTAACTGTGACCAAGCTTAACTTAGCTTTTGGAGTTGGTACAGTTTTTTCCGTCTCAGGAGTAAACTTCTTCAACTCTTCTAATTTAGGTGTTGGAACTTCTTTCAGTTTTTCAGGAGTAAAGCTTTTAAGCTCTTTTGGCTGTTGATATTGAGGGCGAGTTGGAACACCAGTTGCTGCCAGTTCACTTGTCAGCGTAAACCAAATTGATGGAGTATAATGTCCTTCACCTTTAAAATCTCCTAATTTATCCCAATTAGATACAACAATATCATACTCAGGTGCTGTCCCCTTCAATTCCATTGCACCAGCTAAATACCAAAAATAAGGACTGTCTCGATGATCAATGGCATTATGTTGATACGGTAAACCAAAATGGGCACCATCTGAATTATCCCGTTCATTTGAGTAAAACATGCCATTATCATGTTTTACAATGGAAGAACCAGAAATTGGAACAAAACGAGAAGTAGAAGTCTCTTGAACTCCCTCTACGTGATTTTTGTAAGAATTTAAACTTGAAATACCAAGTAAGCCTTTTCCTTCATTTGGCTTGTTTTTTGTATCTGAAAAATTAACAACTGTACCGTCTTCTAAATAATAACGTAATTGAAGACGAGTGCGCAAGAAATAATCCTTACTGCGATCTTTTGCGATGGCAGAAATTTCAACACCATCTGCTGGGTTTTGATGGAAGCCATAAATTACCTCATCTTGAACATTTTCAGAATTCGGCAACGTAGTAATGCTCATTTCTGCTTTTGTTACTTTTTTGCCATTGAAGCTGGAATTTTGAAGATTGCCCCAAGTCACCGTAACAGTTTGCCCAACATGAGAATTTACAACTCCCAATTTACTACCTTTTACGGCTGTCATAGCTGTGGTTGTTTGATATAATTCAAACTGTTTAGCCAAACGATCAGAACGCTTTGTAATTGTTCGATCGTCCAGATAGGAAAAATTAAACACATATTCCTGAAATGGCAAGCCAATTTTTTGATGAGCTTCCGCAAAAGCTTCTTTCAATCCTTTAGCGCTTGTATAACTATCTGCACCCGTTACTGTAATACTAGCGTTTGTCTCATTTTTAAACACTAAGCCTTGTGTAACCACTTCACTTAGATACCCATCTTTATGTCTATCTTGTTCCGCTTTGGCACGTTCACGAGCAACCCGCTCATCTTCAGACTTGTTAAATTCCGCAACTTTCTTATTGAATTTATCAATTTCCTTGTTTTCTGCATCTACCTTTGCTTGACCGGCTGCATTGCGTTTTTTGATTGCTTCATTTTCTGCTTCAACAGATTTTTTATGAGCCAACTGAGCTTGGTTGCGTTTGGCAATTTCTGCATTTTCGGCTTCTACTTTTGCCTTGTTCTCACTATTGCGTTTTCGCACCGCTTCGTTATAAGCCTTTGTCTCTGCGATTTCTTGATTTTCTTTCGTTTTTTCAGCTTGATAGGTTTCAGTAGCTTTTTTATTTTCAGCTTTTACTTGATCGACAACTTTTGTATAGGCATCATAAGACGTTTTGGTTGGATCCACTTTAATTTCTTTAGTGGTCTCCGTCACTTTGGCATCTGGAAACTCAGCTTTAATCTTAGCTTTCACTTGTTCCACTGCTTGATTGGTTTGCGCTGCTTGTTGGCTAGCCTTGTCATGTGCTTCTTTCAAAGCTTTATTTTCTGCTTCAATTTGCGCATTCTTTTGCTTGGTTTCTTCAACCGCTTTTGCATGGTCATCTTTTGCTTTTACATAATCTTCTGTTGTTTTTTCAACAGCTGCCCTTTGCTTAGCTTGATCAGCTGCAATTTCCGCTTGAGCTTTTTGTGTTTCAGTAATTGTATTCGTCGTACCCTTATCAACAGAAGCATCTTGCACAACCTTTACACCTTCTTTTTGAGCTGCTTGAGCTGCTTGGTTCACTTGACTATTATCTACTTGTACGGTTACATTTCCTTGTGCTTGACCAGCTTGATTCAACTGATTACGTTGTTCAGCTGTTTTGGCTGGTTGGCTATCTGGTAAATTAGTAGCTGTATTTGCGGGTGCAACCGTTGTAGGCTCTTTAGCGACTTCATCTGCCTGTACGCCATTAGTTGTCGCTACAGCTAGTGCTGCAAGTCCTAAAATAACCCCACAAGTACCATAAGCCTTGATTTTGCGAATAGAGCCATACGTTTTTGTTTCATTTGATTTCATTTTTTGATTTCTCCTTAAATTTTATTAAAACAATTTTTTTAATTTTGTTCCTACTGCAAGCAAAGATAGACCAATCAATGATAGCAGAGAACTAATGAATGCTTTCTCACCTGTTTTAGGTAATGTCTTTAATTCACCTGAAGCGGTTGTTACGGAAACCGTTTGATCCGGATTAACTGTTGCTCCAATGGAAGCAGCTGAAACAATAGAAGTTGTACCGTCTGCATTTGCAATAATCGGATTACTATTTTGGACTCCGACAATTGTAACTCCTGAATTTGTCGTGACTGGTTTGTTTGGTGCTACATCTTGCACCACTTGACCTGTAGCAGTTGAGGTTGTTCCAATTTGGCTTTTACCAGCTTGATTTGCTTCATCCGTTGTTTTGGGTTTTTCTTCTGGTTTTGGTTTTTCTTCATCCTTCTTATCTTCTGAAGAAGGTGTGCTTGGGTTCGGAGCTGGTTCAACAGGCTTTTCTGGTTCTGTTGAAGGTTCCGTAGAAGGATTTGTCGGATCTGAAGGAACAACCGGATCACTTGGTTTTGTACCAGGATTTTCCGGAGTCGGTTCAACAGGCTTTTCTGGTTCTGTTGAAGGTTCACTTGGAGTTTCTGGAACCGGAAGACTTGGTTCAGCTGGTGTTTCTGGTTTCGGAGTTACTTCAGTAGAAGCACTTGGATCTACTGGAACAACTGGTGCATCCGCCAAGACCATTCCGGCATTTGCCAATACAATCGTTGAAATACTTAGCATTGTTAATAGTTTATTTTTCTTCATTTAGATTTTCCTTTTCTTTTATTTTATATAAGTTGTTTCTATTGGCTCTTTAGTGATGACAAAGCCATAGGGGCTGGATTTCTTTTCTTTGGCAACGAGTGTTAATCGAACGCTTTTGATTCCATTATTTTGCTTTAAGGCAAGAACATAGGTTGCCGTATATTCACCAGCTTCATAGCTGATTTTTTCCAGAATAACAGATTGCAAGGTTCCTTCTTTTGGAACTGTATATTTTGCATTTCCTTTATCCAAAAAATCAGTTAATAACTGTTTGTTATTAGAATAGTAACTTGGTATAAAGTAACGACTAAAAACATCCAACCGATGTTCTTGTTTTTGTAATTGAATCGTTTTTTCTAACTCTTGATGCAAAAACTGAACTTGTCGAGTCATTTGACTTTGATTAGTTAATATCCAAATGTTAATCCCTAAAGATAAACAAAGTAATAGGCTAGTTATTCCCAAAGTAAGATAAATTTTTTTCATAGGATGAGAGGATTGCTTTTGTTGCTGAAACTCATCTCTTTGAATAGAAACCGCAGGGCTACGAATGCTTCCTTTACTATGGACTTCTTCTTTACTCGGAAACAGTGGAAGAGAAGTCTCGCTAACATCTAAACTAGCTCGATAGCTAGGAAAAACTTGATTGATAAAATAATCTCTTTTTTCATCATAGCTATATGTAGAGAAGTCAGGTGTTGTCAAAATAGATTCCATTAAAGGTTGCAACAAATTTTGATAACTGGCATCTATCAAAAGAGGTTGGACAAATACTTCTCCTTTCGTTGTAATTCCTCCACCTTCTCTTCGACAAACAGAAACTTTTTCAATCAGAAATGATTCATATTCTCGCTTCATTTCTTGAAAAAGAACTTCTGCTTGTAAAAAGGTGAGGTAAGGAAGGGTTTCATCAAAATGAAATTGACCTTCAGCTAGAATATTCTCATCTAGCTCCTCTATTAAAGAATTTAGCTTTTCATCTTCTGCTGGAGAGTTGTTAGGAGTCCAGGTAACTTGCACAAATAATTCATCTTTTATGGGACATTTCCTTGCTTTATTTAGAAGTTTAAATGCCATAACTACCTACTTTCTAACTTTTAACAAAGTTATAAAACCACTCTACAATACTTGGACCAGTAGATACAACGATGATACCTATAGCAATGGCTAACCAGTGCTTTTTAATAGCTGCTTTTATTTCTCGTCCTCCTAAGCTATAGACAAGACCAGTAACAACAAGTCCCAGTCCAAATAGAAAAATGCTAATACCTTGTATTTTAGTGATTCCTTGTTGTGCAAGGTTTTTACTTTTTTCAAACGGATCTGCTGCATACACAATATGAGCAGATACACCTGTTAAGAAAAGAGCAAGGGAGGAGAAATAGATTTTACTTTTATTTCTCACCTTAGTTAGTTGTGTTGTCAAATATGATTTCATGATTTTCCTCCTTTATTCTCATTTGACTTCCTTATTTTAAGGGATAATAATTTTTTTGTTTTTAATGGGACAAATCAGAAAAATTTTTTCAGTTGAATAAATAGTTTGACTGATTTAAAACATTAAATTGCAATTGACGAGGGTCTTTTCGGGGATTACTTTCTTCTTTTTCTCCTTCTACTTGAATATGAACAACGTACTGATGGGCTTTTATATTCGGAAGTTTTAAAATAATATCTGAAATAGGAGCTTGAATTTTTCTTTTCAATAATCGTTCAAGTGGACGAGCACCATTTTTAGAATCTGTTCCGATATCTACTAAATAATCCAGAACAGCTGGGTCATAAGATAAGAACAATCCCTTTTTATTCGTTCGCTCCTCGATTTCTTTCATATTTTTCTCCACGATTTCTTCTAAATCTTCTCTTTCGAGTAAATTGAAAATCACTTTGTATTCAATCCGATTTAAAAATTCAGGGCGAAATTCTGTTTTGAGTTCAATTTCCATACTAGCTTCAAATTGAATTTGTTCCCGTTCTGTTAAATGACGAAGACTGCCTTTCATAGCAGCTTTTGTCAAAAGCTTTTCTTGACCAATATTCGTTGTCATAATCACAATAGTATTTTTGAAACTGACTAATCTTCCGGTCGCATCTGTTAATCGACCATCATCAATCACCTGAAGAAGAAGGTCATAGATGTCTGGATGAGCTTTTTCTATTTCATCGAGCAAAATAACGGAATAAGGTTTTCTTTTGACTCCTTCTGTTAAAAGTCCCTTGCTTCTACGATTTCTATCTCCAATCAATTTAGTGACATCACCTTTTTGAGAGTATTCTGACATATCAAATCGAATCAACGCTTCTTCATCATCAAATAATCCTTCAGCCAGAGCTTTTGACAATTCTGTTTTTCCAACTCCAGTTGTTCCTAAGAAAAGAAGGGAACCAATTGGCTTGTTTTCGTCTTGCATTCCAGCTTGACTAATTTTAATCACTTCTACAACAGCTTTGATAGCTTCATCTTGTCCTTTTACTCGCTGATGAAGCTTTTCTTCTAAAGAATCTAAGCGTTCTTTGTTTCCCTTTAAAACAGTAGTTACTGGAATACCAGTTTGCTTCTTCAGCACTTCTGCTATTTCCCGTTCTGTAACAAGTTCTTGTCCCTTTGAAGAAACTATAGTAGCAGCCTCATCAATCAAATCAAAAGCTTTATCAGGAAGAAAGCGATCGGGAATATAACGGGTAGATAGTTTCACGGCTTGACAAACAGCTTCATGACTGATTGAAACATTATGATAGTCTTCATAAATTTCTTTTGCTTGCCCCACAATTTCAATCGCTTGTGCAATTGTTGGCTCTTTAATGAGAATTGGTTGGGTTCTGCGTTCCAAAGCACGATCTTGTTCAATATACTCATGAAATTCATCTAATGTAGTAGCACCAATCAACTGAATCTCTCCACGAGACAAAGAAGGTTTCAAAACATTTCCTGCATCTAGTGATTCTCCATTCTGACTCCCAGCACCGACCACTGTATGAAATTCATCAATAAAGAGTAGATTTTGACCAGGAGTTTTCTTTAATTCATCAATGATGTTTTTCAGTTTTGTGATAAAACTTCCTTCGCTCTCATTCATTAAACTAGACAATTCAAGGGAACGGACAGTTAAGCCTTTTAATGTTTCGGGAACACGATCTTGTAAGATTTCCAAAGCTAATCCTTCTAAAATTGCTGTTTTCCCAACACCAGGTTCACCAATCAAAATAGGATTATTCTTCGTTCGTCTGCAAAGAGAGATAATGACAGCTTGAATTTCTTCCTCCCTTCCATACACTTGATAATCCTTTGGCTTTTGACTAATTTTTTGAGATAAATTCTCTGTAAATTGGTCTAAAAAAGGAGTCTTTGATGCTTGATTCAACTGCACTCACCTCTTTCCTCAGTAGCCACAATCTGGTTCTTCAATTTTTCTTTAATCGCATCCACAAATTCTCGTGGGTTGATGTTTCCTTCACCAATTTGAGATAAGAAATTTTCCCATCCTCCTGTTGTTTCTGGATTAGAAAATTCATTATCATATAAAAAGTTAATCAGGAGATAAGCTTTTTTGGTTGGTGTAAATTGACCTGTTTTCTTATCTTTTGTGACATATCCCCTATCTTGAATTGTCTGAATAATAGCCGCTTTTGTGGCTGGAGTTCCAAGACCATATTTTGAAAAAATAGAGCCAATCAACTGACTTTCTGTAATGCGTTTAGGTGGTTTTGTTACTTCTTCACAAACAGAAATCATACTAGAAACTTTTTGAGCCGCTTGATAATGAGGCAAGAAGACATCTTTTCGAATAGTTTGATTTGCCCACTCACTCCAACCTAAACGAACCATCTTTCTTCCACGTGTCACAAATTCTAAACCTTGATTTTTCAATTGAACAGTTGTTGTTTCATAGCGACAATCTTCCGCAAACATTAAAATAGTTCTTCTTGTGACTGCCTCATAAATCAAGCGCTCTTGGGGTGTCAAAGAAAGCAGATCAGGAATTTTTTCAGTTGGAATCAGCGCATAGTGGCTGTTTTCTCCAATTTTTTCAGGATTTACATAGTTTTTTCTTGCTTCAGGGTGTGCCACCTCAAAAGAACACTGTAATACTTGTTGATAAGCAGCTATATTACTTGACAAATAGTCAAATTCTTCTTGTGTAATATAGCGACTATCTGTTCGAGGATAAGACAAATATTTTTTAAGATAAAGCCTCTCTACTAATTGCTCTGTCATAGAAACATCAAACTTCCAACGTTTAGCAGCATACTCCTGCAAGTCAGACAAGCAAAATAGAGGAGGGGCTGCCTTTACATGTTCTTCTGATTCAATAGAAGAAACTGTAGAAACCTCTGACAAGTTTCTAGCTATTTTAAATACTTCTTCGCTATCATAGTAAGGTTCAGAGTTTGAAAAGACGATACCTGTTTGCTTATCTTCTAGCTGTAATTTCCAATAAGTCTGTGGAACGAAATTTCTTATGCTAATATCGTTTTCACATAAAATCCGAATTGTAGGTGTTTGAACACGACCAACTGAAAAAAGATTTTCTTTCTTCCGTAAGACTTTTCCTGAATGTTGAAGAGACAAGGTTACAAAAGGGGATAAGTTCATCCCTACTAACCAATCACTTTGCGCACGGGCTTCTGCTTCTAAATAATAGTTATAAGTCTCTGTTGGATCTCTTAAATTTTGAAAAGAGCATTGTAAACCTTTTTTGGTCATAGAGTGAACCCACAATCGTTTCCAAATTTTTTCTTTTCCTCCTGGAATATGAGACAGAATAGAATAAGCAATCCGCTCTCCTTCACGATCAGAATCTGTTCCAATAAGAACACGATCTGATTTTTTAACTTCTTGATAGATAACATTAAAACGATTCTTGCTTTTCTTGTCGTCTTTTAAGTGCTGCTTAAAAGATACATCTAGTAAAGGGAGTTTTTCTAAATCCCAGTTGTTATTTGGAGGTTCATATTCAAATAAGTGTCCTTCTGCTGCAACGATATGAATTTCTCCTTCAAGGTAAGGACTCTGTTGAATAATCCATGTCATTCCTTTTTTGCGACCTTCTCCTAATGCAGCTGCATAGGTTGCCGCCTGATCATCTTTTTCTGCTAATAAAACGGTAATCATTGTTTCTCCTTTGGATTGAATGAAAGGCTAAATTTACAGCCATATTAAGTGACGATTCCATCATTATAGTAGTAGCGCTCATGGTCTAGTTCATCTCAAACTCGTGACCCACTGCCATAACGCTGCAATGATAAGAAGGAGGAGACAGTATAGAAAATAAAATATACCTAAATACTCCATGAATTTCTCCGATTCTTCCTCTTCCTTAGCTAACTTAATATTTTTTCTTTTAAGTTTATCCTCTATATCCATTTTGGCTCCTTTCATTTTTTAACATTAGTTTAAAGGATAATGATTTTTTTGTTTTTAATGGGACAAACCAGAAAAAATAAAAAGATACTCCAAAAAAGGAGTACCTATTTTTTACATTTTTAAACTTTTGTTTGGAAATCGAGAGCCGAAATTCTGTCCTCTATTTTTATTCAACTGATAAGGTTTTGTGTGTTTCTCAACACTTTTTATAACGCATGAAACAGTCTTGTGAATACGAGTCATGGATTGATTTAACTCTTTATCATTCAAATCCTTCAATTGATTTGTCCAATGCGACATATACTGAATGGCTTCCTCACTGGTATCTAGTCCAAAATGCTTAGAAACCAAGTAACTGGTCATTTCTGCTTCCAACTCTTTTCTTCCAGTTGAAAGATGGAGTTCATTTTTTCCTTCATGAAAATTATGTAGCGTAGCATGAGCTAACTCATGAATCGTTGTACCAATTTTCTCTCCGATTGAATTATCAGGATTTAATAAGATTTTCTGGTCATTTGGATAAAAAGCACCTTTAGCATTTCCTAAAACATGATGCTCATCTGTTGAAATAGCAACTCCAAGCTTTTGAGCATAGTCTTGAAGTCCTAGTAGAACCTCTTTTGTTTTAACTTTGTCTGTTTCAAAGTTGTAATGACGATTCGGCATCGCTTTAGGATAAGCTTCTGGTTTTAGATTCGTTTGGCTTAGTTCAAATACTTTATATAAGGTGAATTTCCCTTGCCCCTTCAACAAATCTCGTACCTGAAATCGAACAACCTTCAGTTTTCCTTCAGCAATCAATTGTTTTTCTTCTAAAGAGGCTTCTTTTTTCTTCTTAAATTTTGGATGCCCTTTACCATTGATTACCTGTTTCCCATTCTCATCGAAAACCGGAATCATCTCTTCCATGACTGGACGAAAAAGAGTGATTTGTGCATGTTCTCCAGCTTTGACAGACAAGGTTTGTTTAGTTACCTCTTGACTGTTACCTGTCCTCTTATTAGTAAAAGTATTAGTTGTTTGAACAACATCATCAGAACTGATTCCTAATGTTTCTCCTAACGCTTTCCATTGATTAAAGGTTGCTACAGCATTTGCTCCCGGCCATTGTGCTTGAACTAAAGCAGCATTTCTAGGAGATAGAGTTGGAAATTTACTCATAAAATCCATATAATGAGCTAACTCTTCTGGTGATTGAGTAAACTCACGAATCTTTTGAAAAGCTATTTCACTTAGTTCATAAGCAGAAGCTTTCTCATAATCAAATGGAGCATCTGAAGAAAACTCTTCAACCTGATTATTTTGGCGATCCTCACCAACCTGAAATTCTTTCAGGAAAGTATCTATTTCTTCTTGTGAATAGAGACCTTTAGAAACTTCTTCTGAAAGAATCTGTTCAACTAAGCCTTCTAAATTATCCTCAATTTGGAAGTCATTTCCCCAGTCACTACCATAAGCTAGATAGCCAAGTATTTGATTATCTTTTAAAACAGCTAAACTCCAAGGAGCTGGCTGTTCTGTTAAAGATTCAACAGCAATTGAACTATGAACAGCTAATTCTAATTGATAATCTTTTCCAAATGATTCTTGATGTGTATAAAGCATTCCCTCATCTGTTAGAGATGAGCCAATCAAATCACTTTCCCTTGATAATTTCTCTTGAAGTTCAGGAATTGAAGCTACTAAAGCCTCTTTTTGGTTTTGTTTTATAATCTCTTCAACACGTCTTGCCAAGCCATCTTTTAATTCTTGCTTGGGAGAACCAATTGAGGAAGCTTCTTGACCCATTTCAGCATCTTCTGATACCGATTCAAGAACATTCAAAGGTCTGTCTAAGTCTTTTCCTAATTCCTGATTAAGGCTTTGATTTTCCAGCTGAGAAAGTTGTTCATTTTGTGGCTCGATTCTCTCAAGAATTTCTTCGTATTGTCTATTTTTTAAGACTGATAACATTTCCTCGCCATCATCCTTAACATAATCGTCATTGATAGCCAGTTGTTCTATTTGACCATTACGTTCACGGTAAATACCAAGAATTGTTTTTTCAGCCAAATCTTGTACATTGGTTGCCAATTCTCCTTTTAATTTCATCAAAGAAGCTGGTATTTTCTCATCCCCTGCATCTTTGAACAACAGAAGAAAATCTTCATCCTTCGATTTAATGGCTTCACTCATGTTCAAATTATGCAGTTTTTCAACACTGGTTAAATCATCTAAAACAAATGATTGTGGTTCTAAAATATCCTGTAGCATAGGAAGAACCTGTAGCTTATCTTTAATTGCATTACTGATTAACATTCCATCATAAAAACCATAACCAGACGCAAAATCTTCCAAAAAGTCTGCAGCTCCTTTTCCTTCTTCAAAAGGTCTAATTCCTGATAGATGAATAAAGTTTTCTTTTTGGAAAGTAACTTCTAAGATATTTTCAATTCCTCTATCTGCATAGATAAAACTAATCTTACTATCTGCAAGTTCATCTAAATACCAGCGTGCTGTAGATTGAATAGATGGTGCATATTGATTTAACCGCTTCAAATCTACTGGTGTTATTGGATGATAGTTTCCTATTCTTTTTTGCACTTCTGCATAATTTGTGGTAAAATGTAAGTAAGGATAGGATGATGTAGGGCGGCTGGTAACAGACCGTTCAAAGGTACTTGTTTCAAGTACGGGTGAGGTGCTACCTTCAGCTTCGGGCTGTAAAGAACCCGTGCCACCATTGGTCCTATCAATCATTTGCTCTTGAGCTTGCTCAGGAGCTTTTTTGATATTTTCAGTCACTTCTTGGATAGATGATTGATCGCCAAAATAATTCTGATCAATCTTTTTTGCAATGGTTAGGTATTTAGGAGGTAAATAATTTTCACACTTCTCTGATAATCTAGTAGTCGGATCCCCTAAATCAAATCGAATATCTTTTACAAGTTCGTTGTTATTCTCATCTAATAAAGCAAAGTAAGTTTTATCATAGCCATTTTGCAAGGCGACTGATTCTGTACGGCGACGAATCATTTCAGGATAGAAATCTTTTACAAACTCCTGATAAAGGACAATATCGCCTTCATGATACTTATTTGATAGAACCTGATTTTCCGAGAAATCAAAAGCAACTTGTAATTGGGGTTTCACCTCAACATGTTCTTTAATAATGTGTTCCTGCTGAAGAGACTGACGACTCAGCAAGTCCTCTACTTTCTCCTTTTCGTCTTCCGTTTTTGGCTGATACTTCCAATTTGAAGAAATTTGAAAGTTTCCTTCCTCAGTCAGCTCTAACGCAACTCTTCTCAGACCTTTCACAAAATAAGTATCAGGTCTTTTTTGCCATTGATTGACAATTCCTTCATCAATTAGAGATTGAGCTGCAGGCTGAATAATCACACCTTCTGCTTTGTTTTGAGCAGCTTCTAATCGTTCTAATTCCTGCCGATAACGTTTAATAGTCTCTTTAGTAAACATTGATTCTCCACGGTCAGCTTTTTCAATTTCTTCTCGAATTTTTGGAAGATTTTGTACACTCATTTCAAGACCATTTCCCTGACGGTTAAGCCCTTTTTCTTTGAGTTCTTTTTGGTATTGCAACTTTTCTACTCTCTCTTCTTGCTTTTTAATTTCATCCATTGTAGAAAAGACCTTATTTTCCAATTGCTCTTGTTTTTTAAAGAATGCAGCTCCATTTCGCTTATCATTCATTGGCTGACCGTTTGTTAAGTTTTGATGTTCTTGAGCCGCTTGAATTGAGTTATCCAATTCTCCTTTTAAACGATTTAATTTTCGTTGAGCTTGAGCCAAACGGCTATTGTCTTTCTGATCCTTTTCTTGTGTAATATTTTGCAATGAGTCTTCATTTTGAGTCTTCTTGATGTCCTCTTCTGGAGGAATCACTTCTACAGATCTGTATTTTAATTTATCTAGAATTTGTTCATATACATCTACTGAAATTTCAGTTTGTCCAGTAGAATGTTCAAGATATTCCAACAAGTGATAAGGAACTAACTGATAGAAATAGTCATTATTTGGTGTATCTAACTGATTTGCAGGATAGCTAAGAATATTCCATGTATCTCGTCCTAAGCTGTTTAGTGGCTCACTGATAGACTTACCCCAGTTCTCTGCTGTTAGACTATCCAGCCGATTGTTAAGATTGTAAGCACTGATAGCGACTTCTTCTGAGAAAATAGTAGAGGTATCAGAACGTCCCAGTTCTTTTTGAATCCCTTTTAATAGCTGATACATTTGATTTTGTTCAGGTGTGCCTTTTTCTTTGAAACGCTCAATATTCGTCTCGTTAATACTTTCGAAGAAAGAACGATGCTCTATTAGCACATCTAAGGCTGCCGGTTTCAGTTGCTGCATAGGGTAGCTCCACCCTGTATAGTTGACTAAAGTATAGAAGTAAACCTCATCAGATAAATGAATGCTTAATTGCCCTCTTTGAACCTTATTTTGAACACTCTCTGTTAATGTTTTAATATTGCCAGTCAAGCTACTATAACTGATTTGATTAGCGTAACTACGATCTTGAAGTTCCTGAATTGAAGTTAATACTTTTTGGCTTGCACTATCTTGTAATACCTCTTCAGTAAAAGCTATCGAAGGTTCTATTTCCTCCTTCATTAAAATTTCTTTAGAAGTCACTACTTTTACTTTATCAGATGTCAATTCTTTTTGTTTAAAAACAGCTAGTTCTTCAGGATAATAGCCATGATAATGATAATCTTCATTCTCTCTATCAAAACTATAAACATGATATAGTACTGTTCCAGGAGTAGCTGGTCGGGTGAGATAATCATTCCAATCTGCTTTGTCTCGATTTCGATATAAGATTGGCGGAATATCAATTTGAACAGGAATTTCTTTCTTTAAGAAATTCGTAATAAAATTGTTACCTGCAGCATCATTATCTACTGCTAAAGTAATCATATCAGAACGTTTTCCATATTTGAAGAATCCGTTTTGAGCTGCAATATTGACACCATCTGCCAATTGTTGACGTGACCAATTAAGCGGTCGTCCTGATAACTCTGATTGTAATTGAGCCAAATGAAAACCTATTGTTGATTCCTTTAAACCATCCATAGCCACTAAGCGTACATCATTCAAATGCTCTTTATTCGCTTGATAATAACTCATTAAGTCTATTGGAGCCTCTGCAAAAACAAGGCGTTTAGGATTTCCTACATCAACACTAAATCCTTGCATGCTATCTGAATTTTGAATAATTTGCTTCAAACGACCACGTTCAGGATGTTGAACTCGATTTTCTACAATCCCTTGCAAACTAGCACCAACTAGCTTCCCATCTAAATCTTTATACTTAAAGACAATGGCAGGTTCAAAATAATCTCCCTTTTTTCTAGTAGCTTCTGCCATTTTTCCAGAAGTTAAAAAGAAATTGATTGTTTCATCAGAAAGACCTCTTTCATTTTTTAAATAGTTTCTAGCAATTTCAAAGTCAGGATGCTCATATTTTTCCATAAGATAACGGAATGGTTCTTGTTTCTCTTGCTTTCCACTATAATCAAATGTTTTAAAGACACCATCATTTAAATAATCAATTGCTTGATTAAAATTGATTTCTTTTATTGTTTCAACCAAAGCAATCACATCACCGCCCTGATCTCTAGAAAACCATTTCCAAACATTTTTGTTTGGAGTAATGACTAAGCTATCATGTTCTTTCCAACGATAATCACGACCAGCTCTTTCTAATTCCATTCCTAATTGTTCCGCAACATCCAAAATATCACGTGAACGAGCTAAATCTACCCTTTCTTTTCGACTTTTACTACCATAATTTGCCGATTTCGAGGTTGTTTCGTTTACCATATTTAAACTCCTTTCTCTTTTTAAAAGCATTCATATTCTAAGCAAGGTTCTGCTTCTTCTGGCTGAAGAAATAGTTCTTTTGGTAATTGAACTAACTCACCTTTACCAAGAGATTGAAACAGCTCAGGATTATCTTGATAACTAATAACCATCTCTAAATCCTTATTTTTACCCAAGCCTTCGTAGAGGACTTGATAAGTTGATGGATTAGTGGAACGAATCAACCAATCTTCATCAAAATCAAATTTTTCAATTTGAACATCTGGAAAATATAGTTTCATAATGAAAACTCCTTTCAATTTTACTTTTAGTGTAAGAGATAATTAAATTTCTTGTTTTAATGGGACATTTCAGAGTTAAAAATCGCTACAAAAAAACCTTCAAGATAGACTTGAAAGCCTTTTTTAATTGATTCAATTATCAAGTGACACTAATAGGTTCTCCAGTTTGCCAATCGTATCCTCTCTTAGCTAGCATTCTTCTTGCTGCCTGGACTGATTGATTATCTGGATGTCCTTGTGCTATTTTCAGCGATTTCTGGATTCGTGTAGGTGGTTTTATTTTTCCAGAAGCTACTAAGAGATCATATTCTTGTATTGCTTCATTTCGTCTATCGTGATAACTATCAATATTTATTCTAGCTTCTTTCGTAAACTTTTCTCTTTGCTTCCCACTTGAAAAGTTTCTATTTCCTCTCATCTTATCCTCCAAATAGTCACTAATTGGAAAACTTAGTCCTTGAAGTCCAAGAAATTCATTTCTAGATAGTATCAGTACTTCTGTATCTACCATATTTAAACTCCTACTTTATTTCTATTTCATCCAAAATATAATTCTATATCCTGTTCACTATAACCAGATTTCTTCGCAATCCAAGCAAAATCACTATATTTCTTAATTTCACCTGTTAAAAGATTTTTTCCCTCTAACCAGACAGAATGATCATTTTCTTGTAGTGATATAAACTCAATTTCACCAGCTGAAACTAGAATCTTCTTGCCAATAAATTTTGATAAATTTCCTTTTTTAACAAGTTTGGCTGATAGTTTACTAGTCGGTGTTTCTATCGCTTTCATTGAATCGTGATATTGAGCAATAAGCGCTTTTGCATTGGCAAGTTCTTGAGTTGCTTTCATATCAACCGTATAACCATCTTTTTCTAAGATAAGCTCTGTTCCTGCTGAAAAATAACTTGTGTTATTGTCTAAAATTAGTCTTAAGTTGTATGCGGCATAATTATATTGATTTTTTCTCATTCCATATGCCCAAGCGGTTTCACCGTTCAAACCTTTTGAATCTGTAAGCCGTACTTTTGTATAATTTGATAAGTTCATTATCGATCTCCTTTTATTGTTTGTTATTATTTAATAAGTTGTTTAACTTCTTATGTAATAATTATACCACATTTAGTCGTTTTGTCAAGAAAAATACATAATAAATTAAATAACTTTTTGTTTATTTTTATCATTCGCATAATGAAGCCAATTTGTAGCTTAATTTTTTTCATATTTTACTCCTTAAATTATTTTTTTGATATTGATTGAAGGATAACGAATCTTAGGGTTAATTTCAAATAATTCTTATGGTATAATAAAGTTTGGGAGTTGCTCTCTAACAACATGACGTACTAACATACTTTTGTTAGTACGTTTTTCATTTCCGGACTTTATATTTGTTGCGCTTGCTCTTCTCTTTCAGCACGTTCATCTGCTCTTACTTTTTCCATAAAGGCTCGCATATTTCCTTTTTCCGCATTTTTTAAAGCAAGAGTCAAACCACGCATAAAATCTTTTGATATTTTTAATGGTGCCTGACTTTGCTGCAAACTCGATTGTCTTATCTGCTGCTTTTCTTGCAGACTTTTAGAAACAGCTTGAGCGATTTTACTTTGTTTCTCACTTTCGGATTCAGGTAATAATTTCCGATATAATTTTTTCAATTCAGAAAAATGAATGGCGTTTTCTTTTTTTAAGTTTTTTATTTGACTATCATCTTTAGTCTCAGCAATAATCTGGTTATTGTTGTAAATACTATGTTTCACCTGAAAAATAGTCACATGCGTCTTTAGTTCATCTATATAGCCCTCTTTTGTCATCTCCTGCCCTTTTAATAGGGAAAGGATACTTTTATCTTCAAGAGACGAAACAGCTCTTATTTCAGCATTTAAACGGTTTATAGGGAGTTGGATTTTTTCAGCCGAAGCTTTTGAAATTGAAAATTGAACACTATCTTCAAATTTTTGAGATAGTTTTTCTTTTTCTGCAAGCTCCCCCTTTTTTAGTTTAAAATTCGGAGTCAGTTGAAATTCGATATGTTTTAGTCGCTCTTCTATCTCTATTTTTTTAAAAGTAACAAAAGCTTGGTCATTTTTTAAAGGATTCATCTGCTCTAATAAACGTTTTTGAATTAACAAAGTGGCTTGCTGCTCTTTTAACAAACTTAACTTTAAAGCATAGCGGAAAGTTCCTAATTCCTGACGCTCTTTCTCTGTTCGATTTGCTTTATTTTTAGCAGCATCCACTAGCTCTTTTAATTCATCTGAAGATAACAAAGATAACTGTTTCAAATTCATTCTTTTATTCAGAACATCTTCTTGTACTTGACTAATGTCGTAAGCTTTAGTTGGAACAAAAGTTGGCTTCCCAGCTTTGTTTCCATTAACTTCAGGTTTTAAAATTATAATGGGTATAGCTTCTTCAGGGACAAGATAGCCCATTTTCTCCCAAACATCAGCTAAGTGTACAAACGTAGCATCTGGACACTGTTGTCGAATCCTTTCTTGATTTCCTTTAGAAAAGTCTTCTATATTATTTTTAGGTTCGACATTGGCAATTCTAGGCACCTCTTGCTTAAATTTTTGTAGAATCTGATTTACTAAACGCTCTCTCAATTCATGTTCTCTTCGATGAATCAATTTTTCAATCTCATACCCTTTAGACTGTCCTTGGCTGCGAACAGCTTTTCCGTTCACGTATCGCAGCTTTTCGTAAGTTTGATTTTTTTCAGCTGAATAAACTCCTTCGTACATTTCTAAAAATTCTCTTGTTTCCGTAAGAAATTTCTGATAATCTTCTTTCCCTTCGTTTTCAAAGTAGGAGTCAAGATATTTGTTTATAAAGAATTTACTGACTGCAAAATCTTTCGCATTAGAAGCATACCGCCATTGTTTTTCAAAAGGCAAATGATTATAAGCCTGCTCCAAAAAATTTTTTTCAGCTGAAAGCGTCACTTGATTATTTTTAAAAACATTTGTTAAAAGATCAGATTTGAGATTAGCCAAAACTTGTTCTTTTCTGACAATCATATTACGAGTCTGTTCATTGATTAGTCCATGAAATACATCACTTTTTAGCTGCTTAATAGTTTTTTGAGAAAAGTTCCCTCGATATTCCATTCGACCACGTGGACGATAAAAAATCTTTTCCCGGTTTGAGTTGATTTCAGAAAGTCCAATATGCACATGAATATTATCTGTGTTGAGGTGAATATTTCCCCACCAAAAAGCTGAATCTGAAAGTCCTTCTTTTTGAATGACTTTTGGCATAGCTTCACGGATAACATTTTTAATTGCTTGTTGATCAACATGACCAGTTGCTTTATCATACAACCCTTCTTGAGCCAAAAATTCATTATCAAACGAGATGACTCCTTGCCAAAGCAATGACCCATTTTGATAAGCTTCTTCTAAATTTCTTTTTAATTGATCCACACGTTTTGTTTGAAGATAATTAGCATCTTGATTAAAGACAGCAGTCCATTCCTGATTTTGTTGTTCAGTCGCATAAGAACGATTCATATAATCAATGTATTCTTTAAAATTTAAATTTTGTTCAGGAACAGCTTTTTTGATTTCTTTAATTTGTTCTTCTGTCAAATCTTCAATCACTTGCTTGTGATTTTCTAAAGATAAATCATTCTCTAATTCAACAGCTTCATCTCGATTTGTATAGTCAACATACTGAGCATTTGCTTCCGTATATTGCAGCATAAAAGTGATCTTTGGACTCGTTATTTCACTCACTTAAAACCTCCTTAATGAGAATGTTTGACAGTTTGACCTCGTGCAATGTCTTCCTGAATCACATCCTGAATTCGAGCCAATAATTCGTGTTGTTTAGAATCTAATTTTGAATAAACTGATTCTAAATCCTGCACATCCCATTCCTCACCCTTTGTGATTGAATGGAAATTAGTTAATTCAAGATAAAGTAATTGATCCATCTGCTTCTTCAACTGTTTAATTGCTCTTTGACTTTCATCTGGAGAAGTTTCAACGTCCTGTTTCAATCGAGCCATTCGTTCAAAGTAACTCATTTCGTTTCCTGTTTCAATGAATAATTGATAAAAAGTTTCCAGTAGAATTGTAAACGTTGAGGAAACTGTCTGTTTGTGAGAAAGAAATTTATTTTCTTCTCTTCCCAAATAAGCAACAACCTCTTCAAACTTCTGCAAATTTTTTTCGTTACAATAAATAGATAATCTCGATTTCATTTGTTTTATCGTACTCCTTTTTTATTTTATTTGTGATGTTCCTGTTAAATAATTTATTTCATAATTTGGTTGAACATTGAAGATATAAATATCAAATGAGATAGTTTGGTCTTCAATACTTTGCGCTTCTATCCGAACTCCTCGACAGACTAATTCAACATTTTTAAAAAGCGGGGTCACTCGATAACGTACATGATGACCTGTTGTCTTAATATACTGAGCAATGATATTTTCATAATAAACCATCGAATTTTTTTCAGCCGAAAAGTTAGCATTCAATGCTCTTGTTCCAGTAAATAAATTTTTAACATTCGCATTTTCACCACTCAATTCAAAAGCAATTAGGTGTGATCGATTATATAAATAATCCTTTTTTCCGTTAAAAATAATTTTTTTATTTTTCCAGCCAGAAGGATAAACAAAAGAAATGTCTTCCCTTTTTCCTTGCGGCATAAGTTCTCTCCCTAACATAGCATTCGCTTCACCAACTCGTCCTAAAAAATCTAAATCTGAATAATGTTCCCAAGCACCTTTTTCTAAATTCAATTCCTGAGAAGTGAATTGAGCTTTTTTATTAACATATATCACTTGTTGTCTGTCAAAAACTTTTTTCTTCAGAGCAGTATTTTGTTTTTGATACTGGTCTTTGATGGCAAAATTTTTTTCTTCAGGTGAATCAGTAAAAGCCAATTGCTCTTTAATATCATGTTGGGTAAAAACAGTAGTTAATTGCTCACGATTTTGGGGCTGAATTAAAAAAATTACAATAAAAATGAGAGTAATTACTGCAAATTTATTTTTCTTCATCTATACTCCTTTCGATTATTTTTCTGTTTCAAGAGCATCTAAATCATCTATAAATCGTAGCCAATCTGTCGTCAATTTTTCGACAACTTCTTGTTTCGCATCCAAACTAATTTGACGAATTTCATTTTTCAATAATTGATCTAAGATTTCTTTTTGTTGAAATTTAATTTCTGATAAAGTTTTCGCAAATTGATTCTGATACAAATTCAATCCATCATTGTTTACGATGTTTTGAAGTTGGTCAAGCATGAATTGATTAAAGCTAGAAAACTCATATTTTTCGCAAATCAATTCAAGTTGAGAAAATATTAAATTAGGTACAGTCCGAATTTTGATTTCTCTAGTCATCACTTTCTACCTCACCCTCATATTCTAGCCAACGAGAAATATGATTGGCGTATTGATCCATTTTATCTTCAAATGTTTTCAGTTGCTCTTCTTGTTTTTGAACCTGCGCTAAAATAAAATCATTAGTCAATTTCATATTTTCTAAATGACTCAAATATAAACTTTCTGAATGATTAAATTGTCCTTTCGCAATTTTTTCACGACAGACAGAAAGTAGAAACTGATTGAACGATTTTGCCTTTGATTCTTTCGCTAAAGCTTTCAAATAATTCACTTCGTTTTTTGATAAACCTCGGATTAAAATATCCATAATTTTATACTCCCTCTATCTTTTTATTTTTATTATTTTGAAAGAAAAATTATATTCTAATTGATACAAAACAGTGCCCTTCTTTTTTCTTTTGACGAGGCAAAAGCCAAAAGAAGCAAAAAAGAAAACCTCAAACTCGCAACATCACGAAAACAAGTTTTCTATTTTTGCGGTTTTCCGTCACCAAAACATTCCAGCAGGGCTAATGCCCTCCTGGTGTTTCAGGCTTGGAAAAAGAGCATAAGGGAAACTGTCCCCACGTTCCGTGTGGAGTTGATAGTATCAACGTTTCCAGTGATATCAATTTTCTCGGTTTCACCTACTTTTACACACACCAATAAATACATTTACTTACACTGTGTGTTAATATCACACATTGAATACATACATTTACATACCTTTCTATTCCTGAAAAATAAATCATCATATCATTTATTCAAGAGTTAATTCTGATGATTTTCAACTGAAAAGTCTTGCGTATTTGCTTCATTTTGTTTTGCTTCTTCACGAGCTTTTTTAGCTGCTAAACGTTGTTCTTTTTCCTCTTCTTTTACAAGTGTTAATTCAGATTTTAACGTTGATAAAACTTCTTCATACGACAAATTTTTATCTTTTTTGAATTGAATTTGCGTATAAATTTTTCCAATTTCTTTTTGAAGAGTTTCTTCCGCAAGTTTCTGTTCTGCTTCCAAAGCGATAACTTTTGCCTTGGCTTCTTCAAGCTCTGATTTAATTTTATTGATATTCTTTTTTGCCATATTGTTTCTCCTTTTTCTAATTTTGTATTTCTTAATCCTTTAATTTATTTCCTGCAAAATTGGTAATTTTTTCTTTTATAATTTGGAAGTTGCTCCACAGATCACCGTCTAGTTTTTTCAAATCAATCAAATAAACTTCATAATCATTTTTCTTGATGGTTAGCGTAAAAGAACGTTCATCAATTTTAATTTCCTGAAGAACGACGTACATTGAAGAAAATTCTCCTTTATATCCTGAATCACTATGATAGGTTATTCCATATTCATCGATATCCAACACAACCCATTTTTGTTTTCTAAACAAACCTTTTGTACTTGTGAATACAGTACGACACTTTCTAATTGGTTGATTTTCCTTTGGTGCTAATTTAAGTTGTTTTCTCATTTTTATACTTTATACCTTTCTTTTTTTGATTGATTCTAGTATAAAAGATAACCAAAAAAATTTTTTTAATGGGACAAATCAGAAAAAAATTAGTTTATTAAATTATTTTAAAACAAAAAGAACTCCCCAATCTAACATTAGGGAGTTCTTTTTATGACTGTTGGTTTATAAATTCTTCAACCTCTTTTGTAAAAGCAGCTCTTCTACTGAGTTTAAATTTAATCAGTGTATGGCTAAAATCTTTTTTATTTTCAAACGGAAAAACTCTAAAAACAGGATAATAAATAGTATCTATATCTATAAAAGTCCGTTCATTTTCTTTCTCAAATTGAATTGCTCTATAACTAATACCTGTTATCACTTCTCTGTTTAAATAACTTAATTCGACAACTCCTTGATAAAGTTGTTTGACCACATTTTGGTTAATCATTTTCATCCGTTTGTCAGCTTCTTTTTCATCAGCATCCGTATAAAGATTACATTCAGGCGGCAGAGCATCTGTTAGTTTTCGAAGACCTAGGTACTCTTTATTGATAACATTTTTGAAGAGATAGTGCTTAAATAATATCGGCTGAATAAAGGTTACAAGAGTCGCAAGAACAAGACTAATTAGCCAAAATATAAGAAGACGATTAACCATAGATTCTGTTAAAACATGTTGCTTAATGTGCCTATTTCCTACTAGAAAAAATAGAAAGATTAAAACAATATTGAAAGCTGTCTTCATCCGTTTCCACTCTCTTGATAGGAGTGTATAAAGGATATCCGTTAAAACCTTGCTCACGACTAAGAATGCTAAGACTATCACAGTAGATAATTGAATATCCTGTGGCATATAATATGTCAGCAAGCCTAAAAAGACGGCTGAGAAAAGATAAAATTGTCCCTTAAACAAGAATTTTATAAGCCAATTCAAGACACAAATCAATGATAATTTGATTCCATTCTTATTTAGTTCTTTCCATTTTTGAGTGTAATTTTTCATGATTTTTTTCCTTTCAATTTAGCTTAATTGACCAACTTGTTTCCTGCAAAAATGATGAGTGTATCTTTGATTTTTGTGAAGTTGGTCCATAAATCTCCATCTAGTCTCTTTAGATCAATAACATAAATTTTACAATCATCCCAGACAGGATTCTTAATAGTTATTGTAAAAGCTCGTTCATCTATGATAATTGCCCCTATAGCAAGATACATTGAAGAAAACATGTCCCCTGTATGTCTAGGCTCACTATTATAAGTTATTCCATTTTCATCAATGTCTAACATCACCCATCTTTGTTTTCTAAACAATCCTTTTGTACTTGTAAATACTACACGGTGTTTTCTAATAGGTTGTTGTCCTTTTGGTGCGAGTTTACCATATATTTTTTCCATAATTTTACCTCTTTACTTCCGCATTTTGTTATTTCATCTCTACAGTCTCTATCGGACTTGAAAATTCAAATGTACCATCTTTGATAGCTGCCTTTTTCTTTTCTAACGAAGCTGTTTTTTCTTTTAAAATATCTATATTTTGGTTAGCTGTTTCAATAGAGCGATTCTTCGTTTCTGTATCAGAATCAATCTGCTCAATGTCTTTTTGATTCTTTGTTAAATCATCACCTGATAAATATTTTGCTTCTGTCAACAAGCTTTCTTTAGAGGACTCGTTATCTTTGATAAGCTCTTTTAATTTTTTAATTGATTGAGCCAATTTTTTCATCTGTCCTTTTTGGAAATCAATTTCTTCTTCAATTTCTTGGAGAGCAAATTCTTCACGAGAAATATTTTTAATAGTTGCTATTTCCATTTTCTTATTTTGTGGCGTGACAAAAAATTGAACTACATTTTCTGAAGACTTATCTTCTTTTTTGAATCCTTTAAAATCTTCATCTGATGAACTAGATGGCGTAGAAATATCTACATCAATTTGATTTGTAGTCACTCTATTATTTTTAATATCAATCGCAAAAGCTCCAAAACCTTTTGGAACATTTTTGATAATGACGGATATTTTTTTATCAGTAATTGGAATGACATCCATACTTGTTTCAGAAGACTTGTGTTGTGCGTATAATTGCCAACTTAACCTTTTACTATCTATCCCTCGTGCAATAGACGAAGTAGAATCCGTTGTTTCAAACTGAAGTACAATCACTCCTGTTTGTGGAGAATAAATTTGTTTAACTAAACTAATTTCTCCTGTTCCATTTTCAAATACTCGTTTAGTCGCAAGTTGATCCGTTGTAAAAGTTTGACGTTGTGGGGAGAAGATAGCTCCTAATAACAGACTGAACCAGGCAGCTAACATGAGAGAAAAAGTAATCAATTTTCGTTTCACAACATTTTCTTGACACCATTCTTTTATTCTGTAAAAGAATTGAATAACTGAACTTTCTTGAAGTTGTTTAATCAATTGTTTTATTGTATCTATCATTTTTCTTGCCTCCACTGACGAAGATGAATTTTACTATCTGGATAAATGATTTTTAAAAGCATCATCAACACTAAAGAAGCTCTGTAGATTCGTTTCTCTTGTTCAAAGTTCCGAATAATCATCACATGAAAAAGTGGAAAAAACCAAGCTGTCAGCAGAGCAGACATTGTGATAATATGCCCGATAAAATTAAATAAATTACTCACGGAATGCCTCCTTTATTGCTTGTTTATTAGCTGTGAAATCTCCCTTATTGTTCTTTTTAGCATACAAGTAAGACTTGATAACTCCTTTACGAATAGAGACTACGGTAGCTGCTTTATTTACGTCATATTGATGCACTAATTTTTGTCCCTCTTTTGTTTGAATATTGATATAAAACGTTGGATAATCACTCTTACTAGCAGCTTTAATCACTGCATTTTTAGCAGCTCGACAATAAGGACAAGTCTTTTTATAAAAGACAAGCTGAACATTTTGCTCAAGTACTACATCGTTGTATTGCTTTTGAGTTAAATGACTGTCATAAGGGGTATCAAACTGGAAACCGCTATAAATAGCCATACCAAACAATAAAACCAATCCAAATATTCCGATCAGAAACATTAGTTTATCTTTCACCATGATTCCCTCCTTCTTCTTCAAGAAAATCAAATAAATTGCCTTGAATCATTTTAAATTGAGCCAATTCTTTTATTTGGCTGTTTAATACTTGAAAAGTATTTTGCATTTTCTTTTGGAGCTTTGGATCAAAAGAATCAAAGATCTGAACAATTGGAAGCATTGGAAGATGATCATTCTTTTCAGCTTTCAACAGACTAGATACAACATTGTCTGATTTAATAATATGATCTACTCGAATTAAAGCAGGAATACTTGTAATGATGTCTTGGTTTTGATAGAAGGTCAAACAAATATCTCCTTCAGCAATAAATTCATAATCAGAATGTTGGTCATCCATTTTAAAATAATTAGCATCTTCTTCTTGACCTACGCCTGTTAAATAATAGCCACGAAGAATTTTATATTTCTTTTCAGTCATTTCTACTCCTTCTTTCTAACTGACTTTATGAAACCGAAACGGTGCATCATAGTAATTTGGCAAACAAGTAAACTTCTTAGTTGTCGAAATAGGCTCTTCATTGTGGTAGTGCTTCTGAATATACTGACAAGCCAATCCTTGACTTTCAAAAACCAAAATCTTCTCTTCACTATCACGAACATAGTCCCCTAATAAAAAGCTAAAGATGATATATTTCATTTGTTTTCCTCCTTGTACGTTTTTAACAATTCTCTGTCTTCAGCAAGTCTATCCTTATCAATACTCTCTACAATATAGATTAAAGTGATAGTAAGGAAATAGCTTATCATGATTAGAAAAAAGTAGGAATGTGCGTATTTTTTTCTCAATTTCGGAGCTGTAGAAATAAAATGAATTTTATCATCTACTGTACCGAAACCGGCTTTAGATGTATAAGTAACATAAGTATTTGACAAGAAAGGGACTTTTGAAGGAGAAGAATACCAACAAAGTTTGGTATAGGTTTCCAAATTGATAGGAATAGCAAATACATCTTTATTTTTATCATACTGACTCAGAGTAATTGTATAAATCGTTTTTTCAGTTTTAGTTCCAATGTCTTGAGTTTGGCTTGTCAGCCGAACAATCCGATAAGTATTGTTATTCTGAATTTTATTAGCAGCAAAAATGTCTATTAGACAGTAACTAATGATACCAAGCGCAATGAAAAGAATTGTACTTCTCACAAAAGCTGATGCAAATAAATCTCTATTTATTTTTAATTTCATTTTGACTTCTCCTTATCCTCCTAAAATAGTTCTAACTGCTTATTAGGCTGAAAATTCATCCAAAGAACCTCTACTCTTTTCAGACCACCCTCTGCCAGCGATGCAAACTCTATTCTTTCCCAATTAGATAACCGTTTATTATAAAGTTCGCTATCATAACCGCTAAGTAATATTTTTGCCTTAGATTGGTTCAGTTCTCCTAAAAGTTCTATATGATCTTTATCTTCCATCTCAACAGTATATTGTTTTCTAGCTCTAGTACTTAATACGTATGGTAGATCGACATACATACAAACATCTTTTCGACTAAATTCTTGAATTAAATCTAATGCCGGGCGCTTTTCAATTTGAACTTCTTTTAAGCGCAAGGCTGCCTCTTGAATAATTCCAGGTAGTTCATTCCAATGCTTAACTGCATAAGACCGTTCACGACCATTAACATCTCGCTTCCATCCTGATTTCTCTGTATTTCTAAAACCATGTGACATCATGGAACGAATGAGGAAACTAAGAGCTTTTTCTATTTCATCTTTTGGACGAAATTCCTAAGCTCTATCATAAACAGCTCGACTATAAGGAATTAAAAATACTTTTTCGGCCAGCTCTTCCGGACAACTCTGAATCACTTGAAACAAATTGACGACATCTTCATTCAAATCATTAACCGTTTCAATTGAACTTGAAGGTTTATTAAATAAAACTGCTCCACTTCCAAAGAATGGTTCTAAATAGCTCTTATGAGCTGGAAACAATTCAATAATCTTATGTGCTAGGTTCCATTTACTTCCTGGATACCTTAGAATTGATTTCATAATTACTCTCAACCTTCCTTTTCATATAATTCAATAATGAATCTCATATCATTATTTAAAGCTACAAAATCCTCTTCAGTAGAACTAGTATGTAGCAATAATTCATATTGACCTTTACAAAGTTCTCCTAAGCTCTTATTTATGTTTATAAGCTGATAAAGATTTTGTTCTATCTTTTTTCTTAGTTTTTCTAGCATAGAAATATTCTCCTACTAACAGATTATTATTTTTTTACATCTATTTTTCTGCTCACAAATTCCTCACGGTATCTTAGATATAATGTAATGGGAGTTTGCGGGTTTTCGATCTAGCCTACGTCAACCTCAAACAAAGAGACTTCTCGAACCTGTTTAAAAGCCATCTCTGCTCTTTGAAGTACCTGTTGGATAAATCCTAATCTTTCTTCAAAGAAAGTGGCTATATTGGCAAAATAAGCTTCCTGACGCTCTCTTTTAATCTGAATAACAGATAAAAGAACAGATTTGATAGAAGCAATTCGAATACCTCCACCTCGACCGGATTTTACTTTCAAAAAGATTTTTTGTTCTTTCTTCAAAACTTTCAATACCTTATCTAAACTTCTTTCTGGAATTGATAGTTCCTCTCGTATCGCTTTCTTTGTCGTCTCAAGAAATGGATCAGTATCTTGTGACAGACTTTCTAAATAGTTCATGACATCACTTTTCCATTCATGCAGATGACTATTTTTTCTTGCTTGTCGAGGTTTCTTAAACTTCTTCCAACCTTGTCGAATAAAAAGATCACTAATTGTTAGTTTCTTATCCACCCAAGCTTTACAAAGCAAGAGAACAAAATCTCTACTAGCAGCTTCGTATTTTCCAGAATAAGCACTTTTGACAACCTTCAGACATTCGTCCTGAGAGAGTGGTTCGTCCAATCCTGCATTGAATTGTCCCAAAACTGTCTCACAATCGCCCTGAGAGACACCTGATGAATAGTTCGCAAGCGCTAAAGTGAATAAGACATTGTTTCTTCCCATCAGGGCTTTAGCTCCCTTGATATTTGATTCATTCATCAGCATTCTATACCAGGGCTCATCAATTTGTTTTTTGCCTTCCGTTCCTGTGATAACAGTTAGATTTGCTTTCCGTTTTGAAAAGCTAAATTCTGACTGTTTCATAGACCATTGAAGCCATTCTTCAAACGAGTAGGTATACTCTTCAAAAAAGAATTCTACGTTGTCTGTTCGAGGAATTCTAGCGATTCCAAAGTGATTGCAGGTTAAGTCAACTGGAAGATGTTTACTAAAATGATTTCTTAAATTCTGAGAGATCTCTTTCGCAACTTTGATGACTTTGAAATTTGAATGAGCAGTCACGTAAGCTGGCTCTTTCAGTGCAAAGTAAGCTTGATAACCTTTGTCAGATTTTAAAATGAGCGTTGGCATAAATCCTAAATCCATTGCCACATTCAGGATGTCTCCAGAGGACATTTCTTCAGCTGATGAAGTAATATCAAAGTCAATGTAAAAGGTGTTAATTTGTCTAAGATTCTCTTCATTGTGTCCTCGTGTAATTCGTCGTTTTTTGTCACTATAAGCTCCATATCGATAAACATTTGGTGTCCAATGAGTAAATCTATCTCGATTCTCTAGAATCGCTTCTAACGAGGTTAAAACGACTCCAGTAGCATGAACCATATCATCTTTAGAACGATAGCCAAAAATAGAACCTTTATTCTCTTCTTCAGGAGAATTTTTAGGTCTTAATTGACTGTTCTTAAACTTATAGTTTCTAATCCCATTTTTTAAGATGAGATGGTAAATTGTCTCTAGCTGCATAATTCTCCTTTGTCTTTACCCCAACCATAGTAGCAATGGCTACACATTGTTTCTTCTTCAGCTGAAGAGATGAGTTTTAGATGGCTATTCTTAAATTTTTTTGTTCTTAATCCGTCTTTTGTGATGATGGATAAGCATTTTAATAAATCAATCTTTTTCATGATTTTTAGGACTCTCATATCCCTTCACTAGTTATAGTTTGAAGTCAAATACACTTACAAAATATGGTGCCAACTCAATATATGAGAAGTACATCATTCCCCCTCCTACAATAATTAAAAAGATACTCAATATCCATCCCAAAGCAGTTAGATGTACATAGAAGTCTTTCTCACCAATCAAATCAAATCCGATATCTGTATTTTTAGCTATAATAAATGCTCCACTGAACGAAATGCACACTCCTATAACAAACAATACAATAAACAACAAAATCATATAATTTCCTCCTCATTTACTAGAAAAGAGAAGGACAATATTCATCTACCAATATCCCATATACTTTTTCAAACCAATTTTCTAAAGCGAGCACCTGTTCGAGTGTCGTATTTGGACTTCCAGCAGATAGCATACTACGGTATATATGAACCATATTCCAATCATTATCTTTATTTTTTTCAAACTGAGAACGATTATCTTTTATCCCTTTAGGTGGGTAACTTCGACTATAAAAAATCCTCATTATGTTCTCCTTTCAGTTTCATACTTCCTGGTAAATAACTTTTTGACTTTGCATAACCAGCTTGTAAATCTTGCTTATTATAGATTACTGCAGGATGAGTTTCTACATATTGACTACGTTTCCATTGACTACGCAGTCGTTTAGCAGATCGATTCATCTTTTTTTCGATTTCTGCAAAACGAAAGCCTAGTTTAAGGTATGTTATAGCATCTTCTTCAAAACTCTCTTTATCAGATTGCTTTCTAACTTTTGTTTCAAAAGTATTTTCTGTATCATCTTCTCGAATACTTATCTGATATTGAATGTAGAGGCTTCTCATCTCTTCTATTTTCTTTTGCCATTGTGGGCTATAGCGTTCACCTGAGTACTTATTTACTAATTCTCTTACTGGACTTTTGAACTTTAGCTGAAATCGATCAAATTCTCCTAAATCAGCGAACGGGTCAATGAAGCCTAATGGTTCACTCTTTATCAACTGTTCATAAAAAATATTTTTTTCCATAGCTATCACTCTTCATTCATACTTTAATAAATATTTGGATAGTCAATACTGAAATAATGTGACTTAATTTCTTAAAACTAGTAATAAGGGATTTTTATATTTCATCAACACTTCTCCTTTCCTACTTGTTTTAAACAAACAAAAAGAGAGTTGAATAATCAACTCTCTAAGTTACTTAAACATTATAAATATTGAATTTTTTTCTGATTCTACAAACTCTTACCACTTAGTTGCATTTTTCATTTATGGAGTTAATAAAGATTATTTCTCAGCTATTTTATTCGCTGTTGAACCATTTTGTCTTTCTTTTTCTGCTAGTTTTGTTTGCTCATTTTTTGAATTATCTTTTTCGGAAGTTTTAGATGTTTCCGATGATGGCTTAGTCGTATCTTTTGACTCTGCCTTCTGCTTGCTAGAAGCTTCCTCAGAAGATGCAGCCGGCTTATCAGTTTCTCTTTTGTCTGACTTACTGCTAGTTTCTACAGAAGGAGCTGGTTTATCCGAATGTTCTTTCTCTTTTTCAACCGCTTCCTTAGGCTGCTTATCCTTTTGAGCCTCCTTATTTTTTTCATCTTTTGCATCAGAGGTATTATTGTTAATACTACCGCCTTGAACAGCTGTGAAATATTTCGCCAAAGCCTTTGGAATTCGTTTTTCATTCAATTCAAGTTCTTCTTTTGAAATATGATTATAACTAACATCGATATAAGTAACTGTGGTATTTGGTTTTTGAAGTGATAATGTTGTGATTTTATTTTTAGTAACATTCAAATTTTCTAAAGCTGTAAACTGATTTACACCTTCCAAATTTTTTAGTTCGTTCTCACCTAAACTCAAATTCTTTAAGGAAGTTTGAGTACCTTGAATCGTTAAAGAATTGATATTGTTTTGATTAGCAGAGAATGTCACTAAGTTCTTCGCAACTTCAATACCTGTAAGCGAAGTCAAGCGATTACCATTCATACTAAGAGTGGTTAAATTTGGATTTGACTTCAAAAAGTCCAAGCTTCGAACATTTGAATTGTCAACGGTTAATTCTTCGAGGTGCGAAGCTTTCAGTGTATTGATATCCAAGTTAGGATTATGTGATAAGAATAGCTTGGTTAATTCTGCTTTTTGACTCAAAGCAGATACATCCTGCAGTTGATTATACTCTAAACTGACTGCTTTTAATCTTGATAGATGTGTTAACGCAACAATATCGGAGATGTTATTATAATCAAGATTCAATGATTCTAGATTCTTTAGCTGAGCCAAAGGTGCAATATTACTGATATTATTTCCTGCTGCTGCGACCGTTTTAAGATTTGGATAATCCTTCAAGAAAGATAAATCGGAAATACCATTCTGTGAAATATCCAGTCCTTCTAAAGTTGGCATTTCTTTTAAGAAATCGTAGTTAGTAACCCCTGTTTTTGTCATCCAAAGTTGCTTTAGGTGCTTAAATTGCAAAACAGGTCTAATATTTTTAATAGGTGTAAAACCAATACCAAGAACTTCAAGATTTGGCATGAGATGCAAACCTTTGCGTTCAAGAGGATCTTTTCGCTGACCAATATTTAAGTATTTGACAGTCGCTAACCATGCTTTCATTTTTTCCAAATCTGTTTCATTTGAAGGAAATGGTGTGTCGGCAGTGGCATGTAAAATATCTTCAATGATTTCATCATCAAATCCTAACGCTTTTAAAGTTGCCATACCAACTTTATCATGAGCATGTGGATTACCGTGAGGATCAAACGGCTTGCTAGTATCAATTTCACTAATCAATGTCGAATGTTTGTGATCGCCATGTGGATAGAGGAATGCCTTTCCTTTTTCCGTATCAATCACTTCAATTAAGTTTTCATCTATTCCTAATTGCTGAGCCAAATAAGCCTTTTTCTTTGCAATTTCTTCATCTTCTTTAGAAGGTGCTGGAGATGGTGGTGTCTGTCTTTTTCTACCGTAATACGCATCTTCAGCATCCTTTTTGTATTCTGCTGGAATCAAAGATTCCCACGGTGAGCGAATCAGCTGTTCATAAGGAATAAAATGTGTATGCCCATTATGATCTACTAACAAACCAGCAGGTGTCTTTCCTGTTATTCCCTTGCCGTTAAACAAAAATCCATCACTCGTTGGAAAATCAATCCCCGCAAACTGACGTTTATCTGTCCCCTGATGTTGAGGAGTAGATGGTGTCGGTGTATAATTTGGCTGAGAAATCTGTCCTGCACCATTTCCAGATGGATTTGGACTATAATGTTGGCCTTCATAACCATTTCCCAAAGAATGTTTCCAAATGTAATGATAATGGTCTCCATGGCGGACAACATAACCATACTGATCCTCTGAAACGATATCTTTAGGATTAAAAATATAGCCATCATCCACAGTTCCTGTTTGATTTGTCAATTGAGGAGAGGTAGCAGGTGCTTGCCCGTCTTTTGGAATCAGATAAGCCCATTTGCTATTTTTTAAATCAGAATAAAAAATAAAATGTGTATGCCCATCATGATCTAAAATCAAACCATCGCTTGTTCTAGCTTTAATTTGAGATTCACTAGTAAAAAGAAAACCGTCATCAGTTGGTTTATCTACACCAGGAACTTGTCCTTTTTTACTGCTTTTGTTCTTCTTTTTTACACTTTGTTTAGTCTTTAATTTATCCTTACTATTTGAGTGATTAGACGAACGCGAATGACAAGCAGTCAAGCAAAGATTACAAGCTAAAATAATTCCCGCTAATGTTAAAAGTTTTTTATTGTATTTCATATTAGTCTCCTATTTATTTAATTGGTTTATATTTAACTAGTTAAATATAACACACAAATAGGATGTTGGCAAGAGGAAACATAAAAAAAGTAAAAAAGTTAGAATCATTTGACTAGAAAAACGATAACATCAGACTTGCTATTACTAATCAAATACTTTTTTACAACATTTTTATATTTATTTAATCTATAATATATAGATTATTGATACTGATTTTCACAGTTCATTTGCAATTTTATTGATTTTTCTCAAACGATGATTGACACCACTTTTCGTCAGAGGCTTACTAAGACTATCTGCCAATTGCTGAATAGAATAATCGGGGTGGTTGACACGCAGATAAGCAACTTCCTGTAAATCAACAGGCAAACTTTCTAAACCAACTGTATCAATAATCTTGCCAATATTGTGAATGGTCTTCATACTAGCCGTCACTGTTCGAGCGATATTAGCCGTTTCTGCATTGTTTGTCCGATTCAGGTCATTTCTAGCTTCTCGCAAAAGTTTGACCGACTCAAATTCAGTCATTGCTTTCATAGCACCAGTCACAATCAAAAAGTCCATAATATCTTCAGCTCGTTGCAGATAGGTCACCGCTCCTTTTTTACGCTCAATTATTTTTGCATCCAACAAAAATTTTCGCATTAAGGTTGCTAACCCTTCGGCATGATCAGAATAAACCGACAAGATTTCCAACTGATATTTTCCTGACTCTGGATCGCGCATACTACCACTTGACAGAAAAGCCCCACGCAAATAAGCTCGGTTAGCTTCGTCATCTGATAAAATAGCTTGATCAATACCTGCTTCAATTCCAAAAAAAGAGTCTGCCAAGTGCAAATCAGCTAAAATTTGTTCCACACTTTCATTTAAAAAAACAGTGTAAACACGATTTTTCCGAAGATTTGTTTTTTGATGATGGCGAATATCAGACTTAACGTGATAAAAAGCTGCCAATAATTCATAAATATGGCGAGCAATTTTTGCATTCTCTGTTGTAACGGATAATGTCAAACCTTGATTAGCAATTCCTAAGCTCCCTGACATTTTAATAATTGCAGATAATTCCGTTTTGTCTTGCCTACCTAGACCAAGCAATTCTTCTTTCACTTTAATAGTAAAACTCATTTACGCACCTGTATGATCTTCATCAGTTCATCTACCACAGACTTACCGTCATGAAAAGCTCCGCCATTTTCCAAGCGAAGAAAATTAGACGAAATGACACGAGGAACTTGTTTTTTCAGGCCTTGAAAATCATGTTCAACTTGCACTAAATATTCATCAAATTTATTAGAATTCATATATTCTTGAGGAACTTGCTCAATGTTCACTAAAACCGTGTCAATAAAAGCTTTCCCAAGATGACGATGCAAAACAGCTACGTGGTCACTATCTGTGAAATGCTCGGTTTCACCACGCTGCGTCATAATATTACAAACATAAGCAATCTCTGCTTGGGTTTCCAAGAGCGCTTGCCCAATTTCTTCTATCACCATATTGGGTAAGATAGAGGTAAACAATGATCCCGGTCCTAAAACTACCATATCACTTTCTAAAATTGTCTGCACCACTTTGCGACTAGCAGTTGGTTTTTGGTCATTATAGGTGTTGGTGACATAAACTCGTTCAATCATACCTTGGTGCTCTGCCAAATGACTTTCTCCAGCCACCTCACTTCCATCCGTAAATACTGCATGAAGCGTCAAAGGTGTATCACAAGACGGATAAATCTTGCCAGTTGTGTGGAAAAACTTGGTCAACAGCTGCATAGCATTATAAGTCGAACCCTGCATTTCTGAAATTCCGGCAATAATCAAGTTTCCAAGAGGATGTCCAGCTAAAGCACCGTCTTCTTCTGCAAAGCGATATTGAAAGACTTTTTCATAAAAACGAGGCATATCCGACAAAGCCACCAAAACATTTCGTAAATCACCTGGTGGTGTTAATTGCTGAATGTTTTTCCGTAATTCACCTGAACTTCCTCCGTCATCAGCGACTGTTACAATGGCTGCAATATCTACATCTTTCTTACGCAAACTGTCTAAAATCACAGAAATTCCTGTACCACCACCGATAACAGCAATTTTAGGTTTTCTCATGAACGGTTTACCGTTTCCTTTCTACGGTCTTTATCTCGATGAGACGAATGAACAGTCCAACCATTAGCCAAATCATCGGCTAAACGTTGGGCAAAAGCGACACTTCTGTGTTGACCACCTGTACAACCGACAGCAATTGTCAAAACAGACTTTCCTTCTTTTTTGTAACCCGGCAAAATAGGCTTGATAAGTGCCACTAAATGTTGATAAAATTCTTCTGATTCCGTATGATTCATGACATAATCATAAACTGCTTTATCAAGCCCTGTTTGATTGCGGAGTTCTGGTTGGTAATAAGGATTTGGTAAAAAACGCACATCAAAAACAAGATCCGCGTCCAACGGGATACCGTATTTAAAGCCGAAACTTACCACTTCAACGCGAAATGATTGGAGTTTTGTTGAGTCCGAGAAATGCTCAGAAATTGTTTTACGTAATGCACGTGGTGTTAAGTCAGTCGTATCTACCACATTTTGGCTCATGTTTTTTAATGGTGCAAGTAATTCCCGCTCTAATTTTATCCCGTCTAAAATACGACCGTCTGCTGCTAAGGGGTGGCTACGCCGCGTTTCCTTGTAACGTGCAACTAATTCTGTATCTGCCGCATCTAAAAACAAAATCTTAAAATCAAGTCCAGCGTTACTTTCAATCTCATCTAGAACTTTCTGAATCTCAGAAAAGAAGGAACGACTACGCATATCTACAACCATAGCAATCTTGTCGTTGTCTTGCGTTGTTTCGATTAACTGCAAAAATTTAGGAACCAGCGTGGGGGGCATATTATCAATCGTAAAATAGCCCAAATCTTCAAAAGACTGGATGGCCACGGTCTTTCCCGCTCCACTCATTCCCGTCACGATAACCAAATGAATTTGTTTGTCTGACATATCTCCTCCTTGATAAAACAATCAATTTTCAGCATGTTAAAATATTTCCAATTCCTTTTTATTATAACACACCCAGTACAATTCGGATAGTAAAAAAGAGAGAACAAAAGCAATCGCTATCTGTACTCTCTCGAATTTATACTACTATGTTTTAATGATTACCAAACCAAAGCGCAATTTCCCGTTTGGCAGATTCTTCAGAATCTGAACCATGAACAACATTTCGAATCGTTTCACCAGCTTCAGCTGCTTGTGCAAAATCTCCGCGAATAGTTCCCGGTAGAGCTTCTTCCGGACGAGTAGCACCCATCATGTGACGCCAACCTGAAATTACTTGGCTTCCCGATAAAACACCGATAATCACAGGTCCGCTTGTCATATAATCACGGATTGAAGGATAAAAATCTTTCGTTAACAGAGCTTCATAATGCTGATCAATTAACTCATTTGAAATATTGGTTCTCATTTCCAAACGTTCGATTTTATAACCACGTTGTTCTACGCGCTTCAGTACTTCTCCAACCAAGCCACGTTTTACGCCGTCTGGTTTTATAATAAAAAATGTTTGTTCCATGATTGACACGCTCCTCTTTTGTTACCTTTATTTTATCATAAATGAAAGAAAGTTGAAAGTCCTTTCAAAAATCTTCTTTCACAAATGACTTATCAAGGTCAAAGATGTTAAGAACATGAAGATTGCAAAAATCCAGAACCAAACAGAGCGAAAAGCTTGCCTATAGGTTCCTGAAAATGAACGATTTTCTTGTACATACATTTTTATGTCTGTTTTGTTTTTAAACAGGAAAATTACTGCGACACTTGCACCGACTAGCAGGATAAATAAGTGTAAGAGACCACCTATATCGTCTGGCAAAAACGAATACAAATAAGTTAAACCATCTCCGATGACCAAGTTATTAAAAACGTGGAAAACCATTGCCCAGAGAATTGAATACTCCAAGGTCACATAAGAGAAGATAATTCCAACAAAAGTTGCAAAAAAGAACTGCGGGATATTTCCATGAAATAAACCAAATATGAGGGAAGACATCAGAATCGCAAAAACTTTTCCATATCTTTCAAATGTTCGTAAGCCTGCCCCGCGAAAAATCAATTCTTCTGAAACAGGACCGAAAAAAACCTGCATACAAAAACATCGTTACACTATCTGAGCCTGCGGAAGCTGATTCAATGGCTTTAAATAAGCTAAATCCAAAGATATTCAACACTGCTTCAAATATTTGATTAAAGAGTACAAAACCTAATTGACCCAGAAGTAAGAATGATAGGACTATTCCAAACGTTTTTGGCGTCATGACCCTTTTCTGCGTTCGTAAATCAGACTTAAATAATTTTCCGTCCCGATACAACCAAAAGATAAATACTCCTGCACAAACAGCAATTAGATAATAGCTGCCATCGCGTGACATAAAACTTTCCGTTGCTTTTTGGATTCTCTCAAGATTTCCGGGATAACGAATCGCTTGAAACAAGGTTACAATCGTCTGATAGATTAAGCTAATCATTGTCATGACGAAAACATAAATCAGACACAAAGCAGAAAATAAACTAACATCTTTTCGCACTTGCTGATTGACTGGCATCAATTTTCCTCCTTCTTCAAATAGCTTTTTCGACTCCACAAGTATAACCCCACAGCAAAGCCTTCATAAAGAACAAAAAACAAAAGAAAGGCGTGGAGGAAAAATTCTTCTGGTAATATCCAAATGACAGGATCTTTAGCAGGGTCAAATAACCAAGTTTTATCCCCAACAAATAAAATCTGGTGAAAGAGAGTGAAAAATGCATCAAAGCCAATCCCCAGCGCCACACCAGCAATTACAATAGGCAACCAAATAATAGCTAAAATCGCCTTTGAAAAGACAGATAGGTATCTTTTTTTTATAATGTTTTTTACAAACAAACAAACCGCTGGTAAGGTTACTAGAAAAGCAACTTGCGCCAGATGAAAAAGATATTTCACGACTTGAAAATGGTGCAGACCTGCTGCTGATGAGCGAAAATTAGGCATGGAGAGCTTTTGCTGAAATGGATTGGTTAGGTAATTCATCAAAATATTGAAATTGTGCTGAATGATTGCAGATTTGAGGTAAACTTGATTTTCTAAATGCAACCAAGAAATTTCCAAAGGATAAAACAGCCAAGTCAGATAAATGGTCAACAAAATAGCTACTGCTAAAAAGCAGAGCATACTCAGCCAAAAGGTCAGTTTAATGCGCATCGAAATCCCACTCCGCTAGGCTAGAAAGTACATAATCTGGTTGGATTGGCAAGTCTGGCACTTCTTCTGGTTTCGTAAAGCCAGTTGTCACCAGAAGTGTAGGGATATCGTTGTCAATCCCAGCCCGAATGTCCGTCAGGTAATTATCCCCAACCATTATCACTTCTTGCCGCGGTAGTCCTAGATGCTCAACCGCCTTTTCCATGATAATTGCATTTGGCTTCCCGATATAAACAGGTTTCACACGAGTTGCTACTTCAATGAGAGTAATAATCGATCCTGCTCCAGGCATGAGACCGCGCTCCGTTGGAATATTAAGATCTGGATTGGTTCCTACGAAATGAGCTCCTTTTTGAATAGCTAAAGTAGCAATTGACAATTTTTCATAGTCCACTTCCCAGTCTAATCCAACAACCACATAATCTGGGTTATCAGTATCTTCGATATAGCCAGCTTCTGCAATGGCTTGCTTAAGTCCGACATCACCGATAACATAGACTTTCTTGCCTAGATTTTTATCATTTAAGTAGTCAACCGTTGCTAAAGTCGCTGTATAAATCGTTTCAATCGGCGTTTCAACATTGAATTGTTCAGCCAACATAGCTTGAACAGTCTCAGGAGTACGTGTCGTATTATTTGTCACAAATAAATATGGAATGTTGCGACGCTGTAATTCATGGACAAAAGCTTCTCCCGCTGGGATTCGGTCTTTTCCTTTATAAATCGTTCCGTCTAAATCAATTAAATATCCTTTGTAGGTCATACTTCTCTTTCTATTGTTTCTCTTATGAAATTTCTTGCCAAGTTACCATAGCTTGTGCATTGGTATCACCATCGCTGGAAATCTGATGATTGCTCTCTAATCCATTCAAATCATAGCTAGAGGTAATCTGCCCACCAGGTCGCACTTCCTTGACATACTTGAGGTGAACTTTTTTGGGAACGTGTTTCATGAGAAAATCAGCACCCACAACTTCAAAAATCCAGTCCAGATACTTGCTGTTGTTGACATGACCATTCATGTCTAAATCATAAAACCGAACATGATAATCTTTACTGATCGAATCTTTCAGTTCTGGATATTTTGGTCCACGAATCAACTTTTTAGAAAATTCTGCCTCGTAAGGCGCAACAATCTTTGGCTCTACAGCGTGCACTTTTCGACTGTCTCTGTCCATAAGGACAAAGGTAGCCATCATTTCAATCACAGCAACATCATTTTCATCAAAAACGGTAAAACGACGATAACAAAAGAGACGATTATAGGAAAGTGCTTCTGTTTCAATCGTCATTTCTTCACCAAATTTAGGCAGCCGTACCACATCAATATCATAGTCAGTAATAATCCAGACCAAATTGCATCTCTCCAGCATATCCTTGTCGCTAATCCCCAAGTCAATAGACTGCAAACCTGATACCTGTAAGGACAGCAAAATGACATCAGGCAACTTGATATGACCGTTCATATCCGCCATGTCAAACGGAATTTTCATTTTCATTTGATAAGTTAAACCCATAATTTACTCCAATATAAATTTCTCTGCGACCGTATCACCTAAAAAAAGACCCTTTTTAGTCATACGGACGATTTCTTTATCAGGAACTAAGAGTCCTTGCTCAGTCAATTCTGTTACTACATGACCATACTGCTGCTCAAAAGAAATACCAAATTTTTCTTCAAAACGCTTTTTAGAAACACCTGACTTTTTGCGCAAGCCCAGAAACATTTCTTCTTCCATCATCTCTTGCTTGCTAAGGTGTTCCTCACTCACACGGGCATTACCTTTTTCGACTGCCTCTAAGTAATGACGGATGGGACCATGATTCTTGTAGCGAACTCCATTGACATAACCAGATGCTCCAGCTCCAACACCAAAATATTCCGCATTGTCCCAGTACATAAGATTATGTCGACTCTCAAAGCCTGGCTTAGAAAAGTTGGAAATCTCATAGTGTTCAAACCCAGCTTTTTCCAACTCCTCAATGATGTACTCAAACATCTCTGCTTCCAAGTCTTCTTTCGGTAAAGGCAGCTTTCCTCGCCGCATCCGGTTCATAAAGACCGTGTGATTCTCTAGAATTAAGCTATAAAGACTCATATGAGGGATGTCTAGTGCAATAGCCTTGGCTACATTTTCCCGTACGTTGTCCATGGTCTGCTTGGGTAATGCGTAGATCAAGTCAATAGAGATATTGTCAAACCCAGCTTGCTTCAGATTGGTGATATTTTCATAAATATCTTTCTCTAAATGGCTGCGCCCAATTTGCTTGAGCATACGATTATCAAAAGTTTGCACACCTAGAGATACTCGATTAACAGCCGAATCTTTTAAAACAGCAATCTTATCTGGATCCAAATCACCTGGATTGGTCTCAATCGTCAACTCTTCTAAACATGATAAATCCAAACTTTTCGTCAGCTCTGCTAACAGAAACTCCATCTGCTGCGCTGAAAGAGCTGTCGGTGTCCCACCGCCAATATAGAGCGTCTGTAAATGCTTTATATCATAAGAAGCATATTCTTGAAGCAAGTGCTCTAAGTAGGCGTCAACTGGCTGATTTTTGATAAAAACCTTAGAAAAGTCACAATAATAACAAATTTGAGTACAAAATGGAATGTGTACATAAGCAGAAGTTGGTTTGGTGTACATAGTATTTATTATAGCATAAATTTAGTATATAGATGTTTCAAAGCGCACATAAAAATTTATAGACTCTTATCAATATATTCTTGCTAAGCAATAAAAACATAGTAAGTATTCAAAAACTTTCAGCTTAATTTTCTACTTCAGCTTAAACTTTTTTCAAATAATGATTTGTCAGTAAAAATGCCATCATTGCAAGAGCAATCAGAAAAGTACCCGCTAACAAATAGCCCACTAAATCTGGTGATACCAAAATGAAATAAGCGCTCACTGCAATAATGATTATGTAAATAATCATAGCAACAATGCCCAAAATCATCTTTAGTGAATTATTTTCACGATTAAATAATTCCGTCACATTCGACCAGTTAGTAACTTGTAGGCGTTTATCACGATGATATCCCCAAGCACTCCATGCTAGACAAGTCAATAACCAAGCGATTAGCATCAATAGAATAGCAATAGGTTGTACACCAACCACAAATGAAAAGATTGCTAACAAAATGAATGGCAAAATGGATTGAATGACAAATAAATTCCAAAACTTAAGTTTAAGATAACGTGCCATGTCAAAGGGTAATACTTTCAAATAATCATAATTTTCACGTTCAAGTGAAATGCCAATTCCTGTTAAATTTGCTCCACCCGTATTTAAACTTGCTACAAATGTTGCTATCAGCATCAATGGAAAAGCAAATCTGGTTGTCAAATAAGGAGAAATCATTTCACGATACTGCATAAAACTAGCCATTAACGGAATTAGAATAAAGTAAGGTAATACACTAGGCATCAAAAGAGTTTGTAATAAGACAGAGCCATCACTGATTAGGTTTAATTGATAGCGCAACACAAACTGCGAAAAGTTCCTAAGTCCATTCATCTTGAAAATTTTCGTTCGTTTTTGTCTATTGACCGTTGCTGTTGTAGTCATTGCAGCTTCATAAAATTCTGGTAAAACCTTTCGCTTAACAATTATAAATAATATAACAGCTACGACTACCCAAGCTCCCATTCCCAGCAAGGAATTCAAAGCAAAAGGTTGCATACTGAAAGCATGAAAAATCGTCATTGGCGGAAAATAAGCAGGTTGATCTTGCAATATTGCGTTTTTAACGTTAGAGTTATTTTGCAAATTCACCAATAAAATCGCACCAAAAGCCATTATTGTAGCAAGAGCCAGTAAAATATTAGAGGCAAGCTTTTTATATTTCCTAAAAATAGTTGTTTTCGTAATAAAATGAACACCAACCAAAAGAAGGAAAATAAGTGTCGAAAATAGTACTCCTAACGAAATAAGCAGAATAGGGATTGCAAGCCAGATTGGTTGACCTGATTGCATTTGCAAACCAATAAAGTAAATAACAATGGGAAACACTCCCATTAAAGTAGTTAAAAGAACAGAAAATCCTTTCCCAACCATAATTTCGCTCTCACTAAAGGCATAAGGTCGGTAAGCTTGCAAGTCTTTACTTTCATAAAAAACATTGTAAAAGGAAAGAAATCCCTGTGCAAAGATGAATAGATAAAAGACGCTGACAAAATTCGAAAACAGCCCTGGATTCTGAGCAAGCGGTAAAAAAGCACCCTGTACACCAAATATACAAGCATACAAAATTCCAACGTAGAGGTAGTTCATTACTAGATTTCTAGCAACATTTCCTTTTTTCTTTGGATTTTTTTGCTGTTTTTTACGATAACTAGAAAGCCTAGTTGATTGCGTCGTATAAATGATATTTGCATGAATGAGGGAGCGAATCGCTTTAAGACGCATCAGGACTCACCTCTTCTCTACGGCCAGCCAAACTGAGGTAAATACTTTCTAATGATTTTTCAGGATGTTGACCTTTCAATTCCTCAATCGTACCGTAAAACAACAATTCTCCCTTTTTGAGAATGGCAATACGGTCACACAATTGCTCTGCCACTTCTAAAACATGTGTTGAGAACAAAACAGTATTTCCTTTGTCTGCATGCTCTCGCATCATTTGTTTGAGGTCAAAAGCCGCCTGCGGATCCAAACCAGTTAAAGGCTCATCCAACACCCAGATATCTGGATCAGACAAAAGAGCACCAATGACAAACACTTTTTGTCGCATTCCATGTGAAAACGATTCAATAACTTCATAGCGATGAGCTGTAAAATCAAATAATTCCAGTAGCTCCGTTAAACGTTTCTCATAATCTGAAGGACTCATATCATAAGAAGTTCCAACCAATTCCCAGAATTCATTTGCCGTCAGGCGTAAAAACAAGTCCGGCGAATCAGCTACATAACCAATTTTTTTCTTGATTTCCAACCGATTAGCTGCTAATTCCTTGCCATCCACAAAAATCTGACCATGCGTTGGATTAATCACACTAACCAATGATTTGATCGTTGTTGATTTTCCAGCACCATTGTGTCCAATTAATCCTACAATTTCTCCACTCTGAAGCGTTAAATTCAGATGATTCAACGCTATCTTGTCATCGTACACTTTTGTAACATCCTTAAAATCAATCATAAATTCTCCTATCTATTGAATGTTTTCAGCATGATAGAAATAAAAGTAAAAATTCTTTCTCTTTATTCAAACATATATATTCATTAACAATTTATTATTAGTTTTCCAAAAAAACAAAATAATGCCTCTTTAACTAGTATCTGCCAACTCCAAAATTTTCTGAAAGGTTTTCCCATTACGAATAGTCAAAGACTTGTAAAAGTTAGATTTGAGTAGCTTCTTGTGGTAGTTGGACTTGAGATAGTCAGTCTGGTCGCTATTTCTGTAAAAGAAGGCTGTCTGACCGAAATGCAGCAGAACCCTGTCATTTGCCCAGCTCCCCGCTTCTACCTCTATCTGCTCGCGATTAGCCTCTGGCAGGAAAAAGAGGACATCGCGCCGATAAGCTGCCTCATCCTGCCACCAAGCAGGCAGTTTTGCCACTTCTTCTTAGAGAATAGCAGAGCTGAGCAGGACAAAAGGGATTGGAAAGTCATAGGATTGACTGAAATAAGCCGTCAAAATCGTCCTAATCTTTTTCTCGTGCTCCTGACTGTCAAAAAAGAGATTGCCGCTGTTGATGTAGGAGATAGGGTTCTCAAAACCGAGTCCCGCCAAATCGGCCTTCAAATCAGCCATAGCTACCTTGTTTTTCCCACCGACATTAATGCCGCGAAGTAAGAGAATGTAACGCATTCTTCTTCCCTTTTTGCTTTGTTTATCTTTCTAATCCACCGCCTTAATCTCCAAAATCATATCGCGGATTTGGGCGGCCAGCTCGAAGTCCAGAAGACCAGCAGCTTCTTGCATTTGTCCTTCTAGCTTTTTAATCATATCCTTGCGTTCCTGCTTGTTAAGACTTTCAATATCTACCACTTCTTCCTTGTCTGGTAGAGCTGCTTTTGTCACACTGATTAAATCACGAATTTCTTTCTGGATTGTTTGCGGTACAATATCATGTTCTTCGTTATAAGCCATTTGAATCTGACGACGACGGGCAGTTTCATCCATAGCTTTTTGCATGGAATCTGTGATCGTGTCAGCATACATGATGACGTGGCCTTCACTATTACGGGCAGCCCGACCAATGGTTTGGATCAAACCACGCTCATTGCGGAGGAAGCCTTCCTTGTCTGCATCAAGAATGGCAACCAGACTAACCTCTGGCACATCAATTCCCTCACGCAACAGGTTAATTCCGACTAAAACATCAAAGACACCTAACCGCAGGTCGCGGATAATTTCTGTCCGCTCTAAAGTCTTGATATCTGAGTGCATGTATTTGACCTTAACACCCATTTCTTTAAAGTAATCCGTCAGATCTTCTGCCATCTTTTTAGTCAACGTTGTGATAAAAGTCCGCTCATTCTTCTCTGCACGCGCATTGATTTCTCCTAAAAGATCATCTATTTGCCCCATAGTCGGACGCACTTCAACTTCTGGATCCAGCAGTCCAGTTGGTCGAATAATTTGCTCAATCACCGTATCCGTTTGCTCCCGCTCATAGTCGCCCGGTGTCGCAGATACATAGACAATCTGGTGCACATGACTTTCAAATTCTTCCCGACGCAACGGACGGTTATCCAAGGCAGAAGGTAAGCGAAATCCATAATTAACCAACATTTCTTTCCGAGAACGGTCACCATTATACATACCTTTGATTTGCCCCATAGTCATGTGACTTTCGTCTACCATGATTAAAAAATCATCAGGAAAGAAATCTAATAAAGTGTAAGGTGGCTCACCTTCACTCCGTCCGTCCATGTGGCGAGAATAATTCTCTACACCATTCGTGTAGCCCATTTCGCGCAGCATTTCAATATCATAGTCCGTTCTTTGCTTCAACCGCTGAGCTTCTAAAAGCTTCCCTTCTCTTTCAAAAAAGGCTAGCTGATCTTCTAATTCTGATTGAATTTTACCAATGGCAATTTCCATATTTTCGTCATTGGTCATAAAGTGAGTGGCAGGAAAAATAGCTAAATGGTCTACTTCGCCCAACACTTGACCTGTCAATGCTTCCACTTCTCGAATGCGGTCAATTTCATCACCGAAAAATTCCACCCGAAAGGCATGTTCATCGCGAGAAGCTGGGAAGATTTCCACAACATCGCCACGCACACGAAATTTTCCCCGCTGAAAGTCAATATCATTGCGCTCAAATTGAATATCAACCAAATCATTGAGAAGTTGATCCCGTGAAATCTCTAAACCAGGTCGCAGACTGACCACGCTATCGGAGTATTCCTTAGGCGAGCCCAAACCATAAATGCAGCTGACTGATGCCACAACAATCACATCGTTGCGCTCCAAGAGAGCCGAGGTTGCTGAGTGACGAAGTTTGTCAATCTCATCATTGACCGAGCTGTCCTTCTCAATATAGGTATCACTAGAAGGCACATAGGCTTCCGGTTGGTAATAGTCATAGTAAGACACAAAATACTCTACCGCATTGTCAGGAAAAAACTCCTTAAATTCACCATAGAGCTGACCAGCCAGGGTTTTATTATGAGCGATAACTAGGGTCGGTTTATTGACCTTTTGGATGACCTGACTCATAGTGTAGGTCTTCCCAGTTCCTGTCGCTCCCATGAGAATCTGAGCTTTCTCACCACCCTCTATATTATCCACTAATTGCTCAATCGCCTGTGGTTGATCTCCTGAAGGCTCATACTTGGAAACTAATTTAAATTTATTGTCCGTAATTCTATTTATCATTATTCTTTTCCTCTATACAATCTTCTCTTATTTTATCACAATTCTTAAAATATCACTGACTTAGGATATAAAGAATCTCACCTAGTAACACTAAGTGAGATGTGACTTTCTAAATTGCAATACTGCTGGTAATTTATCTTCTTTTTTAAGAGACCAATACAGATAGGCAATACTGAGAATTAACACCAGACTGGTAAAAATAGAACCTTCTGCTCCAAAAGCCCCACCCGAAAGCCAATCAACACTAGATTTCGTATTATAGGCAAAGACGGAAGCTTCTGCTCCCTGACCGCTGACCTGAATACCATAAATATTACCTTGAACAAAATTCCAAGCCCCGTGGATACCAGCCAGACCCCACATATTGTCCGTTTTTAGCATGTAAAAACAAGCGAAAATACCATCAAGAATAATGTTGATAATCGAAAGAAGCGTTACACCGGGATTTAATAAATGGAGAGCACCAAATAGACCAGCAGAAATTAAGATACCGACCAAAATATTTGACTTGGCAGTAACCGTAGGAAATAGCCAACCACGCGTCACCAATTCTTCTGTTCCGCCTTGTAAAATCCAAAACGGAATCAGGGCGATAATAAAGAGAAAGGGCTCCAAACTAAGATGTTTGAGTTCTAACCTACTTACACCTGTCACCAAAAGTAAGACAACTATGAGAGAAAACTGTGCCGATCCAATCAAAAATCCTTTTGCTAGTTCTTTAAACCAATTTTCCTTAAAAAAACCAAGACTTGAAAAAGGTCTTTTTTCAACGCATTTCACCCAAAGAAAGAGAGCTAAAGAAATAAAGAAAAAGAGGAAGAGTTGAATGAAAATCATACAATGCGATATCAGTTCTTGTATCATTACAAAGCCTGACCCAGAATGAACAAGGCCAAGCACAAGACCCAGCAGTATCGAAATTGGAACCAATGCAAGCCCACCGACAATTTCACCTCCATAAACAAAAACAATCGAGAGGATAACGGCCAACCAAATAGGCGGAATGTAACGGGACTGTTTCACATTATCAAGCATACGAGATTTAAACATAAAATTTCCTTTCTATTTTTTATTATTATTATATCATATTTATTTTACGCAAATCAAAAAAGAAATTTTCGTCCATGTTATAAAATATAACATAAAAATGTGAAATATTTGCCTTTCGAAGATATTTCTGGTATAATTTAAAAATATTCTTTAAAGGAGAGACTCATGAAGAAAAAAATCATAGCTTTTTTGTTAGCTTTACTACCACTATTTGCTACAATTAATATCCATGCGGATGCAATCAAAGTAGTATCTGATACAGCCTATGCACCTTTTGAGTTTAAAGATTCCGATCAAACTTACAAAGGTATTGACGTAGATATTATCAATAAAGTCGCTGAACTAAAAAGTTGGAACATCAATATGACTTTCCCTGGATTTGATGCAGCGGTCAATGCTGTTCAATCTGGTCAGGCAGATGCTATTATGGCTGGAATGACAAAAACCAAAGACCGCGAAAAAGTCTTCACCATGTCTGATACTTATTATGATACAAAAGTCGTCATCGCAACGACTAAAACACATGCAATTAGAAGTTATTCACAATTAAAAGGAAAAACCGTCGGAGTTAAAAACGGGACTACTGCACAACGTTTTCTAGAAAAAATCAAAGACAAATATAAATTTACTATCAAAACTTTTGATACAACTGATTTGACTTATAATAGTTTGAACTCTGGTTCAATTGATGCTATGATGGATGATCAGCCCGTTATTGAATATGCTATCAAGCAAGGCCAAAACTTAAAAATTTCTATGAAAGGGGAAGCTGTTGGTAGCTTTGCATTTGGTGTCAAAAAAGGAAGCAAGTATGAGTATCTAGTAACAGAATTCAATGAAGCACTTGCTCAAATGAAAAAAGATGGTTCTCTTGATAAAATCATCTCAAAATGGACAGGAGCTACAAAGGCAACTAGTTCCACTCCAGAAACTACTACTCCTGCTGGCCAAAAAGCAACTCCTGTCAAAGCAAAATATACCATTGCTAGCGATTCTTCCTTTGCACCATTCGTTTTCCAAGATAGTAATAACAAATATACTGGGATTGACATGGATTTGATAAAAGCCATTGCCAAAGACCAAGGTTTCACGATTGAAATTACAAATCCCGGATTTGATGCCGCTTTAAATGCTGTACAATCTGGACAAGCTGACGGAATGATTGCAGGGATGTCTGTGACAGACGCTCGTAAAGAAACCTTTGATTTCTCAGAGCCTTATTACACAGCAAACGCAATCCTTGCTGTCAAAGAATCCAGCACAATTGCTTCTTATAAAGACTTGAAAGGCAAAACAGTCGGCGTTAAAAATGGTACTGCTTCGCAAACCTTCTTAACAGAAAATCAAAACAAGTATGGTTATAAAATCAAGACATTCGCTGATGCTTCTTCTATGTATGATAGTTTGAATTCTGGCTCTGTGAATGCTGTTATGGACGACGAACCCGTTGTAAAATACTCCATTAGCCAAGGTCAAAAACTAAAAACTCCAATCAAGGGAACTCCTATCGGAGATACTGCTTTTGCAGTAAAAAAGGGCAGCAATCCTGAATTAATCCAAATGTTTAATAATGGTTTAGCAAATATCAAGAAAAATGGTCAGTATCAAAAAATTCTTGATAAATATTTGAAAAAGACCAGCTCTGCTTCTAGCTCTTCAGACAGTACAGTTGATGAAACTACCATTTGGGGGCTTCTCCAAAACAACTATAAACAATTGTTAAGCGGACTTGGTATCACCATTGCTCTTGCGCTTCTGTCATTTGCTATTGCTATGGTAATTGGAATTATCTTTGGTATGTTTAGCGTGAGTCCCGTCAAAACACTCCGCGTCATCTCAGAAATCTTCGTGGATGTCATTCGTGGAATCCCACTTATGATTCTCGCAGCCTTTATCTTCTGGGGCATCCCAAACCTTATTGAATCAATGACAGGTCATCAAAGTCCGATTAACGATTTTGTGGCTGGTACGATTGCTCTTTCTCTCAATGCAGGTGCTTATATTGCAGAAATTGTCCGTGGTGGGATTCAAGCTGTTCCAGCTGGACAAATGGAAGCCAGTCGCAGTCTTGGTATTTCTTATTCTAAGACAATGAGAAAGATTATTCTGCCACAAGCAACAAAAATCATGTTACCAAACTTCGTCAATCAGTTTGTTATCGCTTTGAAAGATACTACAATCGTCTCTGCTATCGGTCTCGTCGAACTTTTCCAAACGGGTAAAATCATCATTGCTCGTAACTATCAAAGCTTCAAAATGTATGCTATCCTAGCAGTCTTTTACTTGATTATCATCACTCTTTTAACGAGACTTGCAAAACGCTTAGAAAAGAGGATTAAATAATGGCTAAATTAAAAATTGATGTCAATGATTTACATAAATACTACGGAGAAAATGAAGTTCTAAAAGGAATCACAACCAAATTCTATGAAGGGGATGTCGTTTGTATCATCGGACCTTCAGGTTCGGGAAAATCAACCTTTCTTCGCAGTCTCAACCTGCTGGAAGAAGTTACAAGTGGATCTATTACCGTGGACGGTTTCGACTTAACCGATAAAAAAACAGATGTCGACTTAGTTCGTGAAAATATTGGTATGGTTTTCCAACACTTCAATCTCTTCCCTCACATGACAGTTTTGGAAAATATCACCTTTGCTCCTGTCGAGCACAAGCGAATGACACAAGCTGAAGCAGATAAACTTGGTATGGAATTATTAGAAAAAGTCGGTCTCTCTGATAAAGCTGATGCCATGCCAGATAGCCTCTCAGGTGGACAAAAACAACGTGTTGCAATTGCACGGGGACTTGCTATGAATCCTGATATTATGCTCTTTGACGAACCTACTTCTGCTCTTGATCCCGAAATGGTTGGAGATGTTCTCAATGTTATGAAAGAATTGGCCAAGCAAGGCATGACTATGATTATTGTAACTCATGAAATGGGATTTGCTCGCCAAGTGGCAAACCGTGTTATCTTTACGGCTGACGGAGAGTTTTTAGAAGACGGTAAACCCGACCAAATCTTTGATAATCCGCAGCACCCACGCCTCAAAGACTTCCTAGATAAAGTCTTGAACATATAATATGACTTCGAGTCTGGGACAAAAATGTTCCAGACTCGTTTACTTTCTAGAAGAAAACTCAATAACACAACAGTTGCACTTTCATTCTATTTATTCTTAGTGACAAACTTTTTTCTCGGTACTCTTTTGACATTTTATATCTTTTTTGCTACACTAAAATCAGTAAAATTCGGAGGTAAGGAGTTTATGTACAAGAAATCTATTGCTTAAAGGAAACTTTATCTAGTAGATTTTTTGTCATGCTCTTGCCTATTTTTATAAAAGAATTTTTTCAAACTTCTCAATAATAATCTATTCGTTGCAGACTACTCCGTTTTGCAATGTTTGTTGGCAATCCAAAAACAAAAACAGCTCTACTAGATAAATAGGGCTGTTTTTCTTAGCTCTAAAATGACAATGAACATCAAAAGGAGACTTGTATGTTACAAATTCGACATTTAACTATTACCCATTTAAAAGACTTGAAAGACTTGGTCAGCGATTTATCACTCACAGTCAATACAAGTGATAAAATTGCCATTATCGGAGAAGAAGGAAATGGGAAATCTACTCTTCTCAAATTACTCATGAATGACGCACTTGTTTCAGACTATGTTAGTTATAGGGGAGAAATTCAGAAAAACTATCATCGTTACGCTTATTTGCCGCAAACTTTACCTGAAAATGAAAGAAGGCTCTCCCTCAACGACTATTTCTTTGGTGATTTGGACGTAGACTTAGATTACAGCAAACTTTACCGCTTTGCTCAAGAATTACATTTTGATAGCGAACGTTTTACTAGTCAGCAAACATTAGCGACTCTATCTGGCGGTGAAACATTAAAAGTACAGCTTTTAAAAATCCTCTCTACAAATTGGGACATTCTCTTTTTAGATGAGCCCTCCAATGATTTAGACACAGACACTCTGATTTGGCTGGAAAATTTTCTTCAAAATACACCTCAAACAGTTATGTTTGTTTCACATGATGAAAGTCTTTTAGGTCATACAGCAACAAAAATCGTACATTTGGAATTGGTTAAGAAAAAGCAAGAAGCTCGGACGACTGTACAGAATCTTGATTATGAAAATTACAGCCAGCAACGACAAGCTGCATTTGAAAAGCAAACTAAAGATGCAAAAAAAGAACGAGAAGAATATCAAAAAGCAATGGCAAAACACCAGCGAGTCAAACAAAGTGTGGAGCATGTCTTGCGTCATACTCATGACAGCACAGCTGGTAGATTACTAGCCAAAAAAATGAAAAATATTCTCTCACAAGAAAAACGTTTTAATCGAGAAGCCACTAAAATGACAGAGTTACCAACACAAGCAGATGCTATCAATCTACAATTTTCTACTATTACTCCTCTGCCATCTACAAAAAGAGTAGTCACTCTCAAACAGATGTATTTGAAGGTAGGGGAACGCACCTTAGCCAAAAATATAAATTTTGAACTCTTAGGGCAGGAAAAGATTGGGATTATTGGTGAAAATGGTGCCGGAAAATCTACTTTTATCAAAGAACTGCGAAATCTATTGCAAAAGAAAAAAGGCATTACGCTAGGGTATATGCCTCAAATCTATCCTGATAGTTTAAACGAAGTCGATTCTCCAATAGATTTTCTAACATCTACAGGAGAGGCTATTGAGCGAGAAAAAATCCTCACCCACCTAGCCAGTCTGCAATTCACGCGCAACGAAGTACATCATCCCATTTCCCAGCTATCTGGTGGACAAAAAGCTAAATTACTGCTTCTAAAAATGGTATTAGATCAGGCAAATGTCTTGTTGCTAGACGAGCCGACATGCAACTTTTCCCCCACTTCTCAGCCACAAGTACGAAAGCTTTTTACAGACTATAGCGGCGCTATCATTACCGTTTCACACGACCGAACCTTTCTCAAAGAAGTTTGTCAGAAAATCTACCGCTTGAATGAGACAGGAATAGAGCTAGTCCGCAAAGAACAGCTATAAGTTTGTTCGCCTAGTCAATCTTAAACCGCCAAACTTCCCTGCGCTGTCTGCATTTGATAATAAACGCCTTTTGCTTGCATCAGCTCTTGATGACTGCCATATTCCACAATATCTCCGTCAACCAGCACTAAAATGATATCTGCATTCTGAATGGTAGACAAGCGATGAGCAATGATAAAACTGGTTCGCCCTACCATGAGCTTATTAAAAGCCTCTTGAATGAGTACTTCAGTCCGCGTATCAATAGAGGAGGTTGCTTCATCCAAAATCAGGATTTTAGGAACCGCTAGAAAAACACGCGCAATGGTCAATAGCTGGCGTTGTCCTTGTGACAAAGAATCTCCTGCATCTGCTAGATAAGTATCATAGCCATGCGGCAATTGCTGGATAAAGAAATGAGTATTAGCAGCTTTAGCTGCTGCAATTACTTCTTCTCGGCTAGCCTCTGGTCGGCCCAAAAGCAATATTTTCATGAATCGTCGCTGTCTTCAGCCATGTTTCTTGTAAAACCATACCAAACTGCTGGCGAAATGAGACTCTGGTATAATCTGTAATATCTCTGTCGTCTAACTTAATCTTACCCGCATCTACATTATAAAAACGCATGAGGAGATTGATTAAAGTCGATTTTCCAGCACCAGTTGGTCCAACAATAGCAACTTTGCTTCCTGCTGGAACGGTCATGTTTAAATCGTGAATCAAAGGTTTATCTTTTTCATAACCAAAACGGACATGTTCAAAACGAATTGCTCCCCGTACTGCCTCACTCGTAAGTTCTTCTTTCCCCGTTTCCACAACTTCTTTTTCATCTAAAATCATGTACAAGCGCTCTGCACAAGCAAGGGCGCTTTGCAATTCAGCCATAACAGACGAAATATCGTTGAAGGGCTTAGTGTATTGGTTGACATAATTTAAGAATGTCACTAATTGTCCAACTGTGAAACTAGAGCCGTTAATGATACGAACCGCACCAAATCCAACAACAATGGCATAAATAAGAGCATTCACGAAGCGAGTCGCTGGATTGACAGTAGAGGAATAAAAGATAGCATCCTGAGAATAGTCAGCATATGTCTCATTGCCTTTTGTAAAATCCGTAATGAATTGCTCTTGAGCATTAAAACTTTGAATCAAACTTTCTTGAGAGAGACTTTCTTCAATGAGCTGTGTCTGAAGCCCTCGTGCCGTCGTTTGTTTTTGAAACAGCTTGTAGCTTTTACGGGCTATAAAACGTGCAATCAGCATAGATAAGGGAGTTAAAAGCAAGACTAACATCATCATGAAAAAGTCAATCCTTGCCATTGTCACAATCGTTACAAGAATAGTCAACACGCCTACAAAAAACTGATTGAAGACCATGAGCAGACCATTATTTAGCTGCTCCACATCCGTCGTCAAGCGACTCACTAAATCACCGCTCCCTTGACGATCAAGATAAGCCAAGGGAAGTCGATGAATTTTTTGAATAACTGCGTCCCGAAGTTTCCGACTATAACTATAAATCAACTGATTATAGATTAAAGGATTGAGCCATTGAATCGCTGTATTGGCAACAATCACCATCCCCATTTTCGAGAGAATTGGCAGCAAATGCTGACTTGCATCGGAAAGTAAAACACTATCAATTGCATTTCCAATCAAAATCGGCAAATAAATGGTCAAGGCAACCTGAACAATCGTTCCAACTGTGGCTAACAGAAAAAGCCAACGTTGTTGTAATAAATCACTCGCTAGACGCTTCAACCTACTTGTAGAATATCTAGTTTTCATGCTTTTCCTCCCTGCTATGTTGTGAGAGATGAATTTCTCGATAAATATCGCTCGTTTGGATCAGCTCCTCATGTGCACCCAGAGCCATCTGATGTCCCTTATCCAAGACCAGTATCTGATCAGCTGCACGCAAGCTATTGGTTCGCTGTGAAATTAAAATCAAACTCGTGTTCTTTAACTGCTCTTTGATAGCTTGCAATAGTTTAGCTTCTGTTAAATAATCAAGTGCCGAAGTGGAATCATCCAGCACCAGAAAAGGTGCTTTTTGTAAAATAGCGCGCGCAATCGTCAACCGTTGGCGTTGACCACCGGAAAAATTCCGACCAAAAGCTTCTACTACTGCATCTAGCTGACCTTCTTTTTCCTGTACAAAGTCACTAGCCTGCGCAATATCAAGAGCCCACCAAAGTTGTTCATCCGTCACCTCGTCTTCCAGTCCCAGCGACAAATTTGAGCGAATCGTTCCACAGAACAATTCTGCTTTTTGTGGTACTAAACTTATCCAAGAACGCCATTCTTTCAGATTTCGAGGACTGCGACCATTTTTTAAAATGACTAACTTACCTGTATCAATCGAATACAAGTGCGCCAAGAGTTGCACCAAAGTTGATTTTCCTGAGCCTGTTCCGCCAATCACTCCCAAAGTCTGACCAGATAGTACGTCAAACGAAATATTTTCCAAGGCTGGACTAGCAGCTTGTGGATAGGTAAAGGTAACATTTTCAGCAGAAATAGACTGAGCACCAACAGAATGCCGTATTGACAGTTCTGCTAGTACATCTTCCTCTTCCTGTTCAAAAACCTCTTGGATTCGTCTAGCACTAATGTAACTTTGATTCAAAGAAGTAACAAGCATTGCCAGTTTCAACAACTCTATCAAGATTTGCAAAAGGTAATTGACTAAAGCAACTAATTTCCCTTGCGTCAGCAAATCCTGTCCAATAGCTAGATTCCCATGCCAAATAACCATGACCAAAGTGCTATTTACCACTAAAAAAGTCAACGGGCTAATCAAACTGGACCAAACTCCTGTTTTTATCTGCCAGGTCTTATAGATCTCATTGGTATCTCTAAACTCATGGATTTCTTTATTTGTTTGCCCAAAGGCACGGATAACACGCATACCTTGCAGTTGTTGGCGTGTCATATTGACAATTTTATCTGTAATCTGGCGAATTTTAGCGTAAAGCGGATTTACCAAGCGTGACATGATATAGATAATACCCGTTAGGATGACAACCATGAGTAAGAACCACAGTGTAATACTTGGACTAATCAAAAATGCCATGATAATCGAGCCAAAAACAATAATCGGCGCGCGCAAAAAAAAGACGAAGAAATTGATTGATGCCGGTCTGAATTTGATAAGTATCACTTGTTAAACGAGTGACCAGACTAGATGTCGTCAAGTTATCTCGACTAGCTTTTGGCAAACGCATTATTTTTTGATATAAATCTTTAGTTAATTGACGTGTAAATCCTACCGCTGCTTTTGAGGAATAATATTGAGCAATAATCGCCACGACAACACCAAACGATGCTAGGACAACCAACAAAAAGACCACGGTATAAAGATGCGTGCTATCTTTTTTAGGGATTGTTTGGTCTACAATTGTTGCAACCAAAATTGGCACCAATAGTTCAAAACTAGCTTCTAATAATTTAAAAAGTGGCCCCAACAAGGATTCTTTGATATAACCCTTAAAATATTTCAATAAATCTTTCATGAAATCTCTTTTCTTATACAAAACTAGTTCTACCCGTTGTGCTAGTTAATTTCAACATACAATAAAAAGCCCAAATGGACTATACTGTAAGTGACGAAACATACAGGCGGTTAGTCCAAATGAGCCACTTACAGTATACTGCTAAATCTCATCATTTACAATGAATGGAATTTACGCCAATTATCACAAATTTGTCATTACTTTTATAAAACTTATTGCCCAGATTCCTTTAAACATCGGCGTAATGTTGGCTTAGGCAAAGTTTCAGATGAAGCGCTTCTTGTCTTGCTTTTGTTACAAGCTGAACTAGGCATAACGTCACAACGCCATTTCTACACCATCTGACACCTCTTTCCTTGTGGTCAGTTACTAGAAAGAAGTCGTTTCAATCGTCGGTCTAGACGAATGATTTGGCTAGTCCAATTAATCCGAAAAGCTATGAGCGACTTGATTTCGCCTGATGAAATAGCGATTATAGATAGTTTTTCCTTACCACTTTGCCAACCAGTTCGCAATCAAAGAGTTGCCATTTTTAAAGGATTAGCCGATATTGGCTATAACGTCTCTAAACATCTTTGGTTCTATGGTTTCAAGGTTCATATGCTAGTGACCTTATCGGGTTGTATTCTGAACTGTGTTGTCACACCAGCCTCTGTCTACGATATCAAGGTGGTTTATGAGCTATTAGAGGGATGTAAGCAATCGGTTATTCTAGGTAATCTTGGCTACTTAAGCGGTGAACTCAAAAAGGACTTAAAACAGGAAGGTGACCATCTATGGATACCATTTCGACAAAACATGACAGGAGCCGAAGAACATAACAATTGGAAAGTAATGGCCATGAGACGAACGATTGAAACTCGTTTTTCTGAACTGTGTCGTCTCTTTGACATCGAACATACATTAGCTAGAGGGCTAGCCGGACTACAGTTACGAATTGAACAAATTATTCTGGCTCATAATTTACGCTATTTTGAAATGAACTAGCACCATGGGTAGACATCATATTTAGCACCTATTTTTTATAAAACTTAAGGGGCAACTCTCTCCCTATTCGCACATTGAAATTACTCATTATTTTCTAAAATATAAGTATTCCAATAGTTTTCAATATCTTTATTAAGCTCCGGAGTTTTTCCTTGGCTTAATTCCACTTTGTCAGGAAATTCAATGTTATTAAATAACGGTACTTCCTCAGCAGCTTTCATTTTTCGTCCAATATTAATATGCTCAATTAACTTATTTAGTGTATTTATCAACTGATTATAAAAATCTCCTTTAGACAAATCAGAATTTTGAGTAAGTTTTTATAGAAATTCACCTTTTTGATTAAGATAATCAGGAATCAGACTAAATTCATCAAAATTGATTAGATAATCTTCTGCACCTCGCGTTGCCCAAGCAGCACCTCCTTCAAACATACAATAATCTGAGTCTTTAAAATCCTTCGTAACATAAAAGAATAATAATGTATTTTTATTGACAATATTTTCTTTAGAAATTTCACCTAAGTTTTGCTTAATATCAATTTGAGGTGCATCCTCTTTACTTGTATAGAAAATCTCGTCTGAAGTAACACCAATCTTTTTTAATAAATAATAGAAAAAGTCTAATACATTCTTATTTCTTCGTGAATGGGAAAAGAAAATAGTATACTCGTTTTTAAAATTTTCTCCTTTGAGTTGTTGTACAACCCTATTTTTTACATTAAGATTTAGCTGATCCATTTCATAGGTACTAAAGCTATTTCTATCCTTTTGAGACTTAAAATCATCAAATATTTTATCAATATTTTTAGAAGTCGATTCTTTAGCAATTTTTTCAGATTTTGTTCGTAAAGATTGAATCTCATTATTCATTTTATTTCTAACTTCTAATCTTGTACGAATTAAACTTGATACTTCTTGTTTTATTTTTTCTGCTAAATCCACTACTCGAGGATCATTTTCATCCATATTTTGTCTACTAGTCGTTGCAATATCTTTAAAGTTGTTATCATCAAGAATGTCATAACCGATTTCACCTTCAATATAGTTTACAAAAGCTTGCGTATTATTAATTACTGGCAAAAAATTAGAGATAGCTAATTTATTTCTAACATAAATTCTAAGACTCAAAGGATTATATAACTTATTTTTCTTGAAATTAGTATCATTTAACTCCGTTGCTTCAGACGAATTTATAGTAGAGTGTATACCAATCCATCCAGTTATCTTACCAACCTTTGTTTTTTCTTGACCATCTTTGCTATATGTAAATTCTGTCCCTGTAGCTTCTTTATAAACGACTTGAATATTATCCGAAAATTTTTTATCAAAGCCTTTTAAATTCAACTGATAGTTCTTATTTGAATATTTTTCTGATAACTCATCGTATGTTTCTTTATCAAAGCAAGTAATCTGTACCATGTTTTTAAATAGGTCAATATTTTCCTTAGCTAATTCTGTATTGAGAGCCTCAAATAAAACTTTCGTATCCATAGTTACCCTCTCTAAAGAGTTTCAAAATATCTTTTGGCTGACTTTTACGGTTCGCCTGCAAAACGTGTTCTCTTGTGTGTGTACCTTCTGTTAAAGCATCTTGAAGGGTTATTTTTTGGAAAGGTGTTAAGGTAGGATTTTTCAACAATTGCTCTACATCATCAGTAGTTAGTTTAGTCTCCTCATCTTTAATGACCTTATAAAGATAGCGAAACCACGAATCACCGTCACTTCCAGCATGTTCACTAGCTCTCACCATGTAATCATACCATGTTGTCATTATTATTCCCCCTCATCTTTTCTAGGGTTATAGTGCATCGCTATCCAAAGTTTTTTGTCAAAATCAGATAACTCTTTTTTCTTCTGATAAATGCAATCGTTCAAATCAGGAAATTTGAGACTGTATTTTTTCTCAAAAAAGTTCTGAAACTCCTCTTTACTTTCTGCAATATCAACCAAGGCTTCTAACTCTGCCATTTGTTTGGCAATAGCCTTTCTGTCAATTTTCTTTTGACTATCTCCAAGTACGTCATAAACACAACGTTTTGTCAGTTGAGTGTAAAAAGAGCGATGTTCAGTAACAAAATCAAAGGAATAGGTCTTATCCCAGAGTTTGGTGTATTTATTGTAAAAACCATCTGAAAGGCTGACCTGATAACCAATCAGCTTACTATCAACTCTACGAGCGATAGACCTTTCCAATTCAAAATGTAGGTCATGTAATGTATTAGTAGCCATAAATCAGCTCCCTGTATTTAGTTCGGACACAGGCATTTGAAATCAGGAGATTAAAACGCTCACTATCCGAATAGTCACGAGTATTATAACGAAAAACAAATTCATCTACATAGTCTTGAAGATATTTCTTAGACCACGAATGGTAAATTCCTAATACTCCATGTTTCAATCCAGCCCAAAAGCCTTCAATCGTGTTGGTATAAACATCACCCTGCACATACTCGCTAGTTCTATGATTAACAAAGTCATGATTATACATCTTAGCCACTTTATTATAACCCAGCCATTCATCTGAGTAAAGTTGAGCTGTTTCCTTTACGTATTTGACAATCTGTTCAGTCAATGTTTTCGTCTTTGTATCTGGTACATGATGAGCATTAACTTTACCTTGACGTTGTACCATGCCTACTACAGCAGATTTGTCTTTCAATGAACGCCCTTGAGCATTTTTGACTTTTTTGGAGTTATGACGATTCTTATTTTTACCACCTATGTAGGTTTCATCAACTTCCACAGCATCATCAAGACTATTGTTGCTTTCAGAACTAAAACACTTACGGATACGTTCCAGCATGAACCAAGCTGTTTTTTGCGTAACACCAATATCTTTTGATAATTGCACAGATGAGATTCCTTTTTTGTGAGAAGTCACAAGCCAAATTGCCATAAACCATTTACGAAGTTCAATTTTAGTATTGTCAAAAAGAGTACCAGTCTTGACATTGAAGTATTTTCCAGTATTTTTACAGCGGTATTTGTTACCTTTGCATTTGTAGACCTTTGAAGTAGCATCAAAAGGGCTGATAATCACATCGCCCCAAATCATATTTTCTAAATGGTCAATACATGACTGTTCGTCTGGAAAAGCAGATTGTAAATCAAATAATGACTTAAACTCAAACTTCATAACTGGTACTCCTTACTTCTTGATTATATTATATCGAAAATAAGAATATTTATCAACAAAAATGTAAATTTCTACTATGCAAGATTCCAAAATTTTGATATAATAGAAGTATCAAAAATAAAGGAAATTAAGTATTATGAACGCAATCACAGCTCACAGCTCACAGCTCACAGCTCACAGCTCACAGCTCACAGCTCACAGCTCACAGCTCACAGCTCACAGCTCACAGCTCACAGCTCACACTGATTATGTAATCGGGCGTGTTTTTTGTCAAGCATTAAAACAGGCTTTTTCACATTTTTGTGAGAAGGCTTTTTATGTTGAGTTTTCTGAGTTATTTTCAGAGAGAAATGGGGAGCTACAATATGCCTAACCATTTCTCAAACGAAGTTGATGGACAACTCAAGTTTTATCAAGATTATCTCCCTCTTGTTGATAAAACTTTAAAAACAGATGATATTTTAACGGATTATACAGATGGTATTGTAAATGGAAATCTGATTGAATTTAAAGTTGTTATCAATGATATTAACACTGTTCTATTCCAAGCCATCAAATATCTATCCGCTCGGAGAATCAAAGGAAAAGAAATTCCCAAAAACATTCTGCTTGTGTCGCTAACGAATGAAAAAATCTACGTTTTTGATAGTCAGGAATATTTAACACATATCGAAAAAGTATATTTTGGTGGTGCAAGTGTAAAAACCTCTGGTTTTTCTTCTGATGCCCCTCTTGAAGTTTTAGAATACGGTCAAAGTCAACTAGACGAAAGTCGTCTTATTACTTTACTACGTTCAAAGCAATATACAAAAATTAACATTGACGAAAACTGTATTGTTGGTTGGGCAGAACGTTTTTATCGTGAAAACAAAGGGGCTAAAAAGTCTGATTTTATCGGTGACCATACTGGTAAAGTTAAAATTATTGGTGAAATTCGGAAACCTGAGAAACTAAAAGAGTTTATCAATCCTTATATCGGTGAAACTAATGTTCAATTTCAATATTTGATGGATAAACTCAATGATACTTTGCAAAAGAAAAATTTAGGAGCTTTCTACACTCCTGAACCTTATGTTCAAAAGTCATTGGAGCTAGTCCGACAAGCCATTCAACATGTTCCTAAAGGAAATGATTATATTATTTTGGATAGATGTGCCGGAACTGGAAACCTTGAGAAATTGATGAGCGACGAGGAATTAAGTCACTGTGTTCTTTCAACTATAGAATATTATGAATACAAAGTTCTGCTGGAATTGCTTGGAGATAAAGTCCGTCATATCATTCCACCAACTGAAAAAGAAGATACTTTTAATATGGGGCTAGTCCGAGGAGCGGATGCTCTTAGCGAGGAATATATCAATAATGAAATTATTCAACGCTATATCAACGACCCAAAAGTAACAATTATTTTGTATGAAAACCCACCCTACGCAGATACACGCAGTATAGAGCATCAAAAAGCAAAAAAGACTTCATCATCATCTCAATGGAAACAAAGTTATTTAATGAAACAGATGAAACAAGAAATCAAGGGAATGGGTGTAAATGAGATGGGAAATATCTTTATTTGGAGTGGTTTCAAATATTATCTTCGTCAGCCTACTGATAGTTACATTATTTATAGCCCAATCAAATATTGGAAAGAAATTCATCTCATTGATAAAAAGTTTGAAAGAGGATTTGCTTTCAACCGAAGACATTTTCACACTAAAATTGATGCGTTAGTTTCTTGTATTCTTTGGTCAAATGTAGATGAAAAATTAGATAATATTACCCTTGAAGCATTCAATATAGCCAATAACGAAATCTTACAAGAAGAAGATTTAACCATCAATCGTATTTATACGAAATATAGTAATGTGTATTACGACAAACGGAAATTTAGTGACGATAAATTATCTGATTTTGTATTGGGGTTAAATGGAGCAAAATTAGTAGGCACGAATAAAATTACTTCTCAGACAATTATAAATAACAATCTAATTGGCTATTTGCGAGCTTCTGGAGTGAATTTTGACAATCCTGACTTGGCTTCTTCTCTACTAGTTGCTAGTCTATATAATGGTGCAGGGTATTTCCCATTAAGAAAAGACAATTTCATAGAAAAGCTCCCAATGTTTGCCGCCAGTCGCTACATTACTTATAATCGTCACTGGACACAGCGTGCTAATATTATGAAATCTGCTGATGGCGCTGAACGTTTTAATAAAGCTGTATCAAGTAACAAGATTGAACAAGACTTATTGAAAATTCTGCTCTTCACAACACTTGAAACGCAAAATCACATGAGAAGTTTATATGGTTCTGATGGACGATTCTACCGCAATGAGTTGTCACTGGATAACTCTAATGGAGATACGCTAGCAACAGTCAACTTAGCAAAATTGAAACAAGGTTCTAAAGAGACTGCTTTATTTGAACAATGGGAAAAAGTCCTAACAGAAGCTAAGAAAACGGAAAATTATAATTCTAAATTGACGTATTCAGTTTATCAGATTATTGATGAGCTTAACACATCTGAAAAAGATGAAAATGATAAAACAATCTATAACTATCCCGAATTAAACGGACACTTGAATACATTGAAAACAATGGTAAAAGAATATTATAATTCTGAAATTGTGTCATTCCTATTTGAGTATGAATTTTTGAAATAAGCATGAAAAAGACGATTTCCGCTTGGAAGTCGCCTTTTTGATATTCTCGTAAGCACTATATACTGTGTCTAGTGTAAACTGATATATAGTTCCCCTTTATTTTATAAATATTGACTAAAAATATAACTTGCTTGGTTAATTTTTGGTTAATTTTTTCAAATTTTTAAATCTATAGCTTACCCGTGGTGCTAGTTAACCTCAAAACACCATAAAAAGCCCAAAAGGACTATACTGTAAGTGACGAAACATACAGGAGGTTAGTCCAAATGAGCCACTTACAGTATACCGCTAAATCCCATCATTTACAATGGAATATGAAGCAATTATCAAAAATTTGTCATCAGCTTTATCGGGATTATTGCCCTGATTCATTGAAACATCGTCATAATGTCAGCCTGTCAAAAGTTTCGGATGAATCTCTATTAGTCTTACTGCTCTTGCAAGCTGAACTAGGAATCAAATCCCAACGTCATTTTCACCGAATCTGCCAACTATTTCCACATGATGCGTCATTGGAAACAAATCCACGGGCTGAACTTTTGTGAGTTTATAGCCTAGCTCTTGATAGAGTTTGATGTCACGCGCCATAGTGGCTACATTACAAGATATATAGACGATTTTCTTTGGATTCATGCTGATGCTTGATTTGATAAAGCTTTCTGTCAGACCTTTACGTGGCGGATCAACCATAATGACACTAGGTTTTATACCTTGGTTCAGCCATTTTTTGATAGCATTTTCTGCTGAATCACAAACATAATGGGCATTGCTAATGCCGTTTAGCTTAGCATTCTTTTTGCTATTTTCAACTGCTTGAGGGATAACCTCCACGCCATAGACTTCTTTGACGTGTTTCGCAACTGACAATCCAATGGTGCCAATCCCCGAATAGGCATCCACTACAATATCCTCTATACTCAACTCAGCGAAATCAATCGCCGTTTGATACAGTTTCTCTGCCATCTCTGTATTGACTTGGTAAAATGCTGGGGCAGCAATTTGAAAGTCATTATCCAGCATGCGGTCAGTAATATAATCTTGTCCATACAGTACATGAAATTCCTTCCCCAAAATCGCATTACCTGGCTGGTCGTTAATATTTTGCATGATAGATTTAATATTCGGAAATTGCGCGACTAATCGCTCAATTAACTGATTTATACGGAAAATCTTGGGACGAGTGGTCACTAAAATAACCATGATTTCACCAGAGTAATGTCCACGACGAACCACAATATTACGAATCAGACCAGATTGCTCTTTCTCATCGTAAGGTTTCAGGTCAAAACGACGCAGCAAATCCCGCACTGCCAAAACGACTTGATCAATAACTGGATCCTGAATATAAAAATCCTCAATTGGCATTAAATCGTGCGAATTTTTTCGGAAAAATCCCGTTTCTAGCTGTCCATTGACACGGCGAACAGGAACCTGCGCTTTGTTTCGATAATGTAGTGGGTGCTCCATACCAAGGGTTGGTGCCACTTCGATATCTGCAATTCCAGCAATCTTGTAAAGACTATCTCTAACTTTCTTGGTTTTAAATTTCAATTGCTCACTATATTTTAGATGCCCTAGGTCAGCAATACCTGTCCTCAGATAAGCCACATCAACATCTTCGTTTCGATAAGGGGATTTCGTCAAATAGGCTTCTACCTTGCCAAAACCAATTTTTTTATTGACTTTCAGTATGCGCATACAGATACATTCTGTAGGCAGGGCATTCTCCACAAAGAAAACCAGTCCCTCTGCTTTAGCTACTCCTGCACCATCATGACTCAAATCTACAATTTCAACTTCTATCACATCATTCTTTTTTAACATATTTTCTCTTTCTATCTGCTCTGCCATTTCCCAAAAAAAGAAAGCGACAGAATTATCACTTTCTATTCTATCATCTATCTGAGTCCAAGTTTTGCTAATTTAGTCTTATAAGCTTCAAAATCAACAAGCAATCCTTGACCACCATACATATCATAAGCATCTATCCAATCACCATTTTTAGGAATAGTCATCTTTTCAACACCATTACGAGCATTGGTAAGAGAAGATAAGCCATGTGTTAGTAAAAAGCTATAGGGAATATTTGTCGAAGTTAACGCAAAGACTTTTCCAAGTGCTTCAGATCCCGTAAACAGTTTCGTTGGGTCTTTTATTTGCTGAATAATCGCACTCATCACCTCTTGCTGGCGACGTGTACGTCCAAAATCTCCCTCATCATCTTTACGGAAACGCGCATAATTCAAAAGCGTACGACCGTCCATTCGTTGTTTGCCAACCTTAATCATCTGCTCTGGAACCACGCCGTCTTTCATATTAAGATCATCCGGCACCTGAACTTCACTCACTTTTTCGCCATTGATAGTTGAAAAGTTCGCATTCATTTCAACACCATTTGGAAAAAGTGTATCAATCGCTGTTGCAAAGGTCGAAAAATCAACCAAGGCATAATATTTAATGTCAATATCAAAGTTGTCTTTTAACACTTGGCGTACTAATTCAGCGCCTTGATTCTTATTTTGCTCTCCAATGGCATACGCTACATTTAACTTTTGATCATAACCCGATCCTTGGCTGACTTCATCAATGTGAACGAGCGTGTCCCTCATGAAACTGACGAGTTTCATTTTTTTATTTTTTCCACCGACATTTAAGACCATGATCGAATCTGTCCGCGTTTCAGAAGAAGATTGCCCAATTCGTCCATCTGTACCCAAAATAAGTATATTCACGCCGTCTTTTGTATCTTTCCCATGAAAAATCTCTGTTTGAGCAGCTTTTGCATTTGGATTGCTTTTAGAGGTGTTCAAGCCTTTTATAAACATAAAAAGCATCCCTCCAATAATCAACACCACAAAAAGTGCTAACCAACCTAGAATCCGCTTCACACGTAATTTTCTATGTCGTTTTTCCTTTTTAGGCTTGGGCAGATTTTCTACATTTTCGGTTGTATAGTTTGGTATGCGCTCAATTTTAGATCGTTTACTACGGCGACTTCTTTCTGGATATTGAGGTAATCCTTGTTCAGTATAGCCAAAATTCTCAGGAACCTGTTGGTCAGAAAAGTTACTTCTCACTGCTCGAGCTGGCTCTATTGTTTGTTTTCCTTCTTGCTTGCTAAGAAGATATTGATACTCTTTTTTCTCGCGTTCATTTAAATAATGGATATTTTTGTAAAGATAGTCCAGTCTCAACTGCTCATGGTGGCTGAGATTATCAGATTTTTTACCCATGATTTCTCCAATCTACTTTTCTGAAATGGTATAAACAGTATAATTTCCTAAAATTTTATAAGTAATACCAATTGTTTCTAACTCTTTTATCGCAAATGATACCAAATTCGCTTTTTCATTATTGATATCTACAATGAAAAAATATTCTCCCAAGGCTGTCTTCAATGGACGGCTTTCAATCTTTGTCAAATCAATTCCCCGCCATGCAAAAGTTGCAAGGGCTTTGTATAAAGCACCAGGTAGATTATCTGGCAAAGTTAAAGCAAGCGTCATTTTCTTTTCCTTCGGATACAATGGCAAATCCGAGATTGACTGTCCAAGCAACCAAAAACGAGTGAAATTCTCATCCATTTCTTGAATATCTTCTGCAATAATCTGCAAATCATATTCACTGGCTGCAGTTTTAGGAGCAATGGCTGCATAATTTTCTTCAGGATGTTGAGCCACAAAACGGGCTGCATAAGCTGTGCTAGCTGTTATTTCGATTTTAGCTTGTGGATAATGCTGACGGATATATTTTTTGCCTTGCGCAATTGCCTGCGGATGAGAAAAGATTTTTTCTACTGGCTTATCAGTTGCTGTGACCAATAGCTGTTGTTGTATCGGTTGCACAACTTCCGCCACAGCATGAATGGCAGCCTGATGAAAAAGATAATCCAATGTTTCATGGACACTGCCTTCAATTGAATTTTCAACCGGCACCACAGAATAATCTACTTCACCTATTTCATAAGCCTTTACAACATCTGTGATATTTTCAAAAGCAACTAAAGTATCTGCTGGAAAGGCTTCTTGTGCCACATGATGAGAAAAAGACCCTTTCGGACCTAAAAATCCAATTTTCATTGCAACACCTCCACAATTTGTTTAGGCGTCAGAGTAGTCACATCAATAACTTTTGTAGCCACTTCTTCATACCAAGTCTGACGTTGCTCGAAAAGATTTTTCAAATCAGCCTTGCTATTGTTCAAATAAAGTGGGCGCTGGTGTTCTTGATCCTCTTCAAGACGCTGATAAAGTGTCTCAAAATCTGTTTTTAAATAAATATTTTCAGCGTTCTGCTTTAACAACTCGCGATTTTGAGCATTGCTGATGATGCCACCACCAGTTGAGATGACTTGTTCTGACTGTAGCAATTCTTTTAATAATTCACTTTCTTTTTGCCGAAAAGCTGCTTCGCCATACTGCTCAAAATATTCTTTAATCGGCATTTCCAGTCTCTCTGACAAAAGCTCATCCATATCGATAAAATTTTCATCTAGCAAGCTAGCAATCGTTGACTTTCCAGCCCCCATGAAACCAATCAAAATCTTAGCCATGAAGTAAGTCCTCCAAATCAGAAAAGAAATTTGGATAGCTCGTATTGATAGCTTCTGCGCGCTCCAACTTGACTTGACCGTCCTTTACCAAAAGAGCTGCAATAGCCGTCATCATGCCAATTCGGTGGTCGCCAAATGTATGAACTTTAGCACCGTGAAGAGATGTTTTCCCTTTGATAATCATGCCGTCTTCTGTCGGAGTAATATCAGCTCCCATGCTATTTAGTGCATCTACCACAACTTGGATACGGTCTGTTTCTTTTACCTTTAATTCTTCCGCATCACGAATCACCGTTTGCCCCTTAGCTTGAGTGGCCAGAAGTGCAATGATTGGCAATTCATCAATTAAACGCGGGATAATTTCTCCGCCAATTTCTGTGCCGACTAATTCAGATGTCTCTATCGTTATGGTGGCGGACTTAGCAACTCTGTCTATATTGGACAAGTTTATATTCCCCCCCATAGCCTTGACAACATCCAAAATGCCAGTTCGTGTTTCATTGATACCAACATTTCCCAAAATAATCTTAGAATTGGGAATGATAAGTCCTGCTACTATCCAGAAAGCCGCACTAGAAATATCTCCTGGCACCAACACATTCTGTCCAGTAAACTCTTGTCCACCTTGAACGCGGATTTCCTTGCCATTGACAGAAATCTGACCGCCAAATTGTTTAATCATGTCTTCTGTATGATTGCGGGTCATTTCTTTTTCCACAATGACAGACTCGCCTTGAGCTTGTAAAGCCGCAAATATCAAAGCAGACTTAACTTGAGCAGACGCCACAGGCAAGGTATAATGAATGGGCTGCAAGTTCTTATTCCCATGAATAGTGAGCGGTGGCAAATCACGCTTGGTTCGCCCGGCGATTTGCACCCCCATTTGACGAAGAGGAATCGTTATGCGATCCATAGGACGTTTAGATAAACTATCATCACCAAACATTTCCGCCACAAAATCCTGCCCAGCTAATACACCTGAAATCAAGCGAATAGAGGTTCCAGAATTTCCCATATTCAGTTTGTTTGTCGGCGCTTGAAGACCAGCAAAACCCACTCCATGAATCGTTACTACATTGCCGTCATCTTCAATTTGAACACCTAAATCACGAAAAACTTGCATGGTGGATAAAACATCTTCACCACGCAAAATATCGTGAACCGTTGTCACTCCCTTGGCCAAACTACCAAACATAATCGATCGATGACTAATAGACTTATCACCCGGCACACGAATGCACCCAGCTAATCCCTTTGCATTTGTACGTAACTGCATAGAAAACCTCATACCTGATTCTTTTTACATATTGTACCATAAAAAGAGAAGGGAAACAAAAGGGAGCGGGGAAAAAGCTTCATTTCGTGGAATTCAACTTTTCCTCACCCTCTTAGAATTATAAACTTTCTGCAAATTTTTGCTTGATGAATTGTGCAGAATACGCTAATTTTTCTTCCTCTTTTTCCGTTAAACTAAGTTTGACTTGCTCAACAATTCCCTCACGTCCTACAATCGCTGGATAACTCAGGTAGGTATCTAATGGCTGATAATAATTTGATACTGGCAATTCTTCATGCGAATCCGATACAAGGGCTACTGCTAAACGGATAGCTGCGCTCGCAATACCATAAGATGTGTATTTTTTGCCATAAAAGACGGTATGCCCTCCTTTAAGGGCTTCTAGAGCAATTTCATCCAACTCCTCGACTGAAGCAAATGTAGAAATCGGTTGCCCTTTTATCCGTACTTGGCTCCAAGCTGTAAATTGAGAATTCCCATGTTCTCCAAGATTGTAGCCATAAACACTTCGAGGATCGACACCAAAGCGAACACCAACTGCACGTTTCATACGAGCTGTGTCCAGTAGCGTTCCCGTTCCAATAACACGCTCTTTGGGCAGACCAGTATAGTGTTGATAAAGACTGGTAATGACATCTACTGGATTACTAATAACAATGATAATCCCTGTAAATCCAACTTTTTTCAATTGTTCAGCGACAAAAGGAGCTTCCTTGGATGTAAAGGGTAATTCCGCAAATCGATCGGCGTTGGGGTTATCTTGTAATTTGATATTGCCCAGTGCTGATACCACCACATCCGCATCTGCTTTGACTTTCGCTTCATTTTTATCAATCAACACATAATCATCAAAAGCACCTTGCGCAATGAGACCATGTGCGACTGCAGCACCAACATTTCCCATACCAATAATCGCAATTTTACGTGACATAAAGCACCTCCATAAAATACACTGTTCAGCTTTCACCATTAAACTGAAAATCCGTCTAGTTGATACATTTCATTATACTCAGAAATTAGTAAAAAACAAGTATTTAGTGGAAATATTCAGAAAATTCTTGCTAATTTGTTGAATCCTTTCTTCTCCTATGGATTTTATGCACATAAAAAGCTGACCAAAATCTTGAATCAGCTTGAATCATAACCTTATTTCAACAATTCTTGAACTGGATCAAAAATGATACGTTCAATATCAGCTAAGTAAATAGACAATTGTTGTTGTTTATTGAAAAATTCAGTCAGGGCATGATTGCCTTGAATCTTATCCCCAAACGACTTCATCTTGTCTTGCACTTCTTGCGTTGGCATTTGACCTGATTGCGCCATGCCTTGCAGTTCTTGCTGGAAAGCTAGATAGTCTTTTAAAAGACTCTTTGCTTCACTATCAGCATCCACTGCTTTTTTGCTTTCGACAACGGCTTTGTACTCAGGAAGGTCACGCAGAGTACGGCTTAATTCATTCGCTAAATCATAAATATTTGACATAGTCTTCCTCCTTAATCTAAAAAGACTTGATAGTGTGTCTTTTCTCTTATTATTTTAGCAGATCTTTCCAAATCTTCGCGATTTTTAAAGGTGATTTGCAAAATTCCGTTAATATCTTCGCGATTTTCTTCATTGATGTGAATGTTAACAATGGATGTTCCCCTTAGAAGTTCCAACACTCCTAAAATAGCATCTTCTTCATCGGGAACATTGATAAAAATGTCATAAAAGCTATCCACACCTGCTCGTTTATGAATTTCCATAGCTTTTCGCACTTGGCGACCATGCTGAAAGAAATTCCAAATCACATCTTCATTTTTATTCTGAATGGCACCTGAAATAGTATCCAAGCGCTTCTTAAAATCCTCTATCCTCTCTAAAATAGCATCTGGATTTGTCAACAAAATCGAAGTCCACATGCCCGGCTCACTTTCTGCAATCCGTGTCATATCACGAAATCCTCCAGCAGCGAAATGCTGCGTCATCTCGTGTTGCTGAGTATAGGCAGCGGCTTGATCCATAAGACTAGAAGCGAGAATATGCGGAAAATGGCTAATTTGACTGGTGACACGATCGTGCTCGTTGGCATCAATTTCGATAAAGCGAGCATGCAGACCAGATAAGAGATTCTTCATTTCTGCTATCGTGCCGTCTTTCGTCAAATGAGACGGAGTAAAAATATAATAGGCATTTTCAAAGAGATTTACATCTGCTGCACTAGCACCTGACTTATGGCTACCAGCCATTGGATGAGCACCTATAAAGCGAATGGTTTTCTCCTTTAGAGCTTCTTCAGCAGCAGCTACAATTTCAGCTTTGGTAGAACCTGCATCTGAGATAATCACATCTTTTTTCAAATCTAGAGTTGCTAATTGCCTGATAAACTCAATGGTTTGCTTGATAGGGACAGCAAGAATAATCACATCTGCCAGAGGAGCAAATTCAGCAAATTGGTCGGTCACTTGATCTACCATGCGTTTTTCAAGGGCAATTTTTCGAGATTCTTCTCCACGATTGTAACCTAATATAGTATAGTCTGGATGATCACGTCGAATTCCAAGCGCGATTGATGAACCAATCAAACCAAGACCCGCAATATAAATAATTCTCTTTTCCATGCTTACTCCTTACTTTGGCTCAACGATAAATCCCAGAATAATCGACACTAAAATAATAACCATAACAATCGCTGTGAAAATCGTATACATTTTATCTTTTGTTTTGACAAAAATGATAAAAGTTGAAATCACTCGAAAAATCGGTGTCAAAATAAGCATAAAAGCCCCTAGTAACATAAACGTCACTGCATCAAAAATGGAATGGCTCTTCACATAGGCAACTGGATTAAACTGTTCCAAATTCTTTAAAGAAATGACCTGCTGACCACTAAAAAGGTAAAAAATCAGCCCAAGAAACATAAAAAGAATAGAGAGAAAAATCCCCACTCGGAGAATCTTCCCCATGACCAAATCCAGCTCTTCTTTTTCTTTTTGCATTTTATCTGTCATTGCATACCTCGTATAAACATCTGTACACCCAGAGCTAATAAAGCGACTAGAAAAATCCAGCGCAATACTTTTACAGGTACATAAGGCATGATGCGGCTTCCGATGAAAGAACCTGCTAAAACACCCAAGGCGATTGGTGTAACCAATACTGGGTTGATTTGTCCTATAAAAAGGTAAAAGATAGCTGAAGCCGTTCCTGTCACTCCCATCATAAAGTTAGAAGTTGCTGAACTAGCTTTTAAAGGCATTTTCATAACAGTATCCATGGCCAATACTTTGAAAGCACCCGCACCAATTCCTAAAAGCGCCGACATAACACCTGCAAATAACATGACAACAGAGCCACCAGGGACATTGGTCACTTGATACTTGATTGTCTGGTTGAGACCTTTGTCAAAATATTCACCACCGAGATTTAATTTCTCTGCGATAGCATCATTGTGACTCACATTCTGATTGTCCTTTTTATCATGAATCTTCTGGTACATATTAAATGCTTGAAAGAGCATGAGAGCGCCATAAAGTAAGAAAAGGACTTGTGAATCTGTTATCACTGATAACATAGCGCCTACAAAAGCTCCTAAAGTCGTAAAAATTTCCAAAAACATGGCAATTCGCAGATTGAGCATATCATCTTTGAGATAGGCAATCGCAGAACCTGAACTAGTTGCTAAAACTGCAATAATAGAGGCTCCTACCGCATACTTAATGTCTACTCCAAATAAGAGAGTGAGTACAGGCGTGATAACAATTCCGCCTCCAAGTCCTAATAAAGCGCCCAAAATTCCTGCAAAAATTCCGACCAAAGTCATTGTAAAAATATAGGTGAGCATTAAAATCCTTTCACATAATCGCGGTGTTGTTGAACGGCTTCTTTTAATTCTTTCAGATTGTCTGAAGAGAATTTCTCCAAAACCTCAGTTGCAAGCACTGTTGCAACAACAGCTTCCATAACAACACCAGCAGCTGGCAGAGCTGTCGGATCGCTTCGCTCCACCGTTGCTTTATAAGGCTCGTGTGTCTCAATATCAACGCTCATAAGTGGCTTGTAGAGAGTTGGGATTGGCTTCATCACTCCGCGCACTACGATAGGTTCTCCGTTGGTCATACCGCCCTCGAAACCACCTAGATTGTTAGTACGACGAGTAAAGCCGTCCTCTTTAGACCAGATTATTTCATCCATCACCTGACTGCCCTTAAGCCGCCCTGCTTCAAAACCAACTCCAAATTCCACACCTTTAAATGCATTGATAGAAACCACTCCTTGAGCAATTTTAGCATCTAGTTTTCTATCCCATTGAACATAGGAACCTAGTCCAACTGGCACAGCACCGACAATGGTTTCAACAATTCCACCAATCGTGTCACCATCTTTCTTTATCTGATCAATATAGGCTTTAATTTCCTCTTCACGTTCTGGATTGACAATCGAAACTTCTGACTGACGAGCACGTTTCTTGATTTCAGAAACGGTCAGATTTTCCGGAACCTCAATGTCAATGCCACCGAAAGTTACGATATGACTAGCTACCTCAACTCCGATTTCTTCTAAAAGACGCTTAGCAACAGCTCCCACCGCAACCCGCATGGTCGTTTCACGCGCAGAAGAGCGCTCCAATGAATTGCGCAAGTCGTCAAAACGATATTTCATACCGCCGACCAAATCTGCATGACCTGGACGAGGTTTGGTAATCTTGCGCAGCCCTTTTTTCTTGTCCTCCACATCTGCTACATTCATGATGTCCAACCATTTTTGATGATCTAGATTGGTCACATTGAGTGTAATCGGCCCCCCCATGGTTCGCCCATGCCGAACACCAGAAGTAAATTCCACTTTGTCACTCTCTATTTTCATACGAGCTCCACGACCGTATCCGCCCTGACGACGTTTCAATTCTGCATTGATGTAGTCAGCTGTCAAAGGAAGCCCAGCTGGCACTCCTTCAATGATAGCTGTTAAACGCGGTCCATGTGACTCCCCAGCAGTTAAATATCTCATTCCGTTACCTCATCTGTTGTTGCTATTTAGCACTTACTTTTCTAAATAATCTTTCATTTCTTCTAAAGGAATCTGATGAATGGCTGCCCTGCCTAATTCTGGAACAATGACTAATTTGATTGTCTTGCCCCGAGCTTTCTTATCATGAAGTAAGGCATGATAGAGCTCTTCTTGTCGCCAAGGTTGATAATCAACTGGAAGCCCAAATTTGCGACACATCTGCTCAATATCTGTGGTAATTCCTTTAGGCATTAGCTTTTCTTTTTCTGCTACACGCGCTACCTGAACCATTCCAATAGCCACAGCTTCTCCGTGCATGACTTTGCCATAACCAGCAGTCGCCTCCACTGCATGACCAATCGTATGTCCAAAATTTAGATAAAGGCGCACACCATTGTCAAGTTCGTCTTCCACTACTAGCTTTCGTTTGACATTACAAGAATGATAGATGATACTTTCTGCGTGCTCCAAAATGGACTCTGGGCTACCGTCCATGTCAGACAGTTCCTGCCATAGCTCCACGTCCTCAATCAGACCATACTTAATGACCTCTCCCATGCCTTCAATCAATTCACGTTGTCCTAAAGTTGTTAAAACATCTGGGTCAATCAGAACTCCGTCCGGCTGAGTAAAAGTACCCACCATGTTCTTAGCCCACGGCGTATTGACTCCTGTTTTTCCACCAATCGAAGAATCTACCTGAGCTGTCAAACTCGTCGGTATCTGTACAAAATGAATACCTCGCATATAAGTTGAAGCTGCAAAGCCAGCCAAATCACCGACCACACCGCCACCCAAGGCAACAATACCATCACTGCGAGTCATCCCTACTTTAGCGAGAAATTCATAAACTTTATTGACTGTTGTTAAATTTTTACTAGCTTCCCCTTCCAGAAAATCAAATACAAACACTTCAAAACCAGCAACTTCTAAGCTACATTTAACCGTTTCAGCATACAGACTTGCCACATGATTATCTGTGATAACAACGATCTTTTGAGCTGACCATAAACTTGCCAGCCATTCTCCAGCTTTGGCTAAAGTACCTTTTTCAATGACAATATCGTAAGGATGATTGGGAATATTCACATTTAATTTCATAGGCAACCCCTTATTTGTACTTTTTTTCCAATGCCTGCCAAATTTCTTTAGTTGGCATTTTTTTTCCTGTCCACAATTTGAATGCTTCTGCCGCCTGATACAACAACATTCCCAAGCCATTCACTACTTCAACTTCTTGTCCTTTTGCCCATTTTAAAAATGGGGTTTCAAACGGCTGGTAAATCACATCTGCCACAAGAAGTGAATGTGGTAAACGAATACTGCTTGGTATTGGTAAAGCCTTACCGTCCATGCCTAAACTGGTCCCGTTGACCAATAAAGCAGAAACGTTAATTTTTTCTTGCAATAATTCTTGATTTTCTAAAGGCAATACCCAAATCTTCGTTGCAGTCTTCTGCTGAATTTCCTTCATTTTCTGTGAAACGCGTTCAAAAGAGGACTGGCGCGTAAACACAAAAATCTCCTCAGTACCATCTAGAGCTGCCTGTACAATAATCGCTGTCGCAGCTCCACCAGCTCCAAGCATGACCATTTTTTTGCCTTTAATGACAAAAGAAGGCAAGCTCATAAAAAATCCCTTGCCATCTGTGTTATAACCAATCAATTTTCCATGTTGATTCACAACAGTATTCACCGCCCCAATCATCTGCGCAGCAGGTGTCACTTCATCTAAAAAAGGAATCACAACTTGTTTATAAGGCATGGACAAATTGATTCCAAACATATTATAGCAGCGAATGTTTTCAACAGTTGCTTTCAAGTCATCCTGTGAGATTTCCCAAGCCACATAAACACCATTAACACCCGTTTGCTCAAATGCTGCATTATGGATAAAAGGAGAAATACTGTGCTTGATTGGATTGGCGACAACTGCCGCTAAACGAGTATAGCCGTCAATTTTCATTCAAAATCTCCTGAATTTGTTTCATACTAGCAAGAGAAATTTGACCTGGCGCACTAGGCTCATCTAAACTAGCAAACGACCAGCTGGAACCTGTCAAATCTGCTGTTATTCGTGAAATTTTTCCAATTTGTCCCATAGAAATGGTCACAAAATCCTGATCTGGATTTAAGGTTTTAAAACCACGCGTATAGTTCATCAAGTCCAATACATCTTGCTCGCTGCGCGCCATAACAGAAACTTTCACTACTTTTGGAGTCAGGCTTGTCAATTCAGATAAAATTTCCATCATATTTTCAGGCGTTTCTTCAAAATTGTGATAGCTCAAAACAAGATTTGGAAAATCCAACATTTCCTCAAATCTATTTTTGTGAGAAAAATATTCAAAATCAATATAATCCGGCTGATAAATCGTTGAAATTTCCTTGATAGTAGAAATATATTCATCATCCGTCAATTCAATATTTCCACCTTCGTCAATTGTTCTCAAAGTGAAAATCAATTCACGACCAGCAAATTTTTCAAAAATAGCAGGTGCAACAGTCAAAACCTCATCTTTTGCTAAAAAATCAGCACGCCATTCAATAATGTCCGCGTCATCATAACGCGAGCTATCAATATTCTGCGCTTCCTCTAAATTTTTCGGCATCACTGATACGACTAATTTCATTTGTCCACCTTAATGGTAAATACCTTGAGGTAATTACTTCTTTCATCTTTTTTATTATAAGTAAAATCTGCTGGCAAACCGTATTCTTTCAAATAACGGTGCTTGCTTCCTGCAAAACCTTTTTCAATTTCTTTTTTAAACTTAGTACGTGAAACATTCGCAGCATTTGTACTAGCAATGATAATCCCTTGGGGATTTAAAATTTCCAAAGACTGAGCAATCAACTTATGATAATCCTTCGCCACAGAAAAAGTTTGTTTTTTATTTCTTGCAAAACTCGGCGGATCTAACACAATTACATCATAAGTCAAACCATGTCGTTTTGCATATTTGAAATAGTCAAACACATCCATTACAAAGAATGTATGGTTGCTTAAGTCAAGATTATTCTCTCTAAAATGTGCTTCCGACAATTCACGACTGCGTTTTGCCAAATCAACAGAGGTCGTCTGGCTGGCTCCTCCCATGGCTGCCACAACCGAAAAAGCTGCCGTGTAGGAAAACATATTTAATAGCGACTTGCCAGCTGCTAGACCGTCTACCAAGCTACCACGAATCTCATGCTGATCGAGGAAAATTCCCGTCATCAATCCATCGTTTAAAAACACTTGATAGCGAACACCATTTTCTAAAATCGTGAAAAATGCTGGTGCTTCTTGCCCATACAAATGAGCGGATTCAACATTCAAACCCTTGAAACGAATTTTCTCATACGCTCCTGTAACTTCTGGAAAGACCTGTTGAAATGCTTGAACAATGGTATCTTTAATCTCGTAAACAAAGAGATTATACCAAGAAAAAACAGCATATTCTTGATACAAATCTATTGTCACCCCACCAAAACCATCTCCTTCTTGATTAAAAAGGCGGTAAGCTGTTGTCTCTTTTGATTGTTGATAAACTTGTCGCTTTTCTTTCGCAGATTGGAATAACTGACAGAAAAACGAGACATCTAAAGTTACTTTCTTCTGTGAGATAAACCAACCGATACCCTTGTTTTGCTCTGATAAGTATGCGATACCTACAAAATTTCCTTTTGCATTTACCAATTCTACAACTTGATGATGAAAAGAAAGTGAAGGAAAATCTTGTTTTTCTAAAACAAATCGTCCTTTTTTTATGTTTTCTTCAGTATAAGAAGGAATCGTAAGCTGTTTCATAAGCTCTATTATATCAAATGTTATGAATTTTCTCAAAAAAATGTACTACTTATTACAAAATGATTGCAAAAAATGTGTTCATACGTAAAAATTCTATTTATTCTCAATGGATAAAAATCCTTTCTCTGTTTTTTATCTAGCAAAAGAAAATGCAACATTTTAAATTACCAACTTAAATCAAAAATATGTTATACTTAGTAGTGAAAATTTTAGGAAATAAGACAAGGAAGTATATATTTGTGAAAACTATGACTAGGAAGATACTCAACTTCATGAGTACAAGACTAGGTTTTGTCTTGACCTTACTGACCCTTTATTGGCTGAAAACCATGTGGGCTTATTCTGTTGACTTTAATCTTGATATTCAGGGTGCCTATCAAGTCTTTCTCGCGATTCTCAATCCCCTTCCATTGGGATTGCTGTTGATTGGACTGGCACTTTATATTAAGCGCACCAAAGTTTTCTATATTCTAGCAGTTGCGCTTTACATTTTATTATTTGTCTGGCTCATTTCAAACTCTATCTATTATCGCGAGTTTAGTGATTTTGTTACTGTCAATACCATGCTCGCTTCAAGTAGTGTCTCGGCTGGTCTAGGAGAGGCTGCGCTTGAATTATTCCGCCCTGGAGATTTGATTTACATCATTGATTTTCCAATCTTAGGTTTTCTTTTTTATAAAAAATGGATCCGTTTAGACGATCGGCCATTCAACAAGCGAGCTAGCTTTGCAATTACTGCTCTGTCCAGTATGCTTTTTTCAGCCAATCTCTTTTTAGCAGAAGTTGACCGTCCAGAGTTATTGACACGCGGCTTCTCTAATTATTATGTTGTCCGCGCTTTAGGCTTGCCAGCCTTTCTTGGCTATAGTGCTAATCAGACATATAGCGCCAACAAAGAACGCTCCAAAGCAAGTGCTGAAGATTTGAAACCAGTTGAAGAATACGTCAAGTCACACTATGCCGAGCCAAATAAAGAGTATTACGGAATTGCTAAAGGTAGAAATGTCATCTATCTTCATTTAGAAAGTTTCCAACAATTCCTGATTGATTATAAATTAAAGTCTGATGGCAAAGAATACGAAGTAACACCTTTCCTCAACTCACTATATCATTCCAACTCAACTTTTGCTTTTTCTAATATCTTTAATCAAGTAAAAGCCGGAAAAACATCTGATGCAGAAACCATGCTAGAAACTGGTTTATTTGGTCTCAATCAGGGGTCCTTTATGGTAAACTATGGTGGAACAAACACGCAGCAAGCTGCTCCGTATATTCTCTCAAAAAATGGATATAATTCTAGTGCCGTTTTCCACGGAAATGCTGGTAGTTTCTGGAATCGAAATACCACCTACAAACAATGGGGATATAACTATTTCTTCGATTCTTCTTACTTCTCTAAGCAAGACAAAACAAATTCATTCCAATATGGCTTGAATGATAAGATTATGTTCAAAGATTCTATTAAATATCTTGAACATTTGCAACAACCATTTTATGCAAAATATATCACCGTTTCTAATCACTATCCCTATACAACTAGCTTGATTGGAGACGATACTGGTTTCCCACTTGCTTCGACTAAGGATGAAACAATCAATGGTTATTTTGCAACGGCCAATTATCTAGATTCTGCCGTTAAATCATTCTTTGACTACTTAAAAGCGTCTGGTCTTTATGAGAATTCAATCATCGTTCTTTATGGTGATCACTACGGTATTTCCAATTCACGGAATCCCTCGCTGGCGCCATTACTAGGCAAAAATTCTGAAACTTGGTCTAGCTACGACAATGCCATGCTCCAAAGAGTTCCTTATATGATTGTTATTCCTGGTATGACAAAAGGAAAAGTCGTTAATACCTATGGCGGGCAAGTTGATCTTTTACCTACTCTAGAACATTTGCTCGGTATAGACTCTAAACAATACTTGCAAGTCGGTCAAGATTTGTTATCATCTAAACATCAACAAACCGTTGCCTTTCGTTCATCAAACTATTTTGTAACTCCTAAGTATACTAGCTACAGTGGACGTACTTACTACACAGAAACAGGAGAAGAAATTACCAATCCAGATGAAACAACTAAGGCAGAATTGGAAAAAATCCGCAATACAACCAATGAGCAGTTGAAAATGAGTGACCTGATTCAAACCGGAGACTTGCTTCGCTTCTATACTGGAAATGATTTAGGGAAAGTGAATCCTAAGGACTATTCTTATACCAACTCACTTAAATCATTATTATCTATTGAAAAGAAAAAAGGTGATGAATCTACAAGCCTTTATAGCAAACGAGGTGGTAATTCAACTGTTGATCTGTTTAATTCCCCAAGCTATCGTGCTCTTCACCCTGAACAATTTGAATCAACAAGTAGCGGTTCTTCCTCATCAACAGAAGAATCCAGCTCTTCTTCTAAATAACCAAAAATCCCATACAAGTAAAATGAACTGTATGGGATTTTATAATGAAAGAAAGCACTCAATCTATTAATGTTTTGATGACTCGATTGACTTGATCAAAGAAAAATTGCTCCTCGTCATAAGTAATGCCTGTTGCTTTTGCCAACAAAATCAATATTTCCATAAAAAATTGAGAAGAAAAACCTGTAGTGGAATGCAATTCTTCTTCGTCAAAATGTTTAATTAAATGCGCTAATGGGTTCCGAACGGATTTCTCCAACTTTCGTAGTTCTTTGACCATGATTTTAACTTGCTCTGGTAAATCCAACAGTAAAATCAAGCTAGCCAGACTAGAAGAATGAACTGGACTTTCAGCATGAAAAGTACTCAAAATAGGATGATCTGTATTTTTCATCTTTTCAAAATTCCAACGATCGTAACTCGCTTCTCTAGAATTATGAATATAGGATTCAATATCAGGAATTTCTTGCTTAATCAAACGCATAAAAATCCGATAAATCGCCGGACTAACAGCACGAATAAAGTCAATCACTTGTTCGTTTTTGAGCTTTGCTTCTAAGTCATATAGGTAATTCGCTAATTGCTCATCTTCCTCAGAATCATGACAAAAAAGTTGAAAATCATTTCTAATTTTCAACTGATATTCCATAGCAGGGCGAATATTCAACTCTCTCCGCTCTGCCATGATATACAAAAGTTCAACTAACTTTGAGTCTGCACCATTCAGCCTTTGAGCTAATTTATAAGCATGAGCATAATCATAGCGAGAAATAGCGTAAATTATCTCTTCTTTGACGTACGTCTAAATTTTCAATCATGATTCTGAAATAAGCGTTTCTAAACCGACTTTCATCATATCTGTGAAAGTCGTTTGTCGTTCTTCCGCTGTTGTATCTTCGTCCGGATTAACTAAACTATCTGAAATGGTCATAATGCCAAGAGCTTCGACATTATATTGAGCAGCTAGATAGTAAAGAGCTGCCGCTTCCATTTCCACAGCCAAAACTCCCATTTTTCCAAGTTCGATATTTTTTTCACCGTAGTTTGAGTAGAAAACATCTGATGATAAGACACTTCCAACATGCGTTGTCATACCAAAATCCTTGGCAAGATGATAAGCCTTATCTAAAAGACGAAAACTTGCAATTTGCGGAAAATCATATTGAGGCCAATCATTACGAATGATATTTGAGTTTGTCGCTGCTGCTTGCGCTAATACCAATTCACGTACATGAACGTCTTTATTCAAGGAACCAGCCGTTCCTACACGAATTAAACGTTTCACACCATAGTTCACAATCAATTCATGAGCATAGATAGAAATCGACGGAATTCCCATTCCAGTTCCCATAACACTAACACGATGCCCCTTATAAGTCCCTGTATAACCAAACATGTTGCGAACTTCATTAAAACATACAGCATCTTCTAAAAAGTTTTCGGCAATAAATTTGGCACGGAGTGGATCTCCAGGTAGTAAAATTTTATCGGCAATTTCGCCTTGTTTTGCTGCAATATGGATTGACATAAGTAAGATACCAAGCCCGTCAAAAACCCAAACTGAAAAGTACAAGCGCTAAATAACTTTTCTTAGGAGCTTATTCATCTCAGAAAGGATTGCGTGCGGGTTTTATTCCTTTCGTTTCTAGTTGAGTTCAGAAAGAGATGTGATTGTAAGCTCAATCTTCGACTCTTTTTACATTTATGTTTTTATAGTTCTGCAAGGATTGCTTTTACAAGTCCTTTAAAGTTTTCCTTGATACGTTCTGTCACTTCTACGACTTCTTCATGGTTTAGCTCGTTTTGAAAACCAGCTGCAAAGTTTGTAATAGCAGAAATCCCCAATACTTTCAAGCCTGAGTGGGCTGCCACAATTACTTCTGGAACAGTTGACATACCGACAGCGCTAGCTCCTAAGGTTTGGAAAGCGCGGATTTCAGCTGGTGTTTCATAGGTTGGACCGGTAACACCCAGATAAACTCCTTCTTTCAATTCAATGCCTAATTTTTCGGCTACGGCGTGGGCTTTTTCACGGTAAGCTTTTGTATAAGCATCAGACATATCTGGGAAGCGTGGACCAAATTCATCCAAATTCGCTCCAATCAAAGGATTTTGCCCCGTCAGATTGATATGGTCTGAAATAGCCATTAACGTCCCTGGACCATATCCAATCCCTCCAGCGGCATTGGTAACAATGACACCTTCACAACCTAGTGCTCTCATCACACGAACAGGGAATGCCACCACTTCCATCGGATTTCCTTCGTAAAAATGAAAACGTCCTTGCAAAGCCAGTACTTTCCGACCTGCTAAATCGCCATAAACCAATTTACCAGCATGCCCCACCACTGTTGAGCGACCCCAATTTGGAATGCCTGCATAGTCAATGCTGACAGCATTTTCAATCTCACCAGCTAATTCTCCCAAACCAGAACCGAGAATCAAACCAAATTCTGGTGCGGTAATTCCTTTATCTTTTAAAAACTGTGCTGTTTCGTTAATTTTATCCATTAAATTCATATCTTTATCCTTTTATATCTTTTTTAATTTTCACTCGAAAAATGTTGAATGACACAATTACGCTCCACTCTTAAGAGCATATTCTAATCTTTCTTATTCTTTTTGAACATCAGCATTTAGTGCAACACTAATTCGGACTGAATCCATGATAATGACATAAATATAATAACATGTGACATAAAATTCTATTCTCCTTTTGATTTGGTTGATTTTAAAATTTGCACGCCATTTCTTCCAGCAACAATGACCATATCCACCATTTGATTAAAGAGTCCATGTTCCACAACGCCAACTACATGATCTAGCTTTTGCCCAAATTCGACTGGATTTTCAATCACGCCTAAGTCAAGATCAATAATGAAATTCTGCATATCCGTGACATAGCGCTGCCCATTTTTTTCACGAAATGACGGTTTATAGCCTGCATGTTCAAAACGACGGAAAAGCTGTCCTGCACCATATTGTACGACTTCTACAGGCAATTTGAAAACACCTAGTTTACCAACCATTTTACTTTCATCAACTACCCAAATGTAGGTTTTGGTTGGAGTTGCAACAACTTTTTCCATAAGCAGAGCGCCGCCACCGCCTTTGATACCGTTGAAGTCAGTATCCACCTCATCAGCTCCGTCAACGGTCACGTCTACTTCATCTACTTCATCAATTGATTTCAAAGGAATACCTAAACGCCGAGCTTGTTCACTCGTTGTGCTTGAAGTTGTAACTGCTGTTATTTTCAGTCCTTCTTCCTTGATACGCCGTCCAACTTCTTCCACAAAATAATAGGCAGTCGAACCCGTTCCTAAACCAACTACCATACCGTCTTTCACATATTCTGCAGCTTTGATTCCTGCCATTTTTTTGAGGTTCTCCATTTTTGCTCCTTTATTCAATCTGCTTCTAGTATACCATGATTTGCCAACTTTAGCACCCAAAAAATGAAACCACTTTCTTTTTAAATGATCCCTTTTTTACAAACATTCTAAAATCCGAATATTCTATTTTTCTTGATTATAAAACACCAAAAATTCCAGATTTTCTTTGCTATAATTTGATATATCAAATGAATAAACGAATGATATTTGAAGCTTTCTTAAAATTTATTTTATTGTATTAAAAAGAGATGATGAATTTATTTGAACAAAAACAGCATGTAAAAATCTTGCGACGAACCTTGTTTTGCGTTACAATGAATATAGATTGCATAAACACATTATAAGGATTAAATTGATGATAACCAAAGAATTTGATACGATTGCTGCCATTTCCACTCCTCTTGGTGAAGGAGCTATCGGCATTGTTAGACTGAGCGGGACGGACAGCTTTGCCATTGCTCAAAAAATCTTCAAAGGAAAAGATTTAAGTACGGTTGCCAGTCACACACTAAATTATGGGCATATTATTGACCCAGAAAAAAACGAAATTTTAGATGAAGTTATGATTGGAGCTATGCGTTCTCCTAAAACCTTCACACGTGAAGACGTGATTGAGATTAACACCCACGGAGGGATTGCTGTGACCAACGAAATTCTCCAATTAGCCATTCGAGAAGGAGCTAGAATGGCAGAACCTGGTGAATTTACTAAGCGCGCCTTTCTCAATGGACGCGTGGATTTGACGCAAGCAGAGGCTATTATGGACATTATTCGGGCAAAAACGGACAAAGCCATGAATATCGCCGTCAAGCAACTGGACGGCTCTCTATCCGACCTCATTAACAATACACGTCTGGAAATTCTTAACACACTGGCTCAAGTTGAGGTCAATATTGACTATCCAGAATACGACGATGTTGAGGAAATGACCACCAAACTGTTGCGTGAAAAAACAGCTGAATTTGAAAAACTTCTGTCTCAACTTTTAAAAATAGCTCGCCGCGGTAAGATTCTGCGCGAAGGAATTTCGACTGCTATTATTGGTCGCCCAAATGTTGGCAAATCTAGTCTCCTTAACAACCTGCTCCACGAGGACAAGGCAATTGTAACGGACATCGCTGGAACCACTCGCGATGTCATTGAAGAATATGTCAACATCAATGGGGTACCACTCAAGTTGATTGACACTGCGGGTATTCGTGATACAGATGATATTGTCGAACAAATCGGAGTAGAGCGTTCCAAAAAAGCGCTCCAAGATGCTGACCTTGTACTTCTTGTGTTAAATGCTAGTGAGCCATTGACAGAACAAGACCGCAAACTTCTAGAAATCAGTCAAGACACCAACCGTATCTTGTTGCTCAATAAAACCGACTTAGAAGAAAAGATTGAAGTTGACCAGCTTCCCGATAACTTCATCAAGATTTCTGTTCTTCAAAATCAAAATATTGATAAAATCGAAGAACGAATCAACCAACTTTTCTTTGAAAATGCAGGCATTGTAGAACAAGATGCTACTTATCTCTCTAACGCTCGTCATATTTCTCTAATTGAAAAAGCTGTTGAAAGTCTCCACGCTGTCAATGAAGGACTGGATCTAGGAATGCCTGTTGACTTAGTCCAAGTGGATCTCACCCGAACATGGGAAATCCTTGGTGAAATCACAGGTGATGCCGCTCCTGATGAACTCATTAGCCAACTTTTCAGCCAATTTTGTTTGGGAAAATAATAGTAAATAAATTCGAACAAAAACAAGTAAGCTCTATGATTTCTAAGGTTATTCCTATAGAAATCATAGAGCTTCTTACTTTTCATCAAAAAGAGAATAAGACAGAACTAAACATTTAAAATTTTTAGTTCGTAGTTTCAACCTTTCATTACTAGACCGATAAAATGACAAAAACTTCATTCTCATAGAGCAGACACAATATTATGCTCTGATTGTCATGAATGGAGAACCTTCTGTATTGTCAGTTGGATCCAAACTCCGTACTCTAAATAAATAATCTACTGAATAATAGCCATTATTATTAGCATTATACGGATCCATTACATAAGTCATTCCGTTGTTATAGCCCCTCATGACTAGCTCATGCGTAACAGGATAATTTGCAAATACACTGGTTCCTACTGCACCAAGCACATGGTGTCCCATAGCAAGCGCTTCTCGCACAGCTGCGGTTGAACCTAAAACATCCGTTTTCAAGCCCCAATGTCGAGCTGCTAATACAATACCATGACTCGTTGTACCATAGCTTCTCTTATTAAATTCATTCGTAGAATAATAGAGATAATCTGCCACAGTCGTTGGTAAAACAGTCTGTCCTGTAATACCAGAAATTGCCATAGCGACCGTTGTTGGCACGCAACCTGTTGCAGCAAATGTGTAGCCTCCATAAGTTCGTCCTGCCCAACGACCATCACGTTGAGAAAAATATGGTGTCGGATAAGACGTTTTAGAAACTTGTATTGTTGTACCACCTACTCCAACCAGCTTACCATTGTTTTGAATGTAATACAAATGAATATTGTATTCGCCGGTTGAGCTCTTATGGTCACTCGCTTTCACAGTTATCTTATAGGTACCATCGGCTCGTTTCGCAGCAGTATACCAAATGATGTCATCTTGACCATTTACACTAGACCAAGTTGGCAATTTCACTTCACGAACACCATAAGGACTGGAAACATTAGACACTACCACGTCAAATGTTCCTGTTTTAGGATTATTATTTTGAATCGTGATTTTTCCAGTTGGTTTAAGGTTTTCCGCAGAAATTGTCACATTGGTTGATGTATCGCCTACTCCAATCAATGTTCCATTGTTTTGAACATAGTACAAATGAATATAGTACAAACCGGTTGAATTCTTATGATCACTTGCTTTAATGAACGCCTTATAAGTTCCATTGGCCTGTCTAGTAGCAGTGTACCAGATAATATCATCCTGACCATTGACATTAGACCAAGTCGGTAATTTCACTTCACGAACACCATCTGGATTAGAAACATTGGAGACAATTACTTCAAAAGTTCCTTTATTCGCATCTTTATTTTGAATCGTTAATGTACCTTTTGGACGTGCAATTGAAACTTCTGTCGTTGTACCACCTACTCCAACGAGTTTACCATTGTTTTGGATATAATACAGATGAATGTGGTATAAACCTGTACTTCTTTTATGGTCACTCGCTTTGACAGTTGCTTTGTAAGTCCCATTGGCCTGTCTAGTAGCGGTATACCAGATAATATCGTCCTGACCATCCACATTAGACCAGGTCGGTAATTTCACTTCACGAACACCGTAAGGGCTAGAAACACCTGAGACAATCACATCAAAGGTTCCTGTGTTAGGATTATTATTCGCAATTGTAAGATTGCCTTTTGCTCTTGCTAAAGATACAATTACTTGCGTTCCTGCTACTCCAACGATTTTGCCATTGTCTTGGATATAATACAGATGAACATTATATAGACCTGTTGAATATTTGTGATCACTTACCTTGACGGTCGTCTTATAAGTCCCATCAGCTTGTTTTTTAGCGGTATACCAGATAATATCATCTTGACCACCGATGCTGGACCAAGTTGGAACTTTCACTTCACGAACGCCATAAGGACTAGAAACATTGGAAATAAGGACATCAAAAGTTCCTGTGTCAGGATTATTATTAGCAATAGTCACTTTTCCTTGAGGTCGTCCAAATGAAAGCTCGGTAGTTGTTCCACCTACGCCAACCAATTTCCCATTATTTTGGATGTAATAAAGGTGAATGTGATAGAGTCCTGTAGAAAATTTGTGATCTACTGCCCTTACTGTTACTTTATAAGTTCCATCAGCCTGTTTAGCAGCTGTATACCAAATAATGTCATCTTGACCATTGACATTAGACCAGGTCGGTAACTTCACTTCACGAACGCCATAAGGAGCAGAAACATCTGACACAATCACATCAAAGGTTCCTGTGTTAGGATTATTGTTTTGAACCGTGATTTTTCCCTTTATTGGCTGATTTGCAGCACGATTGCTTGGAGTTGCCTTATTCGTAAATCGTCCAGTATAATCCACGCTTTGGTCAAATACATGACGACCAGGTAGTAGTTCAGCTTACGAAGTAAACTGCCAAGCACCTGCTTCACTATTATATTTCAGTGTTTTCGCATCATCTGCACTTAATTTTGAAGTTGGATATTGCGCTACCCAGAAATTCTCCAAGCCAAATTGCTCTATTTGGATTGGTCCTTTCGTTCTGAGATTATTTCGATCAAGCCAACTTGCACTTGTATAGTACATCAAATTTGAAAAGCCCATACGCCGCATTTCATCTGCCCAAGCTTGAGTAGTTGCATTGATATTTGGACGCATATCAGAATCTTCAATATCATTTACCATAACAGTTGAGGAAGGAAGGTTCAATCGCCTTGCTTCCTCTGCAAAATAGCGCGCTTCTGCTCTTGCTTCTGCTTCATTAGTATAATGAGAAAAGGCATAAGCCGACACTTGCATACCTGCCGCTTGTGCATTCCGTGTTTGAGAAGCCGCATAAGGATTTTTATAGCTCGTTCCTTCTGTTAATTTGACAACAACCCCATTTACCCCTTTTTCAGCTAAATGTTGATAATCCTCTTTGCTGATATGCCCATTATGACTGCTGACATCTACAAAGGTTGATTTTTTTACTTGCGCATCAGGATTACTTCTAGCTGTTGTTTGATTATTCTGCGTAGCAAAAAAAGTTGACTTATTGTCTTTTTTAGTCTCAGTTGTAGTTGTCGAATTTTCTTTTACAACATTTTGTTCTTCTGAAACTTTAGCTTCAGTTGAAGCGGTTGATGAAGCAGTTGCTTCATTTTTAGATGAAGAAGATGAAGTTGTTTGATTTATTGGAGCAGTTTGAGTTACTTCTTTTGTTTGGAGTTCAACTGAAGAATGAGCTTCTTGTTTATTGACTTCTACTGTCGGCTGTGGCGTAGAAGTTTTTACAGGTTCATCAGCAAAAACCTGATGTGAACTAGCTGCAATTAAAATAGCTGTGCTTGCTAAATAAAATAAACTTTTCTTTTTCATTTTATTTCTCCATTTTAAAATAAGCCTGCCATAAAATATGGCAAGCTAATTATTTCTTTTAAGAACTATTTTACAAAGTCCAACAATGCAAGGAAACTTTCTGCTTCAAGTGATGCTCCACCAACAAGGGCACCGTCAACATCTGGACATGCCATGTATTCAGCTACATTGTTCGGTTTTACTGAGCCGCCGTATTGTACACGTACTTTGTCAGCCACTTCTTGACCAAAGTCAGCTGCTACAACATCACGAACTGCTTTACACATTTTTTGAGCATCGTCTTGAGTAGCTGATTTACCAGTACCGATAGCCCAGATTGGTTCGTAAGCAATGACAAGAGAAGACACTTGTTCTGCTGTCAATCCTTTAAGGGCTGCAGATACTTGAGCACCTACAAATTCCACTGCTTTACCATCTTCGTAAGTTTCAAGAGATTCACCACAGCAGATGATTGGAAGAAGACCGTTGCGGAAGATAGCATGAGCTTTCTTGTTGATATCTTCGTCTGTTTCATGGAAATAGTCACGACGTTCAGAGTGACCAATTACAACATAATCAAGACCCATTTCAGAAAGAACTTTGGGACTATTTTCACCAGTAAATGCACCAGCGTCTTCAAAATAAGTATTTTGTGCAGCAACTTTAAGATTTGAACCTTTTGCTGCAGCAAGAACTGTCGTCAAATCAAGTGCAGGAGCTGCGATACCAGCTTCAACAAGTTCTGATGAAGGCAATTTAGAAGCTACTGCTTCAACAAATGCTTTAGCTTCTTCTGGATTTTTGTTCATTTTCCAGTTGCCAGCGATAAACGGTTTACGTGACATTTCACATACCTCTTCTTTTTTTATTTACATCTATTATTTTACCATAATTTAATAGAGAAATAAAGACTGAGTCGAATGAAATCATAAAAAAGAAAGCCCCGCAATAGCGGAGCTCGTTTGTCTGACTTTAATTGTTCATCTGGGAACTTAACTGAATTAAGCTTCGATTTCTGTAACCATACCTGAACCTACAGTACGTCCACCTTCACGGATAGAGAATGTAGTTCCTTGTTCTACGGCAATTGGGTGGATCAACTCAACATCAATTGTTACGTTATCACCAGGCATTACCATTTCAGTACCTGCAGGAAGTTCGATTGAACCTGTAACGTCTGTAGTACGGAAGTAGAATTGAGGACGGTAGTTGTTGAAGAATGGAGTATGACGTCCACCTTCTTCTTTAGTAAGGATGTAAACTTCACCTTTGAACTTAGTATGTGGATGAATTGAACCTGGTTTAGCAAGAACTTGTCCACGTTCGATTTCGTCACGTTGGATACCACGAAGAAGAACCCCTACGTTATCTCCAGCAAGACCTTCGTCCAATTGTTTACGGAACATTTCAACACCAGTAACAACTGCTTTTTGGATTTCGTCACGGATACCAACGATTTCAACTTCGTCGTTGACTTTAACAGTACCACGGTCGATACGTCCTGAAGCAACAGTACCACGTCCAGTAATTGAGAATACATCTTCGACTGGAAGAAGCAATGGTTTGTCAGTGTCACGTTCTGGTTCTGGAATGTATTCATCAACAGTATCCATCAATTCCATGATGATGTCTTCATATTTTTCATCACCTTCAAGAGCTTTAAGAGCTGAACCTTGGATAACTGGGATTTCATCACCTGGGAAATCGTATTCTGAAAGAAGGTCACGGATTTCCATTTCAACCAATTCAAGCAATTCTTCATCGTCAACCAAGTCAACTTTATTCATGAAGACGATAAGGTATTTAACACCTACTTGGCGTGAAAGAAGAATGTGTTCACGAGTTTGAGGCATTGGTCCGTCAGTTGAAGCTACTACAAGGATAGCTCCATCCATTTGAGCAGCACCAGTGATCATGTTTTTAACGTAGTCTGCGTGTCCTGGAGCGTCGATGTGAGCATAGTGACGTTTAGCAGTTTCGTATTCAACGTGTGCAGTGTTGATAGTGATTCCGCGTTCGCGTTCTTCTGGAGCAGCATCAATAGATGAGTAATCTTTTGGTTGGTTAACTGAACTTGGAAGACGACGTGCAAGTACAGTCGTGATAGCTGCAGTTAGGGTAGTTTTACCATGGTCAACGTGTCCAATTGTACCGATGTTAACGTGTGGTTTACTACGATCGTATTTTTCTTTTGCCATTTGAGTAAAAGCCTCCAATAAAATATATTTTATAGATAGACAGTAGGCAATACAGTCTAACTTTCCTTACTATTTTATCAAATTTTCTTCAAATTGCAAGCATTTTACGCCTTTTTTATCAATTTATTCTTTGTCCAACTTGTAGTATGGTTGATTTGGTGTAGAAGCCCCAATACTTGATGCGTAAATCCACTCCTTACCTTCCAACTGAGCAAAATTTTCAGCTTTTCCTGTTAGGATAACGCCTGAGAATTCTAATTTTTCTAGGTCTTCTTTCTTAGACAAGTCTAGCTTACCAAATTTTTTCAAGTAGGTTTTAATGTCATCTGACGGAGTTGCATTATTGTAGCTACTTTTTCCAAATCCACTTTTAATATATTTCTTCAGATTAAGCAAGAATCCATCTACATCTTTCATTTGGGCAAGTCTGTTACTCAGTCTCTCTCCTTCTTTGAGATTTTTAATAGCTTCTTCTGCTTCCTTTTTGTGAACATATTCTTTTTTCGTTAGATAATCTGGACTCGTGCCGTATAGATTACTTGGTTGCCACCAACTTGGATCACCTGTTGAATTTGTACCAATCCAATACCAATTGGTTTTAAGATTCTTAGGAATCATTGCTCGAATTTCTTTTAAACTATATGGTTTATCAAAAGTCAGAGCCACTTCTACCAGTTGATTTTTCATTTCTTTGATATAAGGAAGTTCTTGGGTTGGTTCATGAACAGGTTCTCCTTTCTCCTCTTTCACATTTTTATTGTAGAATTGTGGCACTTTTTGATTGTTTTCTATTTGAATAGTTGCCCCAGATTCCGTATATCTTCCAGAATTTGCATGAAAAAGAGTTCCTCGATTGATATTAAAAATTCCAAAATCTGTCTTGTATTCACCATAGTCTAGCGGAATCCCATAAATATCTTTGGCTTGTCTACCTTTAATACCACCATGGAGCATGTCCCCACCATTAGCAGACCAGGTATACGTTTCAATATTAGGAAAAGCGACGTTTTCAACTAGCTGTACCTCATTGACAACCTTCCAAGCTTGGTCGCTGATGAGTTTTCCTGTAATCATACGAGCGGCAATATATATTCCAAAAAATACTACCACTACTGTTGTTGACCAGAGGATAATCCGCTTAATCATCCTTTTTTTGTTTTTCTTTGCAACGATTTCAAAAGTTTCCATGATGATATCCTTTCTTTTCCAAAACCTGTCGAAGTTTCTTTCGACTGCGCATGAGCTGAACCTTGACCTTGCTTTTAGAATAATGAAGCACTTCTGCTATTTCGCCTGTTGAGAACCCTTGAAAATAATAAAGATCCAACATGATTTTATCCTGTGTTGGCAACTTTTCTACTTCCTCCATGAGAAAGTCATAATCTGCTCCTTCAACAATCAATTGATTTTCCTTTGTAAAAAAATCTCGCCGCAGGATTTCCATATAATGCTTATCACGCCGGTATTTGTCAATATAGCGGTGAATAGACACACGATACATCCAAGCTCGCATTTTTTGAGCAGGGATGACAAAATCAGACTCTAGCATTTTGATAAAAACATCCTGAACAACATCTTCTGCTTGCTCTTTTGGAACGCCTGAGCCTTGCAGATAATAGACGATTTCTTTCGCAAAGGTAATCAAGACTTTTTCATAATCATCTAGTTTGATATCCTCATCCCCCTTCCTTCACTAGTATAACGAATTGGAAGCATTTTGGGTTACAAAGATATAAAAAAATCGGAAATAATCCGATTTTTTATTCTTCATCAGCCTGAATTTCTCAGTCCAGTCGCAATTCCATTGATTGTGACGTGAATCAACCTTTCTTCGTCAGGAGATAACTCCCCACGGCGTTGGCGTTTGATGAGTTCTAGCTGAATATAATTCAAGATATTAAAATAACGCATGCGGTAATCCAAACTGTCTCGCAAGTATGGATTTTCCTCTAACAGTTCATCATAATCTTCAATAGCAAGAATGACATTCTTGGTCAACTGCCACTCATCTAAGATTGTGTAATAGATTTCTTGAACTTTTTCATCTTCGCATAGTTTTGCATATTCAAAGGCGATATTCATATTCGACTTAGACAGCACCATGTCCACATTGGACAAAAGCGATTGGAAGAAAGGCCAGTTTTTATACATCTTTCTTAAGAAAGCTAGATTTTCTTTTGGATTTTCATCAATAAATTCTTTAAAGCTGGATCCAACACCATACCAACCAGGAAACATCACTCGACTTTGGGACCATGAAAAGACCCACGGAATGGCACGCAAGCCACCGATTTCGGTAATTGTTTTACGCGCAGCCGGTCGCGAACCAATATTAAAGCTGGAAATAGCTTTGATCGGACTTGATTCAAAGAAATAATCATAAAAATGCTCATTGCCAAAAACCAAATCACGATAAATTTGATAGCTTCGTTCTACTACCTGATCCATAATATGCTCATAGCGGTTAGATGTGCTAGTATCGCTCTTTTTCTTGGTAATCATACGGTTAATCGTTGCCGACACCAGCATTTCTAAATTGTAGTACGCAGCGTCTTTATTTCCGTATTTATTGCCAATGACTTCTCCTTGCTCTGTCAAGCGAATCCGGTCATTGATACTACGGAGAGGCTGAGAGGTAATGGCTTCATAAGTAGGTCCGCCACCACGACCAACCGTTCCACCACGACCGTGGAAAAAGGTGATTTTCACACCAAATTCATCTCCGATAGCAGTCAATTGCTGTTGCGCTTTATAAAGAGTCCAGCAGGATGATAAGTAACCACCGTCTTTATTGCTGTCTGAATAGCCCAGCATGATTTCTTGATAGTTGTTATTAGAGGCAATCCATTTCTGAGCGATTGGAAGAGATAAGTATTTCTTCATCGTGTCATAGGAATTATCCAAGTCTTCAATGGTTTCAAAGAGCGGCACAATCTGTACACGCGCAAATTCTTTGTCAATGAGACCAACTTCCTTGTGCATAACAGCCAACTCTAAAAGGTCAGACACGCTCGTAGCATGAGAAATAATGGTTTGCTTAATAACCGCATCTCCTAGCTTGTCTTTCAACTCACGCGCCGTTTGAAAAATCTCTAATTCTTTTTGTAAAAGGGCAGATTTTTTAGCATGTGTTGCAGAGAGAATCCGCGGATCATAGAGAAGTTCATTTAGCAGAACGTGACATTTTTCGTCTTCAGAAAGCTCGCTATAATGCTCCACAATTCCTGCGCTCGCTAATAACTCTGCAACGCAGGCTTCATGAACACTGGAATCTTGACGCATATCAATGGAAGCAAGGTAAAAACCGAATACTTCTACTGCTTGAAGCAACTCAGTAAACTCACCAGAAATCATTGCTTCGCCTTTATTTTCAAGAAGAGACTGCTTGATAGCTAGTAAATCATGTTTAAATTCTTCAATTTTGTGGTAATGTGGCTCGGTTTTTATCTGATCAATAAAGTAAGTCTTTGTATTTTTTAGTTTTGTTTGAATATAGTAGAAGGCTCGACGATACAATTCTTTTTCGCGGTAAATAGAATTATCTTCTGACAGATAAGCCATTTCCTGCACCGCTTCACTTACTTTTACGATACCTGTTGACAAAGAAAATTCACGGTACAAATTAGCAACTTTCGTATCGTAATAGTTCATAATCACTTCACATTGTGTCAAAGCGGATTTTTTCAATGTTTCAGCTGTAACATAAGGATTTCCATCTCGGTCACCACCAATCCACATTCCCATCGTAATAGGGGTAGGATTTTTCAGGTCAATCCCGTGCTGTTTGGCTAAGCGCTTGTATTCTTCTGTTAAATTAGTCACCGCCTGCAAGAAAGAGCTATTGTAGTATTCCATCACATTGGTGATTTCATTGGTCACTTTTAATTTCTTCTCACGAATCATATCTGTCCGCATGATAATTTCGATATATCGACGAAGATTATTGTGCCATTTTTGCTCATTGAGCAAGCCCATTCGCACATCGCGGTATTTACGCAACAAGACATGAATATGATTGGTCAAATCCAACATAGTCGTTCGTTGCACTTGAGTTGGGTGAGCTGTTAAAACAGGAACCACATTCAAATGCTCCAAAATTTCAGCAGCGTTTTCCTTTTCAGCAACCAAATCAATCGTTGTGGATAATTTCCCAAGATAATCTTGCCCCACATTATTTTGATAGTTAATCTCAAAAGCCAAATCCACATCTTCTGAAATATTGATTAAAAGAGGCAGGATTGAAAAATAACGAGAAATATAGGACATTTCCTTGTTCGATAGACTTTGAACAATCTCATTTAACCCTTCATAATTTCCAGCTGCTGCTAATTCTTTTAAAGCAATGATTTTTTCAAAGGTTTCAGGACTCAGCATATTTTTTGTAACTTCTTCTAATAAGTCCGTCAGAATCGTAACTTCTTCTTTGATAACTTCTTTATTGTTGTAATTTTCTAATTTTTGAAGTGACATAATCTACACCTTTCAATAAGCTTTTGCTCAATCTAACGTTAGCGAATAATTCTTAAACCGTGATTGGTTTCTTCGATTTCTCTATACAAACTTTCTCGTTTTTCATTGGCATCAATGTTTAAAACAAAAGCAATCGCTACGGATAATACTAACAAACTATTTCCACCTTGTGATAAGAATGGGAAGGTGACACCCGTCGAAGGAATCAAACCGGAAATTCCTCCAATATTGACAAACGTTTGTGTCAGTAACATTCCACCGACACCAAGAGCCATCATAGAATTAAATGGATCTTTCGCTCGAATTCCCACAAGGATAATCCGCAAAATAAGGAAAAACAAGAGGGCTAAAATCAAGCTGGCACCGATAAATCCAAATTCTTCAATAACAATGGAAAAGACGAAGTCTGTCTGTGCTTCTGGCAAATAACCACGTTTTTCGATAGAATTTCCTAATCCTAAGCCAAACCAACCGCCATTGCTCATGGCGTAATAGGAATTAGCTAGCTGGTGACCTGCGCCTGATAAATCTTTAAAAGGATTAAAAAAGGCACTAAATCGTTTTGCTACATAGCCAAACACAGGAACCTTAGCAACTTTTTCCACACCAATCAACCAGATGCCTGCTAAAACCGCTGTGGAAAGAGTGACCAATATCCCAAGAAGAGTTGAAAACCAGCGATAACCGATCCCACTAACCGTTACCATGATTAAGGTCGTCAGCAAAAGAATGGTCGCATTCCCCAAGTCAGGCAGCACTGCCACAATCCCAATGAGCACCACGACCAGGATTCGCCAATCGTTCAGTGCACGCGGAATCAATTGATTTCGTGTTAAAGCCTGATAATCATACGTTGCGATTTCATCTTGTTGATGAGAAAACCGCTGTGCTAAAAACCAAATCAGAATAATTTTTAAATACTCAGCCGGCTGGAGACTAATCGGACCAAATCGTAACCAACCATGTGCACCATTGATTCGGGCACCAAGGAAGCGAGATAAAATTAAAAGCAAGATTTCCACAAAAATAACAATGACAATCAGTCGATTGTCTTTTAAGAAATCTAACTTTATTTTGTAAATTAAAGCAATAGCAAGCAAGCTGATTACCCAGAAAATTCCTTGATTTAAAACAGATCTGAGCGAATTTGCTCCTACCTGTACTAAAGTGGCACTTGACGTTGAATAAACAACTATCAATCCCAAAATAGATAAAATCAAATAAGGAATCAAAATGGAATAATTCAGCAGGTGGCGTTTATCAATTTTCATAGTTCACCTAATATTATTAAATTTTCACCGAACATTATACCACTTTTCAAGGTAAAAAAAAAGTATTTGACGAACGGTATTTTTTAAATCCTTGCAGTATCTAGGCTAAACTTTAACTAAAAAAAGAACAATAAGCTGAGTCTATGAATAGGATTTATAAGCATTCTTCACCGTTATGTCCAATAAACCGCTTTCTTTAATATTTCAATTTGATGACAAATACTTATTTTCTACTAGTTTATTTTGCTTTTTATCTGACTTTACGTTAAAATAAAATTATATGAGAAAGAGGATTAAACCGCTTGTTGTCTTTGTTTTCTTTGTTAGCTTCATTGCGATTATTTTAGGAGCGAAGCATTATTCAGAAAACAAGGAAACTAAACAGCAAAAGGACGCTATTACACAAACATCAGCTGCTTCTCAGTCAACTGATACTTCAGATTCCAATGAAGCAGACAAAGCCTATAAACCAATCATTGACTTGTCCGGCTGGCAATTGCCAAGTGATATTAACTATGACGTACTAGCAAAAAATGTTTCTGGCGCCATTATACGCGTGCATAGCGGAGCACAAGCAAAAAAAGAAAATGCAGCTACACACTTAAACGGAATTGATAAATCCTATCAACGCCACATAGAAGAATTTCAAAAACGAAATATTCCTGTCGCTGTCTATGCTTATGTGGCAGGTAGCAACAAGAAAGAAATGCAAAAAGCTGCCGAAAGTTTTTATAAAGCTGCTTCAAAATACAAACCGACCTACTACTGGCTAGATGTTGAAGAAAAAACTATGGAGAACATGAATGCTGGTGTTGAAGCTTTTCGCGCTAAGTTAGCATCATTGGGTGCTAAGAACATCGGGATTTATGTCGGAATCTATTTCCTTGAAGAACACAGTATCTCAACTAAGAAATTCACAGCTATTTGGATTCCAACTTACGGCTATAATGACGGTTATTACAACGCTGCCCCTAAGACAGACTTAAAATACGATTTACATCAATACACATCACAAGGCTCAATTGGTGGTTTTGCACATGATGTCGATCTTAATCAGCTATCTCCTTTAAAAAATCAGACAAAAACATTTAAAAAATTATTCGGTAATGGAAAATAATAACTCTGTAATAGTTTGAATCGAAAACTTTGCAGAGTTTTTCTTTTCTTCTCGTCCAGTTATCACTACTTTCTTGTTTCTAAATATGTTATAATGACTAACAAAGAAAAGTTTAGGGAGTAATGAATGATTTCTTGGCTAATCAGAATTTTTAAGGGAATTGTCATCGCGCTAGGATTTATTCTCCCTGGGGTATCTGGTGGAGTTTTAGCCACTATTTTGGGGATTTACGAGCGGATGATTTATTTTTTAGCGCATATAAAAGAGAATTTTCGTGAAAATGTACTTTATTTTTTACCTGTTGGTATTGGAATGGTTTTAGGGATTGCACTATTTTCCCTGCCAGTTGAATATCTCTTAGAGCATTATAAAATCATTGTTTTATGGGGATTTGCAGGAGCGATTATCGGTACGATTCCAAGCTTGCTAAAGGAATCTACCAGAGAATCTGATCGCGACCGAACTGATGTTATTTGGTTCGTAGCCACTTTTTTCATCTCTGGGATTTGCCTTTATTTCCTCAATAGTTTAGTCGGAACGTTACCTGCAAATTTCTTGACTTTTATTTTAGCTGGTGCCCTTATCACACTGGGAATTCTCGTTCCAGGTTTAAGTCCTTCAAATTTGCTCTTGATTTTGGGACTGTATTCCCCGATGCTAATCGGTTTTAAATCTTTAGATATTTTGGGAACCTTTTTACCAATCGGAATTGGCGGTCTCCTCGCACTTGTGATTTTTTCAAAATCCATGAATTATGCTTTGGAAAATTATCATTCTCAAGTGTACCATTTTATCATTGGGATTGTCTTATCTAGTACTGTTCTCATCTTGGTACCAAACCCTGAAAATAGCGAAAGTATTCATTATGCTAATACTTCTATCATCACCTTTGTTACTGCTGCGTTCTTCTTTGGATTAGGAACTTGGCTGGGCGCTTGGATGAGCCAATTGGAGGAAAAGTATAAATAATGGCTAAAAAAACAAAAATTAAGAAAACCTTAGTAGAACAAATTTTGACAAAAGCAAAAATTCCTCACAAAGGCATCCAAATCAATGCTTTAGAAGGACAATTGCCTGAAGGAATAGAGCGCTCACAGATTTACAAAACATTGGCTCTAACAGGCGATAAAACAGGGACAATTATTGGGATTTTGCCCATAACAGAACATCTAGCTGAAAAAAAGCTGGCCAAAATATCTGGTAACAAAAAAGTAAGCATGATTCCGCAAAAAGATTTAGAAAAGACGACTTGCTACATTCACGGAGCAAATAATCCTGTCGGCATTCGTCAAAAACACCACTTTCCTATTTACATTGACAATTCAGCTTTAACAGATGAGACTATTATTGTATCGGCTGGAGAATTAGGACACAGTATTGAAATTAACGCAGAGGATTTAGCCCATTTTGTTGAGGCGACCTTTGCAGATTTAAAAGAGGATTCAAAATAGAAAGGAAACTGTATGAAACTCTACTTCGTTCGACACGGGAAAACTCAATGGAATTTAGAAGGACGCTTTCAAGGAGCCAATGGTGATTCACCGCTGCTTGAGACTTCTATTGAAGAATTGCACTTGCTTGGAAAACACATAGCTCACATTAAATTTGACAAAATTTTTTCAAGTGATTTACCACGCGCAATGGCAACTGCACAGATTATCAATAGTGAAAATCATTTTTCACAAGTCGTTGAGCCACATGCCGAGCTACGTGAATGGCAATTAGGCTCCCTAGAAGGACAGAAAATTTCTACGATTACGGCTATCTATCCTCATCAAATGGAAGCTTTCCGTCATAATCTGGCGAAATTTAACAACTCTATTTTTGGTGCGGAATCAGTCTACAATACTACCCGACGTACAATAGACTTCATTAAATCACAAAAAGGACAATCTTATAAAAATCTTCTTTTTGTTGGTCATGGAGCGAATTTAACTGCTTCTTTACGTTTGTTACTAGGTTATGACTTTGCTCAAATTCGCCAGCAGGGCGGTCTTACAAATGGAAGTGTCACCATTCTTGAAACACAAGATTTTGAGCATTTTACACTTCTTGATTGGAACAATGTTGATCACTTAAAAACAATTGAAACCGTGAGCGTATAAAATCACGGTTTTTTCTTTATTTATAGGTGAATTTCTGCCTTATTTATGATAGAATGAGGAAGGTAAACTTTAGGAGGAAGAATATGACTACTGAACATATTGAAGAATTAAATGACCAGCAGCTGATTCGTCGTGAAAAAATGGCTGCTTTAGCAGAACAAGGTATTGACCCATTTGGTAAACGTTTTGAACGCACCGCAGATTCTGCCCAATTAAAAGAAAAATATAGTGATAAAACAAAAGAAGAGCTACATGAATTAGCAGAAACTGCTACCATTGCAGGACGACTTATGACCAAGCGCGGGAAAGGCAAAGTCGGTTTTGCTCATATCCAAGACCGTGAAGGTCAAATTCAAATCTATGTCAGAAAAGATACTGTTGGTGAAGAGAATTATCAAATTTTCAAAAAAGCGGATATTGGGGACTTCCTTGGTATTGAAGGTGAGATTATGCGCACAGATATGGGAGAGCTGTCAATCAAAGCAACTCACATCACACATCTCTCTAAAGCACTTCGTCCATTACCAGAAAAATTCCATGGACTAACAGACGTTGAAACGATTTATCGTAAGCGTTATTTGGATTTAATTTCCAATCGGGAAAGCTTTGAACGCTTCGTAACTCGCAGTCGTATCGTTTCAGAAATTCGCCGTTATCTTGATAACCAAGGATTCCTTGAAGTTGAAACACCTGTACTACATAATGAAGCTGGTGGTGCTGCTGCTCGTCCATTTATTACTCATCACAATGCGCAAAATATTGATATGGTGCTTCGTATCGCGACTGAATTGCACTTAAAACGTCTAATTGTTGGTGGTATGGAACGTGTTTATGAAATGGGACGCATTTTCCGTAATGAAGGAATGGACGCCACTCATAACCCTGAGTTCACTACAATCGAGGCTTATCAGGCTTATGCAGACTTTGAAGATATCATGGACTTGACAGAAGGAATTATCCAAAGTGCAGCAAAAGCTGTCACAGATGCTGAAAGTATTCCTTATCAAGGTACTGAAATCTTTATCGGTCGCAAATTTGCACGTAAACACATGCTAGAAGCCATTAAAGAACAAACTGGCATTGATTTCTGGAAAGATATGACTCTCGAAGAAGCGACTGCACTAGCTAAGGAACATCATGTGACGGTTGAAAAGCATTTTACAGTCGGTCATATTATCAATGCTTTCTTTGAAGATTTTGTTGAGGATACCTTGATTCAACCTACATTTATCTATGGGCATCCAGTTGAAGTCTCGCCTCTTGCTAAGAAAAATGCAGATGACCCACGCTTTACAGACCGTTTTGAACTCTTTATCGTTGGACGCGAATTTGCCAACGCCTTTACTGAGCTGAATGACCCAATCGACCAATTATCGCGTTTTGAAGCGCAAGCCAAAGCTAAGGAACTCGGAGATGACGAAGCAACCGGTATCGACTACGACTATGTAGAAGCTCTTGAATACGGTATGCCACCAACTGGCGGCCTCGGAATTGGAATTGACCGCTTGATTATGCTGTTGACAGATGTCACTTCTATCCGTGATGTATTGCTTTTCCCTACGATGAAGTAAACAATTTCTTATCAAATGAATACTGAGATAACAAAAATGACCTTGCCCCCTCGTTCAAGAGGGACAAGGTCATTTTTTAACTCTATCATAATTGAATTTTTTCGTTCAAAATTCTACTATAATCAAGAATCATTTCTTTTGCTCCATCATACGGCAAGTCATACACTACATTTGGCATATCTGCACAGGTTTAACAAGTAATCTATCATCATGTATTCCACCAATAATTTTTCCATTATAATAGATAATAAATTCTCCCATCATAGCTTTATAACTAATATTATCTAATTCAGATACTTGTTCTAAAATAAAGTCTAAGTATTCTTTGCTTGATACTTTTTTTATATCTCTTTTAATTACTAAAATTTCAATAGTCCATTTTTGTCAAACTTAAAATTTGGTCCCCATGCAACTTCCCAATAATATCCATCTAAATCAGAAAAATAGGCGTGATATCCACCCCAAAAGGTGTCTTGTGGTTCTTTTACAATTCTTCCACCAGCATTTCGTACTAATTCAATTACACTATCAACATCTTCTTTTTGTTCAACATTGTACGCTAATGTAATTCCAGAAAATCCATTTCTCTTTAGTGGGTTATTTTCATCAATATCTTTTGCCAATTGTTCTAAAGGAAATAGTTCAAATTTTGTTCCTGGAGTATTGAAAAAATATACTGGCGGATTATTTTCTTTACAGTCAGTCTTATATCCTAAACCATCTCTGTAAAACTTTATTGACTTTTCCATATCGCTAACACCCAAACAAATACAAGTAATCTTATTCATTACTACCTCCATAATTTCCAATTAACTTTCATCTAATAAATTAAGATTTGTCTTTCTCATCTGGCTTTCGCAGGTTTCTTTTCCGGAAGTTCAGCATACATACCATCCAGAAGTTCCAGAATTAGAGCCTTATCATCAAAACTATCAAATACATGCATCAAGGTTTTTGAACCTTCATACGGATAACGCAGTTCGGAATCTGCAAGCAGTCTGTCCGATGTCGGCGTTCTCTTTAAAAACAGTTCATTATTGCAAATGTCACCTATCAGCTTACCATTAAAATATATAAGGTATCCGCCCATCATAGATTTTATGACAATATCGCCGGATTTAGAAAAACTATCGCGAACATATTCATTAATTTCATTCACCTTGATTATCCCCCTCCAAATTCCAATCTATCTATATCGCCCTAATCTTATCATTTATCAATTTGATAAACGCTATCACTGTTTCTCCTATCATCGGAAGCCCGTAAGGACTAAATAGGAAGCCGATAATCAATCCTGATATGCCTATTCCGACTTCTCCTTGATTGAAAGAAGCTAATACTCCAAATATGCAACATCATAACGATATACAACAACGCCGTTCCTATGCCAAGCAAGAATGTCAGAAAAGTTGTCAAAATTGATAAGATAAGACTAATTTACCATATTTAAAGTAAGTTAAAAAGCACGATCACAGCGCTCGTATCTATTTTAATATCTTCCTATAAATTTTTCTTTTGCAATTTTAGTATATCGTTTAATAAACTTACACTTTGCATCAGTGTAGGCGTCTCTATCATGTTCAAATTTCTTCCATAAGTTCAGCTTTAAATGTTCATATTCTTTCGCTACATTATGATTCTCACGTAAGTAATCTCTGAGGTACAGTTCATCGTTATCTCCGACAACTCTAATGTGAAGATGAAAGACTTTTTCTGCAAAACCTTGCTCCGTGTATCCTTTATTTAATGGGATTCGTCGTGTACTTTGACTCATGCATAACCAATTATTTTCAACAAGAATATTTTTCACTATTTCTAGTTCTTCTGCTAATCGAACCTCAAATAATATATCTACTATATTCTTTGCCCATATATTTTGAACCGCAGTACTACCAATATGAGATATTCTTACTATATATTTAGCTGGTATCAGGGACAAAATAGCAGTTGCTTCCTCATCATACCAATCCGCCCATTCTTTATTATGTTTTACAAGAAATATGGGAAACAACTGCCATAATTCTTCTAAACTCATGTCTTCTAATTTTTTACTCAATCTGTCCTCCACTAGTTTGCATTTATTTCTCACATTTATTATCATTATAACATTTTCAATGTGCATCAGGCGTTTATTATTTCTGATTAAAACTTTTAGCTATCACTACACGAAAAAACAAGTCCAATCTAATCGGACTTGTTTCTTTTTATTTTTATAAGGAGTTTACATAACGATCGACTGCTAGGATAGCACCCGCAATATCAGATGCTGAAATCTTAAACGGCATCTGATGAATGGTTTCACCTTCAATAGTAGCTTGCTTACCAACCTTGAGCAAATCATCATAGCTGGCATTTTCTAAATGCATTTCTGCCAAAGTCGTAGGCATACCAATTTTCTGATAGAAACGAATATATTTTTCCAATTCCTCTTTTGGACGGTTTTCAAGAAAGAGCTGTGTTAGCGTTCCATAAGCTACTTTTTCTCCATGAGTCAGATGATGAATATCACCAGTCAGAGCTGTAAATCCATTATGAATGGCATGAGCCGCAGCCAATCCACCACTTTCAAAACCAACACCGCTGAGAAGCGTATTAGCCTCAATGATATGCTCAAGGGCTGGTGTTACCACCTGCGCCTCACAAGCAGCCAGTGCTTGTAAACCATCTGCAAAAAGAGTTTCTTCACATTTTTGGGCAATAGCTGCGCCTGCTAAAGTCTGTCTTTGTCCTAGCATGGTCTCTCCATTTGCCTGCATAACCGCACGCGCTTCAACCCAAGTCGCTAAACCATCTGCAATTCCAGAAGCTAACAAGCGCTTTGGAGCTTGAGCAATGACCTTTGAATCTACCAGGACAAGATCTGGGTTCTTGGTGTAAAAAATATATTTCTCAAATGCTCCTTCCTCAGTATAAATTACTGAAAGAGCTGATGTTGGTGCATCTGTTGAAGCAATAGTCGGTGCAATTACGACGGGACTTCCCAATAAATCTGCAATTGCCTTAGCACTGTCAATTGTTTTTCCACCGCCAAGACCAATCACTAGATCGGCTCCATCTTTTTCAGCTAAAGCGACTACCCGATTGATTTCATTATCCGAAGCTTCACCATTAAAACTAACATGCAGCACATGAAGACCATATCGAGTTAGATAAGCCTGAAATTTCTCTCCAACAATCTGGTAGACGACATCATCACAAAGCAACACAGGGCGACTACCTAATTTGAGGATTTGACTGGCATTTTCAAAGAGGGCATTTTCACCCTGAATATAACGAGACGGACTTGCAAAAATGTTCATAAGACACCTCTTTTTCTTTAATGAAACAGCTCTAAAAGCTTTTCTAACTTCTTAACAACTTTTTAGATTTTTAGAATGCCTCAAAGCTATTGGAATAATTTTTATAACTAGTTTAAATAAACTCTTGATGGTGAATCACTGCCCAGTCGGTAGCGAAATCATCCACTGCCTTTGAGATAGACGGTACAGCAAAAGCTGATTCAAAGACATCTGCACCTGCTGTAATAGCATGGGCACCATCAGCAAAAGCCTTGTCGACTTGTCCTACATTTTTAAAGGAAGCTGCTAAAATTTTGCTAGATGAACCTTCTTTCGCAATCGCATCCGCCAATTGGCCAATAACTGCATCTGAATCAATGTTCAAATTTTCCATACGGTTATAATAAGGAGCTAAATAATCTGCACCTGCTTGAATGGCTAACAAACCTTGGAAAATAGTATAAATAGCAGTTGCCGTAATCTTGTAACCTTCTGCTTTTAAAACTTTTATAGCGGCTAAACCTTCAGGGGTTACAGGTACTTTGACAAACACATTTCCACTACAATGCTTGCGAATTTCAGCTGCATCTTTTAAAATTCCCTGATAGTCTTTGGCAACAACCTGAATATGAATGGAAGGAGCTTCCCCAATAATTTCTCTAACTTCTTGGATACGTTTAAAGAAATCAATCTCTCCCTCTTTTTTAGCGATGGTCGGGTTAGAAGTCACTCCTGCCAAGGGGAGAACTTGCGACCATTTTTTTATTTCTTCTACATTTAATGTATCAAGCATGAATTCCATAAACTGGACCTCTTTTATAATGTGTGTTCTGTACGTCCGATAATATCATCTTGTGTTGCTTTTGAGAGTACATTGAAGAATGCCGAATATCCTGCAACACGCACAATCAAATCACGGTGTTTTTCAGGATGCTTTTGCGCATCAATCAAGGTTTCTCTAGAAACAACATTGTATTGAATATGATAACCGTGCAAACGGTTAAAGAACGTACGAAGTAAAGCAATCAATTTAATTTTATCTTCTTCCTTAGACAGGGTCTGAGGATTCACTTTTTGATTGAGCAGAACGCCCCCAACGATTTCATCTGTCGGCAATTTAGAAACAGATTTCAATACAGAAGTCGGACCATTCTTGTCCATATTGTGAGATGGAGAACAGCCTTCAGCGAGCGGTGTCCCTGCATTGCGGCCATCTGGTGTCGCCAAAGTACCGCGACCTTGACCAACATTGGCTGAAATAGAAGATGTTCCTGAGTAGCGGATACCACCAATTGGACCGCGTCCATAACGGGTATTTGGATATTTAGCGATTTCATCCACATAAATATCGTAAGCATCAGTCACCAGCTTATCCGCATAATCATCATCATTACCATATTTCGGTGCATCATGAATCAACATCTCTTGAATTTCCTTGCCACGCTCACCTGCATAGTCCGTTTCAAGCGCATGCCAGAGTTCAGCTGGAGTCAGTTTTCCTTCTTCAAAGACTAGCTTCTTGATTGCTGCTAGTGAGTCTGATAGATTGGCAATACCGACTTGGAGACCAGAAATATAGTCATAGACAGCTCCCCCCTCTTTCAAATGCTTACCGCGTCCGATACAATCATCTGTCAAAGCTGAGCAGAGGATATCCGGCACTTCTCTTTCAAGAGACAGGTCGATAGAATTTTCCACGATGACACTCATACGAGTCAAGTGGCGCAAAGTCTTGTCCCAAGCCGTTTGCAGCTCAGCAAAACTCTTCATGTCTTTAAAATGACCGAAGCTTGGTGCAAAACGCTTGCCAGATGCGGGATCAATTCCATCGTTCATCGTGATGAGAAGCACTTTAGGGAAGTTCATGTAGCTCATACCCGTACAACGGTAGCCCCATTTACCAGGCACGGCAGTTTCCACACAACCGATGGCACTATAGTCGTATGCATCTTCTTCCAAAACGCCTTTTGCGATAAAGGATGGGATGATAATCTCGTCATTATTGAAAGCAGGCATTCCAAAACCTAGTTTCATAACTTCTATGCATTCGCTCATAAAACGAGCATCTAGACCAGCATGGTAGCGAACTGTTAAGTTCGGCTGTGGCAAATGCGTCTGTGCAACAGATCTCAAAATCAGATATGAAAGGGGATTTACAGCATCTTTCTTATCACGTGTTTGTCCACCAATTGTCACATTTTGATACAAAGGACTACCAGCAGATGAGAAAGTATGAGCCTGACTGCGTACTTTATTGATCGTAATCGTCTTAATCCACAGATTGGTTAAACGTTCCACAATACTAGCTTCTGTCTCACGACCAGCTTCCAAGTCTGCCTTGACATAAGGGTACATGTACTGATCAAAGCGGCCATAAGAGAGCGAATGTCCGTTAGACTCAATCTGGAGGATACACTGGATAAACCAAACAGATTGAACAGCTTCAGCAAATGTTGATGCTGGCTCATACGGTACTTTAGAACAGATTCTAGCAATTTCTAATAGTTCCTGACGGCGTTTAGGCTCTTCTGCTTTTTCAGCTAATTGATTAGCCAAGACGGCAAAACGATCCGCATAAGCTTTCACAGCATCCACTACAATGAAAATTGAATCATAGAAATGATATTTATCAATACTAGCCGGATCTGTTAAATCCAAGGCCTCCTTAGCTGCCCGAGCTTTTTCCTCAAAACCTTTCAAACCATATTGAAGCAATTTTTGATAGTTGACTGCCAAGTGAGCATCACCAGAGTTCATCTTTCCTTCCATGCCAAAGAAGCCAGTTTCCATATAAACCTGAACTTCTTCTGGAAGTAAAGCCCCAGCTCTAGCACGGAGGTTATTGTTTTCCCAGAAGGGAGCGATGCTCCGGATTTGTTCTTTGGTTTCCTCTGTAATATAGAAAACATCACCGTCGCGCTTTTCAAAAAGATCTAATTCATTGAGTACAAATTCTAAAGTATACTCTGGGAAAATAGGTGCATCTTTATTAGATGAAGCCTGATTTCCAACAATCATGGTCTCATCTTCAATATAAAGCGTCATATTTTCCAAAATTTCCTTAAGCATATAAGCACGCTTCAGAACATTTGGCTTTTCTTTATGCTCTTGATAAGCTCTTGTTGCAAGAACAGCACGTTCAGCATCAATATAAGGTTTCTTGTCCAGCACATCTTCCCGATACTTGTTCATTCGGTCCGTTAAACTACCAAAATAATTCGTTTGTATCGTCGTTTTTTCTATTTCTTTTACATTAGTCATCACAGCACAACCTTTCTTATGAAATTATTTTTATTTCTTTCGTAACTATTGTAGCATGCAAGATGCAAAAATTCAATCATTTATAATTAATTATCAAATTAAAGATTTTTTGCACATTTGTGCTCAATCAACGTTAAAATAATTTCTTTACAGTGATACAATGTAGTTTATCCTTCCGCTTTCAGTTCATTACTGTAAGCAAGATTGTCTTGGAATTTAAAGAATGGGAAATAGATGAGAGTGGACATAGCTAAAATGACAACTTGGATGAGAGCACCTTGCCATCCTGCCACTAAGAAACCAGAAATAATAGCTGGTGTACTCCATGGCAAGGTCACCCCTGAAAATGGCTGCATAAAGCCAATTGCTATAGAGCCATAAACAATTACAGCCGCTAAAACAGGTACAAGAATAAAAGGCAAGAACATGACGGGATTCATAACAATTGGGAATCCAAAGACAATCGGTTCATTGACATTAAAGATTGCTGGAAAAGCAGCAACCTTTCCTAGTGCTTTATATTGCTTAGACTTAGCTGCAAAGAGCATGGCTACCACCAAACCAAAAGTAATACCAGAACCAGACAAAATAAGGAAACTATCCAAGAATTGCTGAGTGACAATGTGAGCACCTTTTCCAACAGATAACTTTCCAGCAGCAAGCAAGGCTTTATTAGCATCCAGATTTGAAAGTAAGAGAGCGGTCACTACACCATTGACAACAGATTGTCCGTGTACACCAAACCACCATAGGAAAGAGATGAAAAAGGCAATACCGATTGCACCGTAAAGGGAACCAGTCAATCCTTGCAGCGGTACTTGAATCACACCGTAAATCATTTCGATAAAAGTACCACCCTTTGTCAGCATTTTAGCAAGAATATAGACTACCATGGAAAGGAAGAATATCACAAAAGCTGGAATCATAGCCTCAAATTGCTTGGCGATCGCTTGAGGAACTTGCTCTGGCATCTTAATAACAATATGTTTTTGAATAAACATGGTATAGATACTACCGACAACCAAACCAATAATAATGGCTCCAATAATCCCCTGACCGCCAAACCAAATCTTGGCAATCGCGTCTGTAATTGCTTCACCTTTTTCTGGAATATAAGAAGATTTTAAAAGAATGAAGAAAGAAGACACAGATAACACACCTGCCGGCAGAGGCTCTACACCACTATTTTTAGCATAAGAATATCCTATAGAAAAGCAGGAAATCAAACCCATAATCGCAAAAGTTCCCGAGTAAACCTGCATAAATGGCTCAGTCCAATTTTTCCCAAAAATACCTGCAATTGCTTGATTGAGTCCTTCAAATGGTAACTGTCCTACAATCAGAAAGATACTTCCAACAACTGTCAAGGGGAGAATTGCCAACATGCCATCCTTTAAGGCAATTATACCGCGCATATTAACAAATTTCATAATTGGCGCAATAATTTTTTGAGTATCTACTTTAGCCATAACTAAGCTCCTTATTTTTGTTCCAAAAGTCCCAAAGCGAGATTCAATACTTTTTTACCATCTAGCATGCCATAGTCCGCCATTGGAATGACCGCAATTGGAATATGGTTCTCTTCGCAAATGGCAGCTGACTTATCCAAAGTATAAGCTACTTGTGGTCCTAACAAAGCAACATCCAGGTTTGGTGCATAATCTGCTAACTTGGCCTGAGAATAAGCATCAATCTCAACCTCTAAACCAGCTTCTTTCGCAGCTATTTTCATATTATTGACCAACATTCCTGTTGAAAAACCTGCTGCACAAAACAGCCCAATTTTAATCATATCTTCATCCTCCTGATGATTTATTTTTTCACTTGTAATTCTTTTCTCAAGTCAATGATTTCCTTGATAAGATTAATTTCTGTAATACTGGTCATCAAATGATCCTGAGAGTGGACAAACAAAGCTGTGATTTCTGTCTTTGTTCCCCCTGCTTCCTGTGCCAAAAACTCGGTTTGTAGATTATGAGCTTCTAACAATGCCTGATCTGCCAATTTCAAATGCTCATCACATTTTTCAAATTCACCATTTTTTGCCAATGATAAAGCTTGGTAAATATGCTGTTTGGCATCCCCAGCATGCAAGATTAACCCCATAATGATTTGATCAGCTACAATCACTTCCATATTTAACGTTACTCCTATTTTTATTTACAAAATATATCTTTCTTTTATTTGAAAGCGTTTTATTTTTGTTTGTAACTCAAATTTATCATCTTTCTCTTATTCCGTCAATATATCACTGAACAAATTCTCTTTTTTTATATTTATCGCACATTTGTGCTTATCAAGTGAAATAAAAAAGGTCAGAATCATTATTCTTGACCTTTTGAAGATGAAATAACGAGGAAAAGGAGAATTTTTATAAACCACTAATTAACTGCACTATTATCCAATTCCAACACTTTTAAAATAGTTGCTTCATCTGTAACTAAATGGTTGACATACCCAGCACGTAAAACCGCCAAAATAGCGGCAGCTTTTTGACGACCATAGGCAAAAGCCAGACTGTTAGGAACTGTTTTTAAATAATCTAAAGAAATAGCAACTGTTCGATTTTGCAACTGTTCATCAACCAACTCACCATTTTCATCAAAAAAGCGGCAACAAATTTCTCCGACAGCTCCTTCATTTTCCACTGTACGAAAATCTTCAACCGTCAGCATATCCAACCACTGCCGATTCTTTTCATCCACTTGTCCACCAATACCAACAACAACCACATCTAGTTCTTGCCAACTTCTTTTTAAGTCCTCAAAATATTTAGAAGACAAAATTCCTTTTGCTAAGATCTCGTCTTCCTGTATAATCGTCGCATTCATAAAGCGACAATCCCCATGGTATTTATTAGCCATACTGTAAATGAGGGTATTAACATGATAACGAGCATGAATATGGCTAGGTCCGCCAGCCAATGGAAAAAAATGCACATTATTCAAGTGCCGACTGCCCGAGTGTTCTACCAAGAGACTAAGACTCTTTCCCCATGAAAATCCAACTTTAGCATTGTCATCAATCATCCCCCGAAGCATTCCTGCCGCTGATTGAGCTAACCGCTGCTCCAAATCAGAAGGTGAATCATCCACTTGATTTGCTACGATTTCAAGTCCTTTTAACCCATACTTCTCTTTCACTACATTTTCTAAATGAAACAAACGCGTATCAAAGGCTTCAATCTCGATTTTGACAATGCCTTCCTTTTTAGCTTCAGCCAGCATACGACTCACAGTTGTCCGATAAATCCCTGTCTCTGCTGCAATTTCTGCCTGACTTTTCTCCTCTACATAATAAAGATAAGCAATCTTAGCTAATAGCCTTTTTCTTTCACTTTTCATCTTATCTCCCTCTACTTATCAGACTAGAGTCAATTTGATATTGGCTGCTTTTAGGCGTTGAACCGCGGCTGTCGGAATAGCTTGATCCGTTACCACCTGCGAAACCTGTTTCAAACCAAAACGCTTGACAGTCCCTCTTTTGTCAAATTTACTCGAATCTGTTAACACAATCATTTTGTCAGATGCTTCCGACATATATTGCACCACTTCGCTACGCATTAAATCTTTACCTGTAAAACCAAGCTCTTCATCATAGCCATCCGTCCCTACAAAAGCATGTTCTACATGGAAAAATTGAATCATTTCCTTAAGCAAAGGACCGACCGTAACTTGCGAATCATTCTGAAATTCACCGCCTAGTAAGATAATCTTACAAGAATCTACTTTTCTCACATAGTCTGCGATAAAATAAGAATTTGTAATAATTTTCACATTCTTCTTAGTACGACAGATTTCTTCAGCCAACAGAGCACAAGTTGAACCAGATTCAATGATAATCGTTTCATTGTCTGCAACAATTTTTGCCGCTTCTTGTGCTATCTTTCGCTTGGTATCATAATGAAAAGAAAGCCGGACATTCAAGTCATCACCACTATTTAAGACCGCATAACCGTGCTCCCGATGAAGCAAGCCTTTCATTTCCAGCTTATCCAAATCTTTCCGAATCGTTACTTTAGAGACTTTTAATTTATCAGATAAAGTATTAACATCAATTTTTTCAAACTCCGAAACGAGCTTAACGATTTCATCTAAACGTTCCATTTTATTCACCTCATTCTTTATTTTAACAGAATTTAAGGAATAAATAAAATAAAAAATAGTTTCATTCGTAATTGTTTTTCTTTCGTTTGTTTGATATAATAAAAGAAAATAAGCAAGAAAAGAGTGTACATCATGAGTGCAGAAAAAGGAATCATCTTTAATATTCAACATTTTAGTATTCACGACGGACCAGGAATTCGGACAACTGTTTTTCTAAAAGGCTGTCCCTTACGCTGTCCTTGGTGTGCCAATCCAGAATCTCAGAAATTTAAACCTGAGCCCATGTTAGACGCTTCTAGCAAAAAGACTATCACCATGGGAGAGGAAAAAAGCGTTGAAGAGATTATCAAAGAAGTTCTCAAAGATAGAGAATTTTATGAAGAATCAGGTGGGGGCCTGACTTTGTCTGGTGGAGAAATCTTTGCTCAGTTTGAATTTGCCAAAGCAATCCTTAAAGCTGCCAAAGAAAAAGGTATCCATACAGCAATTGAAACGACAGCCTTTGTAGATCATAACAAATTCGTTGATTTGCTCCAGTATGTAGATTTTATCTATACTGACTTAAAGCATTATAACACCATCAATCACCGCAAAGTCACAGGGGTCAAAAATGAACTAATTATCAAAAATATTCATTATGCTTTTTCGCAACAAAAAACCATTGTCCTGCGTATTCCTGTTATCCCTAGCTTTAATGACTCTCTAGAAGATGCCGAACAATTTGCTGTTTTATTTAAAAAATTATCTATTGACCAAGTACAACTCTTACCTTTTCATCAATTCGGTGAAAATAAATATAAATTACTAAAACGTTCTTATGAAATGGAAAATGTGCAAGCTCTACATCCGGAAGACCTCTATGATTATCAGCAAGTTTTTCTTGATTATGAAATCAACTGTTATTTTTAGCTCCTCTTTTTCTCCAAAAAACAATCCATTTCTTACGAAATGGATTATTTTTTTATCTTTTCTTGGGCGGATGCAACGACATCTGCCAGACTGGTCTTGTTCAGTTCTTTTTCCATTGCTGCTTGAATTTCCGCCAATTTATCATCTAAAACAAAATGAATATTTCTGCCAATGGGACAAGATGGATTGGGATGTTCATGAAAGCTAAAGAGTTGCCCAGATTTGCCTAGACTTTCTACTGCTTGATAGACATCTAAAAGGGTAATGTCTTTTAAATCTTTCCTGATGATAGCTCCGCCCGTTCCACGCGCAACGGAAATCAAGCCTGCGCTTTTCAACTGTGATAATGTCTTGCGAATAATGACAGGATTTACTCCAACGCTATCAGCTAAAAAATCACTAGTTACCTTATGTTCTTGACATTCTAGTGCTATAACAGTCAGCATGTGCGTGGCAATGGTGAAACGACTCGAAATTTGCATGTAAAACTCCTTTCATTTGCTGATTCTATTACTAGTATACTTTATTTATGTTGTAACTTCAAGTGTTACTTCTTAAAAACTCCTTGAGATGTGCAACATAATCTTCTCGCTCACTAATCGCCCGAAGTAAATCATGATTATGCGTATGATGAATTCCATTGACTAAACTTTCGTAATACACTTCATAATAAGGCAACTTCAATATTCTCGCCATTTCCAGTTCTTTATTTACATCATAAGCGACTCGCCTAAAGTCAACATCCGCTAAACCTTGTTCATCAATTTTTAAAATAGCATACTGAGCTCGCAGATCCTTTCGCAAACAAGCATCTAGAAAGAACGGCTGACCGATAGATCCTGGATTGATAATCATCTGCCCACCCGTCGCATAACGAAGAAATTGCTGATGGATATGCCCATAAATGGCAATGGCACAATTGTTACCTTCAAACAGGCGATCAAAGTTCTCTTGTTGACCAATATGAATCAACTCTCGTCCCCAATTTTTATCTGGCAAATGATGAGTCACAGCGATTTCTAAATCGCCAACTTTGGTCAAACGCTGCAAAGGCAATTCATGCAATCGATTCAGTTCCTCAGGTGTGACTTCTTCCAAAAGATACTGGCACATACAAACCATATATAAATGACTAGGGCGACTGATATCTAATTTCCCATGAAGAGCATTCCAAATGCTATCTTCCCAATTTCCCCGCACTTGAAGACTAATCGGTAAAGTAGCCATTAAGTCAAGAATCTTCCTTCGACCCGTTCCCGGTGCCAATAAATCTCCCAAAAACCAGTAATCGGTCACCTGTTCCTTTTTGGCATCTGCTAACACAGCTTCTAAAGCTGTCGTATTCCCGTGAATATCTGATAATAAAGCAATTTTTCGTTTCATTGTATCGTTTCGTCTGTCCTTTATAAAAATATTATAACAAACCAAGAAAAAACTTCCACTCCCAAGTTTGAGTGAAAGTTTTACTGCCTTATCAATCTACCGACTTTAATGCTTCTAACATATCAATACGTCTCAATATTGCATTGACCATAAATCCTAAGACAATCAAAATCATGATGATAGAAAAGACTGGTACAAGATAGACAAATACCGATACTGTCGGGTTGAGCAGAAAGGCATCCGGAGCAATTGTCTCTAAAAGAAAACGATGTAAAATATTTCCTAAAAACAAGCCTACAATAATGCCAATAATAGACAAAAGAATGGTCTCTCGATAAATATAAAGTGTGACTTCCTTATTATGAAATCCCAATACTTTAATCGTTGATAATTCTCGAATCCGCTCTGCAACATTGATATTCATCAAGTTATAAAGAATCACAATGGCTAGTAAAATAGAGGCAACAGTTAAAATCTGCATTACAAAGCCAAGAGATTTGACAATGACATCAATTTGTTCCAAAATCCCCGTATTTTGTACAACTGCTCGTACACCTGTTAATTTCATGAATGCTGCTGCAGTATCTTGTATATTTTTACTAGAGGAATCTTTCAATTTTATCAGATAAGCATTTTCTTGGAACTTACGAGCAAATACCGTTTGATAATAGTCCTGATTCATAAAGATAAAATGCCCTGCGTACATTTCAGTGATACCAGAAACTTTGATTTTATAGCGTTTTCCTTCATCGGATGTCACCTCAAAAGTATCTCCAACAGAAACATGCATAATGGTTGCTAATTTCTGAGAAATGACCGCTCCATGTGAAGACAAGTTCAAGCTCGCTTTGCTTTGACTATCATATAGCTCTATGAAATGATGAAAATCCTTGCCTGTTGTCACAAATAATGCGAGAGATTGTTCATCTTTAGCCCCCTTGATTTTTTTGGTAAATGTTTCTTGATAAATACCGTGTTTTTTAGCTATTTTTTTATCTGCTAATAAATGATTGATTGCTGCTTGCTCGTCTGATTTGAGATGATGTTTTTGCGAAATGACCGCATCGTATTTGATAATTTCTCCATACTGCCGATTTCCCATACCTTCCATAGAAGAAGACATCCCCAGACCGGCAAATAAGAGGGCGACGGAGCCTGCCACACCAAAAATAGTCATCAGCATTCTTTGCTTGTAACGAAAGATATTTCGAGCTGTCACTTTTTGCGTAAAGCTGAGGCGACGCCAAATGAAGTCAATCCGCTCTAGCAAGATTTTTGAGCCTTTGGTAGGTGCCTTAGGCAACAATAATTGAGACGGTTTTTCTTTCAACTCTTTGTGAGCAATATAAAGGGCTGGTACAACGCCACACAAGACCGAGCACACGAGAGCAATGAGGCTGATTCCCCAATAAAAGTCTAATCGCAAAGCTGGATAAGTGGAGGTTTTAAAAATCGTTTTCCCTAAGATGTAGGGTAAGAAATAAGTACCTAACAAACTTCCCATTACTGTACCTAATAAACTTGAAACCAAGCCATAAACGACAAATTTCTTAACAACATCTTGATTCCGATAACCCAAAGCTTTTAAAACACCTGCATTTGTGCGTTCTTCGCTGACAAAACGCGTCATGGTCGTTACTGTTACAAGGGCCGCTACCAGATATAGTACAATCGGGAAAGCATTTCCTACAGCTGAGATTCCATAAGCACGATTCCCCGTTGTTGTGTACTCGTCAGCTCCTGGAAATGTCCGACGTGTATACACACGGTAGGTTGGTACAGACAAGCTAGCTACTTCATCTTTTGCCTTTTGAATGTCCGCTTGCCCATTTTTTATTTTTGTTTCAGCATCTTTCTTTTGCTTTTCGTATTCAGTTTTTTTATCGTTCAATGTTGCCTGAGCTTGATCCAATTGCACCTGACCATCTGCGATTTGTTGTTTTGCTTGTGCTAATCGGGCTTGACCTGCTTGGTAGTCAGCTTGTTTATTTTTTAAGGTTGCCTGACCGTTTTGATATTGAGCTAAGCCTGCGTCATATTCAGCTTGTTTCGCCTTCAATGCCTCAGCTGCAGATTGGTATTGGGCAAGTCCTGCTTGATAAAGCGCTTCTTGGCTTTTGTACTGCGACAGTCCAGTTTGAAATTCAGCCTGCTTTTTCTCTAATTCTGTACGAGCAAGATTTAATTTTGCTTCTTCTTGTGCTAGTTGAGTTTGTGCTGCCACAATTTCAGGCACTGTTGCTGGATCAATTCCTTGTGCTTGTAGCGCAGCTATTTTGGTCTGCAAATCAGTTTTTGCAGCTGCAAGTTGCATTTGACCTTTTTCCAATTCTACCTGCGCTGTAGCTAATGTAGCTTGAGCATTTGTTACATTTTCTTTTGCAGCAGACAACTGACTAGCTGCCTGATCTAATTGGGTTTTCATTTGGTTCAATTGTGCCCAACCTGAAGAAAGTTGAGCAGCGGCTGTATCCAATTTTGCTTTTGAGCTTGCTAAAGTTTGTTCAGCCTGTGCAATTTGAGCTGCGCCCTGTGCAAGCAAGTTTTCTTTTTCAGTTAGTTGACCTTGAGCAAGCTCTAAATCTGCTCTTTTTTGATCAATTTGATTCTGCGCAGTCGTTAGTTTCTGCATGGCATCTGTCAATGCTTGTTGAGAAGTTCGAATGTTTGCTTCGCTGTCCGCAATTTTTGTCTGTGCTTGGGCTTTTATCTCTGATAAACGATTTTTCCCATTATCAGCCAGTAGCTTTTCCAGCTCATTTTCGTGCTGTTTTACCTTTTTTCGATAGGAATCTCCAAAAGAATTAAGTGTTTTTAAATCGTCATACTTCAAACGAGCAACTGTATAGACTGAACTTTGAAATGTTTTTGGCATCACCACTGCATAAGCAGATAAGGTCCCACTCCCTGAGTTAGAATTGCCAAGAGAAATCGTCGAAGCCAATTCACTTGAATTGACGAACCCTGTCACCGTAAAGGTATGCTGCTTTAGAGCATAATTAGTGGTTCCTTCCTCGTTCAAAGTAATGCTATCACCAATCTTGTATTTTCCTTGATAAAAACTAGCCAAAGCCACTTGATTTTCCTTGGTTGGAAAATGACCTGAAACAAGCTTGAACTTAGAAATATTAGTTGTCTGAGAAAAAACTCGAACAGAAGTTGAGCTATCTCCAACCACCGTATCTGTAAAATAACCATATTCTACCTGTGCATTTGGAATTCCATTAAGTTCTTTTTGGTCAGCTTTGCTGATACCATAATCTGACATCACTGCCAAATCCATCATTTTCATCTGTGAAAGGTAACGATTGGCTGAATTTTCAATGTCTGGACTGGCTGCTTTCAGGCCCACTAGCGCAAAAGAACCTAACATCATCAAAAACATAATGGACAGAAAGCGTCCTTTGGACTGACGAAAAGAGAGCCAGATATCCTTATTTAGAATGGATTTTTTCATATCACCACTCCTCACTAATACTCTAGACTTGCAATATCTTGAGGATGTTCATTCAAAGTGACGGACTGTATCCGTGCGTCATGCATATGAATCACACGGTCTGCAATCGGAACTAAGGCACTATTATGGGTCACAATAATCACTGTCGCACCTTGTTTACGTGACATATCTTGAAGGATTTGCAACACATGCTTACCTGTTTTATAATCCAGCGCGCCTGTTGGTTCATCACAAAGCAAAATTTTAGGATTTTTTGCCACGGCACGCGCAATGGAAACACGTTGCTGCTCGCCACCAGATAATTGAGTAGGAAAATTATTGAGACGATTTTCCAAGCCAACTGCTGCTAGCGTTTCTGCTGCATCCTGTGCATCTTGAACAATTTCTGAAGCCAGCTCAACATTCTCTAGCGCCGTCAGATTAGGAACTAAATTATAAAATTGAAATACAAAACCAACATCATTTCTCCGATAGTCCGTCAACTGGTGAGCGTTGTAATGTGCTATATTTTGCCCATCAATCAGGACATCTCCCTCGTCATTGCTGTCCATTCCACCAAGAATGTTCAGAATCGTCGATTTTCCAGCGCCTGAAGCTCCAAGAATGATGACTAGCTCACCTTTTTCAATTTCAAAAGAGATGTCATTGTTAGCAATGATTTCTGTGTCTCCCATTTGATATCGTTTGTAACTATGCTTCATTTCAATATAAGCCATCGCCTTTTCCTCTTTCAGTTTCCATGTCCAATTAAATAAACAAGCTGTTGATTAGATCCTATCTTTATTATAAAATAGACTTAACATAAAGGCAATCATCAATTATCAACAGAGTGTTCATTTAAGGAGTATTATGGTACAAAATCGACAAACAGCAACCAAGCAGCATATCAGAGAAGCCCTCATTCAGCTCTTGTTAGAAGAAAAATTTGAAACAATTTCCGTTAGTAAACTCTGTCAACGAGCAGGTATCAACCGTGGAACTTTCTACCTTCATTATCTTGATAAATTCGACCTAATTGAAACACTAAAAGAAGAAATTATTTCCCAATTACGTAAAAATTTTGAAGAAACTACAAACACACATGACCTAATCATTACCAATCTAAGCTATCTCCAACAAAACCATGACCTAATTTATGCTGTTTCTCAAAGTCATTACCTCAATTTCCGTGAAACAATCCGTGAATTTATGCTTAGTATTTTAACGAACGATCAGCACAAAGTTCAAACCGAACACTTTTTAAAAGAAAATTTCCCCATTTCTGAAAAATATGCACTTGAAGTTTTTCTATCTAGCATAGAGGGCATTATCTCACTCTGGATTTCAAGCGGCACTAAAGAAACGCCTGAAGAAATGACGAATATGATTTTACAAACCTTTGATTACGATGCTTGGCGATTGTAAACTAAAAAACTCTATTTCTATAAAAGGGATTTCCTCAATTAGAAATAGAGTTTTTGATATACATTTTTTCTAAAGCTCAGAAATTGAAAGGTTGTAAAATGAGACGACAGCATACAGGCTATGATGTTCTATTGCATATCTTTATAACCAGTCGTGTCATCGTTGCAACCTATCATCTACTTTTTAGCTTAGTTGTCCTTATCATCTATGCGTGATTTTCTAGCAATATCAGCCAAAATATGGTCTACAAATTCTGCAATTGTTTCTGTATGCGTTTGTTTGCTGCCATAACGACGGACATTCACCGTACCATCTGCTTGTTCCTTGTCCCCTACAATCAATTGATAAGGAACTTTATGAGTTTGACTTTGACGAATCTTGTATTGCATTTTTTCATTGCGTTCATCGACATCCACACGGACACCACGATTGCGCAGTTCTTTCGCTACTTTCCAAGCGTAATCAGCATGCGCTTCATTAGAAATTGGAATGACCGTCACTTGATGAGGTGCCAGCCAAGTTGGGAACGCACCTTTGTAAGTTTCAATCAAGTAAGCAATAAAGCGTTCCATCGTAGACACAATACCACGGTGAATCATAACTGGACGATGCTCTTCACCGTCTGCTCCGATATAATGAAGATCAAAACGTTCTGGTAGCAAGAAGTCCAATTGAATAGTGGAAAGAGTTTCTTCATTTCCAAGAGCTGTTTTTACTTGAACATCCAACTTAGGACCGTAGAAAGCAGCTTCACCTTCTGCCTCAAAATAGTCCAAACCTAAATCATCCATTGCTCCTTTTAGCATGCGTTGAGCATTTTCCCACATTTCATCATTATCAAAATATTTATGTTTGTCATTCGGATCACGATAAGACAGACGGAAACGATAATCTGTAATATTGAAGTCTTTGTAAACGTCAATCATCAAATCCAGCACATGTTTAAATTCTTCTTGAATTTGCTCTGGCATGACAAATAAGTGAGAATCGTTTAGGGTCATTTCACGAACACGTTGGAGTCCTGAAAGTGCACCTGATTTTTCAAAGCGATGCATCATACCAAGTTCCGCAATACGAATAGGTAACTCACGATAAGAATGAACATGGTTTTTATAAACCTCAATATGGTGTGGGCAATTCATCGGACGAAGAACAAATTGTTCACCGTCTCCCATATCCATTGGCGGGAACATATCTTCTTGGTAATGTTCCCAGTGACCAGAAGTTTTGTATAATTCCACACTTGCAAGCGGTGGCGTATACACGTGTTGGTAGCCGTCATTGACTTCGCGGTCTGTAATATAGCGCTCCACGATACGACGAATAGTCGCACCATCTGGAAGCCAGAATGGAAGACCTTGCCCAACTTCAGGAGAAATCATGAAAAGATCCAACTCTTTACCGAGCTTACGGTGGTCACGTTCCTTCGCTTCTTCACGCATTTGAAGATAGTTTTTCAAATCTTTCTTATCAAACCAAGCTGTACCATAAATCCGTTGCATCATAGCATTATCGCTATTTCCACGCCAGTAAGCACCCGCTACATTTAACAAATGGAAAATTTGAATACGTCCAGTTGACGGTACATGAGGTCCACGACAGAGATCCACATATTCACCTTGACGGTAGATTGTCAAACCACCTTCATCTTCTGAATGCTCCTCAATCAATTCCAACTTGTAAGGATCATTCTTGAAAATTTCTCGTGCTTGATCTTTTGTCACTTCTTCGCGAATTGACGGGAAATTCTCCTTGACAATCTTCTTCATTTCTTCTTCGATACGAGGCAAGTCTTCGTTGGAAATTTGTCCTGCAGTATTGTCTGTATCATAGTAAAATCCGTCCTGAATAGCTGGACCGACACCCAAGTGAATATCTGGGAAGAGACGACGAGCAGCTTGGGCAAAGAGATGAGCAGCCGAATGGCGCAAAATAGGAAGAGCATCTTCATGGTCAGGTGTCACAATTTCGATGCTACCGTCTTCTGTGATAGGACGAGTGGTATCGATGAGTTTGCCGTTGAATTTACCAGCCAAGGCTTTCTTTGCCAAGGAATTGCTGATAGACTGAGCAATATCAAAAGTTGTGCTGCCACTTTCGTATTCATGAACAGCGCCATCTGGGAAAGTAATCTTAATCATAGTTTTCTCCTTTTATATCTATTTTATTTGTATTGGGCAATTTTAAGAGCCTGGCAATCTTTTCAGCAGTCTCCTTTTCCGATCGACTGCCATCTGTCATGAGACTGGGATAGCCTAATTTCTGAGCTTCCTTCCGAACCATTTGGGCAAACAGAATGTCCCGCTGCATCCAGTTTTCAAAAGCTTGCTCAGGATTGGATGTTCCCCCTAAGACATAAGGAACCCATTCTCTCTGTTTATAATGCTTTTTCAGAAAATCAGCTGTCGGAGTCAAGCATAGATAGGAAGACGCTGGCCATTCAAGCTCCTTTACCAAGTGAGGCAAAAGTCCTGCCCCCTCCACCAAGAGTGGTCTATCTTGATTTTTTATCAAGTAAGATTTTACATAAGGAAAAATCTCTTCATAAAAGTGCCATTCTTCATCTGCCATCTCCTCTGGATTTCTCAACCAGATTTGATCCGGATTTCTGTCCTGTCTAAGAAGGCAAATCGGCCGTGAGTCTACACTTGCTTGACTCATCATCTCGTCTACCAAATCATCCAGCTTGATATGAAGCAAATCGTACTTCCGAGCAAGAAGGGAAGCGAGCGTTGATTTCCCGCTGCAGGGTGATCCGCCAATCATATAGAGCATAACTTTTCCTCCCTTCAACAAAATAAAAAAAACGACATCCCGAAAAGGACGTCGCAACGTGGTTCCACCTTCATTCATGTACAACAAAAAAGTTTGTCGACACCTCTGATTGGCTCTAACGTAGCCACCGTTTTATGTTTGCATAAAAGCTAACAGAGTAGTCTCAACTGCCTTCCTCTGCGCGATTTTCAGCTCCACGCGCTCTCTAAAAGATTCCAGTCAGCGATATGTCTCTAAAAGGTATTATAGCACGATTGAAAAATTTTGCAAGTCCTATGATTAAAGTGTATTGTGTTTTGGAACCATTCGAAACAGCACAGCTCTAAAACAACAGCTCAGCTCAACGCTGACGGTAGCTTGTTTTGGAACTATTCGAAACAACACAGCAAGTTAAAATAAGGCAGTGATTTTTAATCCAGTCCGTACTCAACTTGAAAAAGGGAGCACCGATTCGGTGCTTTTTGTGTTCTCTTCTTTTAATCAGGGACAAAAATAACAGTCTTACCGACTGTTTTTACTTCTATCCTACAGATCCTTCCATACTCATGTTGATGAGCTGATTGAGCTCAACTGCGTACTCCATTGGGAGCTCTTTGGTAATTGACTCCATAAAGCCATTGATAATCATGGCAGTTGCTTCTTCTTCGCTAATACCGCGGCTCATAAGGTAATAAAGCTGATCCTCCGAAACCTTAGAAACTTTAGCTTCGTGTTCCAGTGCAACATTCGAATTGTGAATTTCATTAAATGGAATGGTATCTGAGCTGGATTCACCATCCATAAGAATCGTGTCGCATTCAATGTGAGACTTTGAACCAGCACTATTCTTGCCAAAACGGACTTGACCGCGATAATCTGTCTTACCTCCGTCTTTTGCAACAGACTTAGAAATTAATGTGCTAGAAGTCTTTGGCGCATTGTGATAAACTTTACAGCCTGCATCTAAATGCTGACCATAATTAGCAAAGGACATAGAAAGGACCGAAGTTCTTGCATTACGACCATTAAGAATGCTACAAGGATATTTCATATTGACCTTGCTGCCTAGATTTCCGTCAATCCATTCCAAAGTACCGCCTTCTTCAACCGTTCCACGCTCTGTCACCAGATTATAAACGTTGTCTGACCAGTTTTGAATCGTTGTATAGCGGAAAAAAGCATCTTTTTTGACAATAATTTCCACATTTGCAGCATGAAGACTATTGGTCGTATAAGTCGGCGCTGTGCAGCCCTCAATGTATTGAATAGAGCCACCCTCTTCTACGATAATGAGCGAGCGTTCAAATTGACCAGCATTTTCTCCATTGATACGAAAGTATGTCTGAACCGGCACCTGGCATTGAACATTTTTTGGCACATAGATAAAGGTCCCACCCGACCAAACTGCACTGTTTAAAGCGGAAAACTTATGCTCTGCATTAGAAATGACTGTGCCAAAGTATTTTTTCACCAAATCCGGATATTCTTGTACTGCCGTGTCGGTATCGGTAAAGATAATGCCTTGCTTGGCAAATTCTTCTTTCATGTTATGATAGACTACCTCAGATTCATATTGAGCAACAGCTCCTGACAAAAATTGGCGCTCTGCTTCAGGAATACCCAAACGCTCAAAGGTTTTCTTTATTTCATCTGGCACTTCATCCCAACTTCTAGCCCGATCTCCACTTAATTTTTGATAATAGATAATATCATCAAATCGTATGCCGGATAAATCTGGTCCAAAATCAGGCATGGGCAACTTATGGAACAATTCTAAAGAACGCAAACGATAATCCAACATCCATTGCGGTTCATTTTTAATTTCAGAAATTTCACGAACAACCTCTTCTGTCAGACCCTTACCAGTCGAGAACAAAGGCTTCACATCGTCATGAAATCCAAAAGCATAATCTCGTACTTTCGTCATCTCATTCCTCCCATTGATACAAATTATCTTCTCTTATTATACTATTCTATATTAGAAATGTCAGAATATATGCCTAAAATATAATAAATTAAGCTAAAAAAGACTAGGAAAATTTCCCAGCCTTCTTACATGATTACCGTACTTTTTCGGCTAATGCTTCAGCGAACTTCTCCAGATTTTCAATATCTTCATCTTCTGCTGATAGATCGACTTTGACATTTTCAGCACCTTTTTCAGCACCTGTCGCTGCAAAAGCGCGATCAAAGTCATCTACTGCCTTACAAAACTCATCATAAAATGTATCGCCTGACCCGACAACACCATAAATCTTTCCGGTCAAGTCAAGACTAGCTAAATCTTCATAAAAATCAACAATTTCATCAGGCAACTCGCCGTCACCGTATGTGTAAGAAGCAACGATTGCGATGTCTGCTTCTAGAAATTCCTCTGCATCAACCGTTGTGCATTCATCAATATCTACTTCTAAACCAAGTTCTTTTAATTTATCAGCTACAATATCTGCGATTTTTTCTGTATTTCCTGTCATACTCGCAAATACAATTTTTGCTAAAGCCATAATTTCCTCCAAAAAATTCTATCAGTTTATTATAACACATTGAACAAATTGTTGCACTTCAAATCTCTTAAAGTTCCCTACTTTTCCCTTTTACTTTTTAAAATAATCATCTTATGATACAATGAATAAAAGGTAGAGCGGAGGTTATCATATGGAAATTTTCAAGCAAATTTTACATAAAATTAAAGAATATGATACGATTATCATTCATCGTCACATGCGACCTGATCCTGATGCCTTAGGAAGTCAAGTCGGTTTGAAAAAATTACTTCAAGTCAATTTCCCTGAGAAAAAGATTAAAGTAGCAGGAAAGACTGAACCTATTCTTGCCTGGCTGGCTAAAATGGATGATGTTTCAGACGATGATTACAAACATGCTTTAGTTATTGTTTGTGATACGGCAAATACTGCTCGGATTGATGATGAACGGTACAACAAAGGGGATTTTCTCATCAAAATCGATCATCATCCAAATGATGACATTTACGGAGACATTTCTTGGGTAGATACTAGCTCTAGTAGTGCTAGTGAGTTAATTGCTCTCTTTGCATTGGAAAATAAACTGAAACTAGATGATTATTCCGCTAAACTGCTTTATGCTGGAATTGTCGGTGATACAGGACGTTTCCTATATCCTGCCACAACCGCTCGTACAATGGCTGTCGCAAGTAAACTTCGCGAATATCCCTTTGATTTTGCTGCTTTGGCTCGAAAAATGGACTCTTTCAGCTACCAAATCGCTAAACTCCAAGGCTATGTTTACGACCATTTAGAAGTCGACGAAAATGGTGCAGCTCGTGTCATTTTAACTCAGGAACTTCTCAAAGCCAATCATTTAACAGATGCTGACACTTCTGCTATCGTTTCAGCTCCGGGGCGTATTGACAGCGTTGAATTATGGGGAATTTTTGTTGAGCAAGAAAATGGCAACTATCGCGTTCGGTTGCGGAGTAAATTTATCCCGATTAATGAAGTAGCTAAAAAACACGACGGAGGCGGTCATCCTCTTGCCAGTGGTGCCAATGCTTACTCCAAAGAAGAAATCGAAGAAGTTTATCAAGAATTGAAAGAATTGGCAAAAAGGAAATAATTTGGTAGAAAAGACTTGTCAAATCCGCTAGAATTTGGTAAACTATCAAAGTAACGAATCTATGGCTCGCAGAGAGACCATGGCAGAAAGGAAATTTTTAAAAATGAGAAAAGATATTCATCCTGAATACCGTCCTGTTGTCTTTATGGATACTTCAACTGGCTACAAATTCCTTAGTGGTTCTACTAAGTATTCTAGCGAAACTGTTGAATGGGAAGATGGAAACACTTATCCTTTGATCCGTGTGGAAATTTCATCAGACTCACATCCATTTTATACTGGACGTCAAAAATTCACTCAAGCAGATGGACGTGTGGATCGTTTCAACAAAAAATACGGTCTCAAATAATCAACCGCATTGCTTGCTTAAAAGCGTTGATACAAAGCCTTTTCCAAGAAATTGGAATTGGCTTTTTTCGTTTTTAGTACCGTTTTTGGTACCGTCTTGGAAAACTAACCTTTTGCACTATCCAGATAATCTACAAATTTTGTGATAGCTTTCTTCTCTCCTGCTACCGTAGAATGGCTATAAGTATCCAGGGTCATCTGACTACTTGCATGACCTAACCTTTTGGCTGCATTGACAGGATCAACCCCTACTTCAATCATCAAGGTAGCATGAGTATGTCTGAAGCCATGAGGAGTTATCTTCTTCAAGCCATGTTTCCTGATGATGCGCTTTAGAACACTATTGATATAGTCCTGATATAAAGGTTCTATCTTTCCCTCTCGGTCAACAAACGTAAACATATAATCGCTATCAATCAATGGGGTAACTGACAGTTGCCCACTTTCTCTTCTGCTCTTTTGTTTCCACTCTTGCAAAATCCAGGCTGTCTCAGTATCTAAAGGGATTTGTCGTATTGAAAACCTGTTTTTGGTGCTTTTCTCAACTGCTTTCCCCTTGATTCTACCTAGATTTTTGCTGATAGAAAGTAATTGATTATCAAAATCAATATCAGACCACCTCAAAGAATACAGCTCCCCTTTCCTTAAGCCACTATAGGCCAACAAACGAAATAAGGCATAGTTTTTATAAGGCTCTTCTGCCTTAATAATAGCTAAAAACTCATGCAACTCCTCAACGCTAAAGAAGTTATCTGACTTCTTCCGCTCTCTTTTTGGGAGTATCGTTTGCTTCATTGGGTTGTCTGTAATCAATTTCATTTTCAAAGCAAAATCAAACACTTGACTAGTGTAAGATTTGACCTGTTTGATATTTCTAAAAGTCTGACCTTTTTCGGTAATAAAGTCCTGGCATTGCCAAGGAGTAATTTTGGAAATTTTCATCTTTCCAAGAACTGGCAAGATATGAATTCTAAACAAGTCATCTGTACGGACGCTTGTCGTCCTCTCTACTGTATATTGATAAGTTTTGAACCATTCCTCAAAAACTTCATCAAAACGTCTCTCAGAGGCTCTCAGAAGTTCTGAGAGGTCTCCTGACGCTTTTTTGTGGTAAAACATGGCTTCATACTGTCTAGCCTCTCTAAAGCTCTTAAAACCGCTTTTAAAGAAGTTCTGACGTTTGCCATCAATCACCCTGTAGATTCTGACCTTATAAAGATACCCTGATTTAGACTTTTTAGCCTTGTATTTAATAATAGACATTCTAATTTCTCCTTTATTTTTTAAGGTTTCGGAGCTTATAAAATAAAGAAATCATGATTGTCAGTTATTTCTTGCTCTTTTGCTCTTTTTCTCTTCTTGCCGTCTCTTGTATTCAGGACTCTCTACCCATGCCTCCCAGACATAATGATAAGGAGAGTCTTCTGCTCCTGATTTGTTAATCAGGAAAGGAATAAGACCCTGATTTTCGTCTACTATAAATTCCTTAATAGCTTTAACCAAAATAGGGTTAAAGTCTTTTTTACTTGCTAGAAAATCAATGTAATCAGACAATGCCTCTGATTGATTGAGTTCTGCAAGTATAATGGCAAGATCATCACCAAAAGGCGTCCATTTAGTGATTTTATTTTCAATCGTACTTTTTCCCTGAAGCACTTTTGCGAAGCCTTTAAAAATTTCTTTGGCTGATCCTGAATTGACTAATACAGGGTTATCATCAAGCCCCAGTAAGTAAGGGATAGACACACCAAAATATTCTGCTAGAATTTGCGCATTTTTCTTTTTAGGATTTGAATAGCCATTTTCGTAATTGGAAATAGTTGATAAACCTATACCAGTCTCCTTTGATAATTCCTTCATCGTTTTTTTTGTTTGTATTCTCAATTCTCTAACTTTATTGTCCATCTGCTCACCTCCATTTTATGGCTTATTATATCATAAATTATTTTTTTTACAAAAAAATTGTAATTTGTACTTGATTTTACATTATTTTTGTAATAAAATATATCCGATTACAAAAAAGTTGTAACAAGTTGATTCGGAGCTTATAAAATTAAGAAAGGGGTCAGAATATGACAGAAAACTTTACCATCCACCTCCCAAAAGTAACTGAAAAGAAGTTACTGGCTCGCTATGACAATATGCTCCAAAAGGCAATAGAAAAAGCCCTTGAGGACAAGGAGCTTTATAAGCCTATGGTTCGTATGGCAGGCTTGTGCCGTTGGCTAGATGTCTCAACGACGACTATTGTCAAATGGCAACGTGAAGGCATGCCCCACATGGTCATTGACGGAGTGACCTTGTACGATAAACACAAGGTAGCACAATGGCTACAACAATATGAAAGGTGAGAAATATGATTGATTATGAAAATGATTATTACTTAATACCTAAAGTTTTATTGCAAGATGATTTCTACAGTAGTCTATCTGTTAAAGATATTTTAGTTTATTCTGTCTTGAAAGATAGACAGATAGAAGCTCCTGAAAAAGGATGGATAGATGTTGATGGGAGTGTCTATCTAAATTTTAAATTAAACGAGTTAGCCAAGATGTTTTCTTGTAGTAGAATTACAATGATAACTATTATGCGACGATTGGAAGAAGTCAATCTGATTGAACGTGAAAGAGTAGATATTTATTATGGTCACAGTTTGCCCTATAAAATGTATATCAACGAGGTATGAAAAATGATAAAGATTTATTTTGGGAAAGATAATGCACTTAATCAAGCCATCCAATCACGATTGGACAGCTATCATCTTGATTATCAAGTATTTTCAAGCAAAGATATAGATACTAAAACACTGATGGAATGGCTTTTTAGGTCAACTGATATCTTTGAACTACTAAGCACTAAGATGTTGAAGTATAAGTTGAATACACAAATTACCCTTAGTCAATTTGTTCGAAAGATTTTGAAAGATGTTGATAGTTCCCTAAAGCTTCCCATTGTTGTAACAGAAGAGGTTATCTATTCAAACATGTCTCCTGAGTATGTGACGGTACTTTTGCCGAAAGAATATCGAAAAATCGAAAGAATTCAACTGATGAGAAAGATGGATCAGTTAGATGAAGGTCGGACATTCTGGAGAAATTTTGAAATACTCCGCAAACAATCTGAACTACGTTGGTTTGAATTGAATGAGTTGTTGTTTGCTGACGAGTCAGATGATTTAGGAGAAATCAAAAAAGCTAAAGACCGTTTCTTTAGCTACAAGAAAAACAAGCAAGTACCACCTGATGACATCATCGAAAAAATCCAAAAGATATTTTTGGTTGACCGAGAAGATTTTTTCAAAAAATCTATTTCGGATTTACAAGCAACTTACTAAAAAATAATAGCGAAAACAACTATGAAAATATTTTGAAAATGATATTTTGAGACTAAATTTTTGAGCTTTCTCAAAATTTATAACGCGGGCTCCTCTAACAGCCCGCTATGTTCCCATTTCGTGGGATTTTACTGCACCCATTTTTTGGCAAGTTTGACCGTAGCAAAATGAAAATGGTCCGACGAAGTCGGCTTGGGGTTGCTCCCCCAAGAATGTCATTTTACGGAGGTCTTTGCGCAGACAAAAAAGAGGCGCCGATAGGCGACCTCTACAAGAAAGTAGGTTGATTTGGAATTAAAAGTTAGCTTGGACAACATCACTATTACAGCTTATATCAAACCTATCAAACTCCTTGATCTCAAAAGTTTGATAGAAAGTCATATAGCCATTATCGTCCAGACTGCAATGACTGATATGTTTAGAGCAATCACTCGGGACGGAAGGCACGTTAGACTCCTCCTAGACTACGACAAATTAAAAGGACAAGCCTTTAATGCTCGCCCTTTCAGGATAGAGTTTAACCCCAATAAACTCCGACAGATTGATATTAATATCTTAGATACAATTATACCATATCTTGAAGATATTGCAATCTCTCGAGTCGATTTAGCTTTTGATATATTTGAAGTTGATTGTAGTGAGTTTATTCTTGAAAAGAAAGGCCGCCCTACTGCTACCAAAGAATGGAGAGACCAGAATGGAAAACTAGAAACTAAATATCTAGGCGCCTCCAGGTCAGAAAAGCAAATCAGACTCTATAACAAAAAAGTTGAACAATTAGAAAATGGCTCTGATGAAGACAAGCAATTTGCCCAGCAGTTCCAGCATTGGTGGCGCTTAGAATTTCAGCTCCACAGTCGCTCGGTTGAAGAAATATTTGAAGTCATTGACTCTGTTATCTTTAAACCGTTTAACTTTGAAGGTTTAGGCATAGAGGCTCAACTTTACTTACTTGCCCTTACTCGTGATAAAGGAATCTGGAACAAAGTCAGTAAAAACACACGTACAAAATACAAGAAACTTTTACAGACCTATAAAACATCTGATATTGACTATCTGAAATTGATGAAAGATTTATTAAAACATGAACGACCAATATTAGAAAAACAGCTTGCTTATTATGGGGGAAGAGAAACAAAAAATAGCTTTCAACCATTTGGTTGAAAATCCAGTATTAACAAGGAGTTACGAGACCTAAAATGAGAATAAAAGACTACGCTGATAGCCTGGGAGTTAGTAGTCAATCCATCTATAAACGGATACGATCTCCAAAATATAAAGAGAGGTTGAAAGGTCATTTATACCTAGACAACCAAAAGGTTGAAAACCTTGATTTAATAGGCATTAGAATACTTGAAGATTATCATTTTGAAAATGATGTGATTAAACTTGAGAAAGAATTAGAGGAGGCTAAAGAACAAGGCAAACAACTAGAACAAGATTTGCAACTATTGAAAGGCTATAGGAAGAGTGAGCAACAAAATTTAAAAGCTTGGGCAGATTATGCTGAACGATTGGAACAACATCGATTTTACTTAATGATTGCACTCACTACTGTATCTATAGCTTTCCTTGTAGCTTTAGCCTTTGCCGTCTTCTGACGGCATTTGTCGGACAATGCGAAGCATCCGACCCTGGGGCACTGATAGAGTGCCCTACTCGCTTCGGCGAGTATAGTCGAAACTCCTCTTGTGGCTCGAGAGGTGGTTCGATGTCGCTCCTGTATTCGGAGCGATGTGCCGTCTGCAAGACCCTTCGGAGAACGCACATTTACGGAGTAAAGTGTAGTGCGTTACACTTTACATGGAAGTCGTGCCGATCCTTCAGGAAAAAATCTACCCTATGGGTCACTTAGTCCTGGTGGCAATCTTCCGCCACCAGCTCGGCGACCCTTTGAGCCGAGAAAGGAGAACAAGCTATGAGTTACGCAGTAGCTAGGATGCAAAAAATGAAATCTGGAAATCTTGGTGGTGCCTATCGTCACAATGAACGAATTTTTGAAAATCACTCGAACAAGGATATTGACCCAGAAAAAACTCACCTAAACTATGAATTAACCGACCGTGACCGCTCTATCCCATACGATAGGCAGATTAAACAATACATCAACGATAATAAAATTTCCAAACGTGCTCTACGTAAAGATGCCGTTTTGTGTAATGAATGGATTATTACATCAGATAAGGCATTTTTTGAAAATATGAGTCCAGATCAGATTAAGAATTTTTTTGAAACAGCAAAAAATTTCTTTGCTGAAAGATATGGTAATAGTAATATCGCTTATGCTATGGTACATCTTGACGAGAGTACGCCACATATGCACTTAGGACTTGTACCTATGCAAAATGGCAAGTTAAGCTCTAAGTCATTATTTGGCAGTCGTGACCAACTGAAAGAGATCCAGGAAGCATTTCCTAGATACCTGAACAAACACGGATATAATTTGCAACGTGGGGAATCTGATAGCAAGAAGAAACACCTCGAAACAGCAGAATTTAAAGAAAAGTAACGCTTACTAGATGATACTGATAAAAAGATAGTTGATAAAACCGAAAAACTAAAGCAACTAGAAAAACAGGAAAAGCAAGCTACTGAAAAAATCAAGCAACACGAAAAAGAGAAAGATGCTTTACTAGATGATATAGCTGTTTTGGAGTCTATTCAACCACTACAGATTGAAGAAATGAAAAAAGACAAATTAGTCAGACGTACATTTGACGGAAAACTAAAAATGGATAAAGCAACCTATGACAGACTCTTTCATACAGTCTCCCAACATGCCCTGAATAATAATAGGCTAAGGCATGAAAACAGCAACCTTGAACAGCAATTACAGCAATCACTTTCTAAACAGAATAACTTAGCTAAAAAACTTATGAAGAGTGATCATATATTGTCTGAAAATCGTACACTAAAATCAGAAGTCGATAACCTAAAACACGCAAATAAAAAACTCAATGAAAGTGTAAAACGATTGGGTGAGCAATTAAATTCTGTAAATAAAAAACTTGCACTTTGGCGAAAGACAGCAAGAAAATACATGCACCCTAAAGAATTCAGCAGAATGTTACATGTCATAAATCAAATACGTCCACCAAGAATAACCATCATATCAGTCGCTCGAAGTGTTAAAAATATGATTGAAAAAAATATATTTTAAGCACTTTATGCCGTGAAAGTCTCTTGATAACAAGCTAGTCGAATTTAGACTAAAGACAGTCGAGTCGTCAGGCTGAAAAGCTGACGACCGATTGCCAAAGGCTAAAAAAGACTAGGTTACTTGTTGTCAAGAGAACCATGGAATAAATGAACAAGGAGAAAAAGATGAACAATATTAACAAACCTTTAGTACACAAAATTAAACAACCCGGTACATTTTCCGGAAAAATATTACTGGGTTTCCTACAGTCAGTTTTTAAAGAAATCACTGGAAACTATATACCATCAGCCTATCCACTCAGCATTATTGAGCCTTATTTTACTTCAGATGAACAAGGAGAATCGTTTTGGTCAAATGCCCTGGCCATCAATGTTTTAGAAATTCGTCTCAAGGATAACTATGACATCCATCTAATACAAAAATCGCCTTATATTCTTCTTGTTATTGAGGATATTGATAGCTTTAAAACTGGAGTTATTAAACTCTTTAATGACTTACTTGACCCTGATAAAAAGTACCTGATTTATCGTGATTTTATCAAAACATATCGCAATATGACTCCGATTGAAAAAATCGATTTTTTCAAAAAGAAGACCGTCGAGGGAATCGCAGCTAAAAAATAAGCTGTGGTATACTATTTAGTGAGGAGGTAACGCTATGAGAAAAACACTATTTGGTTGGATGCTTGCATTTTCTGCATTACGCTTTCTTGATCGCTCAGTACGTCAGTCAACTAAAGCGCTACGGCGATTTTTAAGATAAATTATAAAAGGCTCTAGTTTAGAGTCTTTTATTGTGATATAATACAAATTGCTGAAGCTACCTTCCGCAAATTAATGCGAAAGGAGGTGTTGTTCTATGAGTTACTTCTTCGAGCTCTTACTCGGAATCACGGTTGAGATACTGGCTCACTATCTCATCAAGTGGCTAGATGACGAGGACAAACGCTAAGGCTAGCCCAAAACACCACAAAAAAACCCTCGAGAGACCTGGCCGTCCTCGGGGGTTTGGTGTATCTATGAGATACTTCTTCGTGTTCTTATTATCTCATTCATTACAAAAAAAGTCAATAAAAAAAGCCCAAATACTTGAGACAACTTTAATTATTTTATAAGCTCCGAAACCTTAATTTTTGGTACCTTTTTGGTACCGTCTTGGTTTAACAATACGGTATATATATAATATTTTACAGCTATATCCCCTTTAGAAACGTTGATTTAATAAGGATTTAAGGACTATAGAGTATATCTTTGTAAAATACGGTCTCAAATAAAAATCGTGTTTACATTACAAAGAATGTTGATAATAAGCCTTTTCCAATTTTGGGAAAGGTTTTTTATATAATCAAAAAAACTTGGAATCTACGACAGCATGACTTCCAAGTTTTTACTCTTTTTTTTGCATTCAGTATTTTAATTGTTGAATAACCAATACATGGCTATCTTTCACACCATATAAACTATGAGGCTCATTGGGTTCCATGGTTAAAAAACTTTCGGGAACGAGTTGGACTGTTTGACCAGATGCTGTAAAATCAACCTTTCCCTCTAGACAGACAACAGTCACCAAAGCATCAGCCTTGTGTTCAGGAATCGTTTTTCCTTCTCCTAAGTGAAGGTGACGGATGATGCGGCTAGTTTCTTCAACAGGTGTTTCCACGACATCAATAGTAGGGTTCATTGTGTATATTTTCATGTGTATTGTCTCCTTGTGTTCAACTTTAATCCTTATAATCTCCCCCGGAAAAGCCGAAATACTCTTCTAAAGATAGTCCTGAATCCGCAATCTCTTTTGCTTCTTTCCCAACATAACGCAGATGCCATTGCTCTGGCATATATCCAGTTTTGTCTTCTTTACCATTTAGATAGCGCACGACAAATCCATATTCAGCTGCATGTTTCAAAAGCCATCGACTTGCCTTTTCTTCTGTTACTAGATTTCCGTCTGTGCCAATCAAGTCAAATGCCAAGCCTGTTTGGTGTTCACTATAGCCAGGTCGGGCAGAATAACGATCTGCTGCTTCTTTCCCGTCTTGATTGACATAATTTTGATAAAGAGTAACCTGCGTTTGATAACTACGGAAACCGCTATATTGATGACTGATAGGATAGCCTTCACTTTGCATGGTCGCAATCAACTCCAGCAATTTTGCTTTAGCAGTAGGATTTTCACCGGGATTGTAATCTGAAGATAATGGATAATGTTTATTTGCGATGACAATTTCATCGTATTTTCCTTTTACACTATAGCAAGAGCCATTATAATGAACTTTTGCTTTTTTCTTTGCTTGCTCAGAGGACGCAACTTTTGCAGACGTTGCTTTTCCTTCTTGTTTCGTTTCCACATTCGTTTTCTTTCCCCCACAAGCTGTCAAAAGAAACAAACTCGCTACTAATAAAATCCCAATCCTTTTTTTCATCTGTATTGCCTCATTTATAGAATTTTCTAATTTTCATTATAAGCGTAGATATACTGTCTGTCAATTCAAAAAAGCATGCAATTTGCACACTTTTCATTTTTCTAGTTAATCATTTAAGACGACCATTTTACCAAATCCCACTTGACTTTCGATATAAGAATGGGCTACTGGGATTTGTTCTAATGAAAAGACTCGTTGAGGAGATACATTTATTTGGTAAGCATCAATATAGCTAAAAAGTTCATCAATAAGCTGCTGGCTCACATTGCCTGAATAAAAGCTCGTCAAAAAACTATTATTTTTTATTTCTACGATTGGGTCAAACTCCTCTACATACCATTTGCCACCTAATTGACCAGTATTACAGATAATTCCTGCACTTTGAATATGGTCAAATGAATTTTTTAAAGTAGCCGGACTGACTAATTCAAGGATTTTATCAAACTTTTCCTCGGTTTGCAAAACTCCTTTTTCATCTAAAATAATCTCATCAAAGCCTTGATGTTGAAGCAAATCTTTTTTAGCAAGAGAACGAACTGCGCCAACTACACGATTCTGTGGGAATTGCGCCTTTACCAATTTTAAGAAAGCTAATCCAACGCCACTTGTCGCAGCTCGGACTAAGATTGAATCCCCTTCTTTTATCTGCAGATTTTTGAAGGAGCCAAAAGCGGTATAATAGGTCTCTGGAACTGCTGCTAACTCAGACCAAGGTAATTGGCTATCTACGGGATAAATCTGCTCATTTGGAAGTAGAGCATATTCAGCATAAGAACCGTCAAAGGCACGTCCCATTTCACCCATGATGGAAACAATTTTTTTGTCCAGGTTGTAAATCTGCCCTTGTCGTTTCAACCACTTGTCCTACACACTCAATCCCCAAAATGCGTGGGAATTGAACAATTGGAGATAGACCTTTCCGAGTGACAATTTCTGAATGATTGATACCAAAACCCTTGGCTTTGACTAAGATCATCCTTCTTTTACATTCGGGATTTCTCGTTCTTCTAGAACAAATTTTTCTGGACCACCAGGCTCATAAATCACCATGGCTTTCATTTTTTGATTCATAGAACTTCTCCTTAGCTTGCTAATTCTAGTAATTTTTTGACAAAATCATTTGCAGGCTGCATTTTTATTTCCTGCGGCGTGCCATATTGCTGGATTTCTCCCTTATCTAAAACGAGGATTTTCGTACCTAGTTTCAAAGCTTCTGCTATATCGTGTGTGATAAACACAACTGTAATTCCGGTTTCTTCATGCAGTAACTTTAATTCACGCTGTAACTGATAGCGCGTAATAGCATCCACTGCTCCAAACGGCTCATCCATTAGCAAAATATTAGGCGTTGCAGCTAGTGCACGGGCAATCCCCACTCGTTGCGCCTGCCCACCAGACAAAGCTGCTGGATAGCGATTTTTTAGCTGGGTATCCAAACCAAGCATGGCTAACTTTTCATCTACAACTCTCTCTATTTCCACTTGATTTTTCTTTTGTAAATTCAACACATAAGCGATATTCTCGGCAACTGTCAAATGCGGAAAAAGCCCATTTCCTTGAATCGAATAACCGATGTTTCGCCGCAATTCAATCAAATCCGTGTCCTGCACATCTTGACCATTGATAAGGATTTGCCCTTGATTCGGCTTGACCAAACCATTTATCATCTTTAACAATGTCGTTTTGCCTGAACCAGAAGTTCCTACAATCGTCAGAAAGGCACCGTCTTCAATTTTCAAATCCAATTGTTTAATAATGTCTTGATTTCCATATGATTTACTGACATTTTTATATTCAATCATTTCTTCAAAATTCCTTTCTCTACAAGATAGTCATGAGCAACTTTAGCCGGCTCTTCTTTGTCGTTTTCTACTTTGTGGTTCAATTCTGCCATTTTACTATCTGTTAAAATACCGTCTAATTTTGCCAATGCTTTTTTCAATTGTGGGTATTTTTTTAGAGTGGCTTCTCGAACAACTGTTCCTGCCTGATAAGAAGGATAGATTTTTTTATCATCTTTCAAAACCACTAGATTGGCACCATAAAGCTGTCCATCTGTGGTAAAAATATCAATCGCATCAACTTTTCTGGATTTGATAGCCTGATATTTCAATCCGCTATCCATGTCCACTTGAGACTTGAACTTCATACCATAGGTAGATTGCAAACGTGCAAAACCGTCTTCACGACCAAAGAAATCATACTCCGCACCAAAAGTTAAATGAGGACTAGCTTTGGCTAAATCACTAAAGGTTTTAATATTATATTTTTCTGCTACATCCTTGCGAATAGCTAAACCATATGTGTTATTAAAGCCAAATGTATTTGCCCATGCAAGTTGATATTTCTTGCGGTATTGACTTTCAAGCGTCTTAAACTGACTTTCATCATACGAGCCTGATTTCTTCAGAATAACTTCCCAAATTGTACCGGTGTATTCAGCATAAATATCAAATTCACCTTTAACCATTGCTGGATGAATATTTGAGGTACCACCACCAACACCTTTGGTCATTTTGACCTTCAGATTGGTGTCTTCTTCAATAACTTGCTTTTGCATTTCCCCTAAGATATAGTTTTCTGTCTGTGGCTTGGTCGCAATTTTGACCGTTCCACCCATTGGATTCATTTGGAAAAATGCGATTGTTCCTGCCGCCAATAGAGCTATGAAGCCTACAATAGACAGCCATTTTTTGGATACTTTTTTATGGTTTAAGATTGATTTTTCGACCAAAGAAAGGAGAAAATCAAAGACCAGCGCCAACAAAGCTACTAAAACACTTCCGACCAAAGTTAGGGTTTGGTTATTAGTCGTAATCCCACGGTAGATTGCAACCCCCAGACCGCCAGCACCGACGAAAGAGGCAATCCCGGCTAGTGCAATGGTCATCGTCACCATATTGCGAAACCCAGACATCATGACCGGAAAGGCAAGTGGCAATTGAACCTTGGTTAAAATCTGCTTGCGAGTAGAACCCATTCCTTCTGCTGCTTCAACGAGAAGTGGATCAACACCTGTAATCCCTGTATAAGTGCTCCGTACCATGGGTAACAGTGCATACAAGGTTAAAGCTACAATTGCTGTCTTGTTACCAATTCCTGTAATTGAAATCAAAATCCCTAAAAGGGCAATAGAGGGAATTGTATAAAGAATATTCACTATTCCGATAACGACACCAGCCCAGCTTTTTTTGAAACTGATGAAAATTCCAAGCCCAACTCCCAAAATTAAAGCAAGCAAGATAGACAAGCCCGATATCCAGATATGATCCCACACCAGACTAAATAGAAACTGCCATTGATTGGTAACTAATTTGATTAACTCGTTCATGCTTCATCCTTTCTTGGCTTGGTTAAATTTGCCACGATACGCTCCAAATAAGTCTCAAATTCATCAATTTCTAGGTCAGAAAATCCGCTGTAAAAGATTTCAATGATTTTATCCGAAATGGCATCATATTCCTTTTTCAATCCTTTGGCATAATCTGTCAAGCAAATCATCTTTTTTCGCTTATCTTTTTCATGAGAGCACCGCTCCACAAGGTTCATGCTAATCATTCTGTCAATCATTTTAGTAAGTGTGTTCAGCATCAAGCCGGTCTGCTCTGACAGCTCCGTTTGACTCTGATAATCTTTTTTCCAAAGCGCATGTAAAATACGTCCCTGCTCTCCATTAAAGGCTTGAATTCCTCGTTCTAATAAAATGTGATTCATCAGTCGATTGGACAAACGATGAATTTTCCCGATGTAAAACCCACCATTGATTACTTTTTTACTCATTTTTCTTCTTTCTAAAATATACGATATAGAAGTTTATGCTTATTCTACTATATAGAACCTTCTTTGTCAAAGATTTTGTTTTAAAAAAGAAGCTGGAAGAAAAGTTCCTAGCTTCTATCATTTATGCATTATGTTTGCAAAGCGCAGCGGTTTGGAGAAATTCATTAGGCGCTTCCGTACTAATGAACCACTGTGGAGCAACAAAATCAAAAACTTTTAAATGATTAACTTTTGTTCCACACTATGAAATAATCTTTTGTACTCGTTCCCTTAAATCAGGAATTACGGTTTCTGCAAACCAAAGATTCTTAGCCATCCAAATTTGATTTCGCGGTGAGGGGTGGACAAGCGGGAAAAATTCTGGCAGGTAATCTTGATAATGTTTTACTGTATCAGTTAGTTTTACAGTTCCTTTTTGATGAAGGTAGTATTTTTGAGCATACTGACCAATTAGAATGGTCAATTCAAGATCTGGTAGCAAGTCTAAAATCGGCTGATGCCATTTTTCAGCAAAGCCCTTGCGCGGCGGTAAATCCCCTGACTTTCCATGACCTGGGAAATAAAAGTCCATTGGAATCGCAGCAAAATAACCTGAATGATAAAAAGTATCATAGTCAACCCCCATCCATTCACGCAAGCGATCACCGCTCTTATCATTCCAGTACAAGCGCGTTTCCTGCGCTTTGATGCCCGGTGCTTGACCGACAATATTGATACGTGCCGTTTTAGGCGCTGCAAAAAGTGGCTCAATTCCTCGCTTTGTATATGCTTGATTTTGTGAATCAGCCATAATAGCTTTCTTAATGTCTTCTAGCGTTTCCATTTCTTGCCTCTATTTTTGATAATTCTTCTTCATATAGCTTTTCAAATCAGTTGCCTGCCGTCCTGTGATTGTCCGAAAATCATCTGTCACAATATCCAGACAGCCTTGACTTCCAGCTTGATAAAGAGAAGCCAGCACAACACCGAAACCTTTTGGTTGATCATAAAGGGCAGCAAATTCCTCAACCGTCACTGGTTGGTAGCCAATCTCGTGACCAGAAACCTCGGACAAAAGATTAGCCAGCTCCAACATTGTGTAATTGCGTTCTTGAGTCAAAACATACGTCTTTCCCTGTAAGGCAGGTAACATAGCCAGTTTGACAATAGCTTCTGCACTATCTTCCCGCGAAACAAAGCTCATTTTGGCATTTCCCATTGGATAAATAACAGCCTTGCGCTCTATTAACTCAGGTAAATAAGGCACCAATGGATCAGCATACATAGCATTTTTGATAATGCTGTAAGAAAATCCAGCCGACGCTAGACGAGTATTGGCATAAGCAAAGAAAGCTGCCATGTGAAATGGACTATTGACTTGATCGGCGAAAAATCCAACAAAGATAAAGTGCTTAACTCCAGCTCTTTCTGCTGCAATGACCGAATTTTCAAATTCTGGCACACGCACAATGCTTGGATGGGAAATACTTGGAATGTAAATCAAAACATCCGTTCCACGCCAAGCCTCGACCATAGAATCCACATCTAAATAATCAGCTGCTCTAACATCAATCCCTGCTGTTACATATTGACTTGCTTTTTTGGGACTTCGAACAGATAGCCGAATTTCATTAGAATTTAAATGTTTTCGTGCCTCAGCAACAACCTTTTGCCCCAATTGACCTGTCGCACTCGTAATTGTGTAAATCATAATTGTTCTCTTTCTTTGAAAGAAACTCAACTATTTCTAGCTGAGTTTACCTGTTTTATTTAATCAGTTCATAAATTGCTTCAGCATAAATAGCTGCTGCACGGAAAAGATCTTCTACCTCTATAAATTCATTTGCTTGGTGCATGGTATCTGTATAGCCTGGGAACATAGCACCATAAGCAACACCGCGTTTCAAGAGACGACCAAACGTTCCTCCACCAATGATTTGCTCATAACCTTTCAGACCTGTTTGCTTTTCATACACATCTAAAAGTGTCTTCACAAGCGGATCTTCCATTGGAACATAGTGGGGAACATGCTCGTGCTCGGACAATGTCACCTTTTCTACTGGCAAGTTTTCCAATTTAGATTTGATCATTTCTGGATTGGTTCCTTGTGGATAACGGAAATTAAGAGCAATGGTGTTGTCGTTGCTTGCTTCATCGAAGCGGAAAACCCCAGCATTCATAGAAAGAGCACCCATTTTTTCATCTACATAATCCACTTTTAAAGCTTTTCCTGCATGGTCTTCTAAAAGAATGTTTCCAGCCACTTCAAGATAGTCTTTAGCAGAATCTGCAAAATCAAACTGGGTCAAGAATTTCGCCAGATAAGTCGCGCCATTGACACCGGATTGTGGAGATGCTCCGTGAGCGGATTTCCCAACAATCGTAATTGTTATTTGACCACTCGGTAATTCTTGGTATTCAAATCGAAGTCCGTGTTCTTTTGCAAATTCGTTCAATTTATCTACAAGATTTGGCACATTTCCTGATACCACTGCTGTTGCAGATTCAGGAACCATATTTTCACGAAGTCCGCCAGTAAAGCTATGCAAGCGCGCAGCTCCGCCATTTTCCCCTGCAAAATGAAGATATTCAGTGATGTTTCCTTTTTCACCATTGATAATCGGAAATTCTGCATCTGGCGAAAAGCCAAAGTCTGGCTCTGGCAGACCAACGTGTTTGAAATAATAGTCCATATCAGCCCAGCCGGATTCCTCATCTGTACCAACTACAAAACGAACCTTCTTAGATGTCGGCAAGCCTAATTCTTTGATAATTTTCAGTCCATAATAGCAAGCCATCGTTGGCCCTTTGTCATCACTCGCACCACGCGCATAGAGTTTTCCATCTTTAATTGTTGGTGTATAAGGATCTGTATCCCAACCGCTTCCAGCCGGTACCACATCCATGTGTGCAAAAATTCCAAGAACTTCAGCTCCTTCGCCATATTCAAAATGCCCTGCATAATTGTCCACATTCTTCGTTGAATAACTATCACGCGCAGCTAATTCTAAGAATTTTTCCAAAGCCTTAACAGGTCCAGGCCCAAAAGGATGTTCTTTATCTGCTTTCGTGTCATCTCGCTCAGAGTTAATTTCCAAAAGGCTAAACAAGTCATTCAACAGAGCATCGCGACGTTTTTCAACTTCTGCTTTAAAATCAATCATCATAAAATCAGATTCCTTTCTATCAACGTTTTTCAATAATCTCATCCACTGGCAAACGATAACTTGGCTCCAGTTTGTCGTCTGTGTAACCAACAGTAATTAAAAGTTCTGGACGGAAGCGTTCATCAATATCTAGCACTTGATTGACTTTCGACTTATCAAATCCAAGGATAACGTTGGAACCAATTCCTTGGTCAGTCAAAGCCAACACTAAATTCATAGCTACCAATCCAGCATTGAGAGCTAAATAATCACTCTTTTGCTGTTCGGTGTAATGACTGTACTGAGTCGGAAGATTTTGCATGTAATATTGCAATTTTTCTTCAGACATATTTTTTATACCAGCAGTACGAGCAATCTTACGAGCGCGCTGCACCAAGTCTGTATCTGTAAAGAGAGCAATCGTCACAGGTGCTTCTGTGATTTGGTCTTTGTTTGCACCGAAAGCAATCTCAGCCAACTCTGCATTTTTCTCACGCACAACTACAAATTTCCAAGGCTGGCTATTGTGAGCACTTGGCGCTAAAGTTGCAATTTCAATCGCCGTCCGCACATCTTTCGGATCAACTGCTTTATCACTGAAATGCTTCGTTGCATGACGCTTTTTATTTAATTCAAGAAATTTCATAAGGACTTTCCTTTTCTTATTATACTAATTTCATTTTACCATAAATTGAAAGAGCTTGCAGAGGTTTGAGTAAAATACTCCAACAAAATCCTACTGCTCTAACTCTATTTTTTATTATTCTCTTCAATCATTTTTCTAACCTCCGTACGTTGTTTAGCATCAAGATTAAGTTGATTCAATTGCTTATCAATGCTGGACTCCACTGTCTTATACTTTTTATCATACATCTCTAATAATTTATTACGAAGAATAGGCTCGCTGATCAAATAAATTTCTTTTAAGAGTTTCTCGTCTTCGTTTCCTTCCTGTTTCTCTTCTCCGTTTAGTCTATCAATCATAGAATTAATCTTTGCTAAGGCAAAATCACCATAAATGTTATCAATCAAATTTTCCTTCATGATTTCTTGAATGTTCTTAGCAAAAGTATTTTCTAAAATCTCAACTTCTGAATAGCCAGTTTTTTGATTCTTTTCAAGCATAATTACATTGCCTGGTTTAATATCCGAAAGCATGTAGGGAGAGTGAGTTGTGAAGACAAGCTGTAAACTTACATCTTCTCGCTGTCTTTTTCTTTTCAAGAACTCAATAAAGTTATCAATTAATTTTCGAGACCATTCTAAATGCATTCCCATTTCTATTTCATCAATTAAAAAAATATAGTCTTTGATATCATTAAACTGTTGTTGAGAAAACAGGGTATTTGAAAACAATCTGATGAAATTTATTTCACCTGCTGACATACAGAAAGAATCAAAATTTAAAATACTTAATCCCAGATATGAGTACCTATTTAAAAATTCACAAAGTGAATCAAATTTTTTACAAATTTTTAAAAAATTTTGATTTTGTGATAAACTTCGTGGAAACTCTACTATTATTTTTTCGTTTTCTATGCCTATAATATAGTTCTTAAAAAGGAATAAAACGCTAGAAATCCTCTGAAAAACTTCAAAAAAACTTACATCATACTACCCTTCTTTCAATAAATAAAATGCATCATCTAAGTCCTTCATTTTATTTTCATAAAATTTAATATCTGATTCCCAATCATCTTTATCTTCAGATTTATAATCAGCAATTTGTGCCAATATTGAATCTAATCCAGCAAGACTTTCACCTTTTTCTTTATTAGTCTCCCCTAGTGTGCCAAATATTTTATCTCTAATATTTGTAATTAAGGTTAAACAAACTTCTTTAATAAGTTCTTTCTTATTATCGAGAGCTTGAGTTAATGAATCAGGAGAAAAATAGGATCTAGTTAATGAAATTTTAAATTTAAAATCAGAAAAAATTTCTTTACTATAAAACTCAGAATAGACTCTATAATAATTTTCTAACGGAGACCAATTAGCTTCCATTCCTACGGTATTATTATCTACCAACCCAGATCCACCTCCAAAAGATTGCTTGTGCAAATTAAAGAAACTTATTACAGTGTTCACATTTATTTCTTGAGGTAATCCATCATCGCCATTAATTTCAAAGTTCTCATTCTCTCGTACAGTCATATTATATTGTTTGACTTTGAATTTTTCATTATCTTTTTTAAATACTTTAAAACAGGAATTATTATTTTCTAAATGAGAAGCTGAGTTTTTTCCTAAATCCCTTATTAATTCCAATAAAGTTGATTTTCCACTGCCATTTATACCAACTATTGGAGTTATATTATAAATAGACTCTCCATAAAAATTTTCAATATAATCTGGATTTTCGTCAATTTTTAATTCATTCGTTTCAAAATCAAAATTAACTTTATATTCGTCTGAAAAATTAAAAATTTGTTCTTTAAAAAGTTTATCATACTGCTTAATAACCAAAGCAATTAATTTCATTGCTCTCCTCCTATCAGTCCAATTTCTCTACTAATATCTGCAACCATTTTTGAGAGTGGACGCTTCCCATAGTCTTCTTTATTGATATAGAATCCAGTTATAAATCTATCGATTTCATGATTTGTTAATTTCAAATCAGTATTATCCAAAATAGCTGATAAGCCTTGCTTATACTCATTTGTATATACTTCTTTCTTCCACAATAATTCATCGATTACATCAATGTGACTTTGGTACAACTCTTCAATCCCTAAATCTTTTATAGATTGATTAAATCCTGAATATTGAGAAGAAATTTTAATTTCAAGGTCATCAATAGCTTTAGGTATGTAGGTAAATTTTACATCATCAAATCGAAAATTCGTATTATACGGACTATATTTTAATTCTTTTTCCAACTTAACATGATTACAGCTATAACAACTAGGTATCAGGTTATAAAAGGACACTGCAAAAAGTGGGTACTTATTTTTAGGAAAAAAATGATCCAATTGTGCTGTATTAATCGGTTTTCCTTTTTTCCTACTCTTCCGTTTACATGTAGGACATTTTTTATCAGCTTCATCAAGGATAAAGAAATTTTGATTACATTGGCTACAATGAATACTTTTATAAATCGAATTTATATAATTACGGTTACAATATGGACATACCGTAATATTCTTTAAATCAATGATTTTTTTACGGAACTCAGAATCAATTTTACCGTACGATTGTATCAAATACTTTGATATTTTTTCTTCTTTTTTTGAGAAATTTTCTGACTTACCAATATCTTTATACTTTTGTAAAAGGTGATAATCTGCAGTCATAATCTTTATAAATACATCATCTTCACTTCCAAGTTCGGGAATATTTTTCTGTACCCATTCTTTCAAATCCCTCTTAAAATCTTTGTACTTAGAAAAATTCATTTTCTTATATAATTCCAAGCAAATCTTTTCAACAGCAACTGGATTCGATTTTTCTATTGGTATCACAACAAGCACCTCATTATTTTCCACTAGTCTCCCAATTATACCACAAAAGGTCGCTAACGCGACCTTGCATTGGTAGTGAATTCACCCTCAGTCTTTTAACTCTGCCTGAGATTCTGCAGGATTGAGTTTTCTCTGCACAGCCTCCGCTACTTTTCTCGGGACACCCACTTCGACAATTTCATCCACGCTGGCTTTTTTGATGTTGGTCAATGATTTAAAGTGTCGCATCAGATTTTGCTTGCGCTTGAGTCCTAGCCCCTCAATACCATCCAATTGCGATGAAAAGGAGTTTTTTGAGCGAAGCTGGCGATGGAAGGTAATGGCAAAGCGGTGAACTTCATCCTGAATACGTTGGAGGAGGAAAAATTCCTGCGAATTGCGAGATAACTCAACTACTTTCAAAGGATCGCCAAAGAGTAATTCATGCGTCTGGTGCTTGTCGTTCTTTTGCAAACCAGCGATAGGAATATCTAACCCTAATTGATTTTGAATAACGTCTTTAGCAATATTGACTTGCCCCTGACCACCATCAATGACAATAAGATCAGGCGGTATTAAACCATCTCGCATAACCCGACTGTAACGGCGCTTAATCACTTCTCGCATACTAGCATAGTCATCAGGACCGACAACTGTCTTAATCTTATACTTGCGATAATCTTTTTTGCTGGGTTTGCCATTGATAAAAACCACCATAGCTGAAACAGGACTAGTTCCCATAATATTGGAATTATCAAACGACTCAATCCGAACTGGAGTGGGAATATTGAGGAGCCGGCCTAGATTTTCAATTGCTCCTTGCGTTTTTTCAACAGATTTCTCTAATAAGTCAAACTTCTGCTGTAAACTAACTTGAGCATTCTTAATTGCTAGATTGACCAGCTGTTTCTTTTCTCCTCGTTGAGGCTTAAGAATTTTTGTATCCACCACAGCCCGTACTGATTCCTCATCAATATCAGACGGAATCAAAATTTCATTGGGCACCAGATGAGATTTATTCTGATAAAATTGACCAATATAGGTCAGAAAATCCTCATCGGGATCATTGTAATAAGGAAACATATTCACGTCTCGCTCAATGAGTTTTCCTTGACGGACAAAGAAAACCTGTACGCACATCCATCCTTTGTCCACATAATAGCCAAAGACATCCCGATTCTGCAAATCCTTCGCCATCACTCGTTGCTTGGTGCGAAGTGTCGCAATACTTTGAAGCAAATCTCGGTATTCAGCCGCTTTTTCAAATTCCATCTTTTCAGCAGCACTAGTCATTTTTCCTTTCAATTCATCAATAATCTTATTATCATGACCTTTGAGGAAATCTGCTACTTCCTGAGCCATATTTTGAAAAAAATGCTGCTCATTATGGCAAATAGTGTGAGCTCGGCACTGTCCGATGTGGTAGTAGAAACAAACCTTCTCAGGCGGATTGGTACACTTGCGAAAAGGGAAAATTCGATCCAGCAGACGCTTAATTTCATTGGCAGCACCTACATCAGGATAAGGACCAAAATACAAGCCACCGTCTTTCTTGACCTGACGCGTAATAATTAGACGTGGATATTTCTCATTGGTAATTTTGATAAAAGGGTAGGACTTATCATCCTTGAGCATGATGTTGTACTTAGGCTGATTTTCCTTAATCAGATTGATTTCAAGCAACAGGGCTTCAATATTAGACTCCGTGACAATAAACTCAAAATCCTCAATCTCAGACACCAGCGCTTCAGTCTTAGTATCATGACTCCCACGAAAATAAGAGCGCACCCGATTGCGCAAATTCTTAGCCTTACCTACGTAAATAATGGTACCATTTTTATCTTTATGAATATAGCAACCGGGACTAGTCGGCAGCAATTCTAATTTTGATTGAATCAAGTTATTCATAATTATTATTATAGCAAAATTAGCTAAAAGGAAGTAAAAAGGAGCATGGAAAACCTAAATTATCTGCAATGTAAAAAAGAGGACAACAACGCCCTCTTTCAATAACTGAAATTCCAATTGTCTTAATTGACAATGGTTTCCGTTTCGATATTATTCAAAATCAAGATATTCTTTTTCAAGTTCAAGAACTTCTTCCATCGTTGCACATTCTGTAAGAGCACGTTGAGCGAGTTCTTGCATCTTCTTCGTATCCAATTTCTTCATCAAGCTACGTGTACGAAGAACAGATGTTGCACTCATTGAGAACTCATCCAAACCGATACCAACTAGAAGTGGAACAGCAGTTTGATCGCCTGCCATTTCACCACACATACCAGCCCACTTACCTTCAGCGTGAGCAGCTTTGACCACTCGATCCACTAAGCGAAGGATAGAAGGATTGTATGGTTGGTAAAGATAGGATACTTGTTCATTCATACGGTCAGCAGCCATTGTGTATTGAATCAAGTCATTGGTACCAATTGAGAAGAAGTCAACTTCTTTTGCAAATTGGTCAGCGAGCATTGCTGCCGCTGGAATTTCAATCATGATACCAACTTGAATATTGTCCGCAACTGCCACACCTTCTGCAAGCAATTTAGCTTTTTCTTCTTCTAAAATGCCCTTTGCTGCACGGAATTCAGTCAACAAAGCAACCATTGGGAACATGATACGCAATTGTCCATGCACAGATGCACGCAACAGTGCACGTAATTGTGTGCGGAACATTGCATTGCCTGTTTCAGAAATAGAAATACGAAGAGCACGGAATCCAAGGAATGGATTCATTTCTTTTGGTAAATCAAAGTAAGGAAGTTCTTTGTCGCCACCGATGTCCATTGTACGGACAACAACTGGTTTGCCATTCATTCCTTCCAAGACAGCTTTGTAAGCTTCATATTGCTCATCTTCTGTTGGGAAATCTTGCGAATCCATATAAAGAAACTCAGTACGGTAAAGTCCGACAGCTTCAGCGCCATTAGCGTTGACACCTTCAACATCTTTTGGTGTACCGATGTTTGCAGCCAGTTCAAAATGTTTTCCGTCAGCTGTTACTGTTTCAGCATCTTTCAGCAAATCCCATTCAGCTTTTTGTTTTGCATAGGCTTCACCCGCTGCTTTAAAGGTTGCAACTTGTTCTTCTGTTGGATTGATAATAACCTCACCAGTAATTCCATTCACAGCAACTGTATCACCGTCTTTTACTAATTCGGTAATGTTATTTGTTCCAAGAACCGCAGCAATTTCAAGAGTACGAGCCATAATAGCTGAGTGACTTGTACGTCCACCAATATTGGTTACAAAAGCTTTAACAAAGTTTTTATCTAATTGAGCGGTATCAGAAGGAGTCAAGTCATGGGCAATCACAACCACTTCTTCATTGATCATAGCAGGGTTTGGCAAGCGTACACCAAGCAAGTGAGCCAACACACGTTTGGTCACGTCGCGAATATCTGCCGCACGTTCTTGCATGTATGGATTATCTTCCATATTTTCAAAGAGAGTGATGAACATGTCTGTTACTTCTTTCAGACCTGCTTCAGCATTCACTTTTTTTGCACGAATTGTTTCTTTAATCTGACCAATCATTTCTGGGTCAGAAAGTACCATTAAGTGAGCATCAAATACTTGAGCTGCTTCTTCTCCAAGGCTTTCTACTGCTTTCTCACGGATAACAGAAAGCTCGTTCTGTGAAGCTTCAAGAGCTACATCCAAACGAGCCTCTTCTGCATTTGTATCTTCGACTGAAGCAGTCTCAAATGATAAATCCGGTTGAACAAGTAGATATGCCTTAGCAACAGCAACACCATCAGATGCTGCAATTCCTTTTAGCATTTCTGTCATGTTAAGCCAATCCTTCTTTTGTCATTGTTTCTGCGATTGCTACAATTGCATCATCAGCGTCTGCACCTTCTGCAGTAATTGTTACATCAGCCCCTTGACCAACACCAAGGCTCATAACACCCATGATTGATTTGAGGTTTACTGATTTACCTTTGTATTCAAGAGTAATATCTGAAGCAAATTTGCTAGCAGTTTGAACTAACAAAGTTGCTGGACGTGCGTGAATACCTGTTTCTGCCACAATGTGGAAATCTTTAGAAGCCATAGTTTGACTCTCCTTTAATGTAATCTTTTTGGGGTCTCATGTGATAACCCTTACAATTCTAGATTATAACATCTTTGTAAAATTTTTTCAAGAATTTTATGTGTATTCAGCAAGTCTTTTTTATGAGAATTACTGAAATTTCATTAAAACGAGATTTTCACTGTCCAATTGATTGACACATTTTTAATCCATTGTTCCCTAAGGAAAGCTTAGTCTAACGAAGCCCAAAACAGGAGTTCATTCTATCTTTTTCTTTTTCCAAGAAAACACTATATCTAGTATCATGGTATTTAAAACCCCAAAACAAAACACAATATTTAGAACATAATAGTTGACAAAATTCCCTGCTTTGGATATACTAATTCCATACTGAATTTAAAGAAATTAGGAGTTCATTATGGTAACTATTTACTCAAAAAATAATTGTGTTCAATGTAAAATGACAAAACGCTTCTTAGACACTAACCATGTAGAATATCGTGAAATCAATTTGGACGAACAGCCTGAATACATCGATCATGTGAAAAGCTTAGGCTTTAATGCTGCTCCAGTCGTTCAAACTCCAACGGAAGCATTTTCCGGTTTTCAACCAGGTAAATTGAAAAAATTATCATAATTTATGACATGTACCTAATGGGAGAAATGGTTAAAACTGCGATAACTAGACAAGACCTTCTCCGTTCACTTTTTATACTCGGAAGAGTACCTTTGATGAAAACTTTATTTTCTTCGTTCACCACCTCAACAACTTTCAAAACTGTTGAGTAATTTTGTGGGGTGAGACTACGAACTAAAATTTTCAATTTTTAGTTCTTGCCCACCCCTCTTTCTTTTGCCAAATATCAAGCCTAACATTTAGAAAAGGAACAATATGGGACTTAAACAACTCGAAGACGTGACGTATTTCCGTCTGAATAACGAAATCAACCGTCCAATCAACGGACAGATTATGCTTCACAAAGATAAGGAAGCCTTGGAAGCATTCTTTAAAGAAAATGTTGAACCAAATACGAAAAAATTCTCTTCTATCACAGAAAAAATTCACTATTTAATTCAAGAAAACTATTTAGAAAAAGAATTCATCCAGCTTTATTCACCTGAATACATCGAAGAGCTAGCTTCCTTCATTCATGAGCAAGATTTCCACTTTAAATCTTTCATGGCAGCTTATAAATTCTACAATCAATACGCTCTCAAAACAAATGACGGCGAGTATTACCTTGAAAGCATGGAAGATCGTGTTCTATTTAACGCGCTCTATTTTGCCAACGGTAATGAAGCAATCGCCAAGGATATTGCCAATGAAATTATTCACCAGCGCTATCAACCGGCTACACCAAGCTTCCTCAATGCAGGACGTGCCCGTCGCGGTGAACTAGTTTCTTGCTTCCTCATCCAAGTAACAGATGATATGAACTCTATCGGCCGCTCCATTAACTCTGCTCTGCAGCTATCTCGGATTGGCGGTGGCGTTGGAATTTCCCTCAGTAACCTGCGGGAAGCGGGTGCCCCTATCAAAGGTTATGAAGGAGCTGCTTCTGGTGTGGTACCAGTTATGAAGCTCTTTGAAGACAGTTTTTCGTACTCTAATCAATTAGGCCAACGTCAGGGAGCTGGTGTTGTTTATCTTAATGTCTTTCACCCAGATATTATCGCTTTTCTTTCAACTAAGAAAGAGAATGCTGATGAAAAAGTACGGGTAAAAACCCTTTCTTTGGGCGTTGTCATTCCAGATAAATTTTATGAATTGGCTCGAAAGAACGAAGATATGTATCTCTTTAGCCCTTACTCTATCGAACGGGAATATGGCGTTCCATTTGCCTATATTGATATTACTGAAAAATACGACGAATTGGTTGCCAATCCTAAGATTAACAAAACAAAGATTAAAGCTCGTGATTTAGAAACTGAGATTTCCAAGTTGCAGCAGGAATCTGGCTATCCTTATGTAGTTAATATCGATACTGCTAATCGTGCTAATCCAGTAGACGGCAAGATTATCATGAGCAATCTCTGCTCCGAAATCCTGCAAGTCCAAGAACCAAGTCTCTTGAATGACGCTCAAGAATTCGTTCGTTTAGGAACGGATGTTTCTTGCAATCTTGGGTCGACCAATGTAGTCAATATGATGACTTCACCAGATTTCGGTAAGTCTATCCGTACCATGACGCGGGCGCTAACGTTTGTTACAGATAGCTCTCACATCAAAGCCGTTCCGACTATTGATCATGGCAATAGCTTAGCTCATACTTTTGGGCTAGGAGCCATGGGCTTACACAGTTATCTGGCTCAACAGTTGATTGAATATGGTTCAGCTGAATCTGTTGAGTTTACTAGTATTTACTTTATGCTCATGAATTATTGGACCCTTGTTGAATCCAATAATATTGCCCGCGAGCGTGGTATGACCTTCCACAACTTTGAAAAGTCTGATTATGCAAATGGTTTATACTTCGACAAATATGTGACTGGTGAATTTGTACCGAAATCTGACCGAGTTAAAAAACTCTTTGAAAATATCTTTATCCCTTCTGCTAAAGATTGGACTGAGCTACGCGAAAAAGTCATGACAGACGGTCTTTATCACCAAAATCGCTTAGCTGTTGCACCGAATGGCTCTATCAGCTATATCAATGATGTATCTGCTTCTATCCACCCTATTACGCAACGCATCGAAGAACGCCAAGAAAAGAAAATTGGAAAAATCTACTATCCAGCAGCTGGTCTATCAACTGAGACGATTCCTTACTACACCAGCGCTTATGATATGGACATGCGCAAGGTCATTGATGTCTATGCAGCAGCGACTGAGCACGTGGATCAAGGATTATCTCTGACCCTCTTTATGCGTAGCGACATTCCACAGGGACTCTACGAATGGAAAACTGAAAGCAAACAAACCACGCGCGACCTGTCTATCCTGCGCAACTATGCCTTTAACAAGGGCATTAAATCAATCTACTATGTCCGCACCTTTACAGATGATGGCGGCGAAGTTGGAGCGAATCAGTGTGAGAGCTGCGTGATTTAATATTATATTAGTACAACAACTGCTATGAAGCGAGATTTTTCTGTACTATATAAAGTTTCTAAAAGCCTTTCAGAACAATTTTAAACTATCTGTAAACGATAAAAATCAACTGGAATAAAAGAAAGTAATCAACATGAAAACCTATTACAAAGCCATAAATTGGAATGCCATTGAAGATGTCATTGATAAATCTACTTGGGAAAAACTGACCGAGCAATTCTGGCTCGATACACGAATCCCCCTCTCCAACGATTTGGATGACTGGAGAAAATTATCACCTGAAGAAAAAGACCTTGTTGGTAAGGTCTTTGGCGGATTAACATTATTGGATACGATGCAATCCCAATCAGGTGTTGAAGCTATCCGAGGGGATATTCGTACACCTCATGAAGAGGCTGTGTTGAATAACATCCAATTCATGGAGTCTGTTCATGCCAAATCGTATTCATCTATTTTCTCAACCCTTAACACGAAATCAGAAATTGACGAAATTTTTGAATGGACGAATACAAACCCTTATTTGCAAAAGAAAGCTGAAATTATCAATGAGATTTACCTCAATGGAAATGTTCTTGAAAAGAAGGTTGCCAGTGTCTTTCTGGAAACCTTCCTCTTCTACTCTGGTTTCTTTACTCCGCTCTACTATCTTGGAAATAACAAGTTGGCCAATGTAGCTGAAATCATCAAATTGATTATCCGTGATGAATCTGTCCACGGAACGTATATCGGTTATAAATTCCAATTAGGCTTTAACGAATTGCCAGAAGAAGAACAAGAAACTTTCCGAGAGTGGATGTACGACCTGCTCTACACCCTCTATGAAAACGAAGAAGGCTATACAGAAACTTTGTATGACGGCGTCGGATGGACGGAAGAAGTCAAAACTTTCCTTCGGTATAATGCTAATAAAGCTCTGATGAATCTTGGTCAAGACCCACTTTTCCCTGATACAGCTGATGACGTCAATCCGATTGTCATGAATGGTATTTCAACTGGAACCTCTAACCATGACTTCTTTTCTCAAGTCGGAAACGGTTATCTTCTTGGTGAAGTTGAAGCCATGCAAGATGATGATTATAATTACGGGTTATAAAATATCAATTAACAAAAATAACATCTAATAACACAAAAACACGAATGGGACATACCAACAATAAGTGGTACTACTCCTTTCGTGTTTTTGATTTTAAATTATGAATGATTTGCCATTTTTAAACCACTATTGAAACATCGTAAGCAGCATAACGAGAGCTGCTGGTGTGTTGTTTAAAATATGCACAGCTATTGAATCCTTGAGATTTCCTCGACGTGCAAAGGCAGCATAAAGCACTAATCCCATGGCAAAATAAAGTGGAAACTCTGTCCATTTTGAAATATGAGGAAGTGCAAAAATGATAGATGTTATGATGGCTGCTGATATTTTTTGATCTTTCTCAAAGAAAAAGATTGTCGCAAAACCACGGAATACTAATTCTTCAATCACCGGAGCTATTATTGCAACAGTTACTACATATAACAGAGCAAAAAAGATATGATTAACAGACATAATTTTTCCTAGACTTTGTAAAGCACTATCATTACTGGTCGTACTTTGCCCTGTTAAAAGGATATTTAGATAAGTTCCAACTACTGCTACTATTCTTGCCGCTAAAAAGAATAACAAGGCTTTTCCAAAATCTCCCCAAGAAAACGACAGAACTTTGACGTCTTTTGAGATGTGTGTTTGGTATCTTCTCCATAAAGTGCGGATAGCAAAAAACACGAGCACAAGGTAGGCTAACACCAGTAAAATTTCTATATACACGGGCAAATCTTGCCCTCTAGCTAGAAACAACATAGGAATGCCATTGATAGCCATGACTAACACAATCAGTCCCAATAATTTTAAAATTCCAAGTCCAAGATGGGCTATTTTTTTCATTAAAATGCTCCTCGTATAACTAGTTATGTTTCATAAGATTGGGACAGAACTTATCTTGAAAAATTTAAGTTCGTAGTTCCCTACATGCAAGACTGCTCAACAGTCTCCCTGACTGTTGAGGCGGTGGATAAAGAAAACAGAGTTTTCGTCAAAAGTGTTCTTTCTAGCTTGAAAAGCGAACAGGTTTGAGACTTGCTTCGCAAGCCCTATCCGCCACCTCAAAGCAATGCTTTGAGCAATCACCTACTGTGCTATTCGCTTATCACTAAATGAGATAGAGTCAGAGATACTTTTTGACCAGCCTTATTTAAAGTATTTCTTTATCATAGAAATATTTACTACATTGATGTAGAGGTGGATAAAGACCACGATTGCAATAGGAAGGTATTGAACTTCACGTAATAGAAGCGAAATAGTAAACAGGAGGATGTAGAACGCTGGCAAAATGAACTGATTTAACTGAAAAAGAATCTTAAAGCTCTGCTCATAATGTGCTTCTCTTTCTGCTTCATCATAGGTCTTCATCAAGGCTAAAACATCTTCAGGAAATGTAACGATTGGCAATTTAAAATGCCGAACCTGCTCAATTGTCTTTTGGAGACAATATTGTCCATATAGAATATGACTGCCTTTGAATTGTCCGACTAGACTGTAGTAAATAAATTGTCATGCAGAATAAAAGCAGATTGAGCACACGAATCATCCAACCCCAAAGTATGCTATTTAAAAAAGTTGGAAAATGGAAATTTCCTAGCCAACTACTTGCTACAAAAATTCCTAGCAAAACACTCACTACTAGTAAAACGCTAATTTTCATCCATTTTTTCATCGCTATTCTCCTTTAGATAAAATACATTTTCTGCGTTTTCGCCAAAAATATGTGCAATCTTCAAGGCAATGATAACAGACGGAGCATACTCTCCCCGCTCAATCAAACTGACGGTTTGTCGAGAAACTCCTGCTTTTCTGGCTAGTTCTGTTTGATTGATCCTATCTCTTGCTCGAAGTTCCTTGAGCCGATTTCTCAACTTCATATGCTCCTCTCCTTTCATCTCTATTGTAACTCATTCATGTCACTTTGACAACTATTATTGTCAAAAATAATATTATCATTGTCAATTTAATGTAGAAATTTATCCAATTCATATAAAAATCCCCCAAAGTTAGTTTTGTATCCAACTTTGAGGGAATTCTTCAACATGATGTTGATTTTCTTGCTTCAACTAGTCATTATTCTTTTTTGAACGTTTTGCTAAGATGAAGATGACAACTCCTAAAATGACAATTCCTACCAAACCGAGGAAGGTTACTTTTTCACCAGTTGACGGAAGGAAGCCACGTTTATTTTGTTTTGGCGTTTCTTTGACAACTTTGTAATTTACTTTGTAAGTAGAGAAGTGTGTTGTTTTAAAGCTAATCGTTTGATCTTTGTTGAGAACAAAATCAAATTTTTCCGCTTGCTTGCCGTCTTTCATAGCATAAACAGAATCCACCGTAGCACCTTGCTTCACTGGTACTGTCACTACTGTTGAACTGACTTGTGACACTGCTTCGCCTTTTGGATTGGTCAAGGTAATGTCATAGCTATCTGCGTTTTCTTCAATCGTCTTTTTAACTGCTAATTTGAGATTAGCTTTCACCAAATCTGCATTTTGCAAGCGAACCCCTGTGGCTGTATCCACTAAGGTATCAGAAGTTTCGCTTGGTTTAGGTTTTTCAGTATCTGATGAACTAGATGTAGACGTTTCATTTGTACTTGACGAAGATTGAGATGTAGACGAAGTGGAAGATGTGGTTGAAGATGACTCACTTGTACTTGAAGATGGTTCTAAGCTAGAGCTTGGTGGCGTTTGCTCATTTTTAATCTTTTCTTCCATTTCAGCTTCTAGAGCTTTCATTTCTTTGAAGACTTCCTCTGCACGCGCCATACTAGACGCAGTCACTTCTTCTGACGAAGCTCCACCTGCAGCTGCGTATTGTTCATCTAATTTGGCTTGTTCTTCAATCAATCGTGCTTCCAAAGCTTTCCATTTTTCCTGTACACTATTGCCAAATAATTTTTGGTATTTGGCCGCCATATCGTAAATGTGTGACGCAACCCAGTACCAAGAATCTTTGTCATATTTCGTTGTATCAACTTGATAAGCAGCATAAGTATTGTTGATATTTCCATAGTATGGCAAGTATGGTGCAAATCGAGGACTACCGACAGAAAGCCACATTGTGCCACCACCCATGCTAGCAGGGATATTATCTTTCAATTGGAAAATGTGTGCTTCCATTACGTTTGGGTTGCCAAGCGGATATTTATAGACTGGATCTACTTTTCCACGTTGAGGAATGCCTTTACCGTCTAATTCCATTTGGTCTAGTGGTTTGAATTGCGTTCCTTCAAAACGATTCCGCTGCATCCGCATCACATCTGCAACACTGATTTTCTTATTGCTAGATTGCAACAAATCAAAATATTTATCATCATAATTGACTGGTGCGTCTGGATTCAAAGCCTTAATACCTGCCCAAGCACGCGAACGATCTGCCTCTGACATTGGTGGATTATAAGATTGGGAAATATGGAATTTACCATCAATCTCCTTGTAAGAATTAGCATCACGCGCTACTTTTTCCACATTTTCTGAAGCAATGACATTTTCCTTGTCATTAAAATCAACACTTCCTAAGAAGAAAGTATTAGGGAAAACACTATATTTATCATCGGGATATTTAATGGCAACATATTGGTGGCCAGAGAGGATTTCCATGTACCAAACACCCGTCTTATCCGCAATTGTCACGATATTGCCTTCAGCAGCACCTTGCTTTTTGACAATCTCCGCGATGAGTTCCACACCTTCACGAGCCGTTTTTACATGTGGTAAAACGACTGTAGTCATAATAGACTCTGCTAAGCCTTTTTCAACATAAGGATCAACTTTTTGAATAGCTTTATTTGCTTTTGCAGAAACAGTGGCTGATATAGATACTCCATGTTCATTGAAGCCTACTTCGTCAAAAATACCTTCTTTTGGCGTGACGTCTGAAACCGAAGTGTATTTATAACTCCGAGCAGGTAACTGCCATTCAAAACCATTGGCTTCATCAATCAGCTTTGCACCTGCTTTATTGTCCTTAGCTGGATGGACTTTATAGACTTTATTATGATGAGGCTCCAAATCCTCTGTACGACCATACAAAGTCGAACCATCTGCTGTCAAGTTCTTCCCAACAATAAAACCTGTACAAGCTTCAACTGCTTGGAAAGGAAAGAGAATGAGAGCAGATAATAAAATTGTTAAACGAAAAATCAATTTTTTCATATATTTCTCCTTTTATCATTGCATGTTGAATACATCAACTTTTTATAAATAAGAGCAATGCACACTCTTATCACCTTTTTAAAACCGTATACCTTAAATTTAGTATACTATTTTAAATCTATTTTAGCAAGCGCTTTCATGTATAATTTATGTATTGATTATTCTTTTTGTCCTAACATTTACAATAAAAAACCAGAAAATCATTCCTGGGTACATCGTTCATATTGTGAAATCTTTTGCAGTATTTTTTGGTAATCACTTGCTTCTAAATGATAAGTTAATTCCTCTGGGCTGTAGAAATTTTTTCTCAAAAAGAAATCGCTCGGTAATTCTAATCCTAAAGTATCCAAAACAGTCTGAGAAAATATTGTATAGGCAAATCCAATAGCTGTGATAACATTCTTATCTTTTACAACTGGCTGATGGAGCATATTTTCTTTTTCCAAAAAAGAAAAATAGTCTACTAACTCCATATATAAACCGCCTGTATAATATCGATTTCTCAATAAACCAGCTTTTCCCAAAAACATAGGTGACGAAGAAATGGCAGCTACTATTGTTCGCTTGATATCTACATTTTTCAAAAAAGAGATGAGTCTAGAATCATAGAGACTAACAAAAGGCTCCTGTGTACCTGGCAATATGATACAATCATACACTACACCTTGAACTTCTTTAAAAGTAAAATCCGGAATAACTTGTAATCCTTCTTCACTTGTATAAATTTTCTTTTCTGAAGCAAGATAGTCCAAAGACTGCCCAAAAGAAAGACAAAGAATGGATGTCAAAGTTGTGATTTCCTGCAATGAGCACGCTGGATACAGTAAAACTGCTATTTTCATAGAGGCTCCTTTTAGAAACATAGATCAAATGTTTGCTACACTTGCTTTGCCAGATATACAAATTCCATTTCATTCTGTACGATTGCTGCTATCCAGATAGGCGTATAGTTATCATCCTTTATAAGAGATTTGATTTTCTATGCTTTTCAGGATCCCAAACAAAGCTTGCGATAAAACTAAAAACAAATGTCAACAAGCCAACAACAAGGGATAGTAAGAGGGCAATCAAACGTGGCAACAGCAATAATATATTCGGACTTTTTTTCACTTCAAGAGCTGCTACTTCTGCATCTAAACGATCAAATTCTGTCTGAATACGACGGGCGACTTCTTCTAGGCCTTCATCATTCATCTTTTTGATGTCTGAAATATCAATCGGCTGGCCAAAATCCATGTCCACACGCTCACCTTTTGCTAAACCTTTCAGGCTCATCGGTCCGACATAAACGGCCGGAAGAATCCGTACCTTTGCCATTTTGGCAATCAAAGCTACTCCTCCTTTAACATCCTTAGAATGACGGCTGCCACTTGGAAACATAATCAACGAGCGGTTGCTTGATTTCAGCATTTTTACAGGGTATTTGATAGCGGATGCTCCAGGATTTTCACGGTCAATCGGAAAAGCACCACACATCCGAATCCACCAACCAAAAACGCGATTCGTGAATAATTCTTTTTTTGCCATAAAAATAAATTGCTTGGGTCTTGTAGCGAAAGCCATATAAACAGGATCCCACCAGGTACGGTGCGGTGCTACCAAAATATAATTTTCCTCTTGGTCAGGAATATTCTCCAGATGATGTAAATGAGCATTACCATTTATAGCCCATAAAATCAACATCACCAATCTTCTCAAATATCTATAAAACATAGGCTCTCCCTTCTTATCCTTTTCATTATACCTTATCCAATGCCCACTCGCAAACTTTTTTTGCTTTAAAACTGTTACAGCTGAATGGATTCTATTAGAAATTTTATTAAAAAAATGGTATGATTATTCTCATGAACATGAAAGAATTTACGGGATTAACCCACCAACAAGTCCAAGAAAAAATTGCTCAAGGACTTACCAATGATTTTACAGCCAATACAAGTACCAGCACCTGGCAAATCATCAAGCGCAATGTTTTTACGCTATTTAATGCACTAAATTTTGCAATTGCCCTGGCGCTTGTTGCTGTGCAAGCATGGAGCAACTTGGTTTTCTTTGCTGTTATCTGCTTCAATGCTTTCTCTGGTATTGTCACAGAGTTACGTGCCAAGCACATGGTTGATAAACTCAATCTCTTAAATAAAGAAAAGATTAGTGTTATCCGTATCGGGCAAACCACATCTATCAATCCAGAAGAGTTAGTTCTAGGTGATGTGATTCGTTTGAGCGCAGGTGAGCAGATTCCAAGTGACGCAACTGTTTTAGACGGTTTTGCAGAAGTGAACGAAGCCATGTTGACAGGTGAAAGTGACCTTGTTCAAAAGGAGATTGGGGAGCAATTGCTCTCAGGAAGTTTTCTTGCCAGCGGGCGTGTTATTGCCAAAATCACTCATGTAGGCTCTGATAATTATGCTTCTAAACTGATGCTAGAGGCTAAGACTGTCAAACCAATCAATTCTCGTATCATGAAATCCATGGACAGGATTGCAGGTTTTACAGGAAAAATCATTATCCCTTTCGGAATTGCGCTCTTTCTAGAAGCTCTCTTTGTAAAACATTTACCTGTCAAAGACTCAGTTGTCAATACCTCAACGGCTCTTCTGGGAATGCTACCAAAAGGAATTGCTCTTTTAACGATTACTTCTCTTTTAACAGCTGTCATCAAGCTGGGCTTACGAAAAGTCCTCGTACAAGAAATGTACTCCGTTGAAACATTGGCCCGTGTTGATATGCTCTGTCTTGATAAGACAGGTACCATTACACAAGGGAAAATGCACGTTGAAACCTTCAGCCCACTCACAGAAGATTTTTCAGAACAAGCCATCTCTGACATTCTTAGTGCTTATATCACTGCAAGCGATGACAATAATCCAACTGCCCAAGCCATTCGCAAGCAATTTACTACTCCGACTGACTATCAAACAAGTAATATGATTCCATTTTCGAGTGACCGTAAATGGGGAGCTATGGAAATGTCGGACTTAGGTACTGTCTTTCTCGGTGCGCCTGAAATGCTCTTTCATGAAGAAATTGAGCTAGCACAGGAAGCTCAAAAGCGTGGTTCGCGTGTGCTCGCTTTAGCTATTAGTCCTGAACGCATTGACCATAAACACATTCACTTACCAAGTAGCATTCAACCCATTGCCATTTTAGAAATCACAGATCCGATTCGTGACGGAGCAGCTGATACTTTGGAATACTTACGCTCACAAGAAGTGGGCTTAAAAATCATCTCAGGTGACAATCCAATTACTGTATCAAACATTGCTGCAAAAGCAGGCTTTGCAAATTACCAAAGTTATGTTGACTGTTCAAAAGTAACGGTTCAAGAGTTGATTGAGCTAGCAGAAACAACTGCTATCTTTGGCCGCGTTTCTCCTCATCAAAAGAAACTTATCATTCAAACCCTGAAAAAAGCAGGACATACCACAGCAATGACTGGTGACGGAGTCAATGATATTCTAGCCTTACGGGAAGCAGACTGCTCCATTGCCATGGCTGAAGGGGATCCTGCAACCCGACAAGTTGCCAATCTCGTTTTGCTCAATTCTGACTTTAACGATGTCCCTGAAATTCTCTTTGAAGGACGCCGTGTTGTTAATAACATCGCCCGCATTGCACCAATTTTCCTCATTAAAACAACCTATTCGTTCATTTTGACAATCATTTGTATTTCTAGTATCTTACTGGGACGAGCAGAATGGCTCTTGGTCTTTCCATTTATCCCCATTCAAATCACCTTAATTGACCAATTTGTTGAAGGTTTACCACCTTTTGTCCTCACCTTTGAGCGCAATATCAAACCAGTCGAACCCGACTTTCTGAAAAAAGCTATTTTCAAAGCTCTACCTAGCGGGCTAATGGTCGTCTTTAGTGTTTTATTTGTCAATATTTTCGGTGGACTACATGGCTGGTCACAAATAGAAATCTCAACTCTGCTTTATTATTTATTAGGTTCCATCGGCTTTCTATCTGTTGTCCGTGCCTGCCTTCCACTCAATCTCTGGCGAATTCTGCTGATCCTCTGGTCGCTCATTGGCTTCTTCGGAACAGCCATTATCCTGCAAAAGTACATTGAAATCACTACCTTAACCAGCAACAGTTTGCCAATCTATTTCATTCTGATGCTCCTCTTTACAATTACTTTTATTGTTGTGACACACAGACAGAATGAACGGGAACAGAATTTGTAAAATTTAACCTATAGCAGTAAGAAAAACCGTACATTTTTGTCTTACTGCTTATTTTTATTGCTTCTTTTCCTCTACATCATGATATAATAAGGGTATATGGCAGAAATTCTTTTAAAAGACGGTGAGCGAATCAATCAGCTCTTTTCTACTGACGTCAAAATTATCCAAAATCGAGAGGTCTTTAGCTACTCAGTAGATAGCGTGCTCCTCTCTCGCTTTCCAAATTTACCTAAACGTGGTCTTATCGTGGATCTCTGTGCCGGAAATGGTGCTGTTGGACTTTTTGCAAGCACGCGCACGAAAGCCCAAATCATTGCTGTTGAGATTCAAGAACGTCTCGCAGATATGGCAGAGCGTTCTATTGAGCTAAATGGCTTAACCCACCAAATGCAGGTCATTCAGGATGATTTGAAATATCTCACCCACTATATCGACGGTAGTAAAGTGGACATGATTTTATGCAATCCGCCTTATTTTAAAGTGGATGAACATTCTAATCTCAATGCAAGTCGGCACTATCTGCTTGCACGGCATGAAATTGCGACCAATCTGGAAGAAATCTGTCAAATTTCCCAACGGGTCTTGAAATCCAACGGACGCTTAGCAATAGTTCATCGTCCCGAACGATTCCTTGATATTGTTGACACTATGACTGCTCACAATTTAGCACCAAAACGCATTCAATTTGTCTACCCAAAGGCAAATCGAAAAGCCAATATGCTTCTCATTGAAGCTATCAAAGACAGCTCTCGCGACGGGCTAAAAATCCTGCCACCGCTTTTCATTCACAATCAAGATGGCAGTTATACTCCAGAAATTCACGAAATTTATTATGGAAAATAAAGCCTTTATGTATGTCCTTGAATGTGCTGACGGTTCTCTCTACACAGGTTACACGACCGATGTCAAAAAACGACTTCATACGCATAATACCGGAAAAGGCGCCAAATACACGCGTACACGATTACCCGTTACTCTTTTGTATCAAGAAGAATTTCCCGACAAACCTTCTGCCATGTCAGCCGAGGCCCTCTTTAAAAGAAAAACACGACAACAAAAATTAGAATATATCAACGAGCATAAGAAAAAGGGGTGAGATTATGCTCAAGATAGAAAATTTTTGAGTTCATAGTCTCACCCCTACAAGCTTATTCGACAGTTTGATAGGCTGTTGAAGTGCCCAATTAAAGGAAACGAAGTTTTCATCAAAAGTATTCTTCCGAACCTGAAAAGCGATAACCTTGAAATTTAAAGAAGCTCTCTCCAATTGCTCAAAGCATAGCTTTGAGCAATTGGAGAGAGCTTCTGTGCTTTATTAAACTGCACACTTTTAAACTAAAGACTTTCGTCCTAGCCTCGCCTCTTTTTATACTATCTATTTGTAGGTTGAATCATTTATATTTCCAGCTATTTAAACAATAGCAGTTATTCCAATATTATTTTTCAACAATTCCATTTGGAATAATGACTTCTCGAAGGAGCTGTTCTTCTTCCTTGATACGATTGTATAGAACAATAATGTAGAACGGAAACAAAATGCAAAATGAAAGGAGAGCGTGGCAAAGAAGTGCTAAACCAATCAACTCCGGAATGATATTCAAGAAGTAATTTGGATGTTTGACATAACGGAAAAGCCAATGGTCAACAAATTGATGATTCTTAACCAGCATCAGCTTTACAGTCCAAATTTCCCCTAAAAGTTTTGTCACAACATAGAGCATAAACATCGCAAATATTAAGAGCCCTAGCCCCATAACACCGAGCGTATCAAAATGAACTTGACGTATTGTGGCTTCTGCAAAGCAAGAAAGGTAAAATAAAATATGAAGGATGGTGATATATTTGGTATTTTGAACGCCATATTCGCGGCCACCATTTGCCAGAATCGCCTTTTCGTTTTTAATAGATCGTTTCAAAAATACCAACCGAAATATAAATACCACCAAAACAATGAGTCCTGATAAAGTCATATGACCTCCTTATAAAAATGTTCTATTCCATTATATAAAGAGGAATTTTTCAAGTCAATAGATTCCAAAAATATCACACAGACCGTAGGAAATTGTTACAAAAAATATATAAAGTAATATGCGACAATAAGAAATGGCAGTTTGACTGATAAGTATCAATACTGCCATTCAACTTCATTAACGAATTTCTCGCGTTTGCGATAGTTCTTTATACCAGTAAGCACTCTTTTTAGGGTAGCGCTCCTGTGTTTCAAAGTCAACATAGAAGAGACCATAACGTTTCTCATAGCCATTTGACCAAGAAAATACATCCATCAGCGACCATAAGAAGTAGCCTTTTACATTGGCGCCGTCCGCAATAGCATCAGCTAAAACTTCCAAATGTTTTTTAACATAGTCAATCCGAGCATCATCATAAACCGTATTATCTACAAACTCATCTTTATAGCCTAAACCATTTTCTGTGATGTAAATTTTCTTATAATTTGGATAATCTCGCTTAATTCGCAT